>DATMRT010000124.1:0-16297 GCA_035565975.1 Hyphomicrobiaceae bacterium
ATCGGTTCGGGCGGCGGGCCGTGGCGATCGTCGTGTGCGCCGTCGCGTCCGCGGGCGGAGTCGCGCTGTACGCTATGTCGAGCGCGGGCATGTTCGCGCTGTTCGCTCTTGCCGTGCTCTACGGCAGCATGGCGTTCACCGTGTACACGCTGTGCGTCGCGCACGCGAACGACCTCGTGCACAGGAAGCGCGCTGTCGAGGTATCGAGCGGGCTTCTGCTCGTTTTCTCAGCGGGTGCTATCCTCGGGCCGATGCTCGCATCCGCCATGATGCAGACCTTCGGATATGGCGGCCTGTACCTCCATACGGCCATGGCTCACGCGAGCATCGCGATTGTCATGCTCCTGCGTGCCGGCATACGGCCGAAGCTTCCGAGGGAGCGCGCGGAGCCGTTCGTGATCGTGCCCAAGACTACGCCTGCCGTCTTCGAGCTCGACCCGCGAGGCGATCCTTCGGCCGAAGTGCCGGATGAGGCGGCGGCCGCGCAGGTGCCGCGCTAAAGGCTCGACCAAAGCAGCGTGAGGCCCGCGACGAGCAGGATGGCCAGCACCAGCCGGTCGTAGCGATGATCATCGAGGCGGCGATAGATGCGCTGCCCGATCCAGGCGCCGACAAGCGTGCCGGGCAGCGCGAACAGAACTGCGCGGCCGAGCTCCGCCGTCACGAGACCTGCTGCGGCGTGCACCATAAGTGAGACGGTCAGGATCGTGAGATTGAAACCCTGGAAGACGGCACGCCGCGCATCCTTGCCCCAGCCGCGCAGGCTCGCCCAGATCGTCGGCAGAGGGCCCGAGAGTCCCGCGAGCCCGCCGAGAACGCCTCCCGCCAATCCGATGATGCCGTCCGCGATGCGCCCGCCGCCATGGACGGTTGGACGGAAGCTGCCGAGCAGCATGATCGTGCAGTAGATCGTCACGACGGAGCCGACGCCGAGCTTCACCATTTGAACCGAGACGACCACGAGCAGCCATGTCCCGATCGGGATGCCCATGAGGCCGCCGATCAGGAACGGCGCGAGGCGGCGCCAGTCGAGAGCGTGCCAGATCGCGGGCAGCGACTGGATCTGGGCGACCACCGAGGAGACGAGCACGAGCGTCGCCGCGACCGTGACGGGCAGCGCGTGCAACCACAGCACGAGCGCCGTCATGCCCGTGCCGAAGCCGGTGAGGCCGTTCACGAACCCGCCGGCGAAGGCGCCGGCAATGATGAACAGGATGTCCGCAGTCATGAGGTGCCCGCCACGCGAGATGATCACTACGGCGGGCGCATCCGCCATCGAGGTAGGAGGGGAGATCGCTGTCCGGAGCCGGCAGCGTGGCTCTAGGTATCAGAATGCCAGGAAGGCCAGTACGCCGGAGTGCGCAAGGCCGGCCATCAGATCTCGACGATCAGCTTGCCGCTGACCTGCCGCTTGTCGAGTGCCATGATGGCCTCGCCGATGCGCCCGAGCGGATAGGTTGCGTGCACGTGCGGTTTGAGCCGGCCCTCCGCGCACCATTTCAGTACGTCGATCATGTTGGCGCGATGCTGCTCGGGCTCGCGCATGATCATCTCGCCCCAGAAGACGCCGATGGCGGCGGCATTCTTGAGCAGGAAGAGATTGAGCGGGATCTTCGGGATGGTGCCCGCGGCAAACCCGATGACAAGCAAGCGGCCGCCCCAGGCGATCGAGCGCAACGCCGCCTCCGAGTATTCGCCGCCAACGCAGTCATAGACGACGTCGACGCCTTTGCCGCCCGTCAGCTCGCGCAGGCCCGTCTTGAGATCGGTCGTCGTGTAGTTCAGCAGCTCATCGGCGCCGTGATCCCGGCAAATCGACAGCTTTTCCGCACTCGACGCGACGGCGATCACGCGGGCGCCCAGGAGCTTGGCGATCTCGACGGCAGCGAGACCCGCGCCACCCGAGGCACCGAGCACGGCAACACTCTCACCAGCTTTGAGCCCGCCACGATCCTTGAGCCCGTGCATGGCCGTGCCGTAGGTGACGCTGATGCCGGCCGCCGCCGCATCGCTGACGCCCTCCGGGACGGGTATCATGAGCTTGGCCGGCACCGCGACCTTCTCGCGCGCGCCGCCCCAGGCGATATAGCCGCAGACCCGCTGGCCCGGCTTCAGGTCGTCCACGCCGGCGCCCACGGCCTCCACCACGCCCGCGATCTCGGCAGCCGGGGAAAATGGGAGGTCCGGTTTGAACTGGTACTTGCCGCGCGTGATCAGCGTATCGAGGAAGTTGAGGGCCGCCGCTCGCACCCGCACCACCACCTCGCCGGGGCCGGGCACGGGATCGGCAATGTCCTCGATCACGATCGTCTCGGGCCCGTCCAGCGACTTGCACAGGGCGGCCTTCATGTGACACCTCCTCAACGTGACCTGCATGCTCTCCGAATGGGAGTGCCCAGACTATGAGTACGGTTCCGGCCCAGCCCGTCAACCGCGGCTACTTCGCCATTGGTGCCGAGCGCATATCGAAAAGCCTGAACGTCGGCAACCTCATGCGCTCCGCGCACGGTTTCGGCGCGAGCTTCACGTTCACCGTTGGTGCCACCTATCAGGCGCGCGAGGCCGCGGCCGACACCTCGAAAGGCCTCCAGCATCTGCCGCACTACAACTGGTCGCACCTCGATGACATGGTGCTTCCGCAGGGCTGCCGGCTGGTTGGAATCGAGCTCGTCGAGGAGGCTATTGACCTGCCGAGCTTCCGCCATCCGCTCCGCGCGGCCTATGTGCTCGGCCCGGAGCGGGGATCGCTTTCGCCTCAGATGCTTGCGCGTTGCGACTACACCGTCAAAATACCGACGACGTTCTGTATCAACGTTGCCATGGCGGGGGCCATCGTCATGTATGATCGCGTACGTTCGCTCGGCCGATTCGCGGCGCGGCCCGTGAGCGAAGGCGGGCCGATGACCGGCCCCGAGCCTCATGTGCGAGGCGGGCGCAGGGTGCGCCGAACGGAACAATAGCCGCGCGGCGGACGCTATGCGACGGAGGATCGCCGCACGAGAATGGAGACGAGCAGGCTCATGTCATATCGGGGATGGACGCGCGCGACGGCTTTGCGCGCCGGGGCGGTGATCGCGGGGGTGGCGCTCGCAGGCAGTGTCGCGTTCGCGCAGACCGTCAAACCCATCGGTACTTTTGCGAGCTGGACCGCTTTCACGCATGGGGAGGGCGGAAGCCTTCTGTGCTTTGCGACCGCGCAGCCGACCAAGCAGGAGCCGGCGGGAGCCAAGCGGAGTCCGGCGTTTGTCTATGTGTCGAGCTGGCCGAAGGACGGCGTCAAGGCCGAGGTCAGCGTGCGCGTCGGCTACCCGCTCAAGGGCGGCAGCGAAGTGACGATGGCGATCGGCAATGCGAGCTTCAAGCTCTTCGCGCACGGAGATCGTGCCTATATCGCCGACGCGGGCGAGGAGCTGAAGCTGATCGAGGCCATGCGCCGGGGCTCGACGATGACGATTGTCGGCACGTCCGAGCGCGGCACGACGACGACCGATACCTATTCGCTCGCTGGCGTCACGCAGGCCCTGCACGCGGTCACGACGAGCTGTAAGTAGGCGCGCCTGCCTCGATTCAACCAGCCGTGCGTCACCGGCTACGATCCTGCTGCCGATCCGGGACCGCAGGCGGCTGCTTCCCCATGAGCAGGGGGCGGAAGCGCACGATCTCCTTTGCCACGAAGTCGCAAAAGGCACGCACGCGCGCGTTGGAGCGCAAGTCCGAGTGCATGACCAGGTAGATCCGGGAGCTGAGCTCAGCAACGGGCGAAAACACCGGCTCGAGGCCCTCCGAGCTTCCGAGCGCCATTGGCAAGGGCGCCAATCCGGCACCGGATTTCACGGCGGCCAGAACGCCGAGCATCGAATTGGCGCGCGCCGCGATCCGCGCACGCGCTGCGGCTGCACGCAGCCACGCACTCGCGTGGCTCTCGGCCACGTCACCTTCAAAAGCGATGACAGCGTGGTCGTCCAGCTCCTCCAATCGCCGAGGGCGACCGTGACGTTCAACGTAGGACCGGCTTCCATAGACCGCCCAGAACGAGTCGGCGATTTTGCGGGCAACGAGAGAGGATGCGCCGGGCTCATTCATGCGCACGGCGACCTCGGCCTCGCCGCCGGCTAGGTCCAATCGGCGATCTGTCATGATGAGATCGACACGCAGCGCGGGATACTTGACTTGGAAGGCCTCGATCAGCGGCGTCAGCAGGCGTGACGCCATCCCCTCCGGACAGGTAACCCGAAGCGTGCCGCTCTGCTCGTGTCCGCCCGACGACAGGTGTCGCTGCAGCGTTGCCACGGATCGCTCGACCTCCTTGGCATGGGGCAGCAATGCCTTGCCGAGCTCGGTCAAGCGGTAGCCGGTCGGATGTCGTTCGACGAGCTTGCGGCCGACACTCTCCTCCAGTGCCGCCAGACGTCGCTGTACGGTCGGCTGGCTGACATCGATGGCCTTCGCCGCCGAGAGCGTGCTGCCCTCGCGCGCGACCGCCAGGAAGTACCGCAGGTCGTTCCAGTCGAACATGGCCGAGCTCAACACTTCTGTCGAACAGTCGAACAATCCTGTGGCTGCACAACCACCCCGCCCGGGTGGTACCTGACGAATGCGGTTGCCGATGCCCGAGCGACCAGCCCACCGGAGCTTATCATATGCAGGTTCCAGCACCATGTTCCGCCAGCACGCGCGCCGCCGGCGTGGCCTCCGCGACGCCCCTCGGACTGCACGTCAATCCGGCCGATGAGACCATCCGCCTCGGGCCGCTCAGCGTGCGCTTCCTCATCATCGGGGAGAACTCGGGCGGCAGCATCGCGGCTTTCGAAGTGGTGGTGCCTGCCGCGCAGCGGTTGGCGGCGCCGCCCCATAGCCACGACCATTACGAGGAGACGATTTACGGCATCGACGGTGTCCTGACCTGGACCGTCGACGGCCGCGCTATCGACGTCGGGCCGGGGCAGGCGCTGTGCATTCCGCGCGGCGCGGTTCATCGCTTCGACAATCACGGGGATCAGGATGTGAGGGCGCTGTGCGTTCTGACGCCCGCCGCCATTGGTCCGGCATTCTTTCGGGAGTCGGCCGAGCTCATCAGTGCGGCCGCCGGAGGGCCGCCCGACGTGTCGAAGATGATCGCCATCATGAAGCGTCACGGCATCACGCCGGCGCTGTGATAGGTGCCCAACGATTCAGATCAGGAGCGCGGTCTCTCGGCTTTCAGCCGCGCGATCGTCGGCAGCAGCGTGCGCGTGAGCGCGTCGGGCGAGATCGGGCCGACGTGCTTGTAGGCAATGCGCCCCGCGCGATCGATGATGAAGGTCTCAGGCATCCCGTAAACGCCCCACTCGATGGCCGTGCGGCCCGTCACATCGGCGCCGATGGCGGTGAATGGATTGCCGTAGCGGCTGAGAAAGCGGCGCGCATTGGCGGCGGCATCCTTGTAGTTGACGCCGACCACCGGAACTTTTGTCGCTCTTGCAAGCTCGGTAAGCAGCGGATGCTCCTCGACGCACGGCGCGCACCAGGATGCCCAGAAGTTGACGACCGTGACCTCGCCCTTCTGCAAAATGTCGGGTGTGAGCAGCGGCACGGCGTCCCCGAGACCTTCGATCGGCGAAAGCGCGAGGGCGGGCGCCGGCTTGCCAATCAACGCCGATGGCAGCTTTGCGGGATCGCCCTTGGTGAGCGCGAAGGCGAACATCACCGCCATGGCGCCAAACAACAGCAACGGCACCAGGATGAGCAGAGAGCCTCTGCGGCGCGGCGCAGGCGGCGCCTCGGTCGCGTGATCCGTCATCGTGCCTGCTCTCCGGTGTGCGAGCGCCGGCGCACACCGCGCGCTTCGAGCGCATCGAGGGCGCGCTGGTGGCGGCGGCCGTCGAGGACCAGCCAGGCAACGAGCGCGAGCATCACGATCGCCACGAGGGCGTACGATGCGATGATGAACACGGCGTGCGGGCCGAGGTCCATGGCTCCTATCCCTTCGCGCCGGCAGGAACGCTGCTGCTCGCCCGGCTCACCTCTGCGAGCGTCAGAGCCTTGACGCGGCGGCGCAGAATCTCGTTGCGCATGGCCATGAGGTGCATGGCGATGAAGGCGAACGTGAAGCCGGCCGCCATGACGAGCAGCGGCACCAGGATCGACGCGTGAATACTCGGCCCCCCGATGCGCAGCACGCTCGCGGGCTGATGCAGCGTATTCCACCAATCGACTGAGAATTTGATGATCGGAAGAATGACGACGCCGACCAGGGCGAGGATGGCCGTCAGCTTGCCGGCGAGCGCCTCGTCATCGAGCGAGGAGCGGAGGGCCATGAGCCCGAGATAGAGGAAGAACAGGATCAGCACCGAGGTCAGCCGCGCGTCCCACACCCAGTAGGCGCCCCACATGGGCCGCCCCCAGAGCGCGCCGGTGACGAGCGCGAGAAACGTGAACGCCGCGCCGAGCGGCACCGCCGCCTTGGCCGAGACGTCCGCGAGTGGATGGCGGAAGACGAATAGCCCGAAGCTCGAGACTGCGACCAGCAGGTACCCTCCCATGGCGAGCCACGCCGAGGGCACGTGGATGAACATGATCTTGACCGTATGCCCCTGCTGGTAGTCGGGCGGTGCGGAGAAGAACGCCAGATAGAGTCCGATCGCGATCAGCGCTGCCGCGAGCCCGCCGATCCAGGGCAGGAGGGTCGCGCTCAGCGACATGAAGCGCGTCGGATTGGCGAGGCGGCTCGTCAGGTTCTGGGCGTTCTGAGCGCTCGTCTGCATGGCAACGACCTTAGTGGAGTTGCTTCGCTGGGCAAGCGGGCGCGGCGCGGCGTTCGCGCGCAGACCGGATTGCCGCCTCAGCCGGCAACGACGGGCTTCAGCGCTTCGATGAGCAGGCGGACCTGCACGGCCTCGTCGCTGACAGCGAGCTGCGCTGCGAACCAGTCCTGGACCATACGGCAGACCCGCTCCGGCGCCGCGCGGGCGAGCGAGCGGGCATCCGAGAAGAGCTGGAGGTCTATCGGGCTCCACCCGCGCTTGGCGAGCTGCATCGCGAGCTGGTCGTAGTCCTCGCGGGTGGGCTGGCTGTGCTTTTCAGGCGTACGGCGACCCTCGGCGATGGCCGAGAAGATGGCGGCAGCCTGCTTCTGCAGGGAGGGCGTATGCTCGGAGGAGCGTGTCAGCTCGACGATGAGCGGGTTCGTCTCTCCCTGCGAGATGAAACCATAGCAGGCCTCGACACTATGCCGCGAAAGGCGCTCCAGGTTCTCGAGGAACGTCGTGGCCACCGATTTCAGGTGCTGTGGACTGGCGGCGAGCGCGTCGGTGACGTGCTTGCGGCGCAAAGCAACGAGCTGCTCGGCGAGGTGCTGCGCAACGGCCTTGTCCGACTTGCCCTCGCTCTTGAGGCGCGCGGTATCGCGCACGCGCTCCTGGTACCAGTCGGGGAATTCGGTCTTGAGGAGCTGCCAGACCGGGATGCGCTGGAACTGGCGATCGACCTCGGCAGGATCGCTGGCGTAGTCAGAAGCCGTCTGCTTGTGGGCGCTGGGACTTGCCGTCACCAGGGGCGACGACGTGGGTGTGGGCGACGCCGGTGCGGTCGCGGAGGAAACGCGGCTCACGATCGGATCGAGCCGGCCAGTCGCGTGAAGCGCGTAAACGCCGCCCCCAATGATGGCGAGAAGAACGAGCGCTGCGACGGCGATCTTGGGAAAACGGCGGCGGGGCGGCTCGTCGGCCCAGGCATCGTCTTCACCGCCGGAGCGTGGCGGTATGGGGCTGCTGCTCGCGCCCGGCTGTGGTCCACGCGTGGCGGCAGCTGGCTCCGCGCGCGGCGCACCGCCGAGTTCGCCGTAGGGCTGACCTGTCGTCGACCGGCCGGCGACCGGCGCGGTCGGTGTCGGCTGGCGTGCGCCAGCCTCGCGCGCCCGACGGGCGGCCTCCTCGCGCCGGGCGGCCTCGGCGGCAATCACCTCGCGTGTGCCCGCCGTGCGCTCGGCCTTGTCCGGAGGCATGACGCCATCCCGGCCGGATGAACTGTCGCTGCGCAGGGCGGCCTGCCGACGCGCCTCGGCTTCCCAGCTCGCGGGGTCCCTGGCGATCTGATCACGGTCGCGGGGGTCCGCCTTGCTGCCTTTCGGATTGGCCCCCTGAGCGGCGCTGTCGGTCCGGCCTGCAGGGCCTGGTGCCGGCGTAGGAGCTGCCTGGGGTGGGGCGGCTTTAGGTGGGGTGGCCGCCGGTTGGGGTTCGGTCTTTTTCGGGAAGGCGTCCGAGGCCGGCTTCCAGTCCTCAAAGCCTTGATGCCACACGAGATCTGTCGGCAGCAGGTAGCCGAGTTCGATGATCTTTTCCATCTCGGCGGCACTGATGGGGCCGTGCTGCTGCCCGTCGCGCGCCAGATACCATTCAATCGGTTGATCGGCCTGCGACATGAGTTCCGTCGTTCTCGAAGTGCTGTTTGCAGGTCATGCTCGACCCGGCGACGCGCGCGTCCGAACTCGGGGCGGGCGCTGCTTCGCGTGCCTCTATTACCACACCTGACGACGCATCGTCGCCCATTGCGGCAAAATTCAGAAGTTTCGCGCCTGCGCGATGATCCGTCGCCGTCGCTCGTGTGCATCCGCTCGAGCCGGAAGCTAGGGACCAACCGCGGCATTCAGGTGGCAGAACGCTCAAGTTGCATCCTTGAATTGCGCGTCGACCGGCACCCGGTAGGCGTTGGCGAGCCGATTGGTCATGTTGGCGAGGCCGACCACGGCGTAGAGCTCGTTGATCTGCGCTTCGGTCGCACCTTTGGCGCGCGCTGCCGCGGTATGCGAGGCCATGCAGTACTCGCAGTTGTTGGTGATCGAGATGGCGACATACACCAGCTCCTTCGTCAGCGGATCGAGATGGCCCGGGCCCATGATCGCCTTGAGGCTCTCCCAGGTGTGCTTGAGCATGCGCGGCTCATGCGCGAGATAGCGCCAGAAATTGTTGATGGACTTGACCTTGCGCGTCGACTTGATGTCGTCGAAGACGGCGCGCACCTCCGCACTTGCAGTCCGGGGATCGACGGGCTTCATTGAGCACTCCTTGCAGTTGTCTGGTGGTGATTTCGGGCAGGCGAAGTGTCTCGCAGCGCCGCGGTGGGCGTCAATCCGCTGTCGTAGGCCATGGTCATGGGGGTTTCCGGCAATGAGCAAATCGACGACAGACGATGAAGACGCCGAAGCCGCAGCACTCGACGTGCTGGAGCGGCATATCGCGGCGCTCAACGCCCGCGATCCCGCCGCGATCGCCGCGACGCTGCACTTTCCCCATTACCGGCTCGCAGGCAGCGGCATGCGCATCTGGGAGAGCCCGTCGCGCTATTTCGACGACTTCCGCGCCCGCGCCGGGGGCGACTGGCATCACAGCGCGTGGGACTTCCGCAAGGTCATCGCGGCCTCGGCTGACAAGGTCCACCTCGACGTGCAGTTCACGCGTTATCGGAGCGATGGCTCCGCGATCGCGAGCTATCGCTCTATCTGGGTAGTGACGCGCATCGATGGCCGGTGGGCGGCCCAGCTCCGCTCGAGCTTCGCGCCGTGAAGTGCTAGGCGCGCATCTCAAAAATTGACGCCCGGTCGCGCGGGTGCGATTCTCGCGCTTCGTTGCGGTGCCCCCTCCATGGCGGCGCAAAGGGCAGCGATGCGGGAGACCTCGAATGCAGGATCGACCTTCGAGTGCCGGTAGAAGCAGTATTCTACCATCCGAGACAGCGCGGCTGCGTTGCCGTTCGGGCGAGCTGACGGGACATACGGCGGGTCAGGCACCCGGCTATGTGCAGGGCAATCTCTGCATCCTGCCGAAGGCCTACGCGATGGACTTCGCCGCTTTTTGCCAGCGCAATCCGAAGCCCTGCCCGGTCATCGGCATGAGCGCGGTCGGCGATCCGGCGCTCCCCGATCTCGGTGACATCGACATCCGCTCGGACGTACCGCGCTATCGCGTGTTCAAGGACGGCACCTGCGTCGACGAGCCGACCGATATCCGCGCCTACTGGACCGACGACCTCGTGTCGTTCGTTCTCGGCTGCTCCTTCTCCTTCGAGCAGCCTTTGCTCGACGAGGGTATCCCCCTCTATCACATCGAGCGCGATACGGTCGTATCCATGTACCGGACCTCGATCGATTGCGTGCCTGCAGGGCCGTTCAGCGGCAAGATGATCGTATCCATGCGCATGATGACGCCGGCCGACGCGATCCGCGCCGTGCAGGTGACGTCGCGCTTTCCGGCCGTCCACGGCGCGCCTGTTCACATCGGCATTCCCGAGGCCATCGGCATCGAGGACCTCATGAAGCCGGACTATGGCGATCCGCCGCCGGTTGTCGGCAAGGGCCTGCTGCCCGTATTCTGGGCCTGCGGGGTCACGCCTCAATCCGTCGTTCTCAACGCCCGTCCGCCGCTCTGCATCACCCACAAGCCGGGCTCGATGCTGATAACCGACCGTCTGAACAGCAAGCTTGCGGCGTTGTAGTCCTGAGAGGCTGCGGTGATCACGCAAAAAGGCGGCTCACCTGTGTGAGACCGCCTTTTTGCGTGATCACCGTCGTGTCTGCGCTGGTCTTCACCCCATGAAGTAGCGCGGCATCCACAACGCCATGTCCTGCCAGTGAATGAGCAGGATGGTCATGACGAGCATCGTGACGAAAAAGGGAATGGTGCCCTTGAACACATCGCCGATGGATCCTTCGCCGCGTACGGCTTGGATCACGTAAAGGGTCATGCCGACCGGCGGGCTGATCAGCGAGATTTCGCACATCAGAACGAGAAACACACCGAACCACACCGGGTCGATGCCGGCTGCCATGATGAGCGGATGAACCAGCGGCAGTGTGCCGACCATCATCGGCAGCGTCTCGAAGAATGTGCCGAGGATCACGTAGAAGACGAACAGGACGTAGATGAGCTGCGTCGGCGTGACGTCGAGCGAGGAGACTATTGCCGTGAGCGCCGATGTGACGCCGAGCATCCCGAGCACGAAATTCAGGGCGAACGCGCCGGCAAGGATGAGCATGCTCAGCGCCGTGAGATTGATCGTCGAAAGAAAGGCCTCGTGCAGCATGGCGATCGTGAGCTTGCCGTAGGCTGCGGCGATCGGCAGTGCAGCAACGACAGCGATGGCCGCGGCCTCCGTCGGGGTCGCCCATCCGGCGTAGATCGTGCCCATGACGATGCCGAAGACGATGAGCGGCGGCACGAGATCGATGAGACGCTTCAGACGAGCCAGGAGTGGATCGTCGTTGATCTCGCGGGGGGCGATCGACGGGCGCCACCAGGCCATGAGAATGATCACGCCCATGAACATGACGGTAAGGATCAGGCCGGGAATCATGCCGGCAGCATAGAGGCGCGCGATCGAGGTGTTGGTAAGCACGCCGTAGATGATGAAGGCGATACCCGGCGGGATGAGATTGCCGAGTGACCCGCCGGCGGCGATCGATCCCAGGACGACGCGTGTGTCGTAGCTCTTCTTGCGGAAAGTTGGCAGCGCGACGGTGGAGATCGTGGCCGCCGTTGCGACGGACGAACCGGACACGGCCGAAAAGAGCGCAGAAGAGGCGATGTTGGTGTGCAGCAGCCCGCCCGGAAGAGGATTGAGCCAGTCTGCCAGCGAGCGATACATCTTGTCCGTGGCGCCGCATCGCACCAGAATTTCGCCCAGCAGGATGAAAAGGGGCAGCGCCAGCAGCAGCGAGTCGTTCATCGCCTCGAAGTAGACGACGCCGAGAGCGTTGACGCCCGGCCAGCCCAAATACAGCGCCGCGCCGAGCACGCCGATGCCGAACATGACCGTTGCAATGTGCAGCCCGAGGGTCATGGCCGCCAGCACCAGCCCAAAGCCGATGGCCGCTCCAGTGGCATCCATCATGTGCGAACAGCCCCCTCGTCCGGACGGGTTTCCCGCTGCTCGGCCAAGGCCACCTCGGTGGCGATCTCCTCTTCGAGGGTCTGCGGGCCATAGAGCCGGTTCAGCGTACCTTGGTCACGCCAGAGCAGCCCGAAGGCGTGAATGGCCTGCAACGTCGTTGCCACCGCAAAAAGGACGAGCCCCGCCCACCAGATCGACTGGGGAATCCACATCGGTGTCTGCAGGGGCGTGTTCGCGTGCCGCATCGACGTCAGGCTGGCATCGACTTCGGCATAGCCGCGGACCGCGCAGAAGATCGCGAGGCCCGCGAGGGTCACGAGTGCCACCACGTTGAGGAATGCGCGCGCGCTGCTGGGAATGTAGGGGAACAGCAGCGTGATGCGCATATGCGCGCGCGTCATCAGCGCGTACGAGAATCCGATGGCGCTGGTGCCGGCAAGCACGTACCCGCCGATCTCGTCGATCCCCTTGAAGGAAAAGCTGAAGTACTTGCGGCCGATCACCTCGACGCACGTTGCGAGCGAGATGAGCATCAACGCCCACCCGGACGCGATGGCGCCTGCACGCGCCACCGGTCCTATCCATCGTGATGGACCTTCCACGGGACTATCTCGATTCGCCGGTCGAAGGGCAGCGCACGGCGATCACGAGCCCGAGGCCGTCAGGCCGACAAGCTTGCCGACGGTCTCATTCCACTTGGCAACGCACTCGGCGCCGCAGCGCTTGGCCCAGCGCTTGAGGACCACATCCTGCATGGCCTTCTCGCGGAGTGCGATGTCCTCCTTGGTGGGCTCGACGAGCACGAGCTTGCCCGGCTTGCCCGACTCGGGGCAGGTGCCCTTGCCGGTCGTGCAGGCAAGGCCGGCCGAATTCTCGCCTTCGGAAATCTTCCAGCCCTTGTCTTCCATCTTCTTGGCTTCGGCTGTCAGGAAGGCTTTGGTCTTGTCGTCGAGCTTGTTCCAAACTGCGAGGCTCACGGCGGTAAAGGAGACCGTGAAGCCGACGGGCATGTTGATCACGTGGGTGACGACTTCGTGCCAACCAGCCTTGAAGCCGGGCATCGTACCGGTAATGCCGCACTCGACGGTGCCGCGCTGGAGAGCTGGCACAACTTCGGCAAAGGCGATGGTCACGGCAATACCACCGAGAGCTTCGACGATGTCGCCCTGTGACGTGCCCTGCACGCGGACCTTCTTGCCTTTGAGATCTGCGACGCTCTTGATCGGCGCATTGCAGTAGATCACCTGAGCCGGGAACGGGTAGTAGTTGAGCAGCTTGGCGCCGTACTTCTTGCTCATCACCTCGTCCATCTGGGCCGCATAAACTTCGGTGACCTTGCGGGCGGTGGCGAAGTCCTTGGCGACGCCGGCGATGTCGACGCCTTCGACAACGGCGTCCTCAGCGATGTAGATCGGCAGTGCGTGGGCGAACTCGAAGACGCCGAGACGCAGCATGCGCATCAGCTCTTGCCCCTTGAGGCCGAGCTCGCTTTGCGACTTGATCTGGCCGCTGATCCGGCCGTTCGACGCCTTGGGGAGATCTTCCGTCCAGAAGGGCTGTTCGATCTTCTGAAACGTGGAGAGGTTGGACCAAGTCCCCAGCACCTTGAACTCGCGCTTGGGAAGATCTTGCGCGCCGGCGGCGGCGACGGTGGCACCGAGAATGAAGGCCGCCAGCGAAAAAGACTTCAACCTCATATTGTAACCTCCCTGTGTTTGAATTTGTCCGGACGCTAGCAGGATTGCCGAACCCCTGCTAGTCGAAAAATCGGGCGCTAGGACGCTGGATTGTCGGCATTATCGGCGCGCGCTTGCGACGCTGCACATTCCTGGAATTTCGATGGGATGGTCAGTCGTCTAACGATTTCGGAGTTCGAGGGGAAGCGTTCATGTGGCAGTTCTGGATCGATCGCGGCGGCACGTTCACCGATATCGTCGCGCGTCGCCCGGACGGCGAGATCCTCATCCATAAGGTTCTCTCCGAAAATCCCGAACGCTATCGCGATGCCGCCGAGCAGGGCATTCGCGAGCTGCTCGGACTGAAGCGCGGCGAGGCAATCCCGCCGGGTCTCATCGATACCGTGCGCATGGGCACGACGGTCGCGACAAACGCACTGCTCGAGCGCAAGGGTGACCCGACGCTGCTCCTGATCACCAAGGGCTTTGCCGATCTTCTGCGCATCGGCTATCAGAATCGCCCGCGTCTGTTCGACCTCCATATCAGGCTGCCCGAAGTGCTTTACACGCGCGTCGCCGAGGTCGACGAGCGCATGGCCGCGCGCGGTGAGGTCGTCCGCGCGCTCGACGAGACAACGGCACGGACAGCGCTCGAAGCCGCCTATGCCGCCGGCATCCGCGCCGTCGCGATCGCGTTCATGCATTCGTATCGCTATCCGGCGCACGAGCAGCGCGTTGCCGAGATCGCGCGTGAAGTCGGCTTCACGCAGATCTCGCCGAGCCATCTCGCCAGCCCGCTCATCAAGCTCGTCTCGCGCGGCGATACCGCCGTCGCCGATGCCTATCTCTCACCGGTGCTGCGCCGCTATGTCGATCAGGTGCGCGACGAGCTCGGCGCCGATCGCGGCGGGTGCCGACGCCTGCAGTTCATGCAGTCGAACGGCGGGCTGATCGATGCGGCGCTTTTCCAGGGCAAGGACTCGATCCTCTCGGGACCAGCGGGCGGCGTTGTCGGCATGGTCAGGACCGGTACCATGGCCGGGTTCGACAAGCTCATCGGCTTCGACATGGGTGGCACGTCCACCGACGTCACGCACTTCGATGGCCAGTACGAGCGCTCCTTCGAGACGGAAGTCGCAGGCGTGCGCATGCGCGCGCCGATGATGCACATCCACACCATTGCGGCGGGGGGCGGCTCGATCCTGAAGTTCGAGGATGGCCGGTTTCAAGTAGGTCCAGAAAGCGCCGGTGCCAATCCGGGCCCGGCCTGCTATCGCCGCGGTGGCCCGCTCACAGTCACCGACTGCAACGTGCTGCTCGGCAAGCTCCAGCCGGCTCACTTCCCGAGCGTCTTCGGCCCCGGCGGCGACGAGCCGCTCGATGTCGAGGCGGCGCGCGCGGGCTTCGCGCGCATGACGGACGCCATCAACGCCGCGAGTGGGACGTCCTACACGCCCGAGGAAGTCGCCGAAGGCTTCCTGCGCATTGCCGTCGAGAACATGGCCAATGCCATCAAGAAGATCTCGGTGCAGCGCGGCTATGACGTGACGCGCTATACGCTCAACTGCTTCGGCGGTGCCGGTGGACAGCATGCTTGCGCCATCGCCGACGTGCTCGGGATCACGCGCGTGCTGCTGCATCCCTATGCCGGCGTGCTCTCGGCGTACGGCATGGGACTTGCCGAGGTGCGCGCGCTGCGCGAGCGTCAGATCGAGCGGCCGCTCGGCGGCTCTGCTTCGACTGTGGCGGAAGCATTTGCAGAATTGGAGATGAGCGCCATCGAGGAGGTTCTGGGGCAGGACATTCCGCGCGACCGGACCACGATCGAGCGGCGCGTGCACGTGCGCTATGAGGGCGCGCATCAGCCGCTGGCCGTCGAGTATGGCAGCGAGGACGATCTCCGTCGGCGCTTTGCGGACGCGCATCGCGCGCGCTTCGGCTTCGCGGTGGACCGCGACGACCTGATCGTCGAGGCCGTGGCGCTGGAAGCGATCGGCGCCAGCGACGTGATCATCGAGAAGCCGCGCGAGCGTCGGTCGGACGCCGATGTCCGCCCGACTGCGACGGCGCGCCTGCACACGCGGGGCGGCTGGATCGATACGCCGCTTTACGACCGCGCAAAACTCGGCCCCGGAGACGCTCTCGAAGGCCCCGCGATCATCATCGAGCCCACGGGGACCAACGTCGTCGAGGGAGGCTGGTCGGCCATGATCACGAACCTCGGCCATCTTGTGCTGACGCGGACGGCTGCGCGCGCGCGCCGCGAGCAGCTCGGCACCGAGGCGGACCCGATCATGCTCGAGGTGTTCAACAACCTCTTCATGTCGATCGCCGAGCAGATGGGCGCGACGCTCGAGAACACGGCTTATTCGGTGAACATCAAGGAGCGGCTCGACTTCTCCTGCGCGCTCTTCGATCCGGATGGCAATCTCGTCGCCAATGCACCCCATGTACCGGTACATCTCGGCTCGATGAGCGAGGCCGTCCGCACAGTGCTGCGTCTCAATGCCGGCACTCTGAAGCCCGGCGACAGCATCATGCTGAACAATCCCTACAACGGCGGCACGCATCTGCCCGATGTCACCGTCGTGACGCCGGTCTTCAGCCGCGATGGCGCGCGCATCCTGTTCGTCGTCGCCTCGCGCGGGCATCATGCGGATATCGGCGGCAAGACGCCGGGCTCGGCGCCGCCGGACAGCCGCCACATCGATGAGGAAGGTGTCCTCATCGACAACTTCAAGATGGTCGATCAGGGCCGC
>DATMRT010000125.1:0-2428 GCA_035565975.1 Hyphomicrobiaceae bacterium
CGATCTCGATCACCGCTTGTCGGCTTTCGCGCGGGACCGCTCACGTCGCGCCGAGAGTATGCGCGCGCTCGCGCGGAATTGGGCCAGGGAAGCCGAGGCGGATGTGCGTGCGCCGCGCTCCGGTGCTGCATCAACTGCGGCGCTGCTTGCGCTCGCCTATCCCGATCGCATTGCCATGGCGCGCGGCGCGCCGGGCCAGTTCCTGCTCGTCAACGGGCGTGCGGCCACGCTCGATCCTGCCGACCCGCTTGCGCTCGCGCGCTTCCTCGCGATCGCCGAAATCGCCGGGAGCGCAGCCCGCGCGCGTATCTTGCTCGCGACGACGCTCGATGAAGCCGAGGTGCGCACGATCGCGGCCGACCGCATCGAGATGACCGAGTCGAGCGAGTTCGATGCCGGCAATGCCGCGGTTCGCACACGCCGCACGGAGCGCCTAGGCGCGATGACATTGCGATCGGAGCCGCGCCCGACAAGGCCTGGTCCGGAAGTCGCGACGCTGCTCGCGCGGGGCATTGCCAATCTCGGCATCGACCGCCTCCCGTGGAGCCGCGCACAGCAGCAGCTTCGCGCCCGCGTTGCTTTCGTGCGCGGGGCCGTCAAGCAGGGTGCGGAAACGTGGCCCGACCTTTCGAATGAGACGCTCGCGGCTTCGGTCGACGACTGGCTAGCGCCGTTCCTCTCGAATGCGACATCTCTCGCCGATATCGATGCGGACCTACTGGGCGCGGCGCTCGATGGCGTCCTTCCATGGTCGGTTCGACAGAATCTCGACGCCCTGGCTCCGGTCCACTTCACGGCACCGACCGGCAAGCACCATCCCATCGATTACGAGGGCGAAGGCGCGCCGATCTTGGCGATCCGTGTGCAGGAGTTGTTCGGCCTCACCGTTCATCCCGCGATCGCCAATGGCCGCCTTCCGTTGACGCTGCACCTGCTCTCGCCTGCGCACCGTCCGATCCAGATCACCCGCGATCTCCCAGGATTCTGGTCGGGCTCATGGACGGACGTGCGCGCGGAGATGCGCGGCCGCTATCCCAAGCACCCTTGGCCCGAAGATCCGCGCACCGCGCCCCCGACCTCGCGCGCCAAGCCGCGCGGGACCTGACAAGCGCGACAAAATGGGTCGCCTCGCGCTGCACATTGGCGCATAAGATCGGCGCATGAGAACAGGTCCCGATACACTCAACGCCCCGACTGTTCCCGATGCGCCGCCGGACAACTGGGTGCACCGCTACGCGCCGTCGTGGTTTCGTCCCTATGCGCGGCTTGCGCGTTTCGACAGGCCGATCGGCGCGTGGCTCCTGCTTTTCCCGTGCTGGTGGTCGCTCGCGCTCGCCGAGCACGCCAATGGCGCGGCTTATCCGTCGCTCTGGTTCGTGATCCTGTTCTGGATTGGCGCCTTCGTCATGCGCGGCGCCGGCTGCACGTACAATGACATCGTCGATCGCGACTACGACGCAGGCGTCGCACGCACTCGAGGCCGCCCGATCCCCTCGGGTGAGGTGACCGTCAAATCGGCGGCCGCCTTCATGCTGCTGCTGTGCCTGATTGGCCTCGCCGTGCTTCTGCAGTTCAACTGGTACACCGTGGTGCTTGGTGCCTCGTCGCTGCTGCTGGTGGCGATCTATCCTTTCATGAAGCGCTACACCTACTGGCCGCAGCTCGTGCTCGGCCTGACCTTCAAGTGGGGTGCGCTCGTCGGCTGGACGGCGGCGCGGGGTGAGCTCGAATGGCCGGCCATTGTGCTCTATCTCGGCTCGGTCGCATGGACGATCGGTTACGACACGATCTACGCGCATCAGGACAAGGAGGACGATCTCCTGCTCGGGCTCAAGTCCACGGCACTCCGCTTTGGCGAGCGGACGAAGCCCTGGGTGAGCGGCTTCTATGCCTTTGCGCTCGCGATGTGGGCGGCTGCGGCATGGATGACAGGTGTCGGCGCAATCGGCATGATCGCGCTCGCCGGTGCCGCGGCCCACATGATCTGGCAAGTGACCACGCTCGACATTGCCGATCCCGCGAACTGCCTGAGGCGCTTCAAGTCCAACCGCGATCTCGGCTGGCTGATCTTCGCCGGTTTCGTCGCCGACATGGCATTTGCCGCCACCTCTGCCGGATGAGCGTGCCGACGCACGCCGCCGGCGCATCAAAATCGGGCTTGGCGCTCATTTCCGTCATGTGTACCGAGTATTGATCCTGCATCCACGTTGGAGGCGCCGCCCATGCCTGAACAGACCTCTGCGAAACCCCGCCAGCTCCTGCACCTCGTCTTCGGCGGCGAGCTTTCCGACCTCGGCAAGCACGAGTTCGCCGACCTCGACAAGCTCGACATCGTCGGCATCTATCCGAACTACGCCGAGGCCTACAAAGCCTGGAAGGCGGCCGCGCAGAAGACCGTCGACAACGCCCAGATGCGCTATTTCATCGT
>DATMRT010000126.1:0-19249 GCA_035565975.1 Hyphomicrobiaceae bacterium
AAGCGGCACTTCCGCGAGATGGATACCGACATCCAGACACAGCCCTTCACGGTCATCGGCGTCGGCGACATGTCGGGCGACGTTTTCGGCAATGGCATGCTGCTCTCGCCGGCCATCTGCCTGCTTGCGGCTTTCGACCACCGCGACATCTTTCTCGATCCGAGCCCCGACGCGGCCGCGAGCCTCGCCGAGCGCGCACGCCTCTTCGCATTACCGCGTTCGAGCTGGCAGGATTACAACAAGTCGCTCATCTCCAAGGGCGGTGGGATCTATTCCCGATCGTCGAAGTCGGTGCCCTTGTCGCCTGAAGTGCGCGCCATGCTCGGCATCACGGCCGAGCATCTGACGCCCGCCGAGCTCATGAATGCCATCCTCAGGGCCAAGACCGATCTCCTCTGGTTCGGCGGCATCGGCACGTACATCCGCGCTTCGACCGAGACCGACGCCGATGCCGGCGACCGCGCCAATGATGCCATCCGCGTCGCAGCGCCCGACATCAAGGCCAAGGTCGTTGGCGAAGGTGCCAACCTCGGCGTGACGCAACGCGCGCGCATGGAGCTTTCGGCGCGCGGCGTGCGGCTCAATACGGACTTCATCGACAATTCGGCAGGCGTGAACACCTCCGACCAGGAAGTGAACATCAAGATCGCGGTCGTGCCGGTGGTGAAGTCCGGGCGCCTCGACATCCCTGCGCGCAACAAGCTGCTCGCGAGCATGGCCGACGAGGTCGCCGCCGCCGTCCTTCGCAACAACTACCAGCAGTCGCTGGCGCTGAGCCTCGCCGAACGCAATGCCGCAGCCGATCTCAGCGCGCACGCGCGGCTCATCGAAGCGCTCGAGCAGCGCGGCATCCTCGAACGCGAGATCGAGTTCCTGCCTTCACTGCCGGAGATCGCCGTGCGCCAGTCTGCGGGTCGCGGACTGACGCGACCCGAGCTCGCCGTGCTGCTCAGCTACGCCAAGATCGCGCTCCGCAGCGACCTGCTCGCGAGCGCCGTCCCGGATGCGCCCGCCCTCGAGCCGAGGCTCATTGAATACTTCCCGCCCGAGCTCGCGCGCGCCTATCCGGATGACCTGAGGCGCCATCAGCTCCGCCGCGAGATCATCGCAACGACCGTGACGAACGCCGTCGTGAACCGGCTCGGCGCCGCAGCCCCGCAGCGCATGGCGGACGAGACGGCCCGGCCCGTTCACGAGATCGCTTACGCCTTCACGGTCGCCCGCGCGGTACTGGGCCTCAATGACATCTGGCCGCGCATCGACGCCCTCGACAACCGCGTCGACGGAGCGTGCCAGCTCGATCTCTACGCCCGCACGCAGGAGGCGCTGGCGCACGCAACCCGCTGGTTCCTGCGTGATGGCCGGGCGACGGCCGACCTGGATGCTACTATCGCGACGCATACGAAGGGCGCGACCGATCTCAGGTCCCTCATCGCGAGCGGCATCGGCGGCAGAAGCGAGGCCCAGGTGCACACCACCGAGCAGGCGCTCGTGGAGAAGCAGGTGCCGGTCGACCTTGCTGCCGATCTCGCCCGCCTCGCGATCCTTGTCGACGCCCCCGCCATCACCGAGGCCGCGGCCCAGTCGCGTGCAACCTACACTGCGGCAGCGCACGTCGTGCTCGGCCTCAATGACCGCTTCCACTTGCGTGGGCTCATCGATGCCGGCCGGCGCATCCGCGCAACCGATGCCTACGACATGATGGCGGTCGCCGGCGCCGAGCAGGCCCTGCTCGAGGCTCGCCGGCAGATCGCCCTCGGCATTCTCGCGCGGCCCGGCGAAGATGCTCTCGCGCGCTGGCAGGAGGAACATGCTGGCGAAGTCACCCGCGTCGCCGCCGCCCTCGATGATCTCAGCGCGAGCGGGCCGCTGACACCGGCTCGCCTTATGGTCGCAGCCACCCGGCTCGGCGATCTTGCGCGCACGACGGGCTGAGCAGGAGCGAATTGCACTCGCGTTTGGGCCTTGAGCTTCTGACTCCTGGGGGGCATCTTGGCGCCCTGGGTGCCAGGCCGCGGGGGCGGCGCCTCCGCGGGGGAAACCACACGCATGACCACGAATGTTGCGGCGACCGAAACCACGGCGCCGCCTGCCGCGATCGCGGGTTGGGCCATGTTCGATTGGGCGGGCCAGCCCTTCTACACGCTCGTGCAGACCTTCCTCTTCGCGCCCTATTTCGCGAATGCCGTCGTATCCGATCCGAGCCAGGGCCAGGCCGCGTGGGGCTATGCCGCTGCCTCCGCCGGCGCCATCGTCGCGATCGGCAGCCCCATGCTCGGCGCGGTTGCCGACAGCGGCGGGCGGCGCAAGCCGTGGATCGCGCTCTTCGGGCTCATGCTCGTCGTCGGACTATGCTCGCTCTGGCTCGCGACGCCGAAGCTGCAAGGCCCCGTGTACTTCCTTGTGCTCGCGGGTTATGCGCTCGCGTTCGCCGGTGCCGAGTTCGCGGCCGTCTTCAACAACGCGATCATGCCGACGCTCGTGCGCAAGGATCAGCTCGGCCGGCTCTCGGGCATCGCATGGGGGCTCGGCTATGCGGGCGGCCTCGTTTCTCTCGCGCTCGTCGCCGGCTTCGTCGTGACCGATCCATCCAGCGGCAAGACCATGCTCGGCCTGGAGCCGATCTTCGACCTCGATCAGGCGAGCCGCGAGGGCGACCGGCTCGTCGGGCCGCTCTGCGCCGCGTGGTTCATCCTGTTCGTGATCCCGTTCTTCCTGTTTGTGCCGGACAATCGACAGGCGACGCGCGCCCACTCGGAGAGCCCGATCCGCGACGCGCTCACATCTCTTTGGAACACAGTCCGCAACCTGCCGAAGGACAATCGCAACATTCTCTGGATGCTCGTCGCGCGGATGCTCTACGGTGACGGGCTCGCCGCGATCTTCGTGTTCGGCGGCATCTACGGGGCTTCGGTCTTCGACTGGCGCACGTTCGATCTCGGCCTGTTCGGCATCATCCTTGCCGGAACCGGCGCGATCGGCGCCGTCATCGGCGGCCTGCTCGATGACCGCGTCGGCGCCAAGACCGTGATCGTCGGCTCGATCGTGATCCTGCTGATCGGCTTCTTCGGCATTCTCTCCGTTGACAAGAGCAATGTGCTCTTCGTGGTGCCGATCGCCGAGAAGCAACCGGGCTCCGGCGCCTTCTCCTCGCAGGGCGAGCAGGTCTTCCTGCTCTTTGCGATCCTCATCGGACTTGTCGCCGCGCCCGTGCAAGCCGCGGCCCGCTCGCTCCTCGCCCGCCTCGCGCCACCCGATCGCATGACGCAGTACTTCGGCCTCTTCGCCTTCTCCGGAAAGGCGACTTCGTTCCTGGCGCCGCTCATGATCGCGCTCGTGACGACCCTCACCGCCAGTCAGCGATGGGGCATTGCAACGACGGCGCTCTTCCTGATCGGAGGGCTCATTTTCATGCTGCCGGTGCAGGAGCCGCGCCGCACCGAATAAGTGGACCCCGACGCAGCAGGGGGACTGCGCCGGGGTCTGTACGGGACGTGGACTGGGAGGGATCAGTCGTCGTCGCCGTAGCGGCACTCGTGGAAGCGCTTCCACCAGTACTTGCTGCCGGTGTTCATCGCCTTGCGATAGAGCCAATAACAGGGGCGGTAGCCGTAGCCATAGCCGCCGTAGACGATCGGTGCGCCGAGCACGATGCCGACGCCGATCTTTCCGAAGTGCTTGTGCTTGTAGCCGGCTTCGGCCTGAGAAGAGGCGAGGCCGCTGCCGCCGATGACGGCGACGGAGAGAGCGGCGAGAATGGCGGTCTTGGTGAGGGCGGACTTGAAGGACATCGAGCTACTCCTGATGGCGTGGGGCGGTTGATCCGAGTTTCGGCGGCGGAACAGCCGCCACTTGCCCGATCTGTCGCGACCACCCGGCCAGAGGTTCAAAGCTCCCGCGAATTATTTTTCCGGCTGTCCTGCCGCCCCATTTTCCCGGCTCGCCGCCATGATCGACCCTGCCCGGCGCACGTGTTAAGAGACCCGGCCCCCGAGCCCCCTGGCTGGGTCTCGGTTGTGCCTGCACTCACCATCGGACCGTCAACTCGCCGGAATACGCCATGACCACACGTGAACCCCTCAAGCTCGGCGTTGCCGGCCTCGGAACTGTCGGTGCCGGGCTCATCCAACTCCTGAAGGCCCATGGCTCGAAGCTTGCGGACCAGCTTCACCGGCCCGTGGAAGTGGTCGCCATTTCGGCGCGCGAGCGCGGCAAGGACCGCGGCGTCTCGCTCGAAGGTTTACGCTGGGTCGACGATCCCGTGGCCCTCGCGACCGATCCGGCCATCGACTGCTTCGTCGAGCTGATCGGCGGCGAAGGCGGCGTCGCCAAGCGCGCCGTCGAGGCCGCACTCGCCGCCGGCAAGCACGTCGTGACGGCCAACAAAGCGCTCCTCGCGCATCACGGCTTCGAACTCGCCCAGCTTGCCGAGAGGCACAACGTCGCGCTCAACTTCGAGGCAGCCGTCGCGGGCGGCATCCCCGTGATCAAGACCGTGCGTGAGGCGCTGGTCGGCAATCAGGTCCGCCGCGTATCCGGCATTCTCAACGGCACCTGCAATTACATCCTGAGCAAGATGCAGGAGGAGCGCCTGCCGTTCGCCGAGGTACTGCGCGAGGCGCAGGCCAAGGGCTACGCCGAGGCGGACCCGACGTTCGACATCGGTGGCTTCGACGCCGCGCACAAGCTCACGCTGCTGACGAGCCTCGTGTTCGGCACGCGCGTCGCCTTCGACCAGATCCACATCGAGGGCATTCAGACGATCACCGATGCCGACATCGATGCGGCGGACGAGCTCGGCTACCGCATCAAGCTGCTCGGCGTCGCGACGCTCAGCGATGGCGAGATCGAGAGCCGCGTCACGCCAGTCATGATCCCCATCGAAGCGGCCATCGCCGGCGTATCGGGCGTCACCAATGCCGTCGCGCTCGATGCGGATTTTGCGGGCAGCCTGCTGCTTGTGGGTCCCGGCGCCGGCGCGCGCGCGACCGCTTCCGCCGTCGCGAGCGACATCGTGGATATTGCGGCGGGCTTTGTGCTGCCGCCGTTCGGCGTGCCCTCATCGCGCCTCAAGCCGCACAAGCGCGCACCGCTCGGCCAGCACAAGGGTGACTATTACGTGCGCTTTTCCGCCTTCGATCGTCCGGGCGTGATGGCGGCGATCACGAAGCGCATGGCCGAGCAGGAAGTCTCGCTCGACAGTATCGTGCAGCGGGGTCCGCGCGGGGCGCCAGGGACGCTCGCAAACATCGTGATCATCACGCACGAGACGACGGAGGCCGCCATCCGCAGGGCGCTCGACGATATCGAGGCCGACGGTAAGGTCGCGGAGAAGCCGCAGATGATCCGGATCGAGGAAGTTTGAGGGCTTTCCCCCCTCTCCCCGCGTGCGGGGAGAGGGCCGGGGGTGAGGGTCGGCGGCATACTCCGACGCTTCACGAGCTCCCGCCCCTCATCCTAACCTTCTCCCCACAAGAGCGGGGAGAAGGGAGAAGGGCGCGCTTGCGCTGACCGTAGCGCTCCAACCCGAACTCAGCTCTCTTCCTCGTCCTTGTTCTCGCCGCCGCCGAGCTCCTTCAGGCGGGCAAGAACGCGAGAGGCTTCCGCTTCCTCGGATTCGGCAGGCTCTTCCGGCGCGGGCTCAGGGAAGCTCACATCAGGCTGCGGTCCAAGGCCCGGCACTGTCTCCGACGTCGGCAACAGCGTCCCGGCCTTGGCCTCGGCAGGTGCCCCGACCGGAGGTTGCTGGGGCGCGCGCTTGGCCGCCTTGGCGACTTCGGCATCGAGATCGATCTGCGAGCAGAGGCCGAGTGTCACCGGGTCCTGCGGCGTCAGGTTCTGCGCATTCCAGTGCGTGCGCTCGCGGATCGCGGCGATTGTGGGCTTGGTCGTGCCCACCAGACGAATGATCTGACTGTCCTTGAGCTCGGGATGATTGCGCAGCAGCCACATCACGGCATTCGGACGATCCTGCCGCCGTGAGACCGGCGTGTAGCGCGGCCCGCGCTTCGTTTTGACCGGCGGAATTTCGACCTTGGATTCAGCGAGCCGCAGGCGATAGTCGGGATCGGCCTCGCCGCGCTTGATCTCCTCGCGGCTGAGCTGGCCGGAGGCGATCGGGTCCATGCCCTTGATGCCCTGCGCGACATCGCCGTCGGCTATGCCCTTGACCTCGAGGTGATGGAGCCCGCAGAACTCCGCGATCTGATCGAAGCTCAGCGAAGTGTTTTCCACCAGCCAGACGGCTGTCGCCTTGGGCATCAGCGGTTTGCGGTTGCTCATTGTGTGGGCTTTCCAGGTAATGCTCTTTTCGGGCCTGCCCGATAGGTCGAGCAGCCGGTCTCATAGGAGAATTGGAGGGGTCAGGCGTGCTTATAGCGCGATGGTCGCTGCGAGGGCAACCGCGAGATGTGTGTCGGCTGACGATTGCCGCGTCTGTCCGCCCGCCCCCGAGCCAGCCCCTTAACATCACGTTCCGGCATTAACCGAACGGAGGAGCCCGCCATGGCAAAGCTCGAGTTCTGGTACGATTTCGCCTCGACCTATTCCTACCTGACGGCCATGCGGATCGAGGAGCTTGCTGCGGCGGCCGACGTCGAGATCGCCTATCGCGCTTTCCTCCTTGGGCCCATCTTCAAGGCTCAGGGTCTCACTACATCGCCGTTCGTTCTGAACCTGGCCAAAGGGCGCTACATGGCACGAGACATCGAGCGCATCGCTCAGTCGCGCGGGCACACATTCCGGATGCCCGAACCCTTTCCGGCCAATAGCCTCGCCGCCGCACGCATCGCGATGGTGGCCGAGGAAGAGGGCTGGATCGGCGACTTCACGCGCGCCGTCTTCGCCGCTGAGTTTGCCGATCGGGCCGACATCGCCGCCCCGGAAGCGCTCGCGCGGATCCTCAGCGACCTCGGGCAAGATCCTGCGCGTCTTCTGAAGCGCACGGCTTCCGACGAGGTGAAAACCGCTCTGCGCGCACGCACGGAAGCCGCTGCCGCCAAAGGCATCTTCGGCGCGCCGACATTCATCACCGAGGACGGAGAGATTTTCTGGGGCGACGACCGGCTCGAGGCTGCGCTGGCCTGGGCCGGCGGCAAACGCCGCGGCTGAATGATTGTTCACCACATATCAGTACTTTAGCGCCGCGTACGGTGATATATTGCGCGCGGCATCAACCAGGGAGCGACTGCCGTGAGAAGGGATCGTTGGGTTCTGGGACTGGGCGCGATGGGTCTGGCGCTGGCACTGATCGGCGGGGCTGCCCATGCCCAAGCGCCGAAGGCCGAGACAAAGGCCGCACCCGCCAAAACAGAGAAAAAGGCAGCCACAAAGAAGGCTCCCTCGGCCTGCAAAGGTCTCGATGAGAAGGCCTGCGGCGCGAATACCACCTGCTCGTGGATCAAGGCGACGAAGACCAAGGCCGGCGTCGAGCGCAAAGCCTATTGCCGGCTGAAATCGTCGCCGCCGAAGAAGGCGCCAGCCAAAAAGTAGACTGTCCATCTCTTCGAATTTAGCCGCCGAAGCAGGGCTCCGGCGGCTTTTCGCTTTCCAAAGCGCTGTTTTCGGCATCGCGCGCGCCGCTCTGCGACGATCCTTGCTTTCGTCCCACAGCCCTCTACCGTTAACGGCAACGAGGGTGGCATGGGGCAGCTCTTCGCGGCGGCATTGGGCGCACTCGAGCGCGAGCAGGATCGCTGGTTCCTCTGGGCGCCGGTCCTGCTCGGCTGCGGGATTGCTGTCTATTTCGCGCTCACGTTCGAGCCGGCGCCGATCGCCGCCGCCGGTTCTCTGCTCCTCGTGACAATCTTGCGCTGGCGATGGCGCGAAGGCAGCGTCGCCGCCATTGCAGGCGGAGCGATCTTCGCGGCCGTCCTCGGCTTCGCCCTCGCGCAGGGGCGGGCGCTCATGGTCGCCGCGCCGGTCATCGCAAGCGAGCGGAGCACGCTGACCGTTACGGGCTGGATCGAACTCGTCGAGCCACGCGAGGAACGCGGCGAGCGCCTCACCATTCGCGTGCACGACATCGCAAGCCTTGCACCGGAGCAACAGCCATCGCGCGTCCGCGTGCGCACACTCACCGCCGACCCGACGCTCAAAGCCGGCGACGCGGTCATCGTGCGCGGGATGCTCTCCCCGCCGGCCGGCCCGTCGCTTCCCGGCGGCTACGACTTCGCGCGCCAAGCCTGGTTTCAATCGCTCGGCGGCGTCGGCTACACGCTGTCGCCACTGCAACGGACGACCATGGAAGCGCCTATGCCATGGGACCTCCGGGTGCGCGCGAGCTTCAACCGCCTCCGCCAGACAATCGCCCAGCGCATTGTCGCGGTCCTGCCCGACGAGCGCGGCGCCGTCGCCGTCTCGCTGATCACCGGGGAGCGCGGCGGCATCAGCGCAGCCACCAACGCCGCCTACCGCGACTCCGGCCTCATTCACATCCTTTCCATCTCGGGCCTGCACATGGCGATCATGGCCGGCGCGATGTTCTTCACCGCACGCTTTCTACTCGCGCTCATTCCGGCGCTCGCGCTCCGCTATGACATCCGCAAATGGGCGGCGATCGCGGGTGCGCTCGGCGCGCTCGGGTATCTCACCATCTCGGGCGCCTCGCCGCCGGCCGTGCGCTCCTTCCTGATGGTGCTCATCATGTTCATCGCCATCCTGCTCGACCGGCCGGCGCTCGCCTTGCGCAACGTGGCGCTCGCCGCGCTGGCGATGCTGATCCTCATGCCGGAAAGCCTGATCGACGTCGGCTTTCAGATGTCGTTCGCAGCCGTCGTCGCGCTGGTCGCCGGTTACGAGGCCTGGCGCGACCGCCGCGACCCGAATGCACAGACACCCGAGCGCGGCTGGCTCTGGCGCGCGCCGCTCATCTTCCTCACCGGCATCGTCGCCTCGACGCTCATTGCAAGCCTCGCGGTCGCGCCTTTCGGCACCTATCATTTCCACCAGAGCCAGCAGTACGCCATCCTCGCCAACCTGCTCGCCGTGCCGGCCGTCAACATTGTGATCATGCCAGCCGCGCTCGCGACCCTGCTGACGATGCCCCTCGGTCTCGAGGCGGCGCCGCTCCAGATCATGGGGCTTGGCATTTCCTTCATGAGCACAGTCGCGAACTGGGTCGCCGCGCTGCCGGGATCGGTAATCCGTGTCGCCGCCATTCCGACGGCGAGCTTCGCGCTCATCGTCATGGGCGGCGCATGGCTCCTGCTTTGGCGGACGCACCTGCGGGTGTGGGGTCTCGCCGCCATTGCCGCTGGTCTCGCAGTGGCGCCCTTCGGCACGCGGCCCGACATTCTCGTCAGCCGGTCCGGCACGCTCGTCGCGGCGCGCGGCACGGACGGCCGCCTATGGGCCCTTGCGGGCCGGTCCGACCTCTTCGACCTCGGCCGCTGGCTCGAATGGGACGGCGACGGCCGTCCGCCGACCAGCGTCGCCGAGGCGGCACAACCCGGCTCGATCTTCAATTGCGACCGTGACGGCTGTATCGCACGCATCAAGGGACGCGGCCTCGCCGTGCCGCGCCACGCCTCCGCCCTGCGTGATGACTGCGCGCGCGCCGAAATCCTCGTATTGCGACACGTCCTGCCAAAGGATTGTGCGCCGTCGGCGCTCGTGATCGACGCTGCTGCACTCAGGCGCGCGGGCGCCCATACCATCAGCTTCCGCGGCGCCGAGCCTGTCGTCACGACCGTCACAGGGCTGCATGGTCGACGGCCGTGGACATGGGCGCCCGCAGAGCAGGTCCGCCAGCGCCCGCGTACGCCCCGGCGCAAGGCACCTCCGGCACTGCATCGGCCGCCGGAATTGCTCGAGGTTGCGAACCCCGATGATGTCCCGGGCTCCCGCGACGATTAGCGCGTATTGACAGTCCGGGCGGTGCCGCATAGGTTGCGCGACCTTTTCAATGGGCACCGCTGTTCGTTGCCGCACCGCTCCACCGGGAGCGCGAAGCGCCATGACGCACTGCCCGCAACCGAGGCCGTGGTGTCATGAAAGTCCGCAACTCCTTGAAATCCCTTCGTGGCCGCCATCGCGGCAACCGCCTCGTGCGTCGCAAGGGCCGGGTCTACGTGATCAACAAGTCCAACCCGCGCTTCAAGGCACGTCAAGGTTAGTTGCCGCGGACTGCTGGGTAGGGGTGCTTCGCCGTCCCGCCTGCAGTGCCCTGCCCGCGGCGCCATGCGGCCAGGGCCTACTCGGGGCCAGGGTTCCGCGGGCGCACCTACTCCCAAATCTCGATCGCGCGCGGCCGAAGTGCGCCGCCCAATTGCACGCCCTGGGCTTTGACCGCCAGCCCCGTCTTCGGATCCACCTCGACGGCGAAGCCGCAGAGCGTCCCCGCACCGAGCGATGGCTCCATGCGCCCCTTGGGGATGCGCGTCAGGAAGCGATTGAGCGGCTCCTCGGGCTGCATGCCGAGCACCGAGTTGTAGTCCCCGCACATTCCCACATCGGACATGTACGCGGTGCCGCCCGTCAGGACGCGGTCATCGCTCGTCGGCACGTGCGTGTGGGTGCCGACGACGCAGGACGCGCGTCCGTCGAGGTAAAGGCCAAGCGCTTCCTTCTCGCTCGTCGCCTCGGCATGGAAATCGACGAGGATTGCATCAGCGCCCATGCCGAGGGGGCACGCTTCCAGCTCGGCGTCGATGGCGCGGAACGGGCAGTCGAGCTCCGGCATGAAAATGCGGCCCATGGCATTCATGACCAGCACCTCGGCGCCATTGCGGGCCTGATAGAGACCGGCGCCACGGCCCGGCGTTCCCGGCGGATAGTTGAGCGGGCGCAGGAGGCGCGGCTGGCGCTCGATGAACACGAGCGCCTCGCGCTGGTCCCAACTGTGATTACCGAGCGTGACAGCATCCGCCCCCGCCGAGAGCAGATCATCGCAAATGGCTTCGGTGATGCCGAAGCCGCCAGCCGAGTTCTCGCCGTTGACCACGACGAAATCGAGCCGGTAGCGCGTGATGAGCCCAGGCAGGTTCTCGATGACCACGTCGCGGCCGCTGCGGCCGACCACATCTCCGAGGAACAGCAGGCGCATTTCACTAGTCCGAGCGTTGCCGGGCTCCCGACGGCGTCAGAACCCAATCAAGTCGCTCGTCATAGTCGAGATGGGGCACGGCGTCGACCTCCAGCTCATCGAGCGCCAGGCCAACGGCAAGAATTGGTTTCACGGCCCTCAGTGAGCGCAGCGTTCTGTCATAGTAGCCGCCGCCATAGCCGAGCCGGTAGCCGCGCGCATCGAAGGCAAGCAGCGGAACCAGCACGATATCCGGAAGGACGACAGCGCGGTCCGGCGCCGGCTGGCGGATACCCCAGACACCCGGAATGAGCGGATCGCCCGGGGTCCAGGCGCGAAAGAGCAGCGGATCGCCCTTTCCCTGCATGACCGGAAGCGCAAGCGAATGCCCCTTGGACCTGAGCGCGGCCATGAGCGGCAGCGGCCAGATCTCGCCCTCCATGGGGTAATAGCCGGAAACAATGCCGGGCGGTCGCTCCCCGAGGAGCGCCATGCCGTGCTTGACGAGGCCCACGTTCACGCCCGCGCCGATCTCGGCGAGAGCCTTCGCACGCAAAGCCTTCTGATGGTCGCGCAGTCCTCGCTTGACCGCGAGTATGTCCTCGCCCGCACCGGTCGAAAGGCTGGACATCGTCAGGCCTGATGAGCGCTCGGCTGCGAGACGGGATGAAGCTTGCGGATGGCTGCGAGCGCGAGCGGATCGAGGCCGGCGCCACCGCTTTGCACGTGCTCGAGAATGCCGCGGCGCATGCGCGGATCCCAGAAGTCCTCGATGTGCTTGGCGATCTGCGGCACCGCGCGCGCCTCACCCTGCGCCTCGAAGAACTTCGCGATCTGGTTCGCCATCATGACCAGCTTCCGATGCTTGTCATGCTGCATGGCCGGCCGGCTCCTTCTTTGGGGATTGATGAGGCATCGCCGCAGCCGCATTCTCCATGCGCTCTGGATGCGTGAAGATCTCGAAGCCGTCATGGCGCGCGATCGCAACGAGCGTAATACCGGCGGCATCGGCCGTCTCGAGGGCGAGCTTGGTCGGCGCCGACACGGCAACGATGACCGGCGCGCCGGCATTCGCAGCCTTCTGCACCATCTCGACGGACACGCGGCTCGTCAAAAGTATGAGACCGCCACGGATATCCTCGCCGCGACGCCGCAGGCCACCGATGAGCTTGTCGAGCGCGTTGTGCCGACCGACGTCCTCGGCAACGGCGACAAGCCCCCGCTCCGCGTTCCAGAAGCCCGCGCCATGAACGGCGCGCGTGCGCATGTTGAGCGCCTGCGCGGCGGGAAGCGTCGCCATGGCACTTGTGATATCGGCCGCAGAGAACGTGAGATCGCTTTCCACCCGCGGAAACTTCGAGACGATCGCTTCGAGGCTTTCGATGCCGCAGAGTCCGCAGCCGGTAGGTCCGGTCAGGTTCCGGCGACGCTGCGCGAGCGAGAGCCCGCGCTCTTTGGCAAGCCACATGCGCAGCTCGATGCCTTTGCCATGCTCGACGATCTCGAGACCCTCGATCTCGCCCGGCGCCTCGACGACACCCTCGCTCAGGCTGAAACCCACGGCGAAGTCCTCGAGATCGGTCGGCGAAGCCATCATGACAGCATGGGTCGTGCCGTCGTAGACGAGCGCTACGGGAACCTCGACCGGCAGCTCGCGCTCCGTCGCGGTGACAGCTTCGGCCGTCACCTTGATCGAGCGGGCACGGGCGGTAGCATCCGTCATCGCGCTATTCCGCCGCCTCGACGGTCGCGATGCGCCGGCTCGCCTCGGCAAAGGCCTCGTAGTCCTCCTGGTACTGCGTCGGACCATTCGAGAGGCCGACCTGCACGGCCGTCACCTTGTACTCGGGACAGTTCGTCGCCCAGTCGGAATACTCCGTCGTGACAATGTTGGCATTCGTCAGGGGGTGGTGGAAGGTCGTGTAGACCACGCCCGGCGCAACGCGATCGGTGATCAGCGCACGCTGGGCCAGTTCACCGGCGCGGCTGACGATCCGCACCCAGTCGCCGTCCTTGATGCCGCGCTGCTCGGCATCGTGCGGATGTATCTCCAGCCTGTCCTCATCGTGCCAGGCGACATTTCCGGTCCGTCGCGTCTGCGCACCGACATTGTACTGCGAGAGAATGCGACCGGTCGTGAGCAGCAGCGGGAAGCGCGGCCCCGTGCGCTCATCCGTCGGCACATACTCCGTCATCATGAACTTGCCCTTGCCGCGCGCGAACGTCGTTGCGTGCATCACCGGCGAGCCATTCGGGTTGGCATCGTTGCAGGGCCACTGGACCGAGCCCATTTCCTCGATCTTGGCGAAGCTCACGCCAGCAAAGGTCGGCGTCAGCGCCGCGATCTCATCCATGATCTCACTCGGGTGCGTGTAGTTCCAGTCGAGCCCGAATGCCTTTGCCAGGAGCTGCGTGATCTCCCAATCGGCGTAGCCGTTGCGCGGCGTCATCACGCGGCGCACGAGCTGGATGCGCCGCTCGGCATTGGTGAAGGTGCCGTCCTTCTCGAGAAAAGTCGATCCGGGCAGGAAGACGTGCGCGTAGCTCGCAGTCTCGTTGAGGAAGAGATCCTGGATAACCACGCATTCCATGGCCTCGAGACCGGCCGCAACGTGCTTGGTGTCGGGGTCCGACTGCAGGATGTCCTCACCCTGAATATAGATGGCCTTGAATGTGCCATCGACCGCGGCATCGAGCATGTTGTTGATGCGCAGGCCCGGCTCCGGGTTGAGCTTCGTGCCCCACATGGCCTCGAATGTACCGCGCACGGCATCGTCGGCGACATGGCGGTAGCCGGAGAACTCGTGCGGGAACGAGCCCATGTCGCACGAGCCCTGCACGTTGTTCTGGCCGCGCAGCGGGTTCACGCCGACGCCCGGACGGCCGAGGTTGCCGGTCGCCATGGCGAGGTTGGCGATGGCCATCACCGTCGTCGAGCCCTGGCTATGCTCGGTGACGCCGAGGCCGTAGTAAATGGCTGCATTGCCGCCGGTGGCGTAAAGGCGGGCTGCCGCGCGCAGTTCGGCGGGATCGACGCCGGTGTACTTCGCAACTGCTTCAGGAGAGTGGCGCTCCTCCGCGACGAAGGCGGCCCATTCCTGGAAGTCGGCCATCTCGCAACGCTCGCGGACGAACTTTTCGTTCACGAGGCCCTCGGTGACGATCACGTGCGCCATCGCCGTCAGGACGGCAACGTTCGTGCCGGGCAGCAGCGGCAGATGATGCTGCGCCTCGATGTGGGCAGAGCGCACCAGATCGATACGCCGCGGATCGACGACGATCAGCTTCGCGCCCGCGCGCAACCGCTTCTTCATGCGGCTCGCGAACACCGGATGCGCATCCGTCGGATTGGCGCCGATGACCATCATCACGTCGCAATGCTCGACGGAGTCGAAGTCCTGCGTGCCGGCCGATGTGCCAAAGGCCGTCCTGAGGCCGTAGCCAGTCGGCGAGTGGCAAACGCGGGCGCACGTATCGACGTTATTGACGCCGAACCCGGCGCGAACGAGCTTCTGGACGAGGAACGTCTCCTCGTTCGTGCAACGCGAGGAGGTAATGCCGCCGACGGCATCGCGACCGTACTGGAACTGGATGCGCTTGAACTCGGAGGTGACGCGCGCGATCGCCTCTTCCCACGTCGTCTCGCGCCAGGGATCCGTGATCTTGTCGCGCACCATCGGCTTCAGAATACGCTCCTTGTGCGTGGCATAGCCCCAGGCGAAGCGACCCTTGACGCAAGAATGGCCGCGGTTCGCCTTGCCGTCCTTGTAGGGCACCATGCGCACGACTTCCTCGCCGCGCATCTCGGCCTTGAACGAGCAGCCGACGCCGCAATAGGCACAGGTCGTGACGACCGAATGCTCGGGCTGGCCGATGTCGATCAGGGATTTCTCGCTGAGCGTCGCCGTCGGGCAAGCCTGCACGCAGGCGCCGCAGGAGACGCACTCGCTGTCGAGGAAATTCTCGGACATGCCGGCGGCGACGCGGCTCTCGAAACCCCGCCCCGCGATCGTCAGCGCGAACGTGCCCTGCACTTCCTCGCACGCACGCACGCAACGATTGCAAACGATGCACTTCGAGGGATCGTACGTGAAATAGGGGTTGCTCTCGTCCTTCGGCATCCAGGCGTCGTTCGCCGCGCCGCCCTTGGTCTTGGCGAAGACGTGGTTGGCGCCGTCGTAGCCATAGCGCACATCACGCAGGCCGACAGCGCCCGCCATGTCCTGCAGCTCGCAGTCGCCGTTCGCGGCGCAGGTGAGGCAGTCGAGCGGATGGTCCGAGATGTAGAGCTCCATCACGCCGCGACGGAGCTGCTTCAGACGCGACGACTGCGTGTGCACGACGAGGCCGTTCATCGCCGGCGTCGTACAGGAAGCTGGCGTACCTGGGCGCCCTTCGATCTCGACGAGGCAGAGGCGGCACGAGCCGAAGGCCTCGATGCTGTCGGTGGCGCAGAGCTTCGGGATCTTGGTGCCGACCTCCATGGCCGCACGCATGATCGAGGTGCCTTCCGGAACCGTCACCTCGACACCGTCGATGGTCAGCGTGACCGTCTTCTCGGATTTCGAGGCGGGCGTTCCGTAATCGATCTCGTGAACGAGCGTCATGGTGTCCTCACTCCGCGGCCTGCGGCAAGCGCGCGCCGCGACGGAAATCATCGGGGAAATGCGTGAGCGCGCTCATGACCGGATAAGGGGTAAACCCGCCAAGCGCGCACAAGGATCCGAACTTCATGGTGTTGCAGAGGTCGGCGACGAGTGCGAGATGGTCCTCGGGACTGTCGCCGGCGATGATCTTGTCGATGGTCTCGACACCGCGCGTCGAGCCAATGCGGCAGGGCGTGCACTTGCCGCAGCTCTCGATGGCGCAGAACTCGAAGGCGAAGCGTGCCTGCTTGGCCATGTCGACCGTATCATCGAACACGGTGATGCCGCCGTGGCCGACGAGACCACTCCTGGCCGTAAATGCCTCGTAGTCGAAGGGCGTGTCGAAAAGCGCGCGCGGGAAGTAGGCGCCGAGCGGGCCGCCGACCTGAACGGCCTTGACCGGCCGGCCCGTGAACGTGCCGCCGCCGACATCGTCGACGAGTTCGCCAAGCGTCATGCCGAACGCTGTCTCGAAGAGGCCGCCGTGCTTGACGTTGCCGGCAAGCTGGATGGGCATCGTGCCACGCGAGCGCCCCATGCCGAGATCGGCATAGACCTTGGCGCCTTCGGACAGAATGAACGGCACCGCGACCAGCGACAGCACATTGTTGATCACCGTCGGGCGACCGAAGAGGCCCTTGTGCGCCGGCAGCGGCGGCTTGGCGCGCACGATGCCGCGCTTGCCTTCGAGGCTGTCGAGAAGCGCCGTCTCCTCGCCGCAGACATAGGCACCGGCGCCCGTGCGCACTTCGAGATCGAAGGCCTGCTTGGACGCAGCGACGTTAGTGCCGAGGAGGCCGGCCTTACGAGCGATGGCGATGGCTTCCTTCATCACCGCAATCGCGTGCGGATACTCCGAGCGGATGTAGATGTAGCCCTTGGTCGCACCGACGGCGAGGCCGGCGATCGTCATGCCCTCGATGAGCAGAAAGGGGTCACCCTCCATGATCATACGGTCGGCGAACGTCGCGCTATCGCCTTCGTCCGCATTGCAGACGATGTACTTCTGATCGCCGGGCGTATCGTGGACCGTCTTCCACTTGATGCCCGTCGGGAAGCCCGCGCCGCCGCGTCCGCGCAGGCCCGACTGCGTGACGACATCGACGATGCCGGCGCCACCAAGCCCGACAGCCTGCTCGAGGCCGACGTAGCCGCCATGCGCGCGATAGTCATCGAGTGAGAGCGGATCGATCACGCCGCAGCGTGAGAACGTCAGCCGTGTCTGGCGCGCGAAGAAACTGATCTGCTCGATGGGGCCGACCGACTTGGCATGCCCCGCCACGGTGAGCGAGTGCCCATCCAGCAGTCCCGCGGCAACCAGACTTGCCACATCCGAAACGTCGAGCGGACCGAATCCGTGACGCACACCGTGGCTTTCCACCTCGAGTAGCGGCTCCAGCCACATCATGCCGCGCGAACCGGTGCGGACGATCTCGATCGACCGTCCGGCAGCCTGCGCCGCCTTGGCGAGCGCCGCCGCAATCTCATCAGCGCCGACAGCAAGCGCCGCCGCATCTCTCGGAATGAAGAACCGCACCGTCATGTGCCGGCTTCCTTCAGCAGGGCGTCGAGGCGTTCGGAGGTCATGCGCCCGACGATACGGCCGTCGATCATGGCCGACGGCGCCGTGGCGCAGAGCCCGAGGCAGTAGACAGGCTCCAACGTCACCTGGCCATCGGCGCTGGTCTCGCCACAAGCGACGCCAAGACGCGCCTCCGCTCGCGATACGAGCGCCTCACCGCCCATGGACTGGCACGCTTCAGCCCGGCAAAGCTTCAGCACGTGGCGGCCCGCCGGCTTGGCCCGGAAATCATGGTAGAACGTGACGACGCCGTGGACCTCGGCGCGCGACAGGTTGAGCGCTTCGGCCAGCACGGGGACGGCGGCTTCGGGGACAAAGCCGAGCATCGACTGAACGTCGTGCAGTATCTCGATCAACTCGTCCGGGCGATTGCCGTGCTCAGCGGCAATGGCGCGTGCGGTATCTTCAGCAGTCGTATCGGGCATTCAGGGCACCTCTCCTGGCGGCGCGCATCGCGCCCAACCCACTCATCCTACTCACTAATTCGGATGAATGTACGCGATGGCACCCTGGCACCGCGCACCTAAAATCATTCCAGAAACGCATTCTGGCCCGAACTGGTATGCCAATCCAATCGGTAGTGCCGATGAGTCAATCGGGGGCGCCGATGACCCCTATTTTCTCGCCAGCGGCGGAGGCTGGGCCACCTGTGCGGCGGACTCGAAAACGGCGAGCACGAGCGGCGAGACCGGGTCGCGGTCCACCGCGACGAGCCCGACACTGTGCTCGATCTCAGGCGCCATGAGCGGCACTGCGCGGATATCCGACATCGGCCCCAGGATCTTGAGGAAGTACTCCGGCACGATGCTCGCGAGCCCCATGAGGTGCACGTTCGCATAGAGATTGATGACGGAGTTCGTTTCGAGCCGGATAGTGGGCGTGCTGTTGGCCGTGCGGAAGGCGCGGTCGATGATGCGGCGGTTCTGCATGTTCGGCGTCAGAAGGCAGAGCGGCTGCTTCGCCGCCTCGGCCCAAGTGACCGACGATTTGCGTGCGAGCGCATGATCGTCGCGCACGAGCAGACAGTAGCGCTCCATGTAGATGGATTCCGCGCGCATACCCTCGATCGGCTCGTTGTCGAGGTAGGTGAGCCCGACATCGATCGAGAAATCCTCGAGATTGCGCAGGATCTCGACCGAGCTCTGCGAAAGCACGGTCAGCTCGATGCCGCTGTGGCAGTCCTGGATGGCCTTGGTGATCAGCGCCGCCATGGGCAGCGCCGAGGGGACGACGCCGAGCGAGAGGCGGCCGACGAGTGCGCCCTTGGCGCTCCGGAGCGTCCCGATCTCTTGCTGGAGCGACGTCCAGTTGTCGAGGATGGCGTGCGCCCATTTGAGCACGCGCTCGCCCTCGGCCGTCAGTCCATGAAAGCGCTGGCCGCGCTCGACGATCGGCACGCCGAGCTCCTGCTCGAGCTGGCGGATGCGTCCCGAGAGCGTCGGCTGCGTGACGTTGCAGGCCTTGGCGGCGCGCGTGAAATGCTTCTCGCGCGCGAGGGCCGACAGGTACTGAAGCTGGCGAATGTCCATGGTGCGCGGAGTATATCAGGCCGTGAGGCGTCTGGCATACCAAGCCGGAGCGCCTCAGGGCCTCAAGGTAAGCAACGCGTCGTTCTAGGCCCTGGAGCCATATCCCCCGCCGGCCGGGGTCTCCATGTGGTAGAGATCCCCGGGTTGCAGCTCCCGCCGGTCATTGCCTTCGAGATGCTCGACCGAGCCGTCCGCGCGCTCGACCACGTCGACGCCGCAGGCCCCGGGCTTGCCGCCCGCGAGACCGAACGGCGGTACCTTTCGGTGCGAGCCGAGCGTCGTGACCGTCATCGCTTCGAGAAAGCGCATCCGCCGGACGGCACCGTCACCGCCGCGCCAGCGCCCGGCCCCACCCGAGCCGCGCCGGATGCCAAAGGCCTCGAGGCGCACCGGGAAGCGCCATTCGAGGATTTCCGGATCGGTCATGCGCGTGTTGGTCATGTGCGAGTGCACCGCGCTCGCGCCGTCG
>DATMRT010000127.1:0-15022 GCA_035565975.1 Hyphomicrobiaceae bacterium
AATCGCGACGTACGATTACGTCGCGCTTCCTGTGAATCCGGCCATCGAGATCGGGCCAGGGCCGGGTGTCGTGTGGCAAGCCCTCCTGCCGACCATGGTGCGCGCCGGCGCGCCTTTCCGCTTCGGCATCAAGATCGACGATGCCTGGGGCAATCCATCCGACCAGGTGACCCGCACGGTCCGGCTTGCGGCGAGCCGGCCGATTGTCGGCCTGCCCCAGACGGTCGAGCTGAAGAGGGGCGCGTTCGGCGCCACCCTCGAAGGTCTCACGGTAGCGGAGCCCGGCGATCTGACCATCGACGTGCTCGGCGAGGACAGCACTTTGCTTGCGCGCGGCAATCCCCTGCGCATTGCGCCGGCCGACCAACCGACCGTCCATTTCTGGGCCGACACGCACGGCCAGTCCGACGAAACGCTCGGCACGAACTCGGCGCGTGAGTATTTCGCATTCGGCCGCGACCGCGCGCTCATCGATGTCATGAGCCACCAGGGCAACGACTTCCAGATCACCGGCGACTTCTGGCGCGACCTCAACGTGGCGACGGCGGAGTTCGACGAGCCCGGCCGCTTCGTGTGCATCCCAGGCTACGAGTGGAGCGCCAATACGGCCGTCGGCGGCGATCGCAATGTGATGTACCGGCGCGAGGGCGAGAGCATCCACCGCTCGAGCCACGCGCAGATCACCGAAGGCAGCGACATGGCCGACGAGTCGAACGACGCCCATGAAGCGGGCGCCCTCTTCGAGAAGCTTGCCGGCAAGGACTGCGTGGTCATGGCTCACGTCGGCGGCCGCTATGCCGACATCACCTACGCCCACGACGGCCGGCTGGAGACGGCCGTCGAGGTCCATTCCGACTGGGGAACGTTCGAATGGATCCTGCATGATGCCTTCGAGAAGAACTACCGCGTCGGCGTCGTGTGCAATTCGGACGGGCACAAGGGGCGGCCGGGCGCGTCGTATCCGGGTGCCTCGTTCTTCGGCGCACAAGGTGGCCTCACCTGCTATCTGGCGCCGCGCCTCGATCGCGATGCGATCTTCGAGGCGATGCGGCGGCGCCACCACTACGGCACGACGGGCAACCGGATGCTGCTCTCCGTCGAGGCCGCAACCAAGAGCGACGCGACGCTCTTTCTTCGCGATCCTGCTGTCTTCGAAAATCCTGCCAGCGAGCGCGCGCGCCGCCTCGTCATGGGTGATATCGCACGCGTCGCCGATGAGGAGATCGAGTTGCATGTCGAGATCGTCGCTTCCGCCCCGATCGAGCGCCTTGACATCTTCGATGGCACGAACCTCGTCGAGACCATCCGCACGTACGGCCCTGCGGATCTCGGCCGCCGGGTCCGCCTGACTTACGCGGGCGCCGAGTATCGCGGCCGCGCGCGCACCACCGTGTGGGATGGCAGCCTTGCCATCAGCGGCAATGCCATTGCCGAGGCGCGCATGTTCAACAATTGGAACCTCGACCGCGGTATCCAGAAGCAGACGCCGGAAGGCTTGTCCTGGAAGGCCGTGACGACCGGCAACTACGGCGGCATCGATCTTTGGATGAAGGATGGCGCCGCCGGCGCTATCAAGTTCGAGACAAAGCACTGCAGCGGCGCGCGTAATATCGCCGAGCTTGGCGTCGAAGCGGATGTCTTCCCCGGCGGCGGACTTCAACGCGAGGTGACACTCGCACGCCTGCCGGAAACGATGAGCACGACGCGCCTGCGCCTGAGCCGCCGAATACCCGTGCCCAAGGGGCGCGATGCGCGCCTCTTTGTCCGCGTGACGCAGGAGGATGGGCACCGCGCGTGGTCGAGCCCGATCTACCTCTTCCGCTGAGCGGGTTGCGCTCAGGAAGCGAGGGCTTGCGTGCCGTAGACCTCACCTTCCATGCGGTTCAGGAGCGCGATCAGCGTGTCCCAGTCGATGGGCTTGGCCAGGTGGTCGTTCATGCCGGCTTCGAGGCAGCGCTGACGGTCGCCGTCCATGACGCTCGCGGTGAGACCGATGATCGGAAGCGAGCGCCCCGCATCCGTCTGGCGGATGATCTGCGTGGCCTCGAGCCCGTCCATGGACGGCATGTTCACGTCCATGAGCACGACGTCGTAGGGCTTCTGGCCGACGAGCTCGATCGCCTTGTGACCATTGCCGGCGATATCGATCGCGTAACCGGCCCCGCGCAGTATCGCTCTGGCAACGCGCTGATTGGGCTCGTTGTCCTCGGCGAGCAGGACGCGCAGATGGCGCGGCGGCGTGACTGCAGACGCCGCCGTCGCCCGCTTCCCGCTGCTAGAGGTCCGGCGCCGCAATCGGTTGCAGATCCGCTCGAAGGATTGCTGACCGAAGGGACGCGAGAGGAGCATGTCCGGTTCGAGGTCGATGCCGCCTGCATCGGCGACCGTGTCCGCGATGACGAAGAACGGCATCGACTGGCTGCTCGACCCTTCAGCGATCAACCGCACGATCTCATCGCGGCCTGACTTCGCGGTGCTGCAGTCGATGACGATCGCCGTGCCGTTCGTCGATCCGAGCCGCTGCAGCACGTTCGGCCCGCAGGCGAGCAGATCCATGGTCGCGCCACTGCTCGTGGCGTAGGCGCGCATGACATTTGCGAGGGGCCCCTCGCGGCCGATAAGAGCCAGACGCCAGCCCGAGAGCAGGCGTCCATGGCCTGCACTGAGCGCTGCGGCTCCGCCGTCCAACAGCGGTAGCTTCACGATGAATGTGCTTCCGACGCCCGGTGTGCTCTCGCAGTCGATCTGGCCGCCCATGAGCGAAACGAACTCACGGCACAGCGCAAGACCGAGGCCGGTGCCACCATGCGTACGCGTCGTCGAGGCATCGACCTGAGAGAAACGCTTGAAAAGCCGCTCGCGCTTGCTCTCCGGGATGCCCATACCGGTGTCGCTGACGCGGATGCGCAGGTGGGTCTCGCCGTCACTCTCGAGGCGCTCAACCCACAGCGAGACGCCGCCCTCATCGGTGAACTTGATCGCATTGCCGATCAGGTTGGTGATGATCTGGCGCACGCGCAATGGGTCGCCCCGCATCGTGCTCCCGAGCTGTGGATCGACGAACGCCGCAAGATCGATGCCTTTCGCGCGTGCCGTCGGCGCCAGCAGTGTCGTCACCTCGTGCGCAAGATCCCCGATCCGGTATTCGACGTTCTCGATTTCGAGGTGTCCCGCCTCGATCTTGGAGAGGTCGAGCACGTCGTTGATGATCCCGAGCAGGCTCTCGCCCGAAACACGGATGGTATCGAGGTAGGCACCCTGCTCCTGGTCGAGCGGCGTGTTGGCGAGTACGCGCGCCATCCCAAGGATGCCGTTCATGGGCGTGCGCAGCTCATGGCTCATCGTCGCAAGGAAGCTCGACTTGGCCATGTTGGCTGCTTCGGCCTCGGCGACCGACTTGCGGAGCAGTTCCTCGGCGCGGATCCGGTGCGTGATCTCGTGGAAGACGATGACCTCGCCATCGCTGGGCACGCTGCCGATACCGGTCTCGAAGACCTCACCCGAGGCCGCGACGAACTGCTCAGGCAGGCGGCCGCCATTGCGGATCTGCGTGAGGCCGGCGCTCACCATATCCGAGGTGACCGCCCCTTCGGCATTGCCCTCGACGGCAAGCGCGCGCAGCGCCTGCTTGTTCCAGAGGATCGGGGCCCCGGAGCGGTCCAGCGCAACAATGCCCGCTGCCGAGTTCGAAAGCACCGCGTCGAGAAGTGCGCGCCGTCGCGCGTGCTTGATGGCATACCGGATCGACCGGTCGAGAAGCTCAGGCGTGATGGCGCCTTTTTCGAGGAAGTCAGCAGCGCCCGCCTCCTCGGCTTCGCGATCGATATGCGGGTCTATGACGCCGGTAAGCAGGATCATCGGCGTGTCGGTGAAGCGCCGGCCGGCCTCGCGGATGAATTCGAGCCCGGTCCGCTCGCCGATCCGGTAGTCGACCAGCGCGACGTCATAGGAGCGTTCGAGAAGCTCGAAGGTCGCGCGCTCGTAGGAGCCGGCCCATACGACCGAGTATTTGTGATTGGGGACGCACTGCAGAACGTCCTGGGTCAGGAAGAAATCGTCTCGATCGTCCTCGACGAGGAGGACGACAGTCTCGTTCTGTGCCGTGGAGTGCGTCATCATCGAGGCTGCCTCAACGCATAAATATTCGATCAGGCGGCCTCGCTGGCCGGCAGCTCAACGATCTCGATCCAGTAGTGATTGAGTGTGCGAACCACGTCGACCAGGCCCTCGAAGCTGACCGGCTTGGTGATGAAGGAGCTGACCCCGAGATCGTAGGTCCGCAGGATGTCCTCCTCGGCCTTCGAGGTCGTCAGCACGATCACCGGGATGCGGCGCAGCTCGGGATCGTCCTTGATGTGCTTCAGAACCGTGCGACCATCCATGCGCGGCATGTTGAGGTCGAGCAGGATCAGCCCCGGAAGGCGGCGCGGCTGGCCCGCGAACTTGCCCTCTCCGCGCAAATACGCGAGCAGCTCCTCGCCATCCTCGACATAGACGCGCGGATTGGCGAGCCGGCTCTCCATGAATGCGTCTTCGACGAGCATCCTGTCGTCGGCGTCGTCGTCTGCGATCACAATGCTCAAAGTTGCCTTACTCGACATGACGGAACTCTCCCCCTACGCCACAGTCCCGCGCCTCGCACCCTCCCAAGGCGTCGGCCGGGCTCTCACACGCGATACGCAATGTGCCAGAGAAGACTGAAGCTCGAGTTTAATTGGCCCGAGTTTCTATCCGCGGTTCTTAAGCTTCTATTTGTTGAGTTTGCTGGCCCGGGCACGGTCGAACGACGGCGGCGCCGGCCCTTCATCCGCTTTCGGAGCAGCGCCACCGGCGCGCGGGCTCAAGGCCCGAGTAAGCGGCGCGCGCCAAACAAGCTCTCAAGGTAAAGAACGATCCAACAGCCGTTTCGGAATGAACAAATGACCGCAGCCCGACTGGCCATATCATTTGACAGCTTTTATATTTGCTTTTTCATCATTAGACGGAGCGCTGGACGGCCGGACCTGTTTCGCCTATAGAAATGGACGCCATTCACATTGTGCGCTTCGGACGCGCCGGTATCGTCCTTCGTTGATGAAATACTGAGCCGCCTGGTGGGAGGGGATTGTTTTGTCGGAAAGCACTCCTCCGCGCTTGCGGGATCGTTCGGCTGCCTATGGGTCGCTTCTGGCCGCGCCCATACTGCCGACCCTCGCGGCACTGTCGGTTCCCAATCTCCTCGCACTCGGCACGCAGTCGCTGGTCGCGGTTGCCGAGACCACCTACATCGGCATTCTCGGGACCGAGCCGCTGGCCGCCATGGCCCTCGTGTTCCCCATGATCATGCTGACCCAGATGATGTCGTCTGGCGCCATGGGAGGCGGCGTCTCCTCGGCCATCAGCCGCGCACTGGGCGCGCGCGACGAGCGGCGGGCGCGGGCACTGGCACTTCACGCTCTTGTTGTAGCCGCCCTCGCCGGCGCCCTCTTCACGACCGTTTTCCTTCTCGGCGGGCCTGCCATCTACGCGATGCTTGGCGGTGACGCGGTCGTGCTGCCCCTTGCTCTCCAGTACTCGGGAACCTTCTTCGCGGGCGCCTCGATCGTATGGTTCTTCAATATCCTGGCGTCGATCGCGCGCGGCACCGGCAACATGCGCGTTCCATCCTCGACCGTGATCATCGTGGCTCTCCTGCAGATCGTCCTCGGCGGCATCATGGCTCTCGGGCTCGGTCCCATTCCGAGCTTTGGGCTCGCCGGCGTCGCTGCAGGCCAGATTCTCGCTTTTCTTGCCGGCACGATCACGCTGATCGTCTACCTGCGATCGCGCTATACGCGCTTGCGGCTGGGTTTTGTCGGCATCCCGCTCGATCGCGAGCTCTTCTGGGACATTCTCAAAGTCGGGGCGGTCTCCTGTCTGTCGCCGCTCCAGTCGATTCTGACCGTTATCATCCTCGCGAAGTTCGTCGCTTCTTTCGGCACGACGGCCCTCGCCGGCTACGGCATTGGCGTCCGCCTCGAACTGCTCCTCGTTCCAATTGCCTTCTCGATCGGCGCGGCCTCTGTGCCGATGGTCGGCATGGCGATCGGCGCCGGCGACGTGGCGCGTGCACGCCGAGTTGCATGGTCCGCGGCTTTGGCTTCGGCCGTGATCATTGGTACGATCGGCTGCCTCGCGGCCCTTCATCCGGCGCTATGGGCCACCCTCTTCACCAGTGATCCCAGCGTCGAGCGCGCAGCCGACGACTATCTGAGCATTGCCGGATTTGGATTTGCCGCCTACGGCTTCGGGCTCTGCCTCTACTTCTCCTCCCAGGGCTCCGGGCGCATCATCGGCCCTGTGCTTGGCGGCACGGTGCGCCTGCTCGTCGTGCTCATCGGCGGGATGCTGCTGGTCCAGCAGGGCGGCGATTTCCGCGCCTTCGCGCTGCTCGTTACCACCGCGATGGTGGCTTACGGCGCCGCGACAGGGTTGTTCGTATGGAAGACGCGCTGGGGAAAGCGGGAATGATCCCGCGAGCTGGCTGGGAACAGACCGGCTAGAGTGGCTTCGCTCACGCTCCGAGGCACGAGAGCCGCCGTCGCGGCCATCGCAGCGTTCTACACGCACGAGCGCAGCGTGCGGCAAGCCCAGCAAGACGGTAAAGATCGGACGCCGTCAGGACGAGCGACGGTCGCCGGCTGAGGTCTCCAGCACGCCCGGGCCCGAGGACCCGAGACTAGTTCCGGTAATCCTTGAGCCGGGTCGCGCGCAGGCCCTGGAGGCCGTGCTTGTCGATCGTGCGCTGCCAGGAAAGAAACTCGTCGACGGTCAGCTTATACCGCTCGCAGGCCTCCTCGAGGCTCAGGAGGCCGCCACGTACGGCTGCAACCACCTCGGCCTTGCGGCGGATGACCCAACGCTTGGTGTCGCGCGGCGGCAGATCGGCGACCGTGAGCGGACTGCCGTCGGGCCCGATGACGTAACGCGAGCGCGTTCTGAATTGCTGGTCGGTCATGATACGCGATACACTCCATGATCTTCGGGCACAGTAACCGAGCCGTCTTAATATCGATCTAAGGCGCGCGGTGAACGTGCCAATACTTTTCTGTTCCATTTTTATCACGCCTTAACAATATTTTGGCGATAGATGCTAAAGCTGGTTAATACCTCCGCCCACGCTTGATCGCGGCCCGCGCGTCAGCGCACGGACGATGCGTTGGCGGCATCGGCGCGCAGCGACAGAATGGGCGCAATATTGCGGCGTTAGGTGTCGGGCTCAGTCTCGGGAGCCGGCGCCTCTTTGGCGAGGCGATCCTTCTCGATCCGGTCGACGAGCCAGATGGAGGCCTCGTAGAGGAGCATCGTCGGCAGCATCATGGCCATCATACTGAAAGGATCCGGCGGCGAGAGCACCGCGGAAGCGCCCGCGATCCCGACGATGGCATAGCGCCGCGCACTCCGCATCCCGGCCGCCCCAAAGACCCCTGCCCGCGCGAGCAGCGTCACGATCACCGGCAGCTGGAAGATGATGCCGAAACCGAGGACCAGCGTCATGACCAGAGAAAGATACTCCGAGACCTTGGGCAGGAGCTCGATGGTGGCCTGCCCGTTGCCGTGTTGCGGCGTGATCTCGAGCGAGAACTGGATGAGCAGCGGCAGCACGATGAAATAGACGACCAGCGACCCGAGCACGAAGAGCAGTGGCGTCGCGATCAGATACGGGACGAAGGCCCCGCGCTCGTTCTTGTAGAGGCCGGGAGCCACGAACTTGTAGACCTGCACGGCAACGACCGGGAACGACAGGAACGCCGCCCCGAACATGGCGAGCTTGATGTTCGTGAAGAGCTGCTCGAGAAAATGCGTTGCGATCAGCTTGGCGTTCTCGGCGCCGACGACGCGGACGAACGGCCAGACCAGAATGTTGTAGATCGGCTTGGCGAAGAAGAAACAGACGACGAACGTCGCAAAGAACGCGAGCAGCGAATAGATCAATCGCGTACGCAGCTCGGTCAGGTGCTCGATGAGCGGCGCGCGCGAGGCGTCGATTTCCTCCTGCCCTTCGCGCTTCATGGTGTCTGTCATGACGCCCTCAGGCTCCGCCCTTCTGTTGTGCGCTTTCCCCGTCAGTCGGAGCGACGTGGGCGCCACTGCCGTTCAGGCTCCCACGATCACTGTGGGCGGGCACGGGCTCTGCGGCCGCCGGCGGCGCCTCCGCGACCTGCTTCATGGGTATGCCGTTCGCGTCGTGCGCATCCGGATCGGCGGCCGCAGGTTCCGGCGGAGGCGCGGTCGCGCTGTCGCCCGAGGGCTCACGCAGCTCCTCCGGCGTATAGCCCGTCGTGTGCGGTGACGGCTTCAGAGGATCATTGAGTTGCGCCTCGACGTCCGCCTTGAGGCCGTCGATATCCTTCGTAACGCTTTCGAGATCGCCCGAGATCGACTGCTGCGTCTCCTGCAGGGACTGGTTCAGATCCTGACCGAGCCCCTCCACGTCCTTCTTGATCTGATCGAGCTCGCTCTCGCGCATGGCCTCGTCGAACTGTGCGCGGAACTCGTCGGCCTGGCGCTTGATGATCCCCATGTACTTGCCGATCGTCCGAAGCAGGATCGGGAAGTCCTTCGGGCCGAGCACAATCAGGGCCACGATGCCCAGGAGCAGCAGCTTGCCTGACGTGAGATCGAACATGATCGCTTTCTGTAGTGCAGCCCCGGCATCGCGTCAAAGTTGCAGCGGCGACTGCCCGTGGATCCATGGATGAACGGCACGGCGCCAATCAGGCCGCAACCCCATGCTCCCCCGTGACCCATCCGCGCATCCGATCCCGCGGGGTGTCCTTCGCCGCCACTCGCCGCATACCGCCGCGAGCTCCTGCGCTAACCGATCTTCGTTCCGCTGGTCGTGCTGCTCGCCGAATGTACCTCGGGCGGCTTGCCCTCGAGCTTCTTGGGGCTGCTGTCCGCCGGCGAGGCGACGTCGTCGTCCTCAGTCATGCCCTTCTTGAAGCTCTTGATGCCCTTGGCCACGTCACCCATGATCGACGAGATCTTCCCGCTGCCGCCGAAGAGCAGCAGGGCGATGACCAGGAAGATCAGCCAGTGCCAGACGCTGAATGTACCCATTCTACAGAACTCCTTGGGAGGCAGCGCATTCTACCGTCGCTGCTGCCGGTTTTGCCGAAAGTATCGCAGAAAGGCCACGGCGCAGCAAGGCGGAGCGCTCGAAAAGCCGGCACGAAAAAGGGCGCCCGTCGGCGCCCTCTGGCCCAGGTTTCGTCAGCCCCGGCGGCGGGTTGGCGCCCCGCCGGAGCCGTTGAGACCCTTAGGCAGCGGCCGTCTTGCCGTCACCGGGCTCACGGAGCACGTAGCCACGGCCCCAGACGGTCTCGATGTAGTGCTTGCCGCCGGTTGCCATCTGCAGCTTCTTGCGCAGCTTGCAGATGAACACGTCGATGATCTTGAGTTCCGGCTCGTCCATGCCGCCGTAGAGATGGTTGAGGAACATCTCCTTGGTGAGCGTCGTGCCCTTCCTCAGCGAGAGGAGCTCGAGCATCTGGTACTCCTTGCCCGTCAGATGCACGCGCTGGCCGTTGACCTCGACCGTCTTGGTATCGAGATTGACCCTGAGCTCGCCGGTCTCGATGACCGACTGGGCGTGACCCTTCGAGCGCCGCACGATGGCCTGGATGCGGGCGATCAGCTCGTTCTTATGGAACGGCTTGGTCATGTAGTCGTCGGCGCCGAAGCCGAGGCCCCGCACCTTGTCGTCGATGCCCGCCAGACCGGAAAGAATAAGGATCGGCGTCTGCACCTTGCTTACGCGGAGGGTCTTGAGGACCTCGTACCCGCTCATGTCTGGCAGGTTGATATCAAGCAATATGATGTCGTAATCGTAGATCTTGCCGAGATCGACGCCTTCTTCACCGGTGCTCGTCGTGTATACGTTGAAGCCTTCCGACTGCAACATCAGCTCAATGCTTTGCGCCGTGGCGCTGTCATCCTCAATGAGAAGGACTCGCATGCCAACCTCTCTTCCATGACCCTATTAAGGATCCGCTGCCCCAATTGTGAAGAGTACGCTATTGCACTCAGCAAGTTCATAACTTGCACATTACTTCCGAGAGGTTAACAAAACCTAATGGTCGATTACAGAAATGCTGTTTCTGGGACGCGGACCCTGCGTTGCCATGACAACCCCCTATCACCTAGGCGACGGCGGCTGCCAGCAGGACGCGAAACCCAATAATACCAAGTATCCGCGCACGCAATTACATGGTGCGGCAGGCCATCCTAGCCGTACTTGGCAGCTCAGAGATGTCGCTAGATCGCGAACCTCACGCCGACCATGCAGATCACTCAAGCCGTTGCCGTGACTTGTTTGTCCGCATGCAACCCCCTAAATTGGTTAGTACATGATTTGCACAGGTTGCTGAAGCGTACAGTGCTCGCTCAGTGATCGAAAATGACACGCGCGAGTCTGATACGATTCAGGCGTTGCGAAACGGCAACTTAATGCGTTTGTCTGATATTGACCCTGTGCCGGCGCGCGTCCGGAAGCGATCACAGGTGTCAGCATCAGAACCTCTTAAGGGGCTGGTACCCGTGTGCTGCTATCAGGACCATACGATATGTCGCCGGAGCCTAAGTTTTGCATGGCCGTGTCACGACGCGACGCCGGCCGCGCATCGAGCGTGTGTCACCGGCGCCTTGTTCGTCGAGGTCAGCCGATGCTCTTGAGTAGGGGGTAGACGGTCATGAAGTCCCGCGACAGTGCATTGAAGCTGAAGCGCTTCGAGGCCGAAGAGAAGCGGCGGAAAGTCGCCGACATCGAGTCGATGATTCACGAGTTCGAGCAGATGGCTGCCGACCTCGACCGGCAGATCGCGACCGAGGAAGAGCGCACGGGCATCCGCAACGAGGCGCACTTCGCTTACTCGACCTTCGCGCGTGCCGCCGCCCAGCGCCGGAACAATCTTCGCGCGTCGGTTGCCGATCTTCGCGAAAAGCTCGAGCTGGCTGTTGCCGTGCGCGACGAAGCCCTTGCCGAGCTCGAGGTTGCAGCCTCGGCCGACGAGCGCGGCGGTGACCGCTCACGTCGCGTCGACCGCGATGCCACCGATGCGCGCGTAGGCTGAGACGCGCGCGGAGCAATTGGGCTCAGGCCGAGCCGTGCGCAAGACTGCGCACCTTTTCAACCCAGTCTTCCGAAAGCCCGCGTTGCGGCAACGATCTCGTGCACGATGCCGGGTTCCGTCATGGCGTGGCCGGCATCGGGGACGACGTGTAGCGTCGAGCCGGGCCAGGCCTGGTGCAGTTCGACGGCGCTGCGCACCGGTGTGACGACATCATAGCGCCCCTGGATGATGGTCCCCGGTATACCGGCGAGGCGGTGCGCATCACGCAAGAGCTGTCCGTCCACCTCCAGGAAGCCGCGGTTCATGAAATAGTGGCACTCGATGCGCGCGAAGGCGAGCGCATAGGAGTCGGACGCAAAGGCGCGCAGCCGCATGGGATCGGGCCTGAGCGCCATGGTCGAAGCTTCCCAGATGCACCACGCGCGCGCCGCCTCGATCTGAATGCGCGGATCGGAATGCGTCAGGCGCCGATGATAGGCGGGGATGGGATCGCGACGCTCCTCGGGCGAAAGGACAGAAAGAAAGGCCTCGTAGGCCTCCGGGAAGAGCCAACTGCAGCCGTCCTCGTAGAACCAACGGATCTCCGCCTCCCGCAGGAGGAACACACCCCTGAGGATCAGCTCACGCACGTACTCCGGGTGTCGCTCGGCATAGGCAATGGCGAGTGTCGCCCCCCAGGACCCGCCCATGAGCTGCCAGCGATCGATCGCGAGATGGCGGCGCAGCTTTTCCATGTCGTCGAGGAGATGCGGCGTGGTGTTCGCCTCGATGCTCGCATTCGGTATCGAGCGCCCACAGCCGCGCTGGTCGAAAAGCACAATCCGGTAGCGCGCCGGATCGTGATACCGCCGCATCGTCGGGTTGCTGCCCCCTCCCGGCCCGCCGTGCACGACCAGAACCGGCTTGCCCTCGCGGTTGCCGCACTCCTCGAAATAGACTTCGTGCCCCCCGCCGACCTGCAGTCGGCCTGTCCGATACGGCTCGATCGGCGCATAGAACCCGAATTGCTCGCGTGCAGACATCCGTGCTCCCTGACCGCGCGCGTTCGGCGCGCGGCGAACATACAATTGCAGATCGACATATCACAAAGCTAGCCGCCGGCGTGCCGGCGTCGCTCGGCCAGCATCTGGCGAACCTCGCGATCATAGAGGGTATCACCGCCGGGGACGCGCAGATCCCGCACCATCTCCAGCGCATGGCGGTCCGGTGCCGGTGTCAGGAGGCTGCCGATACCCACGGCGATCAGAGATATGGGGGCCGCCACCGCCGCTGCCATGGGGCCCGAAAGGCCGATGTGTGCAAGATCGCCGCTCAAAATACCGATCACAGCCGCGACGAACCCGGCGAGCAAGCCGCAGATCGCGCCCCCGACATTGCACCTTTTCCACCAGATCGACATCAGCAGCACAGGAAAGAGCGTCGAGCCGCTAAGCGCCAGCGACCACATGAGAAGCTCCAGCGGATCTCCCGGCACCACGACTGCGAGCCAGCAGCCGAAGGTCGTGAGGACAATGAAGGCGACCCGCAGGATCATGCGGCGGGGGGCGTCGGCGACAAGCTCGCTGTGGGGGCCATTGATGATATCTTCCGCCAGGATCGTCCCGAGGGTCGCAAGCCCCGTCGCGGCGGCCGCGAGTGCGGTTGCCAGCAGGCCCAGAATGACGGTGTAGATGAGTGCCGCTGGCACTTCGTTGGCCGCCGCCAGGACGACGACGGCCGCATCGCGCCGAATGGCAAAGCTCGAGAGGGTCTGCCGCGCCGTCCCCGTATCGATGCTCGCCCACTCCTGGGCGACGACGCTCTGTATCCAGTCCGGGAGCTGGCCGGCCGGATGTCCTGCGATATCGGTCATCACGATCTCGCGCAGGAAAACGCCGACCGCCGACATCGTCAGGAACATCAGTCCGGCGATACAGATCGCCCAGGCGACAGACTTGCGTGTCGCGTACACGCCCGGTGTCGCGGCAATGCGCGAGATGAGCGCCGGCTGGCCGGCGACACCCGCCATGACCGCGAGCATCGACAGGATGAAAGCACCTTGCCCAATGCTTGCGAAGGGGGTCGCGAAGCGGCGGGAGGTCGCCTCGAAACCAGGCCCCGGTAGATCGAAAGAGAAGGTGTCGGCGAAAACATTGGGAATGTTCTGGAGGACCTCGGCGCGCAAGAGCGCCCGCGTGATGCGCCCATAGCTGAGCTGTGGCACCGGCAGATGCGACATCAGAATCGCCATGATCATGACCGGGATGAGCAGCGCGAGCATCATCACAATGCCCTGCGCGGCGCTCGTCCAGCTCAGCGAGCGCAGTCCCCCGCACACCAGCACGAGGATAAGCAGGAGCGACACCGCAACGGTCAAAGCGACCGGCGAAAGCTCGGTGAGCCAGCCTCCGGCCATGAAGGCGACCTTGAGCTCGGCGACGATGAGCATCAGCAGAGGGACGCTCGCAATGGCCGCCGCGACAACACGCAGCACGGGGCTCCCGAAGCGGAGACCGAGATAGGCCGGCACGGAGTAGGCGCCGAACTTGCGGATATAGGGCGCAATAAGGATCGCGAATACGACGAGCCCGGTCGTCATGCCGGCAGTCAGGAAGAGCGCGTCGAAGCCGATCAGATAGAAGAGCCCCGGCAAGGCCGCGAGCGTCGTGCCGCCAAGGAGCGTCACGGAAAGCGTGAGGCCCGTGAACACCGCGGGTACGCGCCGGCCGGCAAAGAGCAGCTCGGAGATGGCATTCGTGCGGGTTGCGATCGCGAGGCCCGCGACGAGAAGCGCAAGCCCACCCGCGATGAGCGCGCGCAGCATCTGGTCCTCGAGGCCGAGCTGCTCGAGCATGAGGGCCATCAGCACGATGCCAACGAGCAGGCTCGCGAATATGCCGAAGTAGACACCGAGCAGGGGATTGACGAGGTGGCGGCTGGGCGTCAGGGACATCGGCGATCCGGATCGGGTCTTCGGAAGGGGCCGCTGCCCCGTCAGATCTCTTCTTACGGTTCGGCAGGGATTGCCGGAACCTCAGTCGTCCTCGTGCGCGCCATGCCAGCGGTCGATGACGTCCTGGCGGTTTGCAAAGGAGGCGACCGTGATCAGGGCGAGAACGCCGACGCCATGGGCGAGAAGGAAGTAGCCCCAGGGAAAGCCGATCACCCGACTGCCATTGAGCTGATCAGCATAAAAGGGAAGGACGAGCACCACGAGGAGAAAGGGCAGCAGACTCGCCATCATCTGCCATTTCGTGTGCCGCCAGTATGGCCGGCGCTCCTTGCGCTCGATCATGCGCCACTCTCCTCAGATTTGCTTTGACCCCGTACGCACCGGCGACGCCAGCGTCCTGTGGCGAGAGATGTGCCCTCATTGTGGTCGGCGTGCGGCACGACGGGTTGCACAGGCCGCGCGCCCGCCCGCTTCCCGGTGCCCGCCCCGCTCGTCGCGGCAAATGTTAGCCAAGACCGCGGAAACGCGCTAGTTCTTCACCCTGCTCCTGTTGAAGATGCCGCAAACCGAGCAGCGCCGACGCAGCCGGGCTCAATGCGCGCAACCTCGTTAGTGTGATGATCGAGAAATTCGTCAAATCCCGGGGGAAGACATCGAGCGAATTTCTCGATCATCACACTATCAAGTCTCGGATTCTGGTGTCTCTTTTGATTCCGACGTTCGCTCGGGACACTAGCATCGAGGTCAAGCGAACTTCGGAAGCGGGACACCAGAGGCTGAACCGGTGACAAACCGCATTATCGTGGTGGACGATCATCCGTTGTTTCGTGGCGCCCTCACACAGGCGCTGCACTCGGCTATTCATGATGCGCGCTTCGATCAGGCGGCCTCCCTTGCCGATCTCGAAGCGCTCATCGCGGAGCGCGCCGACACGGACCTCGTGCTCCTCGATCTCGCCATGCCGGGCGTGCAGGGTCTGTCCGGGCTTCTGCTGCTG
>DATMRT010000128.1:0-7639 GCA_035565975.1 Hyphomicrobiaceae bacterium
CGCTCGCAGGCCGCGCCGTCGAGAGCGTAAGCGCGGCGTCGCGCCAGTCCTCGCCCGTGCGCTGCTGCACGGCGGCGCGTCGGATGAGCACGAGACTGGGCGCCACGTTGCGCGCACCGGTCATCAGCCGCGCGTCATAGAGGGACTGCCAGGAGGCGGAGGGCACCTGATAGCGCAGCAGGAGGTTCGCCTCGAGCGCCGCCGCCGCCGTGACGTTGACGCGGACTTCCGTGCGCGCATCCTCGATCGGCGCCAGATCCGAGAGAGCCCTCTCGAGATCGGTGATGCGCCGGTCCAGCTCGCGCACTTTATGGCCTGCGGCAAGGCGCGCCTTTTCCGCCTCGGCGAGGCGGCTGCCGATCAGGAGGAAGATGTCGCCCCAGGCCTCGCCTTTTTCCGCGCTTTCCGCCGGTTTGGCGGCGGGCCGCGTCGGCAGCGTCACCAGCCCTTCGACGAACCGCTTCTGTGCCTCCGCCGCTTCGACTTCCGCCGCGACAACCGAGCGCTCGTCTTCGAGCTTCTCGATGGCCTCCTCGAGCTTGCGCCGCTCGCTCTGGCTGACGGCGGGATCGAGGCGGGGAATCTCGACGCGGCGCGTGTCGACGGAGCCGATGTCGAGCCGGCCGGTGCTGCGCCCTTCGATCCGGATCGAGCCGTCGATGGCCTGCGCTGGCAGGTCCTTGAAGATGATGACGTGCTCGCCTGGCCCGACCTTGAGCTGTGCTGTGCGCGTCACCTCGGCGCCGCGCGAGAAGACCGTCACGGCCGAAATTGTGGACGTGCCTGCGATTTCGGCTGCAGCAAGCGGTGAAGGAGACATGACGGCGACAGCCGCCGTCAGCGCCAGCCACCGAACATCGATACGCATTACAAGAGCTCCGGCAGATGGTTCCTGGCCGCTGATGGCTTCAAACGACCGGACAGGCGCCGCCGTCGATGTTGATGGCTGTACCGGTGATGTACGAACCGGCGTCGGAGGCGAGGAACAGCACCATGTTGGCGAATTCCTCGGCAGTGCCGACGCGGCCGAGTGGAATGTCCTTGCCCATCTCCTCGTAGAAGGCCGCGAGGCTCCGGCCCTTGTTCTCCACGGCGTGCCGCTGCACCCACTGGTCGCTTTCGATACGACCGACGAGGACGGCATTGACGAGAACATTGTGAGGAGCGCCCTCGCCGGCGAGCACCTTGGTCAGTGCCATGCCCGCGGCGCGGGAAACAGCAGTCGGCGCACGGCCACCGGCGGGCGCTTTGGCGCTCGTATTGAGGACGTTGATGACGCGGCCGTATCCGCGCTGCTTCATGCCGGGAAAGGCGAGGCGGCAGAGGCGGATCGCGGCGAAAAGCTTGAGGTCGAGATCGGCCTGCCAGACCTCGTCGGTGATCGTCTCGAACTGGCCCGTCTTAGAGGTGCCGGCATTGTTGACCAGCACGTCGAGGGGGCCGAGGGCCTTCTCGGCTGCCGCGAAGGCACGCGCGCAGTCCTCCGCCTTGCTGACGTCGGCGGCTATCGTGACGATCTTGCCGCTGCCGGCCTTGGCCAGCTCCTTTTGTGCAGCCTCGAGGCCCACCTGGTTCCGCGCGACGACGGCCACGTTCGCCCCCGCTCCGAGGAATGCCCTGCAGATGGCGAGCCCGATGCCCTTGCTGGCGCCGGTGACGAGCGCATTGCGCCCTTTCATTTGAAGTTGCACGGCATTTCCTCCCCAGAGAAATTGCTTACTCGGCGGGAACAGTACGCCGGGCCGTCCGGCAAAGGAAGCGGCCTTGTCGTGCTCCGGCGGGTCCCCAGATAAGGAGAACAAACGCCGAATTGTCGCCTTCGATACCGTGCTATAAGGCGCTGTCATGTCAGCGAATCAGGTGAAATTGAGTGGGCCGCCGGCCGAGGATGCCGACGAGCCGCCGTTCGACCTCCCGGAGGCTCCCGGGGGTGCGCAGGTCTTTGCAAAGCAGACAGCGCGGCCCTCGATATCGGAGCGCGCCATCGCCCAGGCGCCCGCCCCTTATCTCGAAGGCCTCAATCCCGAGCAGCGTCGGGCCGTCGAGGCGACCGAAGGGCCGGTGCTGGTGCTCGCCGGGGCGGGCGTCGGCAAAACGCGTGTGTTGACCACCCGCATTGCCCACATCCTCGCGAGCCGACGGGCATTTCCCTCACAGGTGCTCGCGGTGACCTTCACGAACAAGGCCGCACGCGAGATGAAGGAGCGTATCGGCGCCCTCATCGGAGGTGCGGTCGAGGGGATGCCGTGGCTCGGTACGTTCCATGCGATCGGTGTGAAGATCCTCCGCCGTCATGCCGAGCTGGTCGGCCTCAAGGACGGTTTCACCATCCTCGACGTGGACGATCAGCTTCGGCTGATCAAGCAGGTCATCGAGGCCGCGGGCCTCGACAAGGACCGCTGGCCGGCGCGCCAGCTCGCGGCGATGATCGACAACTGGAAGAACAAGGGCCTGACGCCGGACAAGGTGAGCACCGGCGATGCGCAGGTGTTCGCCGGCATCGGAGCGAAGCTCTACGCGGCCTATCAGCAGCGCCTGAAGGAGCTCAACGCCGTCGACTTCGGCGATCTGCTGCTCGAGTCGTTGAGGCTCTTCCGCGAGCATCCGGACGTGCTCGCGGACTATCAGCGCCGCTTTCGCTACATCCTCGTCGACGAGTATCAGGACACCAACGTCGTCCAGTATCAGTGGCTGCGGCTCATCGCGCAGGCGCCGGGCGGTCAGCCGAACCTCTGCTGCGTCGGTGATGACGACCAATCCATCTACGGCTGGCGCGGTGCCGAGGTCGACAACATCCTGCGCTTCGAGAAGGACTTCCCCGGTGCGGTCGTGATCCGCCTCGAGCGCAACTATCGTTCGACGGGCCATATCCTCGCGACCGCTGCCGGGCTCATCGCGCACAACACCGGCCGCCTTGGCAAGACGCTCTTCACGGACGACGAGCTCGGCAGGAAGGTTTCCATCCTCGGCGTGTGGGACGACGAGGAGGAGGCGCGCGCGATCGGAGAGGAGATCGAAGCCCTCGCGAAGCGCGGGCACAGGCTCAATGAGATCGCGATCCTTGTGCGCGCCTCCTTCCAGATGCGCGTGTTCGAAGACCGCTTCATCACGCTCGGCCTGCCCTACCGCGTGATCGGCGGTCCGCGCTTCTATGAGCGCCAGGAAATCAAGGACGCCATCGCTTATCTCGAAGTGACGCACAATCCCTCGAACGACCTCAAGTTCGAGCGGATCGTCAACGTCCCGAAGCGCGGGCTCGGCGATGCGACGATCAAGCAGATCCATGACCTCGCGCGGGCGAGTGGTGTGCCCATGTTCGAGGCGGCGCGCCAGCTCGCCGAAAGCGACGAGCTGAAGCCGAAGGCACGGCGTGCGCTCGGCGATGTGGTCGCGGCCTTCCTGCGCTGGCGCGGGCAGTCCGAGGGCGTGAAGCACACCGAGCTTGCCGAGCTGATCCTCGATGAGAGCGGCTATACGGCCATGTGGCAGGCGGACAAGAGCCCGCAGGCGCAGTCACGGCTCGAGAACCTGAAAGAATTGATCCGCTTCATGCATCAGTTCGAGACGCTCGGCGGCTTCCTCGAGCACGTGGCGCTGGTCATGGACGCCGAGCAGGGCGATGACGGCGATCGCGTCTCGCTCATGACGCTGCATGCCGCCAAGGGTCTCGAATTCGAGACGGTTTTCCTGCCGGGCTGGGAGGAAGGCCTGTTCCCGCATCAGCGCTCGCTCGACGAGAGCGGGCTGGCCGGTCTCGAAGAGGAGCGCCGTCTCGCCTATGTCGGGATCACGCGCGGCAAGCGGCACGTGCAGGTGAGTTTCGCGCAGAACCGGCGCAATCGTGGACTCTATCAATCAGCGAGCCCGTCACGGTTCGTCGATGAGCTTCCCGAGGCGCACCTCGACGTGCTCGAATCGCGCAGTCCCTTCGGCGGCGTCTATGCCAGCATGGGCGGCGAGCCGCGCTACGGTCGCGCCAATCCTTATGGCAAGAGCGGCTTCGACGATGCGACTTCGCCGTTCGCGACGAGCTACACGACGCCGGGCTGGCAGCGCGCGCAGGAGCAATGGAAATCGGCGCGTCCTGCGCGGCCGCCGCCACAGACGATCGAGGGCACGCTGGTCGCATCCTCGGATCATGTCTCGGCATTCGCCGAGGGCGATCGCGTGCATCACCAGAAGTTCGGGCTCGGCACGGTGACGATGGTCGATGGCAACAAGCTCACCATCGACTTCGACAGCGGCGATCGCAAGCGCGTGATCGAGAGTTTTGTGGTCAGGGCCTGATTACTGCACCTCGATGAGGATGCCGGTCCGCCAGATCTGGCTCTGCGGCACGTAGGTCGGGCTGGGCGGTGGCGCCCCTTCTTTGCGCTCGCCCTCGGGAGCAGGCGGAGGGCGGCGCAGAGCTGCATCCAGAAATGCCGCGTAAGGGCCGAGCTCCTGGAAGCGTTGGCGTTCGAAGTCGTGGCGAATGCCGTCGACGAGGCCTTCCACACGCGTGCAAAGAGCGACGATGCGCTCGCGGCCCTTCTCCTTGAGACGGAGACGATAACGCGCGCCCTGTGCTGGGATCGTCACACTCAGGTGGGCGGCGATGCGATTGTTGGTCACGAAGTCATTGGGAAAGATGACCGTGCCGAAACCGCCGGTATCGATGTTGATGACGGTCAGGTTGCAGTCGACGTTCGAGCGGACCGTGATCTCGATGACATCGCCGGGGCTGTAGCGCGGCAGGTCCGGATACAATGTGAGATCGATGGGCGTCGCGGGCGTGATCGGGGGGCGCGGCGCCTCAAGCGGAACGAGCGGCACGGCCCGCTCCGGCGGCGTGACTTTGGCAAGTCGCGCGATCAGCGGCCAGGCATCCTCGAGATCATTGCGCAGAACCGTGCCGTAGAGCAGGCGTCGCAACAGGTGGCGCTCGCCGCTCGCCGCGGGTTCCAGCGCGGCGGCGAGCGCTTCAGGCTTCGTGCCGATTTCTGCCGCTACCTTCAGTAGATTGAGCGGCGCCAGATGATGGCGCGTGAGCTGCAGCATCAGCTCGACATTGCGCGCGAGCTTTTCCGGCGGGGTTACGGGAGCAAGAATGGCTTCAGCGATCTCGCGGTCGTTCTCCCGCATGACCGGACTGTCGGCGAGATGTGCCGGCACCGGCCCATTGGGGCCGGCCCGTGCCGTCCCGAACTCGCCGCGCAGAACCTGCGCAACGAGCTGGTCCGCCCGCACGATGAGAGGTCCTGGAATGCGCCGGATCTGCGTTTTTACGCCGAGGATGGTGCGCCAGCGGAAGGCATCCCAGCCAAGATCCTGAATGTCGAAGGCGAGGTTGCGGCCTTCATCATCGAGCGGATAGGTCCGCACGGGATGGTCGATGCCAGCGACCGCTCCGAGAACCAGCTCGAGCATTTGCGCCCATTCGGCGAGGAGCGTCGGGGATGCACAGCCGAGATCCAGATGGGCAAGGCTCAGGATGCGGAACGCCGACACCGGCTTCTTCAGCGTCATTGCGACGCGCGCAAGCTCGGCATCGATACGCTCGCGCGGGATGAAAGTCGCGGATGGACACGCCGCGGCTTCGCTCGGCAGGCTTTCGATCCAGGCGCGCAAAGTGCCGAGATCGTCCGCGCTCGGGCCGCTGCCGAACTGGCGCAGCAGCGTCGTGTAGGCCGGTGAACCGTCGGGATTGCCGGGGCGGACGAGCGTCGGGTCGCGCGCGATCGCGGCGAGATCGAAGACCGCGCCGCTTTCGCCGACCTCGCGGCAGGGTGCGCAATGTGCCGCGAGCACGTCGCGCGCTCGCGCGGCGAGCGCTTCATCTGCACGTGCGGAAACGGCGGGCGCGCCAAGAAGGATCGCCAGAACACAAAATCCAATACTCAAAAATATCCCGCGGCTATTTTCCCGCGTGAGTATCCAGGAACGGCAATACATGGGAGTGGAACAGCTCCGGCTCCTCATTGTGCAGCATGTGCGACACGCCGGGCACGATGACGAGATCGGAGCCCGGGATGGCTTCGTGAATGGCTTGCGAGGCGGCGACCGGCGTTGCCGGATCGAGCTCGCCGACGATGACGCGCGTCGGCAGTTTGATAGCGCCAAGACGGCTCGTGACGTTGAGCCCGCGAATGGCCTCGCACCAGCCGAGATAGCCGTCGACCGGCGTGGCGAGGATCATCTTGCGCAGGCGCTCGACGAGGGCGGCATTCTCCTGAAGCGCGCGCGGCGAGACCCACCGCTGCATGGCGCCGTCGACCTGTGAGGCCATGCCGTCCTTCTTGGCGGCCGCAATGCGCTGGTCCCAGACGGGCTGCGCCTCATCGGGAATGCGGCTCGATGTCGAGACCAGGAGGAGGCAGTTGAATCGCTCGGGATGGAGAAGGCCGAGGTATTGGCCGACCATGCCGCCCATGGAGAGGCCGAGGAAGCTCGCTTTCTCCATGCCGCATGCCGTCATCAGATCGACGACGTCCTTGGCGAGGGTCTCGAAGGCATAAGCACCGGCGGGTGCGTCGCTGTTGCCATGGCCGCGCGCATCGAGACGGAGTACGCGGTATTTCTCTTCGAGGGCTGCGGTCAGCTCATCCCAGCAGGAGAGATTGGTTGCCAGTGGATGGTGGAGGACGACGGCAGGTCCGTCAGCGGCGCCGGAGAGTTCGTAGTTGATGGCGATGCCATTGACGGTCGATTTCATGGGCAGTCCTCCTTCAGGGCGGCCGGGCCGGCAGGCGCAGCTCTCGTATGCCTGAGAAATCTAGTACCCATGGGGCAGAACGATGTACAGAGCGGACAGGTGGCGGGCGATGCGCCGCCGGCCGGGTCCCATAGGAAGCCCATGCGTACGGCCGACTTCGATTTCGACCTGCCCGAGGATCGCATTGCCCTTCATCCGGCCGTGCCGCGCGATGCCGCACGTCTGCTGGTCGTGAGGCCGGGCGAGGAGCCGCCGCTCGAGGATCGCGTGGTCGGCGATCTTACGGAACTCCTGCGGCATGACGATGTCCTCGTCTTCAATGATACGCGGGTGGTCCCGGCGGCGCTCGAAGGCGTGCGCGTGCGCGGACCGCATCAGACGCCAGTGTCGTTCAATCTGACGAAGCGCGTCGACGAGAGCCGCTGGCGCGCCTTTGCGCAGCCGGCGCGGCGACTCAATGTGGGCGACCTGATCCGCTTCGGCGCTGAGACGGACGGCCGCGTCTGCCTCCTCGGCACGCTCGATGCGACGGTCGCGGCCAAACATGACAATGGCGAGGTCGAGCTCGCCTTCTCGTTCCACAGCGCCTTTCTCGACGAGGCCATCGACGCGCTGGGGCGGATGCCCTTGCCGCCGTATATCGCCTCGCGGCGGCCGGCTGGTCCTGAGGACCGCGAAAGCTACCAGACCATGTTCGCCAGGCGCGAAGGCGCGGTGGCTGCGCCGACGGCGGCGCTTCACTTTACGCCCGCACTCGTGGAGCGCCTGAAGGCGCGCGGGATGGCGAGCGAGCTTCTGACGCTCCACGTCGGCGCCGGCACATTCCTGCCGGTGAAGACCGAGCGCACGGAAGATCATCACATGCACACCGAGTGGGGCGAGATCACACCGGCCACCGCCGAGCGGCTGACGTCGGCGCGGCGGGCTGGGCGCCGCCTCGTCGCT
>DATMRT010000129.1:0-32354 GCA_035565975.1 Hyphomicrobiaceae bacterium
CGCTGATGATGCCCGATTTCAACAGATGATGTTCGCGGCAGGGACTTGCCAATGCCTGCATATGCAGATATATGGCGGCCATGGAGCAGAAGGCAGCAACGCAGCCGCGACGCGCTCGAGGGTGTACGGCAATGCGCCTCAGAAAAGCGGCGCGGCGCGTCTCGCAGATCTACGACCACCATCTCGAGGCGACCGGCCTGACGATCACCCAGTTCGGCGTGCTCGCCAGTCTCGTTTCCGCGGATCGGGTCGCGATCGGGCCGCTCGCGGAACAGCTCTGCATGGATCCGACGACGCTGACGCGCAACTTGCAGCCGCTTCACCGCCAGGGGCTTGTTGTCATCGAGCCGGATCGGCGCGACAGGCGCGTGCGGTGGGTTAGCCTTTCAGACACGGGGAGGCAGGCGTTTGATGCCGCGCGTCCGGCATGGCGCGAGGCGCAGAGCCATATCCGAAAGCTCGTTGGCGACGACGAGACCGCCACGCTTCACGATGCCCTCGACCACTTCCTGGAGCGCATTGCCGAATAAATTCCAAGCGCGATCCTGTATCTGCATATGCAGCAAACGGAACGACGATCATGAGCATGAACACCACAGTCGAAAAGCTCGCCGGCCGGCCGGTGGCGTTTGGCGTCACCGATTTCAAGACCGCGACGTCGATGTCCGGCATCGAGTTCCTGCAGGCGATGATGAGCGGGAAATATCCGGCGCCACCGATCTGCGAGACGCTTGATTTCATACTCGTCGAAGCCGCGCCCGGCCGCGCCGTGTTCGAGGGCCTGCCCTCGGACCGTTTCCGCAATCCGCTCGGGACGGTGCACGGCGGCTGGATGTCGACGCTTCTGGATTCGGCTCTCGGTTGCGCCGTGCACGCGACACTCAAGGCGGGACATGGCTTCACCACGGTCGATCTCGCCGTGAGTTTCGTGCGCGCTGTTCACCAGAGCACCGGTAAGCTGCGCTGCGAGGCGAAGGTGATCCATTCCGGCGCGCGCATTGCGACCGCCGAAGCTCGCCTCGTCGATGTCGAGGGTAAGCTCTACGCTCACGGCACGACGACGTGCCTCATCATGCCCATTTCTGCGAACTGATCCGCGCTTACGCAGATTGCCGCCATTCTCCTTTGCACGAGGTCAGCACATGCGCTCTACCTCTACCCAGCCGACTATGCCGCTCTGGCTGCTCATCCTGATCGTCGGCACGATCGTTGGCGTCTCCATGGGACGCTCGCAGTCCATGGGGCTCTATCTTCAGCCTGTCACGTCGGCGCTCAATATCGGGCGCGAGGCTTTTGCGCTCTCTATCGCCTTCACCCAACTGCTCATGGGCGTCGGCGCGCCGTTTTCCGGCGCGCTGATTGACATGTTCGGTGCCGGCCGCGTGGTCGTCGCGTGTGTGTTGGCCACCATCGCGGGCCTCTACTTCATGTATGCCGCGAGTTTTCCGACCGATCTGCTGATTGCAGGCATTCTCATGGGCATCGGCGTTAGCGGTACCGGTGTCACGTCGCTCGTCGGCACCATCGGCCGCCTTGCCCCACCCGAAAAGCGCCTCTCCGCGATCGCCTCGATAGGTATGGCAGCCGGTATCGGCAGTTTCGTCGCGCTGCCGATCATGCATTTTCTGATCGAGTTCACCGGATGGCAGCAGAGCCTGCTCTGGCTCATGGCCATGACCGCATTGCTCATTCCGCTCGCGTGGCCGATCGGCGGCAAACCGCAGCGCGTCGATGGACCGGTACGCGACCAGAAGGTCGGCGAAGCTCTGGCCGAGGCCTTCCGGCATCCGAGCTACTGGCTGCTGACGGCAGGCTTCTTCGTCTGCGGCTTCCACGTCGCCTTCATCGTCGTGCATCTGCCGGCCTTCGCCGTCGACCAGGGTTTGCCGTCGTGGGTCGGCCCGTTCGCACTCTCCGTTGTCGGCATCGCCAACATCATCGGCACGTATCTCGCCGGGCAGTCGGGTCGCTACATCGAGAAGCGTCGCCTGCTGAGCCTCATCTACCTCGCCCGGGCGGTGATCTTCCTCGGCTTCCTCTTCCTGCCGCTGACGCCGGTGACAGTCATCATGCTCTGCGGTCTGCTCGGCATCTTCTGGCTCTCGACCATCCCGCCGACGAGCGGGCTCGTCGCAACCTTCTTCGGCACGCAGTGGATGTCGATGCTGTTCGGCTTCGTCTTCCTCTCGCATCAGGTCGGTTCGTTCCTGGGCGTCTGGCTCGCCGGGCGCCTGTTCGACCTGACCAAATCCTATGACGCCATGTGGTGGATCTCGGTCGCGCTCGGCGTGATCTCGGCACTGCTGCATTGGCCCATTGCCGAGCGTCCAGTCCCGCGCATCGCCGCTGCGAGCGCCCCAAGCAAGGCCTGAGAGAGCTGACATGACCACGACGACGATCGCGCCACCGCCGGCCGGCGGTGCAGCGCCACACCCCCTGCTTGCCGGCGCGATCCTGCCGACGCTCATGCGTCTCGCCCTGCCGACGAGCATCGCGATGGTGGCGACATCCCTCGTCGCCATTGCCGAGACGGCCTATGTCGGTCTGCTCGGCACGCATCCGCTCGCCGGGCTCGCGCTCGTCTTTCCCATGGTCATGCTGCAGCAGACCATGTCGTCGGGCGCCATGGGCGGCGGCATCTCTTCCGCGATCAGCCGCGCGCTCGGCGCCGGCAACACGGATCGAGCCGCCGCACTGGCACAGCACGCCTTTCTGATCGGCGCGACGGCGGGACTTTTCTTCTTCGCGCTCTTCCAGCTTCTCGGGCCTGCCATTTATGCACTGCTCGGCGGCCGTGACGGCGTGCTCGCGGAGGCGCTCGCCTACTCGAATGTGGTGTTCTTCGGTGCGCCGTCGATCTGGCTCGCGAACACCTTCGCGTCCATTCTGCGCGGCACGGGAAACATGGTCGTGCCGTCCGTCGTGCTGCTTCTGGTGGCTGCCGCTCAGATCGTGCTCGGCGGCATGCTGGGGCTCGGTCTCGGACCGGCGCCGCGCCTCGGCATGGCCGGTGTTGCACTCGGTCAGGTGATCGCGTTCTCGGCCGGTGCTTTCTATCTCTATTGGCATCTGGCTTCCGGCCGCGCGCGCGTCACGCTGAAGCTCTCGACGATCTCCGTGTCGTGGGACATCCTGCGCGACATTCTCAAGGTCGGTGCGATTGCGTGCATCTCGCCGCTACAGACCATCCTGTCGATCCTGATCGTGACACGCCTCGTCTCGGCGCTCGGCACCGAGGCACTCGCCGGCTACGGCATTGGCGCGCGTCTCGAGTTCCTGCTCATTCCGATTACGTTCGCGATCGGCGTCGCAAGCGTCCCGATGGTCGGTATGGCTGTCGGTGCCGGCGATGTTGTCCGCGCGCGTCGCGTCGCGTGGACCGCGGGCACGGTCGCGACCGCTGGCCTCACGGTCATCGGCATCCTCGTCGCGCTACAGCCCCTGCTCTGGGCCGGGCTCTTTACAAGCGATCCGGCCATTCTCGCATCTGCGAGCGCGTACCTCCGCTGGGCAGGCCCTTTCTACGGTTTGTTCGGCCTGGGCCTCAGCCTTTATTTTGCCTCACAGGGTTCCGGCAAAATTCTCGGGCCTGTGCTGGCAGGAACGGTACGGCTTCTCGTCGTGCTGATCGGCGGCCTCTGGCTCGTCAGCACGAATGCGGCGGCGTGGCAGATGTTTGCACTCGTCGGGGTAGCCATGGCCGTCTACGGCGCTGCGACCGCCTTCTCCTTGTGGGTCGTAGACTGGGGACCGCAAAAGCGCGCCTGAGAAGCCCGCACGCGTCGCCGCGCCCTCAACTACCTGTCATGCAGGGGGCGGTGCGGTCTTGCGCACGATCTGCGCACGAAGCAAACTCCCGGATGGCCAAAACAACGAGCTTCCGGGAGGAGCCATGTCGTCCCCAGGCAGGGAAGAAGCCGGGCGCACTGCGCTCGCAGGCGTCAAGGTCGTTGATCTCACACAGTTCGAGGCCGGCACATCGATCACTGAGACGCTCGCCTGGCTCGGCGCCGACGTCATCAAGATCGAGAACCCGAACGGCGGCGAGCAGGGGCGTGGCGCCTCGACCGACATCAAGGGCGTCGACAGCTACTATTTCATGCTGCTCAATGCCAACAAGCGCTCGGTGACGCTCAATCTCAAGGACGAGCGCGGCAAGGACATGCTGCGCAAACTGATCGCGAAGGCGGACATCTTCGCCGAGAACTTCGCGCCCGGCGTCATCGAGAAGCTGGGCTTTTCCTACGAGGAAGTGTCGCGCATCAATTCGCGCATCATCTACGCGACCGTCAAGGGCTTCGGCAAAGGCAGCCCCTACGAGAAGCATCTCGCCTTCGACATGATCGCGCAGGCGGCGGGTGGTGTGATGAGCATCACGGGCGAGTCGGACGGCAAGCCGATCAAGCCCGGCGTCACGCTCGGTGATACGGGCACAGGCCTGCACGCGTGCATCGGTGTGCTGGCGGCGCTCTATCAGCGGACCGTCAGCGGCCGCGGCCAGAAGGTTGAAGTCGCGATGCAGGATGCGATGGTCAACTACTGCCGCATCGCCTACGCCTCGCAGCTCCTCCACAAGAAGCCCTGTCCGCGCATGGGCAATCAAGTCGTGCTCGGTACGAACGCGCCTTCAGACGTGTTCAAGTGCAAGCCGGGCGGACCCAATGACTACGTCTACATCTACACGAGCCGCGCCAACAACATTCAGTGGGAGCGGCTGCTGAAGGTGATCGGCCGCGAAGACCTGAAGAGCGATCCGCGCTTTGCGACGCCGCAGCTCCGCGTCAAGATCGTCGACGAGATCAACGGCTACATCCAGGCCTGGACGAAGGACTACACCAAGCACGAGGCCATGCAGATCCTCGGCGAGCAGGGCGTGCCGTGCGGTGCCGTGCTCGATACCGACGAGCTCATGAACGAACCCAGCATGCGCGAGCGCGAGATCTTCGTCGAGGTGGATCACCCGGCGCGCGGCAAGGTCGTCATTCCGGGCTGGCCGGTGAAGCTCTCGGACAGCTACGTGGCAGTGAAAGCCTCGCCAATCCTCGGCGCCGACAACGCCGACGTGTACGGCGAGTGGCTCGGCCTGTCGAAGGGCGATCTCGATGCCCTCAAGAAGGAGCAGGTGATTTAGCGCGCTCTGCGCCTGCCCGCAGAAACTGAACACACCAGAGAGGAAACACCCGATGGCGATTGGCTCCGACATCATTGCCAAGGCAATGAAGAATGAAGGCGTGAGCGATTTCTTCTACATCATGGGTGCGCCCATGATGGCCGTCGAGAAGGCGGCGATGAAACTCGGCTTGCGTGGCGTGGACGTGCGCCACGAGCAGGCTGCGGCCATGGCCGGCTTCGCCTATGCGCGCCTGCTGAACAAGCCGGCCTTCTGCATGGCTGCTTCAGGCCCGGCCGTGACCAACCTCGTCACGGGCATCGCGCACGCGTGGGCGGACTGCACGCCGGTCATCGCACTTGGCGGCGCGGCGCCCGTCGTGACGTGGCATCACGGCGCCTTCCAGGACATCGACCAGCTTTCGATGTTCAAACCCTGCACCAAGTGGTCGGATCGCATCCATCACACGAAGCGTATTCCCGAGCTTATCAATCTCGCCGTCAAGCACGCCATGAGTGGCAAGCCCGGCCCTGTCTATCTCGATTGTCCGGGCGACATCCTCTATGCCGAGGTGGACGAGTCCAAGATCGAGTATCCCGATCCGTACGATCACGCGAAGCGCCCGCGCCCCGCTGTCGGCGCCAACGATCTATCGGCGATTGTCGAGCTGCTCTCCAAGGCGAAGCAGCCCGTGCTCATCACAGGCTCGGGCGTGCAGTGGTCCGAGGCTGAGCGCGAGATGCTGGCGTTCGTCGAGGCGGCCGGCGTGCCCTTCTACACGACGCCGCAGGGCCGCGGCGTGATCCCCGAGGATCACAAGTACTGCTATCTGACTTCGCGTGCCGCTGCCTTCCGCGATGCCGACCTCATCCTCGTCGTCGGCACGCGCATGAACTACATCATCGGCCACGCCGCGCCGCCGCGCTGGAATGCGAACGCGAAGATCGTGCGCGTCGACATCGATCCGATCGAGATCGCATCCTCGCCGCGCAATCTGGCGGTCGGCGTGATCGCTGACGCAAGGGCCGCTTTCCAGCAGCTTACAGCAGCAGTTGCAGGCAAGATCACACCCGCGGCCTACGAGACTTGGCGCGAGCGGCTGCGCGCCCGCAACGTCCAGAAGACCGCAGAGGCCGAGCAGACGCTCTCAAATCCGGCGACGCCGATCCATCCGCTGCGACTCTGCAAGGAAGTGCGCGACTTCATGGACCGCGACTGCGTGCTCTGCGTCGACGGACAGGAGATCCTGAACTACGGCCGGCAGGCGATTCCGCAATATACGGCGCGCCATCGTGTCAACTCTGGCGCGTTCGGCACCATGGGCGTCGGCATGCCATTCGGCATCGGTGCCAAGGTCGCATGTCCCGACAAGCAGGTGATCGTGCTGCACGGCGATGGCTCGTTCGGCATGAATGCCATGGAGTTCGACACGGCAGTTCGTCACAAGCTGCCGATCCTCACCATTATAAGCCAGAACGGCGGCTGGACGGGTGATCCGAACAAGGAGAAGCCCGGCCGCGATCTCGGATACCCGCGCCTCGACAAGTTCGCCGAAGCGTTTGGCGGACATGGCGAGTGGGTCGACAAGCCGGACGATATCCGCCCGGCACTCGAGCGTGCCTACGAGGCCGTGAAGGCCGGCAAGCCCGCGCTGGTGTGCGTCGTGACGGACGGCAATGCGCGCGCGACGACAACGGCCTTTACGAACTACTCGACCTGATCTCGGGAACAAAAGAGAACGGCCGGCACTGAGGTGCCGGCCGTCTTTATTTTCCCGATCGCGCGCTTCAGCGGCGGATCGTCATGCTCGTGACTGCGAGCGCCACGTTCAGGCCCGTCTGGCCCTGCACGCTGATGGGCTGAAGCACGATCGACTTGTCACTGCCGCCGACGAGTGCATTGGCGCCGACGCCGAGCGCGACTGAAGCTTCGGCCGAGACGCCGCCGTAGTCGCCGACCAGCAGCGGGCCGCGCCGCACGTCGGTCGAGCCGATCACCTGCCAGACGAGCGTCGTGTCGTTCTTGAAGCCGATGTCGACGCCGACCTTGGTAATGGTCGCGGTATAACCGCGGGGCCTGCTGCGACCTTCGGGCTGAAATGAGCAATCCAGCGTCTGCTGCGAGCCGACGATCATGCCCACATGCGGGCCGCCCCTGCAGGTGAGCGTGCCGATGAGCGACCGTGCGGCCTGGGCTTCAGCCGTGGTCGTGGAGACGCTTGCAAAGCCTGCCGCGATGCCGACGCCGAGAAGGCCGGCCGCGATGGCCGCCGTAATCCTGTTCATGTCACTCAGTGCTCCCTGCCAGTGAATTCCGGATGCGATTCGGAAAGTGCCGATCCCGAATCGACGTGCAGTATAGTCAACTCTGGGGTGGCGATTGCGGCGCGGCCTTGCGCCAGCTCAAAATCCAGAGGTCAGAAAATCAGGCGGTTGCGCGTTTCGGCGCGCATGGTGCCCGCGCGCCACAGATATTGCGCACCTGCTCAATCTTCGAAGATCGCGACGACGCGCGTGAAGCCGGCGGAGGCGCGTTTGATCTTGAACGGGAAGCAGCAAACCGTGTAGCCGGTCGCCGGCAACTGCTCGAGGTTGGCGAGTTTCTCGATATGGCAGTAGGCGCGCGTCATGCCGGCGCGATGGCCCTCCCAGATGAGCGAGGCATCGCGCGTTGCGGCGTACTTTTTCGCGGTGTGAACAAAAGGCGCGTCCCAGCTCCAGGCATCGGTGCCGGTGATCTTCACGCCGCGTTCGGTCAGCCAAAGCGTCGCCGCGCGCCCCATGCCGCAACCGCGCGCGACGTAGTCGGCCTCGCCGTAGCGCGCGCCCGCTGCGGTATTCACGAGCACGATGTCGAAAGGCTGAAGCGTGACGCCGACGCGCTCGAGCTCGGCCTCGACGTCGTCAGGCGTCGCGACATAGCCGTCCGGCAGATGGCGGAAGTCGAGTTTCACGCCGCGACTCATGCACCACTCGAGCGGCACCTCGTCGATGGTCCATGCGCGCTTTCCGCCGTCCATGGTCGAGTGGAAATGGTAGGGCGCGTCGAGGTGCGTGCCGTTGTGCGTCGAGACCGTGAGCTGTTCGACGGCCCAGGCTTCGCCGCCCGGCAGCTCTTCGGCCGTCAGTCCGGGAAAATGCGGCAGCATGCGCGAGAGCGCGGCCGCGTCCTTGTGCGCGATGTAGGTGATCTTCGGCTCGTTGCCGGGAGGGTCCGAGGCGATATCGGCTTCGAGCGCGACGGAAAGATCGACGATGCGGCGCGCCATGCGACCTCCCGAAAACAGAGCCTATGACCCGGCCTTGATCTTCTCGAGCACGGGCAGGATGTAGCGGCGGAACTGGGCCGGATTCTCGCTCATGGGAAAGTGGCCGAGCTCCTTCATGATCGTCACCTCGGCACCCTTGATGAGCGTGGCCGTGCGCCGCGTATCCTCCGGCGTGCAGGAAAAGTCGTACTCGCCGGTCAGCATGTAGAGCGGGCAGCGGCTGGTGTCGATGCGGGCGATCTTCTCGCGCAGGTCGCCGTCGACGCGATAGAAGTAGAGGTCGCCCTTGAAGATGCCAGGCCCGCCGCACTTGTACATCCAGAGCGTTTCGTGACGGCTCTCGGCGGGGCTCTGCGGCGCCATCATCCCGGAGACGAGCGCCGCACAGACCTCGCCGCCGTGCACGTCGGGCCGGTTCAGCCATTCCGTGTCGTACCAGGGCTGCTGATAGGCGGCGGACTCGAGGCCGATGAGCGCGCGGAAGCGCACGGCGTGCTCGGCCGCGAGATTGAGCACGAGGCGCCCGCCAATTGAGCAGCCCATGACGACCGGCTTCTCGAGCTCCAGCGCATCGCACACGTCGAGCACCATCTGCGTGTAGTCCGCCGTCGTAAGCTGATATTCTTCGGTCTCGAAGCCCGCCGGTGGCAGTGATTTTCCGTGCCAGGGCATGTCGAACACGATGACGCGGTAGTCGCGCGTGATCGCGGGATCATTGAGAAGGTGCCGGAACTGCCGCCCATCGGCGCCGGCCGTATGCAGGCAGACGAGCGGGATGCCGCTGCCGGCTTCTTCGATATAGAGACGGTGCGGACGGCCCGAGAGCGTCAAATGCGCGTAGCGGCCGACGATCGGCTCGAAAGTTGCTTTCATCGTCGCGCCTCCTCACATCAGCGCGCGGGGCGCGGTGACGATGTCCTTGATGACCTGCAGGTTCGCCATGAAAGGCTGCAGGTTGCCCTCGATACGCGCGAGGCCGGTTTTCGAGAGCGCCATGAGGTCGTGCGTACCGGGGTCGGGGACGCGCTTGAACAACGCAAGCCAAGTCTCGGGCGCCGCCGTGATGGAGAATGTCCAGGGGCGAAGCAGGAAGGGCCCGCGCGCGACGGAGGTCACGCGGCCTGCCTCGATCCTCACGAGCAGCGGTATCGTGCCGACGATGATGGCGAAGTCTGTCGTCAGAAAGCGGCCGCGCCGCACGAGATCGCTGTTGGCGTCGATCAGCTCCGGAAGGCGTGCGAACAAGGTGGCGACTCGTTCCGCACTGGCGTCCAAGGTGGCAGCTTGCGCGCCCATGACTACGCCTCCACGAGTCCTACGACGAGCAGGAACAGGCCGAGCACGGCGACTGCGCCGCCGGCAGCCCGCAGGCCCACGGAGCTCTTATCCGCCGCCACCAGGAACCGACGCGACACGATCATCGCGAGAACGGCGATCGCAGCCTGGATGACCGCAAGGCCGATCAGATAAGCGCCGATCACGGTGCGCTCGGCCCCGACCACGGATTCGCCGAAAGCATAGCCGTGGAAGAGTCCGGCAATGACGGCAATCGCCAGCCAGACGCCGCGCGCGGAGGTGAGGCCGATCGCCAATGCCGCGCCGGCAACGATGACGCTGGCTGCGACGAGCGTTTCGGCGAGCGGTACGTTCAGCTCGACCACGTGCGCGAGCACGCCGAGCGACGATGCGGCGATGAAGCCGGCAATGATACCCGTTCCGCCGCTTACGAAGGCCGCCGCGATGCCGATGGCGATGATGAAAGCCAGATGATCGATGCCGATCACCGGATGGCCGATGCCGGAGAGAAAGCCCTGCATGAACGTCGTCGGCATCGCGCCGCCCATGGCATGATGCGCGGCGGCGGCGTTGGCGCCGGCGAGCAGGAAAATCGCGGCAAGGCCGATCCGTTTGAAGGTGTTCTGCTGCATTTCCATCCCCGATTGATCTGCCAGCCAGCAAGGCGCGAGGCCCATCATGCCCGCGCCCATGGCCGTCGATCAAGGGACTACAGCAAGCCGGTCACGAGGTCGCCGATGGCGAGAGCTGAGGTCAGCCCCGGGCTTTCGATGCCGAAGAGCATGACGAGACCCTCGACGCCGTGCTGCTTCGGCCCGTGGAAGAGGAAGTCGGGCACGGGCTCGCCCTCGCGATAGAGCTTGGGGCGGATGCCGGTGTAGTCCGGGTGCAGGCGGTCGGGATCGAGGGCCGGATAGTACGTGCGGATGAAGCCGAGGAACTTCTCGAGCTTCTCGGGTTTGAACGTGTAGTCGATCTCGGGAATCCACTCGATGTCAGGCCCGAACTTGCACCGCCCGCCGAGATCGACCGTCACGTGCAACCCGAGCCAGGCGCCGTCCGGCATGGGGTAGATATGGCGGCCAAAGGGAGAGCGGCCCGTGTAGGCGTAGTACTGCCCGACGGCATAGTAGGTCTCCGGCGGCGCGTAGCCCGAGGGAAAGCTCATCGTGCGCGCGAGCTTCGTGGCGTGCAGGCCGGGTGAGAGGATGAGCTCCTTCGCTGTGATCGTAACCGGCGCTTCGCCAGATGTGACGACCTCGAAGAGGCCGTCGACGCGGCGGCCGACCCGCTCGACGGGCGTGTTCAGCACCACGCTTCCGCCATGCGTTTCAACATGGCCCTCGAGCGCCAGCATGAATGCGTGTGTATCGATAGTGCCCGTCGAGGGCGAAAGCAGCGCGGCGACGCAGAAAACCTCGGGCTCGATGGCGCGCGCCTCATTGCCCATGAGCGGCTGGAGGTCCGTCACCCCGTTGCGGATCGCGGTTTCCTGGATGGCCTTGAGCTTCGGGACCTGAGCCTCATTGGTCGCTACGAGCAGTTTGGTGATCCGCTGGTGCGCGACACCGTTCTCGGCACAGAATTCATAGAGCTGCGCCTTGCCCGCGACGCACAGCTTCGCGCGCAGCGAGCCCGGCGGATAGTAGATGCCGGCGTGGATGACCTCGCTGTTGCGCGAGCTCGTCTCCGAGCCGATGATGTCGTGCTGCTCGAGCACCATGACCTCGCGCCCGCTCATGGCCAGAGCCCGCGCGATGGCGAGGCCGACGACGCCCGCGCCGACGACAACAGTTTCGACATCAGCTGTCATGGCGCTTTCCGGCTCGGATGCAGCAATCGATGCGGATGGTCAGCCACCTTTGCGCGCCTTGTAGCTGTCGATGGCAGCCTGGACGGCGGCCTGATTTTCCATGCCGGCGCCGGCGCGTTTCTGAGTGGCATCCGCATAGCTCCATTCGCGAAGGCTGTTGGATCCGCGCTGGAAATGCGGGTGCACGTAGCGTGCCATCAGCTCGTAGCTCCGTTTCGTCGCCTCCCAATCTGCCCAGTTATGGGCGAGCACGAGGACGGCGCCGAAGCCGCCGTTCGAGCCATTCCACAGGCGCTCGAAGTGGCGGATGCAATCGTCGGGCGTGCCGATGCAGGCGAGGCCGCTCTCGGTAAGATAGTTCAGCGGGTCCTCGATGCCCGGCGGCACGACGGGGAAGGTTGCGACCTCATTGAAGTAGCGGTTGAAGTCGGCGAGCCCGAAGGCCATGTCGGCGCGCGCCTTCTCGCGCGTCTCGGCGATGTGCGCGAACGTGACAATGCGCCAGCGCGAGCGGTCGGCAGTCACGCCGGCCTCGCGCGCCGCATCCTCGTGAATGGCCCAGTTCTTGGCATGTGCCGCCAGCGCCTCGTCGGACGTGCCGCCGATCGAGAGCATGCCGATGCCGTGCTTGCCGGAAGCGACGGCTCCCACCGGCGAGCGCGAGGAGGCGACCGCCATCTCGATATGCAGGCGCGAATACGGCGCGAGCTGAAGCTTTGCTTCCTGGAGCGTGAACCAGTCGGTCTTGCGCGTGACCATCTCGCCGCGCATGAGCGGCACGAGGCAGTCGAGCGCTTCATCCATGCGGCGGCGCTGGTCGGCGGCCTTGAGGCCGATCTTCTCGGCATCGTAGATGAGCGAGCCCGGGCCGACCCCGAACATGGCGCGTCCCCGCGTCATATGGTCGAGCTGCATCATGCGGCTCGCGAGCGTGAAGGGATGGTGATACGGGAGCGACACGACGCCCGTGCCGAGGCGGATGTATTTCGTCTCGCGCGCGGCGGCGGCGATAAACATCTCCGGGCAGGCGATGATCTCGAAGCCGCCCGAATGGTGCTCGCCGATCCAGGCCTCGTGATAGTTAAGGCGGTCGAGGTGAGCGACCAGTTCCAAGTCGCGATCGAGGGCGAGCGTCGGGTTCTCGCCGAGGGCGTGGAACGGCGCGAGAAAGATCCCCGTGCGCAGGTAACGATCGTTCATGGCGCGTCCCCTCATCATCTTGACATATCTCTTCCATCCCCCGAGAGAGAGCGGGCATTTGCCTTCTTCGTGCCCGCCCGGCTGGCGGCCGTCAAGCGCGCGAGGGTGATGGGGCGTATGCGGATGCAAGTGCACAATGCCGCTTGACCGGGCTGGTCCATGAACGGACTATGAGCGACGATGCGGCGGAAACAGAACAAGGAACGGCACTTTGGGCGTTGTGGTCTCCATTGACGGCGCGCGCGACGCGGCGGCGAGCCTGCAGCCGTTGCTGGATCTCGTCAGCGCGGAGATGGCCGGGGTCAACCGCATCATCCTCGACAAGGCCGTGTCCGACATCGAGCTCATCCCGACGCTCGCCCACCACCTGATCGACTCGGGCGGCAAGCGGCTGCGTCCCATGCTGACCATCGCGGCGGCCAAGCTCACCGGCTACACCGGCGAGGGGCATGTCCGCCTGGCGGCGGCCGTCGAGTTCATGCACACGGCGACGCTGCTTCATGACGACGTCGTCGACGAGAGCGACGTGCGGCGCGGCAAGGCCTCGGCGCGGCGGCTCTGGGGCAATCAGGCGAGTGTGCTGGTCGGCGATTTCCTGCTCGGGCAGGCTTTCCGAATGATGGTGGACGTCGGTTCGCTGCCGGCGCTGCGCATTCTTTCCAATGCCGCTGCGGTCATCGCCGAGGGCGAGGTCATGCAGCTTTCGGCCGCCAAGAACATGGGCACGACCGAGGACGAATACCTCGCGATCATCAATGCCAAGACGGCAGCACTGTTCGCGGCCGCGGCCGAGGTCGGACCCGCCATTGCCGTCCGTCCGGTGGCCGAGCAGTCGGCACTCCGGTCCTATGGCCGCAATCTCGGGGTCGCCTTCCAGCTTGTCGACGACGCGCTCGACTATGCGGGCGACAGCGCCCGCCTCGGCAAGTCGGTCGGTGACGACTTCCGCGAGGGCAAGATCACGCTGCCGGTCATCCTTTGCTATCGGCGTGGCAACGAGACGGAGCGGGCTTTCTGGCAGCGTACGCTCTCGAACGGCGAGATCAATGACGACGATCTCGAGCACGCGATCGGGCTCATGCGGCGCCACAAGGCCATCGAAGCGACGCTCGAACGCGCCCGCCATTACGGCGCCATTGCATCGGATGCACTGGCGATCTTCCCGGAGAGCGCACCGCGCTCGGCGCTTGCTGAGGCGGTCGCCTTCTGCATCGCCCGGGCGTACTGATCCCGATCAGCTCCGCCCGCCCGCGGCCTGCGCCTGAGGCGACTGCACGCCCGCACTGACGCGTGTCAGAATCTCGTCCGTGAGCCCTCGCACCGCGACGCCAACGTCACCCGGGTATTTCGCGATATAGGACCGCTCGCTCGGCTGGAAGTGGCCCGCCTGCTGCATGGCGTGGATGCGCGGCAGCGCGTGCGTGAAGCAGCGATTCTTCGGATCCGCGGCGAGCCACCGGTGATACTCCTCCTCGAGCGGCGCACCGTGATCCTTCATGTTCACGACGACGCCGAGGTTCTCGGCAAAGCCCATTTCCGGGTTGAGGTCGCGAAAGCGCCGGAAGACATCGAGCCCGCAGACGGAGACATAATCCGGCTTCGTCGGCGAGATGTGAAAGTCCGCCTCCCTGAGCCAGCTTTCCGTCAGCACGGAGAGGCCCGGCGGGCAATCGATGAGCACCACGTCGAAAACGATGCGCGCGCGGCTGAGTAGGCCCCCAATGGCAGAGCGGAGGCGCGCGTGCTGGCTCTCCTTGGAGACCTCCCGTTCGAGCAGCGTGAGCTGCATGTCGCTCGGCATGAGGTAGACCGAGCGCGCATCGTCGATGTCCGAGACGCCGCCGACGACGAACTCGGTCCACTCGGCCGGCGTGCCCTTCAACACCTGGGCAACGAGATAGTCGACGATCGTGCGGCCTTCGTTCTGGAGCTTCCGCAGACTGTCCGTCGCCATCAGCATGGTGCTGATGCTCGCCTGGGCGTCCGAGTCGATCACCAGAACATTCTTGCCATGGTAGACCGAGAGGGTCTCGGCCACTGCAAGGACGATGGTCGATTTTCCGACCCCGCCCTTGGTGTTCATGATGGCAATGGTATTACGCATCTCCCCGCGCGGTCCCGGAAGCTCAAGGTCTTGGTCTGACGGTGGAATACCCCAGTTATTCAGTAGTTGAACAATAGTGTGGCGAACTCAAGAAGGGGGCGCCTCGGGAGCGAGGTTCAGCGCCCTTTGAATTGTGGTTTGCGCTTTTCCATGAAGGCCCGGCGTCCCTCGATGTAGTCCTCCGAGGCGAAGCACGCGGCGACCATGCGGTCGAGCTTGGCGTGATCGCGCTCGGCAGCCGGACGGCCGATCTCGCGGGCGACGGCCTTGATGGTCGCGATGGTCAGCGGCGCATTCTCGGCAATCTGGCCGGTCATGGTGGCGACTGCGGCATCGAGACCGTCGGCCGGCACGACCTGATTGAGAAAGCCCATGGCTTCGGCCTCTGCGGCCGTGAACTGGCGGGCGGTATAGAAGAGCTCCATGGCCTTCGAGATCCCGACGATCTCCGAGAGCCGGCGCACGCCCGGGTAGCCATAGCCGAGGCCTAGCTTGGCGGCCGGAATGCCGAACTTGGAGCTGTCCGTGGCGATGCGTACGTCGCAGCAGACGGCGACGTTCATGCCGCCGCCGATGCAGTAGCCCTGGATCTTGGCGATGGTCGGCTTCGGGAAGTTATAGAGCGTCTCGTAGGCCTTCGAGCTGATGGTGTTGTAGTGCGCGACGCCTTCTGCAGTCGAGCGCTGCTTCTCGAACTTCGAGATGTCGGCACCCGAGACGAAGGCCTTGCCGCCGGCGCCACTGACAACGAGCGCGCGGACGTCGGGGTCGGCAGCGAAGTCCGCCAGCAGCTTCGTCATGCGTTCCCACATGTCCAGCGAGACCGCGTTGTGGCGAGCCGGGTTGTTGAACACGATCTCGGCGACCGACCCATTCTTCAGGCCGAGCATTTTCTCTTCGACTGGTGCCTCGACTTCGGCGGGATTGCTCATGTTCTTGTCCTCGTTGGAGTTTGCCGGTGCCAGATCGCCTGTCAGATCACGCCGTCTTTGGCGAGCTTCTTCACATCCTCGGCGCCATAGCCGATCTCGGCGAGGATTTCGCCGGTGTGCTGGCCGAGCGTCGGCGGCGGACGACGGACGGAGGCCTTCGAGCGGCTCATCAGGATGGGCTGTCCGACGACCTCGGTCGCGCCACGCTCCTGGCTCACCATGGGCTGGGCGAGGCCGAGGTGGCGGACCTGCTCGAGATCGAAGACCTGCTTGATGTTGTTGATCTCGCCTGCCGGCGCGCCCGCTTCGTTGAAAATCGCGATCCACTCCGCGGACGTCTTCTTCGCCGTGTGGCTTTCGATCAGCGCGTTGAGCGCCTTGCGGTTCTTCGAGCGCGACTTGGCGTCGGCATAATCGGGACTGTCGAAGCTCGGATCGCTGAACAGCGTCTTGAACTTCTCCCACATCTTCTGGCCGGCAACGGCAATATTGATGTGGCCGTCGGAGGTCTTGAAGACGCCGGTGGGAATGGATGTCGGATGATCGTTGCCGGCTTGCGGTGGGATTTCCTTGTCCATGAGCCAGCGCGAGGCCTGGAAATCGAGCATGAACACCTGGGCCTGGAGAAGCGAACTCTGCACCCACTGCCCCTTGCCAGAGCGCTCGCGCTCCATGAGCGCCAGCAGGATGCCTTGCGAGCAGAAGATGCCGGCCGTGAGGTCGGCAATGGGAATGCCGACGCGCATGGGACCCTTGCCGGGCTCGCCGGTGATGGACATGAGGCCGCCCATGCCTTGTGCGATCTGGTCGAACCCCGGGCGGTTGGCGAGCGGGCCGTCCTGGCCGAAGCCCGAGATCGAGCCGTAGATGATGCGTGGATTGATCTTCGACACGGCCTCGTAGTCGATGCCGAGGCGCCGCTTCACATCTGGGCGGTAGTTCTCGACGATGACGTCGGCCTTCTTGGCGAGCGCCATGAAGATCGCGACGCCTTCCTTGGACTTGAGGTTCAGCGTCATGGACCGCTTGTTGCGGTGAAGGTTCTGGAAGTCGGAACCTGAACGCGCGCCGCCGAGCCCGATCTTGTCGGATTCCGGATCTTCGATCTTGATCACGTTGGCGCCCCAGTCGGCGAGCTGGCGCACGCACGTCGGGCCCGAGCGGACGCGGGTGAGGTCAAGGACAGTGTATTGCGAAAGCACGTCGCTGGCGGGCTCGAAGGGCATGGGGCAGTTTCCAGGTTCGTTTCTGAGGATGGATCGGAGAACGGTAAGGCCGGAGCCTCGCCATCATGAGGCTTGGCGCAGGCCGGCCTTCAGATCGGCGACGACTTCGGCGAGAATCTCGCCGGTGCGCGTGATGTCGTCCCGCGAGACGTCGAGGTGGGTCACCGCGCGGATCATATTGCCGTAGGTCATGCCCATGCGCACGCCGCGCGCGAGCAGCGTCTCGAAGATCTGGCGCGAGCTGATCTCGGGGAGCGTCGATTCGAAGAACACCATGTTGCTCTCGATGCGCGGTGAGAAGAGCTTGAGGCCGGGTACGGCCGCGACGGCCGCGCCGAGTGCGACGGCATTCTCATGATCCTCGGCGAGCTTCTGGATGTTGTGGTCGAGCGCATAAAGTCCGGCGGCGGCCAGGATGCCCGACTGACGCAGTGCGCCGCCGAGCCGGTGCTTCCAGCGCCAAGCCTCGTCGATGAAGGCACGCGAGCCGACGAGCACACCGCCGACAGGGCAGCCGAGGCCTTTGGAGAGGTCCGTCCAGGCCGTATCGACATGCTGCGTCATTTCCTTGACTGGAATGCCGGATGAGACGGCCGCATTCATCAGACGCGCGCCGTCCATGTGCAGAACGAGACCATGTTCATGCGTGGCGCGAGCGACGTCGGCGATCTCCTCGACGGACCAGATGGCGCCGCCGCCGCGGTTGACCGTCTGCTCGATGACGACGACACGCGAGATCGGGTTGTGGCGACCCGGCGCGCGCACGGCCGCTGTCACGTCGGCGCCGGTGAAGATGCCGCGCTCGCAGCGAATGGGCCACGTCTGCGCGCCAGCAAGCGCGGAAGCGCCGCCGGCTTCCGATGTGAAGAGGTGGGTCACCTCCGCGCCGATAATCTCGTCGCCCTGCCGGCAGTGCACCAGCATGGCGATCTGATTGCACATGGTGCCCGAGGGGAGAAACAAGGCGGCTTCCTTGCCGAGGAGATCCGCCAGGCGTTCCTGCAGGAGGTTGGTCGATGGGTCCTCGCCGCGTTGCTCGTCGCCGACCTCGGCGTCGGCCATGGCCTTGCGCATCCCGGTCGAGGGGCGGGTCTGCGTATCGCTGTAGAGGTCGATGATACGGTTCGTCGACAAGGCAGGCCTCCTCTCGGGCGGCGCGCAGGCCTTTTGGCCGCGTGTCCGAAACAGGTGCAGGCTTGGATGAGGCCGGTTCGCGGCCGATGCTGGTGGAAGCATACCAATACCCCCGGCCGTTGGCCATTCCGGGGCGGCAGCGGTCCCCGTCGGGAATTGGGCAGGTCTCAGGCGGCGGGCGGGGGTGTCGGGCGGATACGGACCGCGGTGATCCGGTTGCGGATCTTGCGGACGATCTCGAAGCGGAAGCCATGAAAGGTGAACGCCTGTCCTGCATCGGGGATGGTCTGGGCTTCGTGCATGACGAGGCCGGCGACCGTCGTGGCGGCCTCGTCCGGGAGGGTCCAGCCGGTTTCCCGGTTGAGGTCGCGGATCGGCAGCGCCCCCTCGACGAGCACCGAGCCGTCCATCTGCCGGCGCACGGGCACCTCGCCGACGTCGTGCTCGTCAGCGATCTGGCCGACGATCTCCTCGAGAATGTCCTCGAGCGTGACGAGGCCGCGCACCTCGCCGTACTCGTCGACCACGAGTGCGAGCTGGGTCTTGCGCTTCAGGAACTGCGTGAGCTGCTCGTTGAGGCCGGTCGTTTCGGGCACGAACCAGGGCGGGCTCAGCAGCTTCTCGATTTCGATGCGCTCCGGCGCCCAACCGGCATCGCGCAGCGCCATGAGCAAGTCCTTGCTGTGCAGGATGCCGACGAAGTTGTCGGGCGCCTCACGCCAGACCGGAACGCGCGAGTACTGGCTCGCCAGGATGGCGTCGATGATCTTGTCCGCTGGCGTCGTGATGTCGATGGTCGCCATGTTCGTGCGGTGGACCATGATGTCGAGCACGCGGAGCTCGCTCAGGTCCAGCACACCCCCGAGCATCTCGGCGTCATGCGGCGTGACGGCGCCTTCTGTCGCCTGCAGCTCGATGGTCGTCCGGATCTCCTTGTGCGCGTCGGCATTCGCAACGTCTTCGGAGGCTGGCGCGGCGGGACGCCATCGCGGGCAAAGAAGGGCGGCCGCCCGGCTGAATGGCTCTTTGATCCAGGCAATGACGTCGAAGGACATGAGTGTCGGGAGCGGGCAATCGAAGGGGGTGCACGGCGAAGGGCTTGATCTATAGCATGGCCGGCGCCGGAGCGCGGTATCCGGGATCTCGCATCGGGCCTTTATGCTTGACGGCGCGGAACGGACGGGCCTTCTGGCAAGGGATCAATCAAATATCGGGACCGACAAATGACACTCCTCATCGTGGTGCAGGGGGCGGGCGAGAACTGGTCGGCCGAGCCGTGGCGTCAGCGTTTTGCCGCGCGCCTCAAGTCCGTGCCCGTCGCGCTCTGGCCGAAGGACACGCCGGCGCCCGCGAGCGTGCGCTACGTGGCTGTGTGGAAGCCGCCGCCGGGCCTGCTCGGGACGTTCCCGAACCTCGAGGTGATCTTCAATCTGGGCGCGGGCGTCGATGCGCTCGTCGCGGATGCAACTCTCCCCGATGTGCCGCTCGTGCGTGTCGCGGTGAGCGACCTCACGAAGCGCATGACCGAGTACGTCGTGCTGCACGTTCTCATGCACCATCGCCAGCAGCGCCGTCTCGATGCCGCGCAGCGCGCGAAGCAGTGGGATACACCCGACCAGCGCGCCGCCTCGGCCGTGCGCGTCGGCGTCATGGGCCTCGGCGAGCTTGGCCGCGATAGTGCGGACGTGCTCGCCCGCCTCGGCTTCCAGGTCGCGGGCTGGAGCCGCTCGAAGCGCGAGGTGCCGGGGATCGACTGCTATGCGGGGATGGACCAGCTTCCCGCTTTCCTCTCCCGCACTGACATCCTCGTCGTGCTGGTGCCGCTGACGCCCGAAACCAAAGGCATCCTCAATGCGTCATTGTTCCGCCAGCTGGCGCGCAATGGGCCGCTGGGTGCGCCCGTGGTTATCAATGCCGGGCGCGGCGGTTTGCAGGTTGAAGACGACATCGTCGCCGCGCTGAATGACGGGACGCTCGGTGCGGTGACTCTCGATGTGTTCAATACCGAGCCTCTGCCGGCCGAACATCCGTTGTGGAGCCACCCCAAGGCCACGATCACGCCGCACAATGCGGCCGACAGCGATCCCGAGGCCGTGACGGACTACGTCGTGGCGCAGATCGAGGCTTTCGAGCGCGGCGAGCCTCTGCAGAACGTCGTGGATCGCGTCCGCGGGTACTGAACCAACCACATGGAGTTGGCCATGAGCGGCAAGATCATCCTGCATCATGCGGCACCGAGCCGCTCGTCGACCGCTCTCTTCATGCTCGAGGAGATCGGTGCGCCGTATGAAATGAAAGTGCTGGACCTCCAGAAGGAGGAGCAGCTCCGGCCGGAGTATCTGGCGATCAATCCAATGGGCAAGGTCCCGGCGATCGAGCACAACGGTGCTGTCATCACCGAGGTCGGTGCCATCTGCACGTATTTGGCCGATGCATTTCCTGCGGCCGGCCTCGCGCCGCCGATCGGTGATCCGCAACGCGGTCCCTATCTGCGCTGGATGTTCTTCCAGGGGAACTGCCTCGAGCCGGCGATCATCGATCACGCGCTGAAGCGCGAGCCCGGCCGGCGCGGGATGATGCCGTACGGCGATTACGACACGACGGTCGGCGTGCTCGAGAAGGCGATCGAAAAAGGCCCGTGGTTCCTCGGCGAGCGCTACTCGGCTGCCGATGTCTATGTCGGCTCGGCGATCGCCTGGGGCCTCCAGTTCAAGCTTCTGCCCGAGCGCGATGCCTTCAAGCGCTATGCGGATCGTCTTGCCCATCGGCCGGCCCAGCAACGTGCGACGGAGATCGACGGGAAGCTGATGCTTGCCAAGTCGAAGTGACTTCCGGCGCCGTCCGCATTTACAACCCGGCGCGGGCCACCTATAAGCCGCGCCGAACACTCGATTTGCCCGAGGAGGCTCAAGATGCGCGCCGAGCACACCGCTCTCGTTTCCGAAATCAAGGAGTCCATGGCCCTCCTGCGGAGGTCTCTTTGACTGGGATACGGCCGACATGCGGCTTGGCGATCTCAATCGCCAGGCAGAAGATCCCGCACTCTGGAACGATCCGGCACGCGCGCAGAAGGTGATGCGCCAGCGTCAGTCGCTGGAAACGGCCATCAAGGGCTACAAGAAGATCGAGCAGGACCTCGATGACGTCGTCACGCTGCTCGAACTCGGCGAGACCGAGGACGACGAAGCGACGATTGAGGAGGGCGGCGCGGGGCTGAAGAAGCTTCTTGCGGAGGTCAAAAGGCGCGAGGTCGAGGCGCTGCTTTCCGGCGAGGCCGACAGTTACGATACCTATCTTGAAGTCCACGCCGGTGCCGGTGGCACCGAGAGCCAGGACTGGGCGCAGATGCTTCTGCGCATGTACATGCGCTGGGCGGAAAGCCGCGGCTACAAGGTGGCGCTGATCGACGAGAGCCCGGGCGAAGAGGCGGGCATCAAGTCGGCGACGCTCGAGATCAAGGGCGAGAACGCCTATGGCTGGCTGAAGACGGAGTCGGGCGTGCATCGCCTCGTGCGCATCTCGCCCTTCGACTCCAACGCGCGCCGGCACACATCCTTCTCCAGTGTCTGGGTCTATCCGATCGTCGACGACAGCATCGAGATCGAGATCAAGCCTGACGAGATCGACGTGTCCTTCACGCGATCGAGCGGCGCCGGCGGTCAGCACGTGAACCGCACGGAATCGGCCGTGCGCATCGTCCACAAGCCGACGGGGATCGTGATCTTCTCGCAGGAAGGGCGCTCGCAGCACCAGAACCGCGATGCGGGCATGAAGCGCCTCAAGGCACGCCTTTATGAGCTCGAGCTGCAGAAGCGCGAGCAGAAGGCGCAGGCCGAGGCGGCTTCCAAGACGGAGATCGGCTGGGGCCACCAGATCCGCTCGTACGTCATGCAGCCTTATCAGATGGTCAAGGATCTGCGGACCGGCGTGCAGACGAGCGATGTTGCCGCGGTGATGGATGGCGATATCGACCCATTCATCGAGGCCGCGCTCGCGCAGCGCGTGAAGGGTGGCGCCGTCGACGTCGAGGATATCGAGTAGCGTCCGTTCAGGGCGCCACTTCGCTGCCGAGATACTCGATCGCGGCCTGCACACCGCCCGAGCCGTGCGGGATCTTGAGCGCCTTTAGTGACATCTCTACGGCGGCGAGCGTGCCGAGCACCATCGGCGCGTTCGTGTGCCCCATGTGGGCGATGCGGAAGGCCTTGCCCGTCAGATCGCCGATGCCGACGCCGAGCACGACGCCGCACTTTTCGCGGCAGTAGTCGAGGATGATCTGCGGGTTCATGCCGTTGACGAGAATGTTCGTCACTGAGTTCGCGCGCTGCGCCGGATCGATGATGTTGAAGGACAACACCTGGCCCTCGGCCCACTTGGCGACGGCGCGCCGCGTCGCCTCCGCGAGCAGGGCGTGGCGGCGGAAGGCATTCTCCAGCCCCTCGGCGAAGAGAAGATCGACGGCTTTTCTGAGCGCGAAGATCGTGTGCTCGGGCGGCGTGCCGCAGTACTTCTGGTAGTGCTCGGGGCCGTCGCGGAACGTCCAGTCCCAGTACATGGTGCGCATGTTGGCAGACTTGTGCGCTTCCATGGCGCGCGGACCGGCAGCGACGAGCGCGAGACCCGGCGGCGTCATGAGGCCCTTCTGCGAGCCGCACATGGTGACGTCGATGCCCCAGGCATCCATCTCGTAGGGCATGCAGCCGAGCGAGGCGACGGTGTCGACCATCAGCAGCGCCGGGTGGCCCGCGGCATCGATCGCTTTGCGGATTGCCGGGAGATCGTTGACGACCCCGGTCGCCGTGTCGACCTGCACGACGAAGATCGCCTTGATCGAGTGCTTGGTGTCGGCCTTGAGGCGCGCTTCGACCGCGGCGGGATCGACCGCCTTGCGGCCGCTCTGGGCAAGCACCTCGATTTCGGCGCCCATGAGCTTGGCCATCTCGCCCCAGCCGATGGCGAAGCGCCCGCTCTCGAGAATGAGCACGTGATCGCCGCGCGAAAGCACGTTCGAGTAGGCCGCTTCCCAGCCGCCGTGCCCGTTCGAGGCGTACATGTAGACGCGGCCGGCGGTCTTGAAGAGTTTCGGGAGGTCTTCGAGCAGGCTGTACGTGATGCCGAGCATGCTGCCCGAGTAGAGGTCGATCGCGGGCCGGTTCATGGCCTGCAGGACCTCGTCAGGGATATTCGTCGGACCGGGAATGGACAGGAACTGGCGGCCGTTGCTCACGGTCATCGGCTGGGATCCTTGCTGCATTGGTTTGGCGTGGCTTAGCACGCCAATGAGGCGCTCCCAAGCGGAACAAACCGTCGCAATGCCGGTCTTGCAGACAACAAAATGTCAGTAAGTGGGCAGTGTTAAGCGGGCAGCGTTCTCAAACCAGCATGCGCACGGGGTCTTCGATCAAGGCCCTGAAAGCGTTCATCAGTTCGGCACCAACGGCGCCATCGACGACACGGTGATCGCAGGAGAGCGTACAGCTCATGATGGTCGCGATCTCGATGCGGTCGCCGGTGACCACCGGACGCTTCTCGCCGGCGCCGACGGCGAGGATCGTCGCGTGCGGCGGGTTGATCACCGCATCGAAGCTCGTGATGCCGTACATGCCAAGGTTCGAGATCGAGGTCGTGCCGCCCTGGTATTCGTGCGGCGCGAGGCGACGCTTGCGCGCGCGGGCCGCGAGATCCCTCATCTCGTTCGAGATCTCGCCGAGCGTCTTGAGCTCGGCGTGGCGGATGATGGGCGTAAAGAGTCCACCTTCGACCGCGACAGCGACGCCGACATCCGAATGGCGATGGCGCAGCATGCCTTCAGCCGTCCATGTGGCATTGGCGGCCGGCACGTGCTGGAGCGCGAGTGCGAGCGCCTTGATCACGAAATCGTTGACCGAGAGCTTGAAGGCGCGTGGACCTTCCTTGGGCGCGGCAGCGTTGATGCGCTCGCGCGCAGCGAGGAGGGAGTCGAGGCGGCAGTCGAGCGTGAGATAGAAGTGCGGGATCGTCTGCTTCGACTGTGTGAGGCGTTCGGCAATGACGCGGCGCATGCCGTCGTGCGGTACGACGTCGAAGCTGCCCTGCTCATAGAGTGCGAGGATCTTGGCGTCGGGCATCGGCGCGGCCATAGCCGTGGCTGTGGCTGTGGCAGCAGCCGTTGCGACAGCCGTGCCTGTTGCAGGCACGGCTTTGGCTGCACCGCCCTTCGCCGCGGCTTCGATGTCGCGGCGCACGATGCGGCCGTGCGGGCCGGAGCCGGCAATGCGCGCAAGGTCGAGACCTGCTTCCTTGGCGAGGCGGCGTGCAAGCGGCGAAGCAAAAATGCGCTCGCCCGGAGCGTGACCGTTCGCAGCCGGCTTTGCTGCGGGTGCGGGCGCCGGTGTCGCTGCGGCAGCGGGTGCGCTCGCTGGGGCAGGCGCAGCCTGTGGTCTCGGCGCGGCCGCAGCAGGAGCGGGTGCCGGCGATGCCGCAGGCTTGGGGGCCGGAGCAGCGCCCGCGCTCTCGCCTTCGCCGAGCAGAACGGCGATCGGCGTATTGACCTTCACCTTGTCGGTGCCTTCCGCGATCAGGAGCGAGCCGACCGTGCCCTCGTCGACGGCCTCGACTTCCATGGTCGCCTTGTCGGTCTCGATCTCGGCGATGATGTCGCCGGAGCGCACTTTCTGCCCCTCCTTCACGAGCCATTTGGCGAGCTTGCCTTCCTCCATCGTGGGAGAGAGGGCGGGCATGAGGATCTCGGTCGGCATGGTCGTTTCCTGCTCGTCGCTCAATCGCGTTATTGTTGCCCCGAAGGCCGTGCTGCGTCCACCTTCACGATGGCATGGGCGCTCATCATCAGAGGCCCCCCGTGCGCATCATCAGGTAGGCGTCGTTCGGCGAGAAGCGCACCTCGCCATCGATGACCTGCACCGACGCGGGGCGATCGATGCGCATGTCGTGCTGAAGATGATAGACGTGCACGCCCGCAGCCTCGATCTCGCGCTGGATAGCGGCGGCGGCCGCGACATCTCCTGCCTTGAGCGCCGACACAATCGACAGAAAGCGCTCGGTATAGTCTGCGTAAGCGGGTGCGTGCGTGAAGAGGCCGCTCATGGTGGCGCTGTCACCGGTCGCACCGGATACGTTGCGCAGCGCGCCGAGCGTCGTCTCGCCCGCGCGCAGCTCGATGGGCGCCGCCTCGCCGCGCTTCTTGATCGTGACCGAGCGAGATGCGGTGCGGGCCATCGTCAGCGATACCTTACGCCATCACCGACTTCACCGCCGCGACGACCTGGTCGGCGCTCGGCAGCGCGAGCTTCTCGAGGTTCGCCGCGTACGGCATGGGCACATCCGCGCCGGAAACCTTGGCCGGGGGCGCATCGAGATAATCGAAGGCCTGGATCGCAGCCTGTGCACAGATCTCAGAGCCGATCGAGCACACCGGCCAAGCTTCCTCGACCGTGACGATCCGGCTCGTCTTTTTTATGGACGCGATGATCGTGTCCCAGTCGATAGGCCGCAGCGACCTGAGGTCGATGACCTCGGCCTCGATGCCTTCACCGGCCAGCGTCTCGGCGGCGGCGAGTGCGTACTGCATCCCGCGCGCAAACGAGACGATCGTGACATCGCGGCCCTCGCGCGCGATGCGAGCCTTGCCGATCGGCACCAGCCAGTCATCGACCTTGGGCACCGGGCCGCTCATGCCGTAGAGCAGCTCGTTTTCGAGTACGAGCACAGGATTGGGATCTCGGATCGCGCTCTTGAGGAGGCCCTTGGCATCGGCCGGGTTCGAAGGCGCGACGACCTTGAGGCCGGGCACGTGCGCGTACCACGACGAATAGCATTGCGAGTGCTGCGCGGCGACACGGGCCGCAGCGCCATTCGGGCCTCGAAACACCATCGGGCAGCCCATCTGGCCGCCCGACATGTAAAGCGTCTTGGCTGCGGAGTTGATGATCTGGTCGATCGCCTGCATGGCGAAGTTCCAGGTCATGAACTCGACGATCGGTTTGAGGCCGGCCATGGCGGCGCCGACGCCGATGCCGGCGAAGCCCTGCTCGGTGATTGGCGTGTCGATGACGCGGCGCGCGCCGAACTCGTCGAGCAGACCCTGGCTCACTTTGTAGGCGCCCTGGTACTGCGCCACTTCCTCGCCCATGAGGAGCACGTCGGGATCGCGGCGCATTTCCTCGGCCATGGCGTCCCGGAGCGCCTCGCGCATGGTCTGAGTCACCATCTCGGTGCCGGGGGCAACGCTCGTATCGGCGATCGCGGGTGCGGCTGGCGGTGGCGGGGCGGCAGATGCGGCAGTGACTGGCGCCGCCGGCGCCGTTGGCGCAGGTGCTGCCTTGGTCTGTGCGCTCGGTGGCGCGGCGCCATTGCCCTCGCCTTCACCGACAACGGTCGCGATCGGCGTGTTGACTTTGACCCCTTCGGTGCCTTCCGCGATCAGCAGCTCCGAGACCGTCCCCTCGTCGACGGCTTCGACCTCCATGGTCGCCTTGTCGGTCTCGATCTCGGCAATGATGTCGCCGGGCTTGATGTGGCTGCCGCTCTTCACGAGCCATTTGGCGAGCTTGCCCTCCTCCATGGTCGGAGAGAGCGCCGGCATGAGAATCTGGGTGGGCATGGTGGTCGGTTCGTCCCTGATGCTTCCGTCGACGCCGCTTCAGCCGAGAGGCGCTGTTTGTTGCTCGATTGACTTCGTCATGTCGGAGACTGTCTCTCCCGTATGCTTGGTCTCAGCGGGCTCGACGAGCACGACCCAGCACTCGTCAGCCGCAAACGGATTGTGCTCCACACCCTTTGGGACGACGTGGAAGTCGCCCTCGTGCAGGATCGCGTCCGGACGGTCGCGATAGCGGATGGTCAGCTCGCCACGATGAACGAGGAAGAACTCGTCCTCGTCGGCGTGCGCGTGCCAGACGAACTCGCCCTTGACCTTCGCCACTTTCACGTACTGGCCGTTCGCTGCCGCGACGATGCGCGGCGACCAGAACTCCGAAAGCTGGCCGAACGCCGCGTCGAGGTTGGGCTGGCGCACTGTTTCACGCATCGCAGCGCCTCATGCCGGCAGCAGCACGTCCGTCCAGAGCTCCTTAGGATCGGGCTCGGGATCGTTCTGGGCGAACTCGGCGGCGGCGTTGACGATCGAACGGATCTCGCCGTCGATCTTCTTGAGCTCGTCCTCCTGGATCATACCGGCCTCGATCATGCGGCGACGGACGCGCTCGATGGGGTCGCGCTCCTCGCGCACGCGTTCGACTTCCTCGCGCGTGCGGTACTTAGCCGGGTCCGACATGGAGTGGCCGCGATAGCGATAGGTGAGCATTTCCAGAATGCAGGGGCCTTCGCCGGCGCGCGCGCGCTTCACGGCCCGCTCACCGGCTGCTCTGACCGCGCGCACGTCCATGCCGTCGACCTGCTCGCCCGGGATGTCGAACGAGGCGCCGCGCCGTGAGAAGTCCGTTGTCGCGGCCGCACGCTCGATCGCCGTGCCCATGGCGTAGCGGTTGTTCTCGATGATGAAGATGACAGGGAGATGCCAGAGCTTGGCCATGTTGAAGGTCTCGTAGACCTGGCCCTGGTTCGCGGCGCCGTCACCGAAGTACGTGAGGCAGACATTGTCGTTGCCGCGATACTTGTTGGCGAAGGCGAGGCCTGCCCCGAGCGGCACGTTGGCGCCGACGATGCCGTGGCCGCCGTAGAAATTCTTCTCCTTCGAGAACATGTGCATGGAGCCGCCCTTGCCGCGGGAGTAGCCTCCGCTGCGGCCTGTCAGTTCGGCCATCACGCCTTTCGGGTCCATGCCGGTCGCCAGCATGTGGCCGTGGTCGCGATACGTGGTGATCACCTGGTCGCCCGGCTTGATCGCCATCTGCATCCCGACGACGACCGCCTCCTGCCCGATATAGAGATGGCAGAAGCCGCCGATGAAACCCATGCCGTAGAGCTGGCCGGCCTTCTCCTCGAAACGGCGGATCAGAAGCATCTCGCGATACGCGGTCAGCTCCTCCGCGCGCGTGAACTGGACGGGCGTGCCGGCATCCGGGATCTGGCCGTTCGCAATGTGACTTGAGGCGGTCATGCAACCTCCCTGCTCATCATCCATCGTGGCGCCGATTGTTACCTGGAGCGCTCTGCATGAGTACTAGCCGACGGGGGACTGACTGGCCAGTCCGTTGACTATGTTCGGTCAACGGATCTGATAGTGCCTTCCGGCGGTTGTGCGCTGCCGCATGAGCGCCGTTTGTTTCAAGAGCAAGTCAAGATACTCGACCTTCGGGGGCAGGAAGGTTTATGAACTGGGCCTGCTCGTGCCGCCCTGGTGGCGGAGGGCCTGGAAGCTGATGCAAAGCACCGATCTTTCTTCATCAACGCGCGGCGGAAGGCCTCGTTGGCCCTTCACCCATGGGCCGAGCGCATGGCGTGCACGCCGTCGCGTCTCGCCGGGCTGGACGGTCGCGGTCGCGCTCATCGTCGCGCTGGTGGCGCTGCCGGTCGCGGCGATCATCGTGCTGGCGCTCTCGTCGGGCTACGAGACGTGGCCGCACCTCGTGCGCACGATCCTTCCGGGGGCCTTGGCGACGACGCTGGTCGTCATGCTGGGCGTCGCCGGCATAACGCTCGTCGTCGGCGCGGGCACGGCATGGATCATCACCATGTACCGCTTCCCGGGGCGCGAGGTGCTCGATCGGCTGCTCGTGATCCCGCTCGCGGTGCCGACGTACATCGCCGCCTACTGCTACGTCGATCTTCTCGGCTATGCCGGGCCGGTGCAGGGGCATTTGCGGGCGTTCTTCGGATGGCACACGCCGCGCGACTACTGGTTTCCCGATATCCGGACCGAAGCGGGAGCGATCTTCCTGCTCGCGAGCGTGCTCTATCCGTACGTCTATCTCGCCGCGCGGGCGAGTTTCGTGCAGCAATCCATCTGCGTGCTCGAGGTTGCGCGCACGCTCGGTCGCACACCATGGGGGGCATTCATCAGCGTGGCGCTGCCGCTCGCCCGGCCGGCGCTGGCGGCAGGCGTCGCCCTCGTGCTCATGGAGTGCCTCAATGACCTCGGCGCCGTACAGCATCTCGGTGTCGACACGCTCTCGGCGGCGCTCTATGCAACCTGGCTGCAGCGCTCGAGCCTCGGCGGCGCCGCGCAGATCGCGCTTGCGGCGCTCGCCCTCGTGCTGATCCTCTTCGCCATCGAGCGCCATGCGCGCGGTCGCCGCCAGTTTCACCACACCACGGGCCGCTATCGCTCGATCCCCTTCTCGGTCCTTTCGGGCTGGTGGGCGGTAGGTGCCTTCATCGCCTGCCTGCTGCCGTTCGTCGTCGGGTTCGTGCTGCCGTGCCTCGTGCTGGCCTACAACGCCTTTCACTTCACCGACGAAGCGGGCTGGGCGGCGCTCGCGCACGCGGCCTGGAACAGCGTTCTGCTCGCCGTTCTCGCCGCGATCGTAGCTGTGGGGCTCGCCGTGATCCTCGCCTATGCCCGCCGCATTGCGGGCGGACCTTTCATCCGCTTCGCCGTGCGCCTCGCAGGTGTGGGCTACGCTCTCCCCGGCACGGTTCTGGCGCTCGGTCTGCTGATCCCGCTCGCGGCCTTCGACAACCGCCTCGATGCCTTGTCGCGGGCCTGGTTCGGGCTGCCGCTCGGGCTCCTGATCACGGGCTCGCTCGCGGCCCTTGTGCTGGCCTTCTCGATCCGCTTTCTCGCGGTATCACTTGGTGCTGTCGAAGCCGGCATGGAGCGCGTCTCGCCGAACCTCGATGCGGCGGCGCGGACGCTCGGCGCGACGCCGCTATCGACGATGATGCGCGTGCACCTGCCGTTGCTGCTGCCGGCGCTCGGGAGCGCGGGGCTCCTCGTGTTCGTCGATGCCATGAAGGAGCTGCCGGCGGCGCTGCTGCTGCGTCCCTTCAATTTCGAGACCTTGGCGACGCACATCTACAGCCTCGCCTCGCTCGAGCTTTTCGAGAACGCGGGTGCCGGCGCGCTGGCGATCGTGCTCGTCGGGCTGTTGCCGGTGCTGGCACTGCATCAGGCGATCGCGTCGGGACGCTCGGGGGGATCTTCTTCTTAGTTTTTGCTCGGCCTAACGGCCGGCGCGCAGTCGTGCGCTCATGAGCGCGGCAAGAAGTCGATGCCGCCGCGGATGAAATTCTCGTCGCCTCAAACCCGACATAGCGCTGTTGCCGCCGCGGGCATAGCACCACGGCATGGTTGCGAAGCACCTCGTCCCAGCAGCCCGCGGCAGAAAACAACACCGCGCGCCGGCCGGTAGGCCAAGCAAAAGAAGCAGCCCGCGGCAACAAAAAAAGCGCGGCAGCCGAAGCCACCGCGCCTTCGTATTCCAGCGCCGGAGATTTATTCCGCGCGGATGTTCGCAACGGCCATCTTGCCGGAGCGGCGGTCGCGCTCGGTGTCGAAGGAGACCTTCTGACCCTGCGAGAGCGTGCTCAGACCGGCGCGCTCCAGTGCGGAGATGTGCACGAACACATCGGTGCCGCCATTGTCCGGAGCGATGAAGCCATACCCCTTCTGTTCATTGAAAAACTTGACTGTTCCAGCTTCCATGGCGAGTTCCTTCTAAGAGCCATGATTGGTAACGTGCCTCGCGCGCATCTGCGCACGTTGGCACTCTCGTCGAATTTTGGAGGGGTTCTGTGATCGCGCGCTCGATCACGTCGTAGCGTCACGGCCCGGTCGTCCGGCCAAAGTCGATCGCCAGTACGTAGGCGCCCCGGGGCAAGATTGCAAGGGCGCTCGGCGCGGGCACCGATCAAATTTCCTTCGCAAAATGAAAAAGCGCGGAGCCGAAGCTGCCGCGCTGTTCTTTTCTTTCCAGTGCGGCCTGCCGGCCGGCGCGCAGTCGCGCGCTCATGAAGTGGTGTCCGGAGCTCTCGTTGCGAGAAATGCGACCTATCGCGATTGCCGCCGCGGGACACCTTCCTGGCGCGCCTTTGGCGCGACGCACCACGGAGAGGTTGCGAAGCACCCGTTCCCAGCAGCCCGCGGCAAAAATAGAGGCGCGGAGCCGAAGCTGCCGCGCCTTCCAAATTCAACGCGTCATGAGCGTGCGACTGCACGCCGGCCGGTAGGCCGAGCTTATTACCGAGAATAAAACTCAACCACCAGGTTCGGCTCCATGTGCACCGGATAGGGCACATCGGCGAGGCCCGGCACGCGGGCGAGGCTGGCCGTGAACTTCGTGTGGTCGGCGTTGATGTAGTCCGGCACGTCGCGCTCTGCGCTCTTGACACCTTCGAGGACGAGCGGGAGCTGGCGCGACTTCTCGCGCACCTCGATGGTGTCGCCGATCTTCACGCGGTAGCTCGGGATGGTCACGCGGCGACCGTTCACCGTCACGTGGCCGTGGCTCACGAACTGGCGGGCGGCGAACACGGTCGGCACGAACTTGGCGCGGTAGACGACGGCGTCGAGGCGGCGCTCGAGGAGGCCGATGAGGTGCTCGGAGGTCGAGCCCTTGAGGCGCGTGGCTTCCACGTACAGGCGGTGGAACTGCCGCTCGGTGATCGAGCCATAGTAGCCCTTGAGCTTCTGCTTGGCCTTGAGCTGCTGGCCGAAGTCGGAGAGCTTGCCCGCGCGGCGCTCGCCGTGCTGGCCGGGGCGCGAGTTGCGCTTGTTGAGGGGGCTCTTGGACCGGCCCCAGACGTTCTCCTGGAGGCGGCGGTCGATCTTGTGCTTGGCGCGGACGCGCTTAGTCATTGGTTCTGTTCCGTCTTTTGCTATCCACGGGATATCCGGCTCTCTCCTCTGCGGGCGAACCCGCCGACAGATGCGCCTCAGGCCAGCGAACTGGCGGGTGCATCACGAAAGCCAAAACGCACGCGGCCCCGAAGGGCCCGTGACGTGCGGGGTGTGTACAGGAGGGGAGGGGGGAGGTCAAGGTGGGGGGTGCGCCGAGTTCGACCGGTTGGCTATTTCGCGGCAGAGGGCGCCCATGGTTGCCAAATATACCGAATAATATGCTCTGGGGGCGGTAACGTCGTGGGCGCGAGGCGGGTGTGGTCTCGGTCATTGTATAGCTGACAAAATTCATCATCGCTAATAATTCGATCTTCGTAGTCCTTGAAATCAAATAGCTCCCAACCGTTGGATGAGTGAGCGAGTGAGTAATAAATTCCAACAGCAGGACATATCGGCAGATAAAACTCCCGGATAAATGGATTGTTCTCCCATTCGGATTTTATGAAGGCCGCACCCTTGGTGCCCTTGATGAACCATGGCTGTGTTCCGAACGCAGAGAACTGTGTCTCGATGCATGATATGAGTAATTTAAT
>DATMRT010000130.1:0-91612 GCA_035565975.1 Hyphomicrobiaceae bacterium
AGCTATGGAATCCAGGTCGCCAAGCTCGCGGGTCTGCCGGGTCCGGTCATTGCCCGCGCGGGCGAGGTGCTGGCGCTGCTCGAAAAGACCGACCGCCGCTCGAACGGTGCTGCCCCGGCGCTCGACGACCTCCCGCTCTTCGCGGCCGCCCGGCCGACATCGCCGGCAACGCAGCCCCAAGGAGCAGGGCCGCTCGCCGAGGCTCTAGCCGCCCTCAATCCGGATGACATGAGCCCGAAGGAAGCGCTGGAGGCGCTCTATCGCTTGCGGCTACTGATTGGCGGCTAGTTGGAGGCAAATGGATAGGATGCCCTAATGAAATGGCTTGTGGGACTTATTGCATTGTTGGGCGGATTACTTCTCGCCTATGAAATTTCGTATCCCACCTACGCACATAAGTACCGAGTTGTTCTGACTTTCGACGTGAACGGACAGGTCCACACCGGACAGAGTATCATTGAAGTTCGCGCGTCCGCTCGACCCAAAATTCTTCCGGAGGCTCAAGACGTCTTTTACTCAGTCAAAGGCGGCGCAGTGTACGTGGACTTGGGTAATGGCCGTGCATTGCTGGGCCTTTTGGTGATGGGCGAGCCCCCGTTGTACCGTGCCGATGCCGCGATCTGGGCACCAGACGTATTCGAGGGGCCGGTCCGCCGCCCCCCAAGGATCAACCGATTTGAAAGCATCCGCATGTTCAAGGGCGAGCGGCCAATTCCAGATCGCATTATGCCGCTTGTTGTCGAACTGACTGACGCGCATGATCCAACATCAGTCCAATGGATACGTCCCTCCAAGCTGCACAAAGATTTAAGGACCGAGATCACGCTCACAGAGGCTCGTATTCAGCTACTCGTAGACGCTGATGACGCTGCTGCGACGTCAAAGATCAAGACCAAAATTCCCTGGATTGATGATGTCGAGAAGCTCAAGCTTTTCCCGGAGATGCTCAACGGCGAAGGGATTCGGATAATTGGAGCCTCTACCAGAGATCTGTTGCTGAGAGAGCGCTGACGAGCGGCTGGGGCGGGCACGCGGAACCGAACTCCCGCTCAGCGGCAAATCGTTGCGCCCAGCCCTCAAACAAACTGAACGAAGAGGCTCACCGCAAGGGATACAATGACGACGCTCGTAATGATGAGCATCCGATCGATCCGGCGGATGTATTCATCGGCAGTAAGGGCACGGGCTGGCTTGCGCATGATCTTCTCCGGGACATCAGGGCTCGACCGGCACGCTGAACCTCGCCGGATCACGCTTCTGTCGTGCCAACGCGCGGGCTCTGCCGCTGTTTCGCCAGGAACATGGAAATCCACAGCCAATTTGGGAGCGGCCTCATTTCGGGGATAGTCCCCTCAGGGCCGGCCTAATGCCTGCCCGACCCATGACGGCCTATTCCCGGCACGGCCGAAATACGCTATTCCCGCCCCACCGAGTTGTATGAAGGAGGGCGCCAGCGATTCGGGCGCACCTGGCGGGATATTGGCGACATCTCCCGCCGCGAGAGCGGACAGCATGGATACACTGGCCAATGATGCGCTGGCTCCGGAGCGGGAAGCCCACCGGCTGCTCGAGCCGCCGTATTTCGATCCTGCGGCGCTGCGCCACGAGCTGACGGCCATCTTCCGCGCCCACGACGAGAGCGCGGAGATGGCGCGATCCGCGATCGTCGAGCGCCTGCGCCTCCTCATGAGCGATGCACGCGCGGCCGCGCACGCCCAGCTCCTCCACGACGGCAAGGGCCGGCGCTGCGCCGAAGGCCTTTCCACATTCATGGATGAGCTCATCGCGCTCCTGTTCGACTACACACGCGCGCACGTCTACCGCAGCAACAATCCGGCCGACACCGAGCGCCTGACCATCGTCGCAACGGGCGGCTACGGCCGTGCCCTGTTGGCGCCGGGTTCGGACATCGACCTCCTGTTCCTGCTCCCCTACAAGCAGACGCCCTGGGGCGAGAGTGTCGTCGAGTACATTCTCTATGTGCTCTGGGACCTGCGCCTGAAGGTCGGCCACGCGACGCGCACCGTCGACCAGTGCCTGCAGCTCGGCCGCACGGACGTCACCATCTGCACGGCGTTGCTCGATGCGCGCTACATCCTCGGCGACCGTCCGCTGTTCGACGAGCTCGTGCGCCGCTTCAGCCAAGAGGTGGTCAAGGGCGGCGAGCGCGCCTTCATCGCGGCCAAGCTCGCCGAGCGCGACAGCCGGCACGGGCGCGCGGGCGGCTCGCGTTACCGCGTCGAGCCGAACATCAAGGATGGCAAGGGCGGCCTGCGCGACCTTCACACGCTCTATTGGCTGGCCAAGTACCTTGCCGGTGGCCCCGGCGTCGGCGACCCGATCGTGCAGCCCATCTTCACGAGCGAGGAGCAGACGACCTTCCGGCGCTGCGAGGACTTCCTCTGGACAGTGCGCTGCCACCTGCACTTCCTCACCGGTCGGCCCGAGGAGCGGCTGACCTTCGAGTACCAGCCGCAGCTCGCCGCGATCCTCGGCTATGCGAGCCGCCTCGGTCTCAAGTCCGTCGAGCGCTTCATGAAGCACTATTTCATGGTCGCCAAGGATGTCGGGGACCTGACGACGGTGCTCTGCTCCTGGCTCGAAGTGCAGCAGCTCAAGCTCTCGCCGGCATTCGACGCGCTCTTCGATCCCATGGGCTGGCGCATGCGCCGGCGCGTGCGCCGGACGACCGCATTCCGCATCGACAACGGCCGCCTCAACGTGGCCGATCCGGACGTGTTCCGCCGCGACCCCGTGAACCTGATCCGCTACTTCGCGCAGGTCGAGGAGACAGGCTCGCTCCTCCATCCGCAGGCCATTCGCCTCATCCGGCAATCGCTGCGCCTGATCGACGACAATCTGCGCAACGATCCGGAGGCCAACCGGATCATGCTGAGCCTGATGACCGCGCGCGGCACGCCCGAGCTGACACTCAGGCGCATGAACGAAGCCGGCGTCCTCGGCCGCATGATCCCCGAGTTCGGCCGCGTCGTCGCGATGATGCAGTTCAATCTCTACCACCACTACACGGTGGATGAGCACCTCATCCGCACGGTCGGCGTCGTCTCCGAGATCGAGCGCGGCGAGAGCGCCGACAAGCATCCGCTCTCCCACGACATCTTCAAGACGCTCATCAACCGGCGCGTGCTCTACGTGACGGCTTTCCTTCACGACATCGGCAAGGGTCGCGCCGAGGATCATTCGAAGCTCGGCGCCAGGATCGCGCGCCAGGTCTGCCCGCGCCTCGGCCTCAGCGAAGCGGAGACGGAGCTCGTCGCCTGGCTCATCGAGAACCACCTGCTCATGAGCAATATCGCCCAGAGCCGCGACATCGCCGACCCCAAAACGATCCGCGACTTCGCCGATACCATGCAGAGCGTTGAGCGCCTGCGTCTGCTGCTGATGCTCACCGTTGCCGATATCCGCGCCGTCGGTCCGGGCACGTGGAATGGCTGGAAGGGTCAGCTTCTGCGCTCGCTGTATTATGCGACCGAGCCGCTGCTGTCGGGTGCCTACGAGCCGCTGGCTGTCAGCGAGCGCGTGGACACCGCCATCGAGGCCTTCCGAATTGCGGCCAAGGATGCGCCGGACGAACTCGTCAGCAAGTTCGTCGACCGCCACTATAACGACTACTGGATCAAGACGTCGCTGCCGAAGCAGCTCGAGCACATGCGGCTCATAGAAGAGACCGAGGCGGCGGGGAAGAAGTTCGGCACCAGTTTCACGACCAATGCTTTCACGGCGGTTTCGGAACTTTCGCTGATCGCGCCCAATCATCCGCGCGTGCTGTCTCTCTTCGCCGGTGCCTGCGCGGCCGCCGGCGCCAACATCGTCGGCGCCTACATTGCCTCGACGCGCGACGGCTTCGCACTCGACACGTTCCTCCTCCAGCGCGCCTTCGAGCAGGAGGACGATGAGCGCCGCCGCGCGAGCCGGATCGCAAAATCCATCGAGCGGCTGCTTCGGGGCGAAGTGCGTCTCGGCACGCTCATGGGCAAGAAGTTCGCGGCCCCGTCGATCATCAATACCTTCACCGTCGACCCGGAGGTGATGATCGACAACGTCGTCTCGGACCACTTCACCGTCATCGAGGTCTCGGGTCTCGATCGGCCCGGCCTGCTGTATGACGTCACGACGGCGCTATCCGACCTCAATCTCGACATCAACTCCGCCCACATCACAACCTTCGGCGAGAAGGCCGTGGACACGTTCTACGTCACCGATCTCACCCGCAAGAAAATCACCTCGCCGCAGCGCCAGGAGGCCATCCGGGCGCGCCTGATCGATGCGCTGACCGGCGACCCGCCTGCCTGAGCAACCTCCCCGACCGGAACCGGCTTGGCCTCATGAGACTCTACAGCGCCTTCGCGACGGTCGGCGGCCTCAGCATGGTGAGCCGCATCCTCGGCTTCCTGCGCGACATCCTGATCGCGGCCGTACTCGGCACCGGCATGATCGCGGACGCATTCGTCGTCGCATTCCGCATGCCGAACCTCTTCCGCCGCCTTTTTGCGGAGGGGGCTTTCAACGCAGCCTTCGTGCCCCTCTTCGCCAAGCGCCTCGAGACCGAAGGTGCGGGCACCGCGCGTACCTTCGCGGAGGAGGCGCTTGCCGGGCTCTTTGCGGTTCTGCTGCTCGTCACGGCGCTAGCGCAGATCTTCATGCCCTTTCTGGTGCTCGGCCTCGCACCCGGATTTGCCAGTGAGCCGGAAAAGCTCGACCTCGCGACCGCGCTCACCCGCATCGCTTTCCCCTATCTCATGTGCATGTCGCTCGTCGCGTTGCTCTCGGGCCTCCTCAATTCGCTCCACCGCTACATGGCCGCTGCCGCGGCGCCGATCGTGCTCAATGTCGTGCTCGTCTCCGTCATGCTGTTCGCGCACTGGCGCGGCTATCACGAGGATGCCGCCGCCGGCTATCTTCTCGTGTGGGGCGTCGCGGTCGCAGGCGTGCTGCAGCTTGCCATGCTCTGGATTGCCGCGAAGCGCGCAGGATACGCCCTGCGCCTCGGGCTACCGCGCATGACTGAAGGCGTGCGCCGCCTCGTGGCGCTCGGCATTCCCGGCTTGATCGCGGGCGGCATCACGCAGATCAATGTCGTCGTCGGCACGATCATCGCCTCGCTCGAGGCGAGCGCCGTCTCCTATCTCTATTACGCCGATCGGCTGTATCAGCTTCCGCTCGGCATTGTCGGCGTCGCGATCGGCGTCGTGCTGCTCCCCGATCTCTCGCGTCATCTCGGCGCTGGAAATCACGCTGCCGCGATGGACAGCCAGAACCGCAGCATGGAACTTGCCCTGCTGCTGACGCTGCCGGCCGCCGTCGCGCTTCTCGTCGCCGCCGAGCCCATTATCCGCGTGCTTTTCGAGCGCGGCGCCTTCACGCACGACGACACGCAGGCGACCGCGTGGGCGCTCGCGGCCTTCGCCATCGGACTTCCGGCCTTCGTGCTCATCAAGGTGCTGCAGCCAGGCTTCTTCGCCAACGAGGACACGAAGACGCCCATGCGCTATGCGGGCGTGAACCTCGTCATCAACGCCGCAGGCTCGCTCGCGCTGTTCTTCGGTTTCAAGGCCATGGGCTTCATGCCCCACGTCGGCATCGCGCTCGCCACATCCATCGCGGCCTGGGTCAATGCCGCTCTGCTCTGGGGCACGCTCGGGCGGCGCGGCCATTTCGTGACGGACGATCGCCTCGCCCGCAATGTGCCGCTCATCGTACTCGCGAGCGTGCTCATGGGGGCGGGCGTCATCGGTGCCGATTACGTATTAGAGCCATGGTTGCGGTCGGGCGCCGGCATGGCCGCTCAGGCGAGCGCGCTTGCGGCGCTCGTAGCCTTCGGCGTCGCGCTCTTCGCGTCGATCATCCTCACGACCGGTGTCATGACGCCTGCGCAGCTTCGGCGAAAGGTCGGGCGGTAGCGATCGCGCCTTTGGCGCGAGCCGGGCTGGCCCCGCGCCCCACTGGGAGGGACACCCTCCCAGACCCGCCCGCCTTTAATGGCGAAGCACGCCCGCGAACGCCTTCTTCCCCTTCTCCCCGTCCTACACGGGGAGAAGGCCGGGATGAGGGGCGGCCGCTTGCGCCGACGTTGCGTATGCCGCCGCCCCTCACCCTAGCCCTCTCCCCGCAAGAGCGGGGAGAGGGGACAGTGGCCCGCTCGCGCCAAACTCCAAGTCGATGAAAAGCGGGGGTTTGGCGGTGTCCCCCAATTGGGGCGTGGGGCGAAAGCCCCGCTCGCGCCAAAGGCGCGAATGGATCACGCCGCCGGCAGGATCTTCCCCGGATTGAGGATGTTCTGCGGATCGAGCGCCTGCTTGATCGCGCGCATGGCAGCGAGGGCGGGGCCGTGCTCGGCCTTGAGGTACTTGATCTTGCCCTGGCCGACGCCGTGCTCGCCGGTGCAGGTGCCGTCCATGGCGATGGCGCGCTTCGCCATCTTTTCGATCAAGGCCACGGCAGCCGCAATCTCCTTCGAATTCGACATGTCGACCATGGGCATGGTGTGGAAGTTACCGTCGCCCACATGCCCCACGATCGGCGCACTGAGACCCGAGGCGCGAATATCCTCCATGGTCTCGGCGACGCACTCGGCAAGGCGTGAGATCGGCACGCAGACGTCCGTCGCGATCGCCTCGCGGCCAGGATGCGCAGTCTTCACGGACCAGTAGCTCTCGTGGCGCGCCTTCCAGAGACGGCGGCGATCCTCTTCCTTCTCCGCCCAGTCGAAGCCGATGGCGCCTTCGCCGCGCGCGATCTCCTCGAAGATGCGGACCTGATCGCGCGTCCCCGCTTCGGTGCCGTGGAACTCCAGAAAGAGCATCGGCTTCACGGGCAGGCTCATCTTGGCCTGCTCATTGAGGATGGCGACGGTGGCCTCGTCGATGAGCTCCATGCGCGCGAGGCCGAGACCGAGCTGAATGGCCATGATGACGGAGTTGCACGCGCCCTCGACGCTCTCGAAGGGGCACACTGCGGCGAGCACGCTCTCAGGAATGCCGTAAAGTCTGACGGTCACCTCGGTCATGATGCCGAGCGTGCCTTCCGAGCCGACAAGCAGTTTCGTCAGGTCATAGCCCGCCGAGGATTTTCGCGCGCGCCGCGCCGTGCGAATGACTGTGCCGTCGGCCATCACGGCCGTTACGTTGAGCACGTTCTCGCGCATGGTGCCGTAGCGCACGGCGGTCGTGCCGGAGGCGCGAGTCGCACTCATGCCGCCGATGGTCGCCTCCTCGGCGCCCGGATCGACCGGGAAGAAGAGACCCATGTCGCGCAGGTGATCGTTGAGCTGCTTGCGCGAGACGCCCGCTTCGACCGTCGCATCGAGATCGCGATCGTGAACGGAGAGAATTCGGTTCATGCGCGAGAAATCGAGCGAGATCCCGCCGCGCGGCGCATTGAGGTGGCCTTCGAGCGATGTCCCGGCACCGAACGGGATGATCGGCACGCGATGGGTCGCGGCAATGCGCACGACCTCCTGCACTTCCTCGGTATTGTCCGGCCAGATAACAGCGTCAGGCGGCTGGTTCGGCAGCCAGGTGAGTGTGTGGGCGTGCTGGCGGCGAACTGTCTCGCCCGTCTGCAGGCGGTCACCGAAGCGCTGGCGCAGAATGCCGAGCGCGGTCGCGATATCGGGAGTGCCGGTGGACAAAGTCTCGGACATCGGGGCTTCCTCGGATAGGACGAGCGCTTGGCGCGCCTCATGATTGGCCGTCACGTATAGTTCTGACGCTCTGCGGAGTCACCCGACCGTCATTGGGCCGACTTCAGCGCCTTCGCCGCCTCGGGCGCGAAGTACGTGAGAATGCCGTCGGCGCCGGCGCGCTTGAAGGCGAGCAAGGCTTCCATCATCACGCGATCGCCGTCGAGCCAGCCATTGAGGGCGGCGGCCTTGAGCATCGCGTACTCGCCCGACACTTGATAGGCGTAGGTCGGCACGCCGAACGTGTCCTTCACGCGGCGTACGATGTCGAGATAAGGCATGCCCGGCTTGACCATGACCATGTCGGCGCCTTCGGCGATGTCGAGCGCGACCTCGCGGAGCGCCTCGTCGGAATTGGCCGGGTCCATCTGGTAGGTGCGCTTGTCGCCGATCAGCGTCGCATTCGTGCCGATCGCATCGCGGAACGGACCGTAGAAGCCCGAGGCGTACTTCGCGGCATAGGAGAGGATCTGGACCTCGTCGTGCCCCTCGCCATCGAGCCCCGCCCGGATGGCACCGATGCGGCCGTCCATCATGTCCGAGGGCGCAACGCAATCGACGCCGGCCTCGGCGAGCGCGAGCGCCTGCCGGCAGAGAATGCCCACCGTCTCGTCATTGAGAATGACGCCGCGGTCGTCGAGCACGCCGTCATGGCCATGGCTGGTGTAGGGATCGAGCGCCACATCCGTGATGACGCCGATCTCGGGCACGGCGTCCTTGATCGCGCGCACTGCCCGGCACATGAGGTTGTTGGACTTAACCGCCTCGCTACCACGCGGATCGCGCAGCGGCCGGTCGACATACGGGAATGGAGCGACGGCCGGAATACCGAGCTTCGCCGCCTGCTCGGCGGCGCGCTGGGCTTCCGCGATATTGAGGCGGTCCACCCCCGGCATATGGGCCACGGGGGTGCGCGCTTCGGTGCTGTCCATGAGGAAGATCGGCCAGATGAGGTCGGCCGTGGTCAGCACGTTCTCGGCGACCAGCCGGCGGGACCATCCGGCTTTGCGATTGCGCCGCATCCGGACGGCCGGATAGGCACCGGGCGCCGGAGTACCCGTGCCAGTGCCGATCGTGGCAGGCCGCGGCGCCTCGGCGCGCTCCAGCTTCAACGGCTTCATGCGTTTGGCTCCCGGGAGGTTGTAGGACCCAGCCTGGCCGGCTGTGTGGCCCGCGGGCATCGAAGTGGCCGAAATCATTCTTATTCTACGCCTGACCGCCCGCCTGTCCACGGGTCTAGCGATCGTGTCGCGGAAGGGCCCCTTGCGCTGCAAAAAAGAGGGGCGTAGAAGACCGGCTTTAATGAACACCCAGGCACACGCGTCTTTCTACTTCCCCGGGCGCCACCTCCTCACCTGCGAGGGATTGAGCGCCCAAGAGATCAATTCCCTTCTCGATCTCGCCGACCGGGCCGCCGAAACCAACCGACAGGTCAACAAGAAGCGCGACGTTCTTCGTGGACGGACGCTCATCAACCTGTTCTTCGAGGTCTCGACGCGCACCCAGGCGTCCTTCGAACTTGCGGGCAAACGGCTCGGCGCCGACGTCATGAACATGAACGTCGCGACCTCCTCGATGCAGAAGGGCGAGTCGCTCATCGATACCGCGATGACGCTCAACGCCATGCGGCCCGACCTGCTGGTCGTGCGGCACCATGCGGCGGGCGCGGTCGAGCTGCTGGCGCAGAAGGTCGACTGCTCGGTGATCAATGCCGGTGACGGCGCGCACGAGCATCCGACCCAGGCGCTCCTCGACGCGCTGACCATCCGGCGCGCCAAGGGCCGCATCGCGGGCCTCACCGTCGCCATCTGTGGCGACATCCTCCACTCACGCGTCGCCCGCTCGAACATCCACGTGCTGAATGCCATGGGCGCGCGCGTGCGCCTCGTCGCGCCCTCGACGCTGCTGCCACCCGGGATCGAACGGCTCGGCGCCGAGGTCTACACGGACATGTGGAAGGGCCTCGAAGGCTGCGACATCGTCATGATGCTGCGCCTCCAGCGCGAGCGCATGGAAGGGAACTACGTCCCAACGTCGCGCGAGTACTACCACTTCTTCGGTCTCGACCAGGAGAAGCTCGACTGCGCCAAGCCCGATGCGCTCATCATGCATCCGGGCCCCATGAACCGCGGCGTCGAGATCGCCTCTACGATCGCCGATCACTCGCGCAGCGTCATTCGCGATCAGGTCGAGATGGGCGTTGCCGTGCGCATGGCCGTGCTCGAGGCCCTGGCACGCCATCTGCCGAACCACTGAGACGCGTGCGCTTCGTGCACGCGTGCCGGTCCAGAACGAGGGTGAGAGCGTGAGGCCGCCATCAGGTAGAGGTGCTGCAAAGACAAGCGCCGAAGCGGACACCAGCACCGTATTCATCAATGCCCGCGTCATCGATCCGGCCTCGGGCCGCGACGAGCCGGGGGGCTTGCTGGTCACGGATGGCGTGATCGCGGATGTCGGTGCGCATCTGCGCCGCAATGCGCCGGCCGGCGCCACCGTCATCGACTGCAACGGCCATATTCTCTGCCCGGGACTCATCGATGCGCAGGTCTACACCGGCGATCCCGGGCAGGAGCACCGCGAAACCCTCAAGACCGCGAGCTTTGCCGCTGCCGCCGGCGGCGTCACGACCATCGCGTGCATGCCGGATACCGAGCCCGTCATCGATCAGGTCGCCCTCGTCGACTACGTGCAGCGTCGCGCCCGCGAACGCGCCGTGGTGCACGTCCACATCATTGCCGCGCTGACCAAGAGCCTGAAAGGGCAGGAGTTGGCCGAGATTGGTCTCCTGCAGCGCGCCGGTGCCGTCGCCTTCTCCAACGGCAAGTCCTCGATCGCCAATACGGGCGTCATGCGCAATGCGCTCAATTATTCGAAGGATTTCGGCGCCCTCATCATGCACCACACCGAGGATCCCTACCTCACGGAAGGTGGCGCGATGAATTCCGGCGAGGTCTCGACGCGGCTCGGCCTCAAGGGCGTGAGCAAGGCTGCCGAGACGATCGTGCTCGAACGCGACGTGCGCCTGGTCGGCATCACCGGTGGGCGCTACCACGCCTCGACCATCTCGTGCGCGGAAAGCCTTGCCGTCGTGCGCGCGGCCAAGGGACAGGGGCTCCCGGTGAGCTGCGGTGTCTCGATCAATCACCTGACGCTCAACGAGAACGACATCGGCTCGTATCGCACATTCTTCAAGGTGCGCCCGCCGCTGCGCTCGGAGGAGGATCGTGTCGCCATGGTGCGCGCGCTCGCGGCGGGTGACATCGACGTCATCGTCTCGAGCCACGATCCGCAGGATGCCGATGTGAAGCGCCGGCCCTTCGCGGAGGCCGCCGACGGTGCCATCGGCCTCGAGACCCTGCTGGCTGCAGCTTTGCGCCTCTACCATGCCGACGAGATCGGCCTGCTGCCGCTGCTGCGCGCCATGACCATCAACCCGGCGAAGCTGCTCGGCCTGCCCGGTGGCCGGCTCGAGAAAGGCGCGCCCGCCGACCTGTTGCTCTTCGATCCGGGGCAGCCTTGGGTCGTCGATCGCGAGCAGCTTCGCTCGCGCTCGAAGAACTCGCCCTTCGATGAGCAGAAGCTCCAGGGACGCGTGCTCAAGACCATGGTTGCCGGGCGCATGGTCTACCAGTACGGTTCGTGAGCGCCCGCACTGCAATGCTGCTCACCTGACCGGACCTGCCGAGATGTCTTCATCCCTCATTCTGCCCGCGCTTGCGGCGCTCGCGTTCGGCTATCTGCTGGGCTCCATTCCCTTCGGGTTTATTCTCACGCGCGCGGCGGGTCTCGGTGATGTGCGGAAAATCGGCTCGCACAGCATCGGCGCGACCAATGTTCTGAGAACCGGCAGCAAGAAGATTGCCGCACTCACGCTCCTTCTCGACTGCCTCAAGGGCACGGCCGCCGTCCTGCTGTCATTTCTGGCGGCCGTCAGGCTGAGCGGCGCGCAGGGCATGGCATCGCAGGACCTGCTGAGCGTACTGCTGGTCCCCTGGATGGCGGGCCTCGGCGCGGTCCTCGGCCATCTTTTCCCGGTGTGGCTCGGATTCAAGGGCGGCAAGGGCATCGCCACCTACATCGGCGTGCTGCTCGGGGCGTACTGGCCGGCCGCTCTCGTCTTCTGCGGCGTGTGGATCGTGGTTGCGACGGCCACGCGCTATTCGTCTCTCGCCTCGCTGATCGGCACGTTCTGCGTCTTCATCTACTTCATGTTCATCGGTGGTCAGCTCGTGGTGCCGATCGTCGCGATCATCTCAGCACTCGTCTTCTGGAAGCACCGCGAGAACATCCAGCGGCTCATCGCAGGACAGGAGAGCCGCATTGGCGCCAAGGGCTGATGCGCCAGATGCGCCCAGAGGCAGGACAACGGCGCCGCTCCCGGTAGCGGAGTTTGGGCCTGCCGAACGACTCGCCTGCCTGCGTCTTATCCGGACCGAGAACGTCGGCCCCGTCACCTTTCGCGAGCTCGTCAACCACTGCGGCGGGGCCGAGCGTGCACTCGCGGCCCTTCCCGATCTCGCGCGACGCGGCGGGCGGCGCAGTGCCGTGAAGGTCTATCCGCGCGACAAGGCCGAAGCCGAGCTAGAGGCGGCGCAAAAGATCGGTGCACGGCCACTCTTCACGATCGAGCCCGGCTATCCGGCCGTCCTCGTCCATGCGGGCGTGCCACCGCCGCTAATCTACGTGAAGGGGCGCACGGAGCTCTTCGATCTGCCGGCTGTTGCCATCGTCGGCGCTCGAAACGCATCAGCGGCCGGACGCGCCATGGCGCGCCAACTCGCGATGGGTCTCGCTGCCGCCGGCCTGGCGATCGTCTCGGGGCTCGCGCGGGGGATCGACGGCGCCGCGCATGAGGCTTCGCTCGCGACAGGCACGATCGCCGTCCTCGCCGGCGGCATCGATCACATCTATCCGCCGGAGCACGAGGCTCTGCACGCACGGATCGCGGCCGAAGGCTGCCTCGTCAGCGAGCTTCCACCGGGCTTCAAAGCACGCGGTAATGACTTTCCACGCCGCAACCGCATCATCTCGGGATTGTCGCTCGGCACGGTGATTGTCGAGGCCGCGCTGCGCTCGGGCTCGCTCATCACGGCACGGCGCGCGGCAGATCAGGGCCGCGAAGTCTTCGCAGTTCCGGGCCATCCCCTCGATCCGCGCGCCGAGGGCACCAACATGCTCCTCAAGCAGGGCGCGACACTCGTCACCGCGGCGGAAGACGTTCTTGAAGCGCTCAGGCCCCAGATGGGATCGATGCCGCCGGGCGGTCTGGCGGCAGCGTCGACGCCCCCACATTTCGGGGAGGACGAGGATGCGGACCCACCCTCGTCGCTCCCGGCAGAAGCCGCGCAGCTCATCGTGCTCCAGGCCCTTGGCCCGGCCCCCGTGTCGATCGACGAGCTCGCGCGCGCCACTGGGCTCACTATTCGCGCGCTGAGGGGCGTGCTCGTCGAACTCGCGCTCGCGGGACGGATCGAGCATCAGGGCGCGCAGCTCGTCGCCTTGAAGACCGCGCTGTGAAGACCAACATACAGCAGCGCAGTCCTGACCTCACCTGCGCTGCGCCTGAATGATGGCCTCACGATAGGCGACGACGAGGATCCCTGCGAGCGTTGCGCAGCCGAGGTTGTCCGCGATCTCCTTGAGTTCGAGTGTGAGGTCGGCAAGGTACTCGAGCTGGTCGGAGCGCGAGAGCTTGTCCAGCGGTTCGACGTCGTCCTCGGAAACTCTGTTTGGCGCAATCGCAGTCATGATAGAAAGGCCCTCCGTCTCGATAGAATAAGGTTGCCCTTAGAGAAATACGCAATCTATGGTTGCATTACAATCCCCGGCGGAAGGCGCGGCGAAAGGTTGTACACCATCCTCACCGATCTGGTCGGACGTCGAGTGTGCCGCGTTAATGCGCTGATAATACGAATAAACTTAAAGCTGCCTGCTGGCGATGGCGTCGCGGCTGTTTGACAGGCCCCGCGCCATCACCCATGTTCTCGCGCAATCATCCGGCCTCGGCGGCAGTGGGCGCCCCCGGCGCCAGCCCCCAAAATGGCATTGGGATCCAATGAACATCGTCATTGTCGAATCGGCCGCCAAGGCCAAGGCAATCAACAAGTACCTGGGCTCTGCCTTCAAGGTCATCGCGAGCTATGGGCACATCCGGGACCTGCCGTCCAAGGACGGGTCGGTCGAGCCCGACAAAGACTTTGAAATGCACTGGGACGTCGACGGGCGCGCCGCCAAGGTCGTGCGCGAGATCGCCGCTGCCGTCAAAGGTGCCGACAAGCTCATTCTGGCCACCGACCCTGATCGCGAAGGCGAGGCCATCTCCTGGCACATTCTGAAGGTGCTCGAGGAAAAGAAAGCGCTCAAGGGCATCCCCGTCGAGCGCGTGACGTTCAACGCGGTGACGAAGCAGTCCGTGCTGGATGCCATGAAGGCGCCGCGCGCCATCGATTCACCGCTCGTCGAGGCCTATCTCGCACGCCGCGCCCTCGATTACCTGGTGGGCTTCACCCTCTCGCCCGTGCTTTGGCGCAAACTGCCGGGCTCGCGTTCGGCGGGACGCGTGCAATCGGTGGCGCTACGGCTCGTCTGCGACCGCGAGCGCGAGATCGAAGCCTTCAAGACCGAAGAGTACTGGACGATCGAGGCCCTGCTCGCGACGGCCAAGAACGAGGAGGTGCGCGCGCGCCTCACGGCCATTGCCGGCACGGCACTGAAGAAGCTCGACATCAAGGACGGCGCCTCCGCAAACGCGATCAAGGCGGCCATCGAGAACGGCGACTTCGTCATCACCTCCGTCGACAAGAAGGCGACGCGGCGCAATCCGGCGCCCCCCTTCACGACCTCGACGCTGCAGCAGGAGGCTTCGCGCAAGCTCGGCTTCTCGGCAAAGCAGACCATGAACGTCGCCCAGCGGCTTTATGAAGGTGTCGACATCGGCGGCGAGACGGTCGGCCTCATCACCTACATGCGAACGGACGGCGTGCAGATCATCCCCGAGGCGATCGGCCCGATCCGCCGCTCGATCGAGGACTCGCTCGGCAAGCGTTACGTCGCGCCTTTCATTCGCGAGTACAAGACCAAGGCCAAGAACGCGCAGGAGGCGCACGAAGCGATCCGTCCGACCGACGTCTCGCGCCGCCCGGAGCATGTGGCGAAGCACATCGAGCGCGACCAGGCGCGGCTCTACGAGCTGATCTGGAAGCGCGCGGTCGCGAGCCAGATGGCCTCCGCCGAGCTCGAGCAGACGACCGCCGAGATCGAAGTCAAAGGCCGTGACGGCAAGGTCTATGGCCTGCGCGCGACGGGATCGGTGGTGCTCTTCGACGGCTTCCTCAAGTTGTATGAGGAGGGCCGCGACGAGGAGGATGAGGAGAGCCGCCGCCTGCCGGCGCTGGCCCAAGGCGATCACCTCAAGGACCGCGGCATCGACGCCAAGCAGCACTTCACCGAGCCGCCGCCGCGCTACACCGAGGCGACACTCGTCAAGAAAATGGAAGAGCTCGGCATCGGCCGTCCCTCGACGTACGCCTCGACGCTCGCCGTGCTCGAAGACCGTGGCTACGTCAAGATCGACCGCAAGCGCCTGATCCCCGAGGACAAGGGCCGTCTCGTCACGGCGTTCCTCGAAGCCTTCTTCAAGCGCTACGTCGAGTACGACTTCACGGCTGAGCTCGAGGAAAAACTCGACCTCATCTCGGACCACCAACTCGACTGGAAGCAGGTCCTGCGCGACTTCTGGAAGGACTTTACGGGCGCGGTCGACGAGACCAAGGAGCTGCGCGTCAGCGACGTGCTCGAAGCGCTGAACGAGCTGCTGGGACCGCACATCTTCCCGGACAAGGGCGATGGCACGGATCCGCGCGCCTGTCCGAGCTGCGGCGAGGGCCGTCTCTCGCTCAAGACCGGCAAGTTCGGCGCCTTCATCGGCTGCTCGAACTACCCCGAGTGCCGCTTCACGCGTCAGCTCGCGGACGTCAACAACAACGGCGAGGAGGCAGCGAACCCGGACGGCAAGCTGTTCGGCTATGATCCCGAAACGGGCCTCGCCGTCACACTGCGCACGGGTCGCTTCGGTGCGTATGTGCAGCTCGGCGAGCAGGGACCGGACAAGGCCGACAAGCCGAAGCGCAGTTCGATTCCCCGCGGCATCGATGTGGCGTCGGTCGATCTGGAGAAGGCGCTGCAGCTCCTGAGTCTGCCGCGCGAGGTTGGCCTGCATCCGGAGACGGGCAAGCAGATCATGGCCGGCCTCGGCCGCTACGGGCCCTTCATCCTGCATGATGGCATGTACGCGAACCTGGAGTCCGTCGAGGACGTCTTCACGATCGGGCTCAATCGCGCGGTGACCATTCTCGCGGAGAAAGCCGCAGGCGGCGGCAAGGGTCGCTTCCAGCGCGGCAAGCCGACCGTGCTCAAGGATCTGGGCGCGCATCCCGATGGCGGCGGGAACATCCAGGTGCTGTCGGGGCGCTATGGCCCCTACATCAACTACGCCAAGATCAACGCCAATGTGCCCAAGGGCAAGGAGCCGACCGCTGTCACCGTCGAGGAGGCGATCGCCCTTCTCGCCGAGCGCGCGGCCAAGGGCGGCGGCAAGGCGGGCAAGGGGCGCAAGGCACCGAAGAAGGCGGCGGCGGAAACCTCTGGCCAGAAAAAGCCGGCCAAGAAGGCTCCGGGAAAATCGGACAAGGCACCGGAAAAGAAGGCGCCAGCCAAGAAAGCGCCGGCGAAGAAGACAGCCAAGCCTGCCGCCGAGAAGGCTCCCGCAAAGAACAAGCCGAAGAGCGCATCACCGCGCCGCCGTGATGCTGCCGAATAGGACCAACCGAAAGAGCGCGCGTGCCGAAGAAGCAGAAGCGCCGTGAGAAGCCCGACCGGCCGAGCCGGTCGGAGAAGCCGCGCGCGCAACCCAAACGTGCCCCCCTGCCGACGCGCGAGCAGCTCCTCGAATATCTCTCAACGACCACCGAGAAGGTCGGCAAGCGCGAAATCGCCCGCGCCTTCAACATTCGCGGCGAGGATCGCATTGCGCTGAAGGCGCTTCTTTCCGAGCTTTCGAGCGAAGGCGCGATCGTCGGCAACCGCAAGGCCGTCAAGCCGCGCGGCAAGCTGCCGCCGGTCGGCGTCCTCGAAATCATCGCCCGCGACGATGAAGGCGAGCTCGTTGCGGTGCCGGCGAATTGGGAAGCCTCCGAAGGCGAGCGGCCGAAGATCCTCGTGCAGCAAGGACGCCGCGCCATCGGTCCGGATGGCAACGGCGCATTGTCGATCGGCGATCGCATTCTCGCCCGCATCGGCCGCATCCGCGATAGCGATCCCTTCGGCTACGCGCACGAGGCCGAGCCGATCAAGCGTCTGCCCCGCGAGCGCAAGCGTCTCCTCGGCATCTTCCGCGCCGCACACCGCGGCGGCGGCGGCATGATCGATCCGATCGATCGCAAGGACCTCAAGGAATGGCCGGTCCGCCCCGGCAACGAGGGCGATGCCGATGATGGCGAACTCGTGCGCTTCGACATCGTGCGCCGCCATCGCGAGGGTGTTCCCGAGGCCCGCGTCGCCGAGCGGCTCGGCAACCCGCAGGATCAGCGCCAGATCAGCCTGATCGCCATCCATGCGCACGGCCTGCCTGACAGTTTCCCGGATGCCGTGCTCGCCGAGGTCGAGGATCTGCCGCCGATCGAGACGCAGGGTCGCCTCGACCTGACCAAGCTGCCACTCGTCACGATCGATCCCGTCGATGCGCGCGACCACGACGATGCCGTGCTTGCCGAACCCGACGCCGACCCGGGAAACGACGGCGGCTTCATCGTGACGGTCGCCATCGCCGACGTCGCGCACTATGTCCGCTCCGGTATGCGGCTTGATCGCGAGGCGAAGACGCGCGGCAACTCCGTCTATTTCCCCGATCGCGTCGTGCCGATGCTACCGGAGCGCATCTCCAACGACCTCTGCTCGCTGCGCGAAGGCGAGGTGCGCCCCTGTCTCGCCGCGCGCATGGTCTTCGATCGCCACGGCGACAAGCGGCGCCACACGTTCCATCGCGCGCTCATGCGCTCGGCTGCAAAGCTCTCGTATCAGGAGGCGCAGGCGGCCATCGACGGAAACCCGAGCGAGCGCGCCGCGCCCATGCTCGAGAAGGCGCTGAAACCGCTCTGGTCGGCCTATGCCGCGCTCTCGGCGGCACGCGACCGGCGGGCGCCGCTCGACCTCGATCTCCCCGAGCGCAAGATCGAGCTCGGCGAGGACGGCATGGTCCGGCGCGTGCACGTCCCCGAGCGCCTCGATGCACATCGCCTCATCGAAGAATTCATGATCCAGGCCAATGTCGCGGCCGCCGAGACGCTGGAGCAGGCGCGTGCCCCGGTCGTCTATCGCGTGCACGACAAGCCGAGCCCCGAGAAACTCAAGTCACTGCGCGAGCTTCTGGAGGGCTTGGATCTCAGTTTCCCGCCCGGCGATCACGTACGGCCGAAGCATTTCAATGCCGTTCTCGCCCGCGCCAAGGACCAGCCCTATGCCGAGTTCGTCAACGAGGTGATCCTGCGCGCGCAGGCGCAGGCCGTGTACGACACCGCGAACCTCGGTCACTTCGGGCTCAATCTTCTCAGGTACGCGCACTTCACATCGCCGATCCGCCGCTATGCCGATCTCCTCGTGCATCGCTCGCTGATCGCGGCACTGAAGCTCGGCGCCGGCGGCATGACGCCGGAAGAGAAGCCGGGCCTCAAGGCGACGGCCAAGGACATCTCGGATGCCGAGCGCCGCGCCATGGTTGCTGAGCGCGAGACGATCGATCGGCTGATCAGCGCGTTCCTCGCCGATCGCGTGAATGCCGAGTTCCCGGGCCGCATCTCCGGCGTCACACGCTCGGGACTTTTCGTGCGGCTCAGGGATACGGGTGCCGATGGTTTCATCCCGGCATCCACGCTCGGCGGCGGCGAGTTCTGGCGCCACATCGAGGAAGCGCACGCGCTGATCGGCGACCGGAGCGGGCGCGGGTTTCGCCTCGGCGACGCCGTCGAGGTGCGCCTCGTCGAGGCCATTCCCATGGCCGGCGCCCTGCGCTTCGAGATGCTGACCGAGCCCGGTCCCATGCCCGGTCACCATGCGGGCCGCGGCGGCGGCGCGCACCGGCGGGGGCCACGGATCGGCAATCGCCGCCATAGGCGCCGCTGACCGCGTGATAGGTTCGGGCAATACGCGCCCGCGTGCCGCACCCAGCCATGCCGGTTGCGGCATGGACCTGAGCGCGGTTAGCCACTATCTCCTGATTATGCGACATGCTGACTATTCAGGCAGCGCTGCTGCCGCAGTCGCGAGGTGGAAGGGCAGACGATGACCCACACGCAGCACTACGAACCCCGCCGCGCGACCGACCCGCTCGCCCCCCGGGATACCGGGCAAGCCATGTGGCGCGGCACGCTCGCAAAGTGCCCTTCCTGCGGCGAGGGACATCTCTATCGCGCCTACCTCAAGGTTGCCGATACGTGTGACCATTGCGGGGAAGAGCTGCACCACCAGCGCGCGGACGACGCGCCGGCCTATTTCACGATTTCGATTGTCGGGCACATCGTCGTCGCCGGCGCGCTCATCATGGAGCGTGCCCTTGCACCAGCGACCTGGGTGCACATGGCCGTCTGGCTGCCGCTGACGCTCTTCCTGAGCCTTGCCATGCTTCCGGCCGTGAAGGGGGCCCTCATCGGCCTTCAGTGGTCGAAGCGCATGCATGGCTTTGGCGGGACACCCGATGAGCCCGAGCCCGAACCGGTCGCGGCCACCAGTCGCCCGGCTGCCAATGCCGGGGGCGCGCGTTGAGCGAGAACGAGTCGTTTAAGGCTCTCGTTGCCGAGCGCGCTGCAGCCAAGACCGCCACACCAGGAACGAAGTCCAGCCAGCCGACGCTGCGCCCGCGCGATGCGGCAACGCTCATCATCATCGACAGCGAGGGGGCGGCACCGCGCGTCCTACTCGGAAAGCGCCGCGACGATCTCAAGTTCATGCCCGGAAAGTACGTGTTTCCGGGTGGCCGCCTCGATGCCGACGACAAGACGATGACCGCAGCACGCGAGCTGCGTCCAAACGAGATCGACAAGCTCCTGCTCGATATGAAGGGCCATCCGAGTGCCGCCCGCGCGCGTGGCCTCGCCATGACGGCCGTGCGCGAGACGTTCGAGGAAGCCGGCCTCATCATCGGCGGCGCCCCGCCTGCGTCGGCGGCTGAGGTCGTGCCTCCGGCCGAGAACCCGTCACTCGAGAGCCCCGCATCCAAGAGCTGGCGCCAGTTCCAGGCGCACGGCTTCGTGCCCGACCTCGCGCCGCTGACCTTCCTCGCGCGCGCGATCACGCCGCCGGGCCGGCCGCGCCGCTTCGATACGCGCTTCTTCTGCGTCGAGGGTGCGGCCATCGCCAAAACCACCGATCACAACGACGGCGAGCTCTCCGGCCTCGTCTGGATGACGCTGGTCGAGGCCCGCGAACTCGATCTGCCGCCGATCACGCGTGTCATCCTCGAGGATCTTGCCGAGCGCATAGCCAAGCGCTCGCTTCATGATCCGTCGGTACCCATCCCATACTACTTCAACCGGCATGGCACCTTCCGGCGCGAGATGCTGCATCTCGCCGCGCCAACTGCCTGATGGCGACCGCTTTTCCGACACATTTCCGACGCCCTTAGGCGCGCCGCGAGCATAAGATCACGTCTTGTTCTCGCGTCGACCGTGCCGAACCCCTCCTATTGCGGCTTTGTGACGCGAAATTTGTGGCCATTTTCAAGCCGCTCTTGAATCCAATTCAGACGTCGTGGTTGACGACGGCGGTTGCCGCTGCTTGTGTTGGGCCGCCAGAAGCGCGGGGGTTAAAGGCCGCGTTCTTTCAGTCGGCGACGGGGGACCAACTGGCGGTCCGAGAGAGGGAGCACAACACCGAAGCGCACAACCAGATGCGGTGACCAATCCTACGCGGTCCACCCTCCGGCTTCGGTGTCCTCAGGCGTGCTGAGCCTCCACCACGGGACTGCGTTCTGCAGCCCAGGTCGCCCTTCAGGATCTGGAGGTCGCATGCGTATTCTGCGAGTTCTGCCGGTTATACTCGGCATGACCACTGCCGGTCTCATGACAGCACCGGCATCAGCAGAGAGCGTTTATCGGTTCACCGGAAGTACGGAATACAAGGACAGCATTAGTATCAACTCCTACCGATCCAAGCGCTCCAATCTCGGCGCCATGGACGTGCGCCCGGCCGAGCGTCGCGCCGAGCGCCGGGAAGGCCGCAGGAGCCGCTCAGCTCGTGTGCGCGATCGGGAGGAGAGCCGTTCGGAGCGGCGTGCCTCGCGCCGTAGCCAGCGGCGGACACGGACGGCCTCGCTCGGAAATGGCGGGGGGAGCTGGGGCGGCGGCAGCCACGGGGTTGCGTCATATTACTGGCAGCCGCAGCGCGTCGCCTCCGGCGGCTGGTTCAATCCGAATGCCATGACGGCTGCGCACAAGACGCTGCCCTTCGGCACGCGAGTGAGGGTCACACATGCCGGCAATGGCCGCTCGGTCATCGTGCGGATCAACGATCGCGGCCCCTATGTCAAAGGCCGGATCATCGATCTGTCGCGCGCGGCTGCCAGCGCCATCGGCATGACGGGGCAAGGCATCGCTCGTGTGAGCATGGAAGTGCTCGGTCGCTGAGACCAGAGCCACGGATCAAGTGGTAAAAGGCGGCGCGCCGGGCCTCGGTGCGCCGCCTTGCTATTTCTGCACAGGGCCATCGCTCTCGCGGCTTGGCTGCGCGAGCGCGAGGCGCTTGGCCTCGGTCCCTGTCGCGCGCTACGCTCCCCGGAAAGCAATCATCTCATCCGGGAGGACGGCATGGCGACGTTCAAGTGGGACCACATTCACCTGCGCAGCCCTGATCCGGAGGCGACGGCCGCCTTCTACGAGCGCATGTTCGGTGCCGAGGTCATCCGCACAACGCAGCAGGGCAAGCCGCGCATCGACCTCAAAATCGGCGGCGCCAGCGTGTTCATCGCCCAAGTGACGGCCGGCGACGGCGTCGCCGCACCGCCGAAGACGCCCTACCAGGGCCTCGACCATTTCGGGCTCGAAGTCACGGGCATCGATGCCGTCGTCGCCGATCTCAAGAAGAAGGGCGCCGAGTTCACCATGGAGCCGAACACGATCCGGCCCGGCACCCGCATCGCGTTCCTACGCGGCCCTGAAGGCGTCTCTATCGAGCTGCTCGAGCGGAGCTGAGACGATCAGCAGCGCTGCTTGATCTCGGCCTCGAGCTCGGCGCGGACCTCCTTGGCGAGCGCCGCCACGCGCGCGCGCTGCCCGGCATCCATGCCTTCGACATCCCGGCTGAAGGTATCGAGCGCCCAGTCGAGCTCGGCGCCGGCAAACCGCAGCTTGCCGCAGTCGAGCGTCTTGCGCAGTGCGCGGTAGGCGAAGAGGCGCGTGCCGTTCGAAAACTCCATCGGCGTCGGCGCACGCATCATCCACGACTGGTTCGGATCGGCGATCATGGCGCGCAGCACCGCCAGGCAATCGACGCCGACGCCGCACCGCGTCGTATCCTTTTCGAGCTCGCGCTCGGTCAGCGCCTTCGGCGGGGATGGCGGCGGGAGCGTTGCAGGCGGTGCCGAAATGGCGAGGTCGGGCACCGCAGGCTTGGCCTTGGGTGTGGGCGGCGGCGACGGTGCGGGTGCGTGCGGCACCTTGGGCGCGGCGACGCGAGGCCTGGCAGGTGCCGCCGGTGCGGGTTCGGTCCTCGGCGGAGCCGTGTAAGCGACCTTGGCGGGGGGCTGTTCACCGCGATGGACAGTCGTGGCGTTGTCCCACGTGTCCTTGAGTGACAGCCGCTCCTGCTCCGCTCCCACATCACCGGTGTAGCGCTCGGCCGGCGGCTCCTCCGCGCACGCCGTCACGCCGGCCGCGATCAGAGCCGCGAGGACGACTCTGGTTGCATGTCGGCGCTGACGGACGAGCGGCAATGGCATCCCGGTCTTTCCGGACGAAATGAGCAAATCGTCCGTAAGACTATGGGTCAGCCTTTAAGTTCGTCTTAACGCTGTTGGCACACTGCGAGAGCTCAGTTGTATCTCACCACGCCGTAGAGGCGGATCGTGCGCCCCGGCTGGAGCACCTCGTCCTTCTTGAAGGAGACGTGATTGCGGATCTCCTCGTCGAGGAGGTTCTCGCCTCTGAGACCGATGGTCATCTGCGGCGAGATCCGTCCCAACTCCGGCTGCAGCGCGAAAGTGTACGAGAGATCGGCATTCAGCATCGTGTAGCCGTCGGTCGGCGTATCCTTGGCATCGTCGCCTGCGACCTTGTCCTGATCGAAAGCGTGAAGCGCAAAGAGTCGCGCCAGCCAGTTGGCATCGCGATAATAGATGCCGGCGCCAAGACGATGCGGCGGGATGCGCGGGACATAGCCGCCGCCGCTGAATTTCGCATTGACGAAATCGTACTGGCCTTCGAAGCCGATCACGCCGCGCGCGAACTCGAACACATCCCACTGCGCCGAAAGCTCGACACCGCTGAAGGTCGCGTCGCGCTGCGAGAACACGAGCTGATCGGCAGGACCATGCCCATGGTCGTGATCGTCATGATCGTCGTCGTCATCGTCGTGATCATGCTCGCCGCAGGAAGATAGCGTCCCCTCGCATTCGATGCCCGTGAAGCGCTTGAAGATGAAGTTGCGATAGCGCGTGTGGAAGGCGGTGGCATCGAACCTGAAGGCACCGCGGGCGCGCTTGAAGCCGAGCTCGATGGTGGACGCCTTCTCGATCTTCAGATCCGGATTGCCGAGCTCGAAGGTGCCGGCGGCATGATGCAGGCCCTTGGAGAAGAGCTCGGCAACGTCGGGCGCGCGCTCCGTGTACTGGCCCGTGAGGCGCGCGACCACGCCGAGCGGCAGTTCATAAAGAGCACCGAGACTTGCGCTTTTAGGTGCGAATGAGCGACTGCGCTCTTCCACGTGATAGTGGAAGTGATCGTCATGCGGCTCGATTTCCACGCCCGTCCCCTTGGCACGGACACTCTCGATGCGCGCCGCCGCCTGTAGCCTCAGACGCCGCGTGATCTCGAGCTCCTCGAACCAGAAGGCAGCAATGCTGTTCGAGCGCGCCGGTGGATCGATCAGCCCGTCCATCTCCTCGGCGAGCTCCGGATCGTAGATGAAGCCGCGAACGCGCTTCTGATCCCAATGTAGGCCGACGGCACCCCGGAAAATGCCGAGCGGAGAGCTGAAGGCCTGATGCTGTACCTCCAGGCGGGCCTCGTGCTCCCGATTGGTGTACCGGCTCTCGATCTCGTCGCTGATGTGAACGTGATCGCCATGGTCTTCTTCATGGGCGACGATCTCGTTGTGGCCGTAGCGCGAGGTGCCGAGCCAATAGCGGATAGCCTCGATACCGTAGGCATTCATGCGCCATTCGCCGCGTGACTGGATCTTGTCCTGATGAAGGTCGATGCGCGGGCGATGATCCTCCGCTTCCTCGCCGGGAATGCCGTAGAAGCTGTTGAAGCGCGTGTAGGAAACGCCGATGAAGCCGCTCTCGCCGACGATGGATGCGCCGAGCGAGTAGCCAGAGCTCTCGACAAAGGAGTTCGCCTGCCGTCCGCGCGGCGTGTCGTAGTCATCGGCCTGGCGGCGGAAGGCATCGGCGTAGAGAACGATGTTGCCCGCGCCCGTCATCACCTTGAAGCCACCGTCATGGCTCTCGTCGACCGAGCCGAGTCCGCCTTTGAGGACGGCGCTGAAACCATCCTTCGGCATGAACTGCGGTATGCGATCGTTCGAAACATCGACAACACCGCCGATGGCTTGCGAGCCGTAGCGCAGTGTCGCGGGGCCGCGGATGATCTCGATGCGCTCCGCGGCGAAGGGATCGATCGGCACCGCATGGTCCTCTGACAGCGCCGAAACGTCGTGCGCGCCGATGCCATTCTCCTGTACGCGCACGCGGAAGCGATCGAGGCCGCGAATAATCGGTCGGCTGGCACCCGGTGCGAATGTGGACGCCGTCACGCCCGGCTTGAGCGCGGTCGCATCGCCAATGTTGGACACCGCCCGCGCCTCGACCTCCTGCCCGCTCATGACCGTGACCGGAACGAAGGCGTCCTCGTCGACGACAAGAGTTCCCGGAAGTGCCGCCGGAGGCTCGGCAGGCTCCGCAGGCACAGCGGCCGGCGCGGGCTGGGGAACCGGTGTGCGCACGCGACGCGGCCGCTGAACCGGGCTCGGGGTCGTCACGACGAGGCCCGGAAGCTGCACCTGGGCCCCGGCACCATCGGCAAAGCCGGCGATAATTCCGAGCGTTATCAGACTTCCCCCAATTCCTCGATGCAGCCACCTACCCATCTTCATCCCCCTGTGACAACGTTCGCTACGCTATAACATCACTGTTATAGTGTAACGCCATAGGCCAAAGGCTCAGGACCCGCAAGAAGTGGCGGATGGGGATGGGTAGCTCGTCGGTTGGATTCGGGCCGCCTGTGGCGAGATGACCACGGCTCCGCTCATGAGCCCGAGCGTGGCACGCTGCGACTGGCCCCCGCGTCCTCTTGATCGCGGCTGACGAACATGTTGGAGAGCAAAGCACCGAGACGTACACGATTGCGAGAGATGCCGGACGACGACGCCTCGAAGTCGCAAGTGCTGCCGCCCCTCGGCGAGCATCGGCCGACGCGCGCCGATGACGTGCCCGCCGACCGCGGGAAAATGACCGTCCCGCTCGAGCTGTCGCCAAGTCCGCCCCGCAGTGAAGCGGAGGCCGCCCACGCTGCGCCGGCCGAGCTTCCGTCCGCTGATCCCGACGCCGCCCCTCTCCCGCCGACGCGCCGCCCCGCTAGGCGCGTTGCGTCCCTGAGCACAGCCTGCGGCGCGCATATCCTCGTGCTGCTTGCGCTGGTATCAACACCACCCGTCGAGTTCGGCCATGGCGGCACCGAGCGCGATGCGATCAGCGTGTCGATCGTTCCGGCAAGCGCCATTGTAGTGCGGCGGGCGATCGCCGATGCAACGGCGCAAGCCGCCCCGTCGCAGATCACGCCGGAGCTTGGCGAGGACAGCGCAACAAGCGAGGCGGCGCCGGCGAAGACGGCGACATCGGAAGCGAAGGTCGCGCAGCCGCCTGAGGTCACCGAATCCGACACCAAGCTCGCAGCGCCTGACGAACCCGCACCGGAGACCGCACCCGAAGAGGCCCCCGTGGTCGCGAGCCCGACGAAGCCGCCGACGCAGGACGTCAAGGTCGCCGCCGCCGAACCAACGCCCGCGCCCGCGCCCGCAGAAAAACCGCACGAGAACACCCCGCGCGAGGAAATGCCGACGCCACCATCACCCGACGCGCGCGCTTCGGGCGGTGCCATCGCGCTCGGCTCAGCACCCGAAGAATCGCCGCAGCCGGCGGCGGCGGCGGCAAGCCACGGCGAGATCAATGCCTATGGCACCGCCGTGCAGATGGCCTTGCTCGCCGTCGATCAGCGCGAGGCCAAGGCGCGTGTTTCCGCAACGAAAGCCAAGGGCACCGTCATCGTCAGGTTGTCGATCGACGCCAGCGGTGGGCTCGTCAGCGCCGAAGTCATGAGGTCGAGCGGCCGGGCGGAACTCGACGATGCGGCGCTGCTCCTGATCCGGCTGGCCACGTTCCCGCCGCCACCGGCGAGCCTCACGTCGGAGCAGCGCTCCTATATTGCGCCCATCCGTTTCCAGTGAGCCCAACGCCACGCATGCTGCGCCGCAAACGCTGCCCTCGCTTTTGCCAGGGGCGGCCATTACACTTCACAGGCTCGTGAAGTTGACGTCTGAACCGCCAGCGAGCCTCGGCCCGAGTCGACGACGGCCGAGGGCACATGAGTGTGAAAAGGCCGCGCATGGGTCTGCTGCCAGGTCTCGCGAAGCGGAGTAAGGGGCGCGCCGTCAGGCACGCTAGCTGCATTCCCATCGTGGCGCGCCGCAAATGACAGCCCCCAGCGCCGGGACTTCCGACGCACCCGATGCCGCGCCTGCCGCCGGCAAGTCGAGCCTCGACCTCGACTGGCGCGTTGTGCGCGCCTTCGCCCATTTCGCAGGCGGCTTCTGGCGCGGCGAGGGGGCGCGCCGCGCTTGGCTTCTGACGTCCACGCTCGCCGTATGCCTTCTGCTCAGCACGACCGCGACGGTCGCACTCAATCACTGGACGCGCTGGTTCTTCGACGCGCTCGAGGACCGCGATGCGCTGGTGATCTGGGAGACAGTCCTCGTCTTCTTCATGATCATCGCGTGCATGGCTGCGGTGGGTGTCGGCATCGTGCTCACGCGCGAGCGGCTGCAGGTCTACTGGCGGGCCTGGATCGTCGGCGAGGTCGTCTCGCGCTGGCTCGGCCGGCGGCGGTTCTATTTTCTCGCGCAATCCGGAACGCAGCCCGCCAATCCCGAGTACCGCATCGCCGATGACTCGCGCTGGGCGAGCGAGCCGCTGGTCGATCTCGGCATCGGCCTCGTTACGGCAATCATCTCGGCGGCGGCGTTCATCTCCATTCTATGGACGGTCGGTGGATCCTACACGCTGGCGCTCGGCACCGGCCACGTCACGGTCCCCGCCTACATGGTGCTGGTCGCCGTTGCCTACGGCATCATCGGCTCGCTGCTCACCATGTGGGTCGGCCGCCGGCTCGTCGGCTACGTCGGGCGCAAGAACGAGGCAGAGGGCGACTTCCGTTTCGCGCTCATGCGTCTGCGCGACAACGCCGAGAGCATCGCGCTGATGGGCGGCGAGCAGAGCGAGCGGCGCATCCTCACGCGTATCTACGAGACCGTGGTGCAGCGCTGGCTGCGCATCGTCCAGCAGCACGGCAGGCTCACCTGGATCACGAACTCGGTCGGCCCGATGACGCCCGTTGTACCGCTGCTTTTCGCAGCGCCGAAATATCTCCAGAACGAGCTTTCGCTCGGCGAGGTGACGCAGCTCGCTGCTGCCTTCGCGCACGTACAGGTGGCCATCTCCTGGATCGTCGACAACTTCAATCGCATCGCAGAGTGGTACGCGTCCGCGCGCCGCACCATGGACATGGTGGATGCCTGCTCGGAGGTCGATCGGCGTCGCCTCGAAGGCGTACGCGGCATCGCCGTCCTGCCCTCGCCAAGCGAAGGACTGCAGCTCGAGGGCCTCGCGGTACACGATCCAGGTGGCCGGCCGCTCGTTGCCCGTGCCGACCTCATGGTGCCGCCGGCGACGTCGCTCTCGGTCTCGGGCGATACGAGCTCGGGAAAGACGGCGATCGTGCGCGCCATCGCCGGCCTCTGGCGCGAGGGTCACGGGACCGTGCGCATCGGCGAGCGGGCGCGGATCATGATCGCGCCGCAGCAGGGCTACCTGCCGCTCGCAACGCTTCGTGAGGCTTTGGTCTATCCGGCCGATGGCGAACCGTATGCCGACCGAGAGATAACCGCCGCCCTCGACCGCGCCGGCCTTGGCCATCTCGACGGACAACTCGACGAGCGCGGCCGCTGGGATCAGTCCCTTTCGGCGGGCGAGCGTCAGCGCGTCGCCATCGCGCGCCTGCTGCTGCACCGTCCGGACGTTATCATCCTCGACGATGCCATGACCGCGCTTGACGAGAGCGCACGTGCCGATCTGCTCGCGGCTCTGCGCGAGACCATGCCGGATGCCGCGATCCTGAATGTCGGGCAGACAGCGCGGCTGTTGCCGGGAGCGGCGCGGGCCCTTGCGTTAGAACGCCACGCGGGCGGCACCGTGCTCGGGGATCAGCCGACCGCATACGAGCAGAAGCGCCCGCTTACCGCCGGCCTGTGATGCGCGGCGCGCATCCCTCGTGCGAGCAAATATAAATATTCATTCATCCAGAACGCCGTTCGAGACGCGATTCACCGCCCGAGAATGAATATTTGACAACAGTCATCAGGGTTTTTGCTTATATGCCGCAGCATATTTATTCTTACCGGTGATCAATTGAAGTATTAACTGATATTTCTTCTTGCTAGGACCACGTAAGCGCATGTAGAGCGGAGCTGTCACGCATGGGGATGCGCGCACACAGCACAAACTCCCTCTGGAGGATCGCATGACTCGTCTGCTTGCTGCTCTTGGTACGGCTGGTCTGGTTGCCATCGCTTCGACGCTCCCGGCCGCGTCGGCCCCCGCCGTCAAATCGGCCCCCGGCGTCTCGCAGTCGCACGTGAGCAAGGTCGCCGACAAGAAGCCGGCGAAGAAGAAGGCCGCCAAGAAGAAGGCCCCGGCCAAGAAAGCTGAGCCGAAGAAGGGCTGATAGCGAAATTCGGCGCGCAGCAGCAGCTTCGCGCGGATGAGCTCAAAGCCGCATCGGGATATCTCCCGGTGCGGCTTTTTCTATTGTCTGCCCCTTGCGCGCGTCACTGGATCAATAGGTCCTGAAACGCTACACCCGATCGCCGGGCGGTCCGATGGGGTGCGCCACGAACAAGAAATTCCTGAGGAGGACCCAAGTGGGCACACCGTCGATCGAAGTCCTGCACGAACTCGTCAAGCCGGCGCGCGAGGCCCTCTCGAAAGAGACTTGGGACTACCTCATGGGCGGCGCCGATACCGAGACGACGCTCGAACGCAATCGCCTCGCGATCGAAGAGATCGCCTTCCGTCCCCGCGTCCTGCGCGACGTCGCAACGGTCGACCTCTCGACCACCTTCCTCGGGCACAAGCTGCGACTTCCCATTATCCTCGCCCCGATCGGCTCGCTTCAGGATCTCTGCCCGGCAGGCGGCGTCGCCCCGACGAAAGCCGCGGCCGCGTTCGGCGTGCTGCACATGCTGAGCTCGGTGTGCAAGCCCGGCCTCGAGGAAGTGGCCGCCGCCGCCCCCGCCTATCCGAAGATCTTCCAGCTTTATATCCGTGGCGATGCGGCCTGGGTCGACGAGCGGGTCGCGGCGGCCGTTGCGCATGGCTATGCCGGGCTCTGCCTCACGGTCGACCTCGACTACTACGGGCGGCGCGAGCGCGATATCGCCAAGCGCTACAAGCCGACGGCGCGCCGCGCGTCGGGCGCGACGGGCGCCGGCGATCCCTTCCAGCAGGCCTTCACCTGGAAGGACATCGCGCGCATCCGCAAGAACTGCCCGGTTCCGATGTTCATCAAAGGCATTGCGACCGCTGAGGACGCACGCATGGCCGTCGATCATGGCGTCGACGTCGTCTACGTGTCGAACCATGGCGGGCGCCAGCTCGATCATGGCCGCGGCAGCCTCGGCGATCTCCCTGAAGTCGTGGAGGCCGTGAAAGGCAAGTGCCACATCGTTGTCGACGGTGGCATCTATCGCGGCGCGGACATCGTGAAGGCCATTGCCCTCGGCGCCAATGCTGTCGGCATCGGCCGCTTGCAGGGGCTGGCACTGGCAGCCGGCGGCGAGGCTGCCCTGCTGCGCGCGCTCGAAATTCTGGAGGACGAAACGCGCCGCGTGGTCGGCCTGCTCGGCCTGACGAGCATTGCTCAGCTCGACAGCAGCTTCCTTGCGCGTGCTACGCCCCTTTCCCGCCGCGGTCTCGACAGCCCCTTCCCTCTTCTAAAGGAAGGGTATTGAGGCTGGCGGGGCGCGGCCGTGGATATGTTCTCTTATTGTTCTTGCGCATTGGGCGGCGCTGGCCTAGCCTGTTCCCATTGATCGGGCGGCACGTGCCGTCGCGTACTGGGGCGGGTTCATGTACGGGCAGATTTCAACGCTCGCGTTCGTCGGCATCGAGGCGCGTCCCGTCGAGGTGCAGGTCCGGATCAGTGGCGGCCGGCACGTCTTCGCGATCGTCGGCCTGCCCGACAAGGCCGTCGCCGAGAGCCGCGAGCGCGTGCGTAACGCGCTGCACGCCGTCGGCCTTGCCCTGCCCTTCCGGCACATCACGGTCAATCTCGCCCCCGCCGACCTGCCCAAGGAAGGAAGCCACTTCGATCTCGCGATTGCGCTGGCGCTGATGGTCGCGACGGGCGCCATCGCGCCTGACGCTGTCGAGAGCTATGCGGCGGTCGGCGAACTGGCGCTCGACGGCTCCATTCGCGCTGTGCCCGGTGCGTTACCCGCCGCCATCGGTGCCAATGCGCTCGGCAAGGGTCTCATCTGTCCCGCGGCCTGTGGCGCCGAAGCCGCTTGGGCGGCGGAGGACATGGCCATTCTGGCAGCCCCTCACCTCCTCTCACTCGTCAACCACTTCAAGGGCACGCAGGTCATGGCGCGCCCTGAGCCGGGCGGCCCCGCAGGCCCCGAGACCATGCTCGACCTCGCCGACGTCAAGGGTCAGGAGAGCGCGCGCCGCGCCCTCGAAGTCGCGGCCGCAGGCGGGCATAACCTACTGATGGTTGGCCCACCAGGTTCGGGAAAGTCGATGCTGGCCGCGCGCCTGCCGTCCATCCTGCCACCGCTCGAACCAGCGGAAATGCTCGAAGTCTCGATGATCAAGAGCCTCGCCGGTGAGCTTGGTGATGGCCGCATCGCGCGCACGCGTCCATTTCGCGCCCCGCACCACTCGGCGAGCATGGCCGCGCTCGTCGGCGGCGGCATACGCGCTCGCCCCGGCGAGGTCTCGCTCGCGCACCTCGGCGTGCTCTTTCTCGACGAGCTGCCCGAGTTCCAGCCCAACGTGCTCGATGCGCTGCGCCAGCCGCTCGAAACCGGCGAGACCGTCATCGCGCGCGCCAATCATCGCATCACGTATCCATCACGCTTCCAGCTTGTCGCCGCCATGAACCCCTGCAAGTGCGGCGGCGGCGGTCCGGGGACGACGTGCAAGCGCGGACCGCGCTGCGCTGACGACTACCAGGCGCGCGTCTCAGGCCCCTTCCTCGACCGCATCGACATGCAGATCGAGCTCGGGCCGGTGTCGGCCGCCGATCTCGTGCTGCCGGCGCCGCGCGAAGGAAGTGCCGAGGTCCGCACGCGCGTCGCCGCCGCCCGCGCACGCCAGCGCGCCCGCTTCGCCGCCATTGGCGCTCAGCGCGTGCGCACGAATGCCGACTGCTCCGGACGCCTGCTCGAGGACGTCGCCATGCCGGATGACACCGGCCTCGCGCTGCTGCGATCCGCATCCGAGGCCATGGGTCTCTCAGCGCGTGCCTTCCATCGCACGCTCAAGGTCGCGCGCACCATCGCCGATCTCGACGGCGCCGAGCAGGTAGGACGCGCACACATCGCAGAGGCCCTCAGCTATCGCGGCGAGGCCATGCGGGCGGAGCGCGCCGCTTGAGATTTGGCACAAGGCGCGGCAAGTAGCGCGCTGAGGAATCGCACGGGGAGAGTTCTCATGAAACTGCTGGGCCAGGGCCTCTACTGGCAGGAAATGCCGGTCGGCGCGAAATACAAGACCTTCGGACGCACGATTACCGAGACGGATATCGTCAATTTCATCTCCTGCACGGGCTTTCTCGAAGTGCTCTTCACGGACATGGAGTTCGTCAAGGCACACTCCGCCATCCAGGGCCGCGTCGCGCCGGGCGCGCTCGTGTATGCGATTGCTGAAGGCATGACCATGCTCGGCACCATCCAGGGCACCGGCCTCGCCTTTCTCAACATGGAGCTCGACGTCAAAGGCCCGACTTTCGCCGGCGATACCATCCATTGCGAGATCGAAGTCATCGAGCAGCGTCCGACATCGAAGGGCGGCCGCGGACTCGTGCGCACGAGAAACACCGTCATCAACCAGCGCGGCGAGACCGTTCTCGTCTACACGCCGCTGCGCATGATGGCAGGAAAACCGGAGGCATAAGTGATCGTGCCTTTGGCGCGAGCGAGACTAGGTCTCGCGCTCTACCGGGAGGGACACCCTCCCGGACCCACCCGCTTTTGTTATTGGGTGCCACAGCCCGAAACTATCCGCATGGCCGCCGCGGGCATAGCACCACGCCGCGGTTGCGAAGCACCTCTTCCCGGCAGCCCGCGGCAAACAAGCTAAAGCGACCGCCCGATATTCAGGAACCGCTCTTGCCGCTGCTTGCGGATTTCATCCGGCGACATCTTGTCGAACGCGGCGAGCGCCTTGGCGATGGCATCGCCCGCCCGACGCACGGCGCCTTCCTTGTCGCGATGCGCGCCGCCGACGGGCTCGGGCACGATCTCGTCGATCACACCGAGCTCATGGAGATCCTGCGCAGTGATCTTCATGCTCGTTGCCGCATCGACCGCGCGCGTCGAATCGCGCCAGAGGATGGAGGCCGCCGCTTCCGGCGAAGCCACCGTGTAGACGGCGTGCTCGAGCATGAGAATGCGGTTGGCGCTCGCGATGGCGATGGCGCCGCCGGAGCCGCCTTCGCCGATGACGAGGGCAATCATGGGCACGCCGAGCGAGAGACAGCGGTCGGTCGAGCGCGCGATGGCCTCGGCCTGCCCGCGCTCCTCGGCGCCGACACCGGGGTAAGCCCCCGCCGTATCGACGAGCGTGACGACCGGCATCGCGAAGCGCTCGGCCATGTCCATGAGGCGGACGGCCTTGCGATAGCCCTCGGGCCGCGCCATGCCAAAGTTGTGCTTGATGCGCGTCTCGGTGTCGTGGCCCTTCTCATGTCCGATGACCATGACAGAGCGGCCGCGGAACTTGCCGATACCGCCCATGATCGCGGCATCCTCGGAGAAGTAGCGGTCACCGGCGAGCGGCGTGAAGCTCTCGACGAGCTGCTCGATGTAATCGAGGCAGTGCGGGCGATCGGGATGGCGCGCGACAGTCGTCTTCTGCCAGGGATTGAGCCCGCCGTACGTCTCCGCGAGGAGCTGGGCAGCGCGCCCCTCAAGCTTGCTGATCTCGTCGCTGATCGCCGTGCTCTCGTCATCCTGGGTGAGCGCACGCAGTTCCGCGACTCGGCTCTCGAGCTCGGCGATCGGCTTCTCGAAGTCCAGATATGTGGCCATGCCTCGGCAAGCATCCTCAGGGCCGGCACGGCGCCCTTTGCAGCCGTGCACCTTTGATTTGCCGGGACATTCCCCGGGGCCTGCGCTCAAGTCAAGTTAAGGAATGGCGGGGAATGGGCCCCAGCTTGGCGCGCCACACCGCGACAGAGTCCCGCGAACAGGCTAAGAGGGTGCCAATGCTCTGAAAATGAGGCTTTGTCTGCCATGCGGCTCCTGCTGCTCGCGGCGGCTGGCGGCGCGCTCGGCGCTGGCGTCCGTCATCTCGTTAATGTTTCAGTGCTGGCCCTGCTGGGCTCCGGGTTTCCGTGGGCTACGTTCATGATCAACATCGCCGGATCCCTGCTCATGGGCGTGGTGGTCGAGGCTCTTCTTCCGTTCAGTGGCACCTCCGTCGTCGCGTGGAGAACGTTTCTTGCGACGGGCATCCTGGGAGGCTTCACGACGTTCTCGGCGTTCTCCCTGGATATCTGGGTGCTATACGAGCGCGGGGAGCATCTCGCGGTATTCCTGTACGTCACGCTTTCGGTTGCGCTTGCTGTGGCTGCGCTCATCCTCGGCATGTCATTCGTGCGGTTCATCCGATGACCGGTCCCGTCGAGACAATCAAGGTCGCGCACGACGAAGCAGGCATGCGCCTTGACCGCTGGTTCCGCGTCCACTTCCCCGATGTGGGCCACGTCTACCTGCAGAAGCTTCTGCGCACGGGACAGGTGCGCGTGGACAGCCGTCGTGTCGAGGCGAATGCGCGCCTCGAGGCGGGCGCCGAGATCCGCGTGCCGCGCGTCGTGCGCCAGCCACCGAAATCGAGCAGCAGCGAAGCGAAGGGCGCGCCCCCCGCGAGCAAGGCCGACCGCGATCTGATCGAAAGCTGCATTCTGTTCGAGGACGACGACATCCTCGTGCTGAACAAACCCTTCGGCATTGCCGTGCAAGGCGGCACCGGCACGCGGCGCCACATCGACGGCATTCTCGCCGGCATGGCCGACCGCTTCGGTGATCGCCCGCGGCTCGTGCACCGCCTCGACCGCGATACGACAGGCGTGCTGCTCATCGCCAAGAAGCGCGACATCGCGGCAAAGCTCGGCCGTATCTTCCAGACGCGCGCGGCGGCGAAAACCTACTGGGCCCTCGTCAAAGGCGTACCCGTTCCGCGCCAAGGCAAAATCGAAGCTGCGTTGGTCAAAGCCTCCGGACCGGAGGGCGACCGCGTGCGCAAGGCCGAGCCCGGCGAGCAGGACGCGGCCATGCACGCGACGACGCATTATTCCGTCATCGATCGCGTCGCCAATCGCGCGGCGTGGGTCTCGCTGAAACCGGTCACGGGGCGCCAGCATCAGCTCCGCGCGCACATGGCCATGATCGGCCATCCCATCATCGGCGACAACAAGTACGAGGGCGGCATCACCCAGATCATGGAGGCGCTGGAGCCGAAGCTGCATCTCCACGCGCGCCGCCTCGTGCTCCCGCATCCACGCGCGGGCAAACCGCCGATCGACGTTACGGCACCGCTGCCGCCGCACATGCTCCGCTCGTTCGAGATCGTCGGCCTCGATGCGAACCAGTTCGAGCAGAATAAGGAGAAGCCGGCGCCGAAGTCTCAGCGCAAGCGGTGACACGCTCGCGCCTGCGGCGCGACGGGGCTTTCGCCCCTGCCCCCAACCCGGGAGCCCCCGGGCCCCCTCCTTTTTATGACTTGGAGCGCGCCGCGACCGCGACAGATCCCCTTCTCCCCGCCCTTTACGGGGAGAAGGAAAAGATGCGCTCGCGCAGCAACCTGCTAACCCAGAAACTCCTCGCGCACGGCACCTGTGTGTTGGCCGAGCGCCGGCACATTGTCGGCCGTGAGAAGCGCCTCGCCCATCCACTGCGCGGGCGGCACGGGCATGTCGATGGTCCCCACTTCCGTCTTCACGCCCATCATGCGCAGATGCGGGTGCGCGTGCAGACCGAAGACATCATTGACGCGACCGAAGGCGATGTCGGCCGCATCGAGCTTCGCAATCGCCGTCTCGGCATCGTGCGCCGCGAACCACGCAGCGACGAGGCCATCGGTTTCGGGGCGGTTCTCGATGCGCGCGGGCGAGGTCGCAAACCGCGGATCGGTCCCGCAGTCGGGTCGCTCGAAGACCTTCGTGCAGAGCGTGCGCCATTCGCGGTCGTTCTGGATGCTGATGAGGATCGGCACGTTGTCGCGCGTGGTGAAGACACCGTACGGCGCGAGCGAGATGTGCGAGAGGCCGATGCGGCGCGGCGGCGCACCGTAGATGCCTTGCAGCAGCGGCACGCTCATGAGCTCCGCAATGGTGTCGAACATCGAGACGCGGATATCCGCACCCTTGCCCGTCGTTGCGCGGCGCAGGAGCGCTTCGAGAATGGCTTCGTACGCGTGGAGACCCGTCGAGACATCGACGATCGAGACGCCGACACGTGCCGGCTCCGCGGCGCTGCCCGTCACGGATGCAAGACCGGACTCGGCCTGGATGAGCAGATCATACGCTTTGCGGTCGGCATAGGGACCGGTATCGCCGTAGCCGGAAATCGAGCAGGCGATGAGGCGCGGATGACGGGCGCAGATCTCTTCGACCGGATAGCCGAGCTTTGCAAGTGCGCCAGGCTTCAGGTTCTGTACGAACACGTCGGCCTTCGCGAGCAGCGCATCGAACAGCTTGCGGTCCCCGGGCTTTGTCAGATCGACGACGACCGATTCCTTGCCCCGATTGAGCCAGATGAAATAGACGCTCTGCCCCTTGGCGAGCTGATCGTAGCCGCGCGCGAAATCACCCTCAGGCCGCTCGAGCTTGATGACGCGCGCGCCGGCATCGGCGAGACGCCGCCCGGTCATGGGTGCCGCAACGGCCTGCTCGAGTGAGACGACGAGAATGCCTTCAAGGGGCTTCTGCATTTTCTGGAATTCCCTGCATGGTCGGCGTGCAAAGCCGGTAACGCGCTGCTTTTAGCGCCGGAGGCCGACATCGTCTTCCCTATATTCGACAGGGTGCCATGCGGTCGGAAAAATAAGAGCGGCGCCCTCCGGAGAGAGCGCCGCCCGGTGACTTCAATCGCGGGTCAGATGCTTCAGGCCGACTGGACGGCCGAGAGCTCCCATTGGCTGGCCGTGCCGCGGACCGGACGTACGAACGTCCAGACTTCCGTCAGCTCCGTCGGCTCGTCGCGACTGCCTTCGACGACGCGCCCCGTGGCCGTCTCGATGGTCGCGTCCTTGAGCGTGTAGCGCAGAGCGACCGTCGCGTACTCGAGCTGCTGCTCGCGCCACGCCTCGGCGAGATCACCCTGCTCGAGCTTCACGTCGGAGACGACGTTGAGCAGGCCGTTCTTCGCATTGTCGTCGAGCTCGGCCGCGAAGTACGAGAGCATTTCGGGCGTCAGTAGCCGGCCAAGGGCATCGACGTCGTTCTTGCCGTACGCCGTCTGCACCTCGCCCAGCATGCGCTCGAAGGCGTCGTAGTCGGCCGGGCCGATCTTGATCTCGTCGACGGCACCACCGCCACCAGCGCTGCCGCTACGGTTCAGGATGTCCGTGGGATTGCGACCCGCGTACGCACCCTGCGCGCCGGCCGTGGCCATGGCCGGGTTTGTGCCCGCGCTGCCGCGGAAGAGCCGGAAAATCAGATAGACGATGCCGCCGATCAGCAGCATCTGCAGCAAGAACCCGGCGACGGCCGCGAGTGCGCCCATGCCAAAGATGCCAGCAAGCGCCGCCGCGAAGAGTCCACCGAGCAGCAGACCGCGCAGCCCACCGAAGCGCGACGCCTGCTGGGTTGCTGCCGCACCCGGACGCGCGGCCTGGTTAGCGCCCGCCTTCGGCGCACCCGGCTGGGTGATCGATTTGTTGATCGGCTGCGCCGCGTTCGGCGCCGTGTTCGTCCTCGGCGGTGCCTGATAGGTCTTCGCACCGCGGCTACCGAAACCGCCGAACCCGCGGCGGGCATCGGCATCGCTCGGCATGGTCGCAAGCACCACCAACGCGCCGAGCGCGATGATACTGAGCCTGCCCAACCACCGCTTGAAACTGGTCATTCTGCCTCCCCTACATTCATGGCCCACGCAGCCTATGCAGGCGCGCGCGATCTGCATTGCATATATAGGTGGCCGTGGCGCGAAGTCCATGGTGCGGCGCACGGCAATTTCCCCCTTCGAGGATTAGGAATGCGTCGGGATGGACGACAATCTCAATCCGGCACGAAGGTATTCGTGCCGTCGGCGTGTCGGACGCGCCCGCGGACGCCGAGATACTCGCGCGCCGTCATATCGGCGAGGAGCGTCGGATCTTCGGGCGTGTTGGCCATGAAGCGGCGACCATCGCCGAGCCGTCCGAAAAGCACGCTGTAGGTCGGCCCCTTGCGGTCATGCATGACGGTATAGGTCTCGATGGTGGCCGGCCCTTCCGCGACTTCGGCGACGACCGGCCCGCGGTCATTGTCGATCTCGGCCTGATAGAGGGCCGGATCGCGCGGTGCGAAGACCTTCTCCGTTGGCGTCGTCGAGTAGATGCCGGCGGACTGCTTTGTGACGTAGTTGCCATTCGCTGTAACGAGTCCGAACGAGCCCGGCTTTGCGCGCACGCGGTTCATCATCTCGGCGATCGAGTGCGTGACGTAGTTGTTGCCGGGTCCACCGAAGTAGGGAAGGCCGCCCGTGACGGTGAGGCCGCGCGGATCCTCGAGCGGAATGCCCATCTCCGTGCACGCGATTTCCACAGCCGAGGGGAAGCAACTGTAGAGATCGATGTGCGCGATGTCGGCGAGAGACTTTCCCGCCATCTCGAAGGCCTCGCGCGCGACCGTCCGCATGGCCGGCGACGAGTAGTAGTTGTGGCGATCGGAGATGTACCAGTGGTCATGCGCGTCGGCGCAGCCGTGCAGATAGACCCACTTATCCTGCGGAATGCCGAGCGCCTTCGCCTTGGCGACGGACGTCAGCACGAGCGCCGCCGCTTGGTCGATGTAGGCATTCGCGTTCATGAGCTTCGTGTAGGGAAAGCCGATGTAGGGATTCTCCGCACTCACCGTTGCAATGGTCTCGGCGCTGTAGCCGGCGCGGCGATCGGCGAGCGGGTTTGCCTTGGCGACGGCGGCGAAGTGCGCGAAGAGCTTGCCCATGGCCGCCAGATGCTCGGGGATCGTGCGCCCGAGATGACCGCGAATGCCGTTCTCGAAGAGCGGATAGGCGAAGATCGCGCCGGCCATGCGGTGGCGCTGTTCCATGTCGCTCCAGCCACGCGTGGCAACGCCCCACACTTCCGGCTCGCCACCCGGGTCCTCCGACCAGTCGAGCTGCAGCTTGGCGCGCTCGGCGGCCTTCTGCGTTGAAAGTGCCTCGCCGCCGGCGATCAGCGCCGCCGCGCACTCGCCGCGCACGACCATCTCGAAGAGACGGTTCACGCACCATTGCGGCATGTTACCGCCCGGATGTGTGTAGATGAGCCGCTGCGCGGAGGTCGCGCCGAGGCGGTTGGCGAGCGAGCGCGGCGGGTTGGTGTATCGGCCAAAGGGCGAAGTAAAACGCCAGCTCGTGTCCGAGAACGAGCGGATCATGACTACCGTGTCGAGCGTGCCAAGGAGCGCCGAACCGGCCCCCGTATCCTCAGCCGCAGCGCGGGCCGCATCCGCCGTCAGATCCATGGGCGAGCGCGCACGCGCCGGGTCTTTCTCGCGCTGCGTAATCTGCCCGCAGCCGACCAGCACCGGAATTCGGGTCTCGTCCATTGGTGTCCTTCTCCCGCGGTTTTGTTGCCGATACGCGCGTTTTTCGGCTCATGCTCGGCTGTAGCCGCGACCCGGTCAATCGGGGCTTCCGGAGACGCCGCAAAGTAGCCGCGAACCGCTTGCGGCAATCCTGTGGCACTCGGCCATTTGGCCACCTAATGGCCTTAATTCGCAAAAGGGCTTGGGTTGGGCTCAAAAATATCTTTCGTCGGAGCGTCACGAGCGCGCAACGTCGATGTGTCAAGAACAGCACGCATTAATACTTGATCATCCAGAGAAGACCTATGGTTAATTTAACCCCTCTTCTGGAGAGTGGCACTTAGATCACACTTTCTACATAGATTCATTTGAGCAGAATGGCCCGATTTGTGCTTTGCGGGAACGTTTTCGCTTGCCACGCGTCTTTAGCGAACCTTACTGTTTGTTCATTGGCACCCCGCGGTGCCGTGGCACAGACGATGGAGCAGATCAGTCATGGAGGGTTCGATGCAGCTTCGAGTTGGGCTGAACATCGCCGCCGCGATCATGTCGTTTGCGTTTCTCGCCGCAGTTGTGTTCGGAATGGTCTAAGCTCCGACACAGGTTCTCCGCACCCGAGGCGAAACCTGGATATCTAGCAAAAAGGCGCGGTCACCCCGCGCCTTTCTGCATTTCAGATTAGGATCGTATCGCGTTCACGCGGCCTTGCGCTTGAGGGGCGCGCCCGTCTGAGCCTGCAGCGCCTCCATGCTGAGGCCAGGCGCCATATCGACGACCTCGAAGCCCTCGGGGCCGACATCGATCACGGCGAGGTTCGTGTACACGCGGCTCACGGCTTTCACGGCCGTCAGCGGCAGTGCGCAGCGCTCGAGCAGCTTGGGGCTGCCGTTCTTCGACGTGTGGTCCATGATAATCCACAGCCGCTTGGCGCCGACGGCGAGATCCATGGCGCCACCGACCGCCGGCACGCCGTCCGTCAGCGAGGTCGTCCAGTTGGCGAAATCGCCGTTCGCCGCCACCTCGAAGGCGCCGAGCACGCAGAGGTCGATATGACCGCCGCGGATCAGGGCAAAGCTGTCGGCGTGGTGGACGATGCTCGCGCCGGTGACGAGGTTCACGTTCTGCTTGCCGGCATTGACGAGCCAGGGCTCCAACTCCTCGGGCTTCTGCAGTCCGCCCATGCCGATGATGCCGTTCTCCGAGTGGAAGATGACCTCGCGGCCCTTCACGAAGTTCGACACCAGCAGCGGAATGCCGATGCCGAGATTGACGCACCAGCCCTCGGGAATATCCTGCGCGAGGCGGGCAGCCATCTCGGGACGTGCCCAGGGCTTGAAGCCTTCGGCAGTGCCGGTCGCGCGGGCGGCGGTGGTCGTCATGATGCGGCTCCTCGGCAGATCGTTGATTTCATGCAGTGGCGGCGACGAGCGCGGGCGCCGGATCGCCATAGGGCACGTGGACGACGCGGTTCACGTACACACCCGGCGTGTGAATGCTCTCGGGCCCGAGAGCACCAAGCTCCACGATATGCTGCGCCTGCACGATGGTGAGCTCGGCGGCCGTGGCCATGATCGGATTGAAGTTCCGGCCTGACAGCTTGTAGGTGAGATTGCCCCAGCGGTCCGCCTGCCAGGCCTCGACGAGCGCGACATCGGCGCGGATCGACTGCTCGAGCAGGTACTTGCGCCCATTGAACTCGCGCACTTCCTTGCCCTCGCCGAGCGCCGTCCCGTAGGCCGTCGCCGTATAGAAGGCCGGAATGCCGGCGCCTGCGGCGCGGATGCGCTCGGCGAGCGTCCCTTGCGGCACGAGCTCCAATTCGAGCTTGCCCGACTTGTGCATCTCGTCGAACACGACCGAGCCGGCACTGCGCGGGAAGCTGCAGATGATCTTGCGCACGCGGCCCGTCGCGAGGAGGCGCACGAGCGGCTCGACGCGACCCGTGCCGGCGTTGTTGCCGACGAGCGTCAGATCCTTCGCCCCCTGCTCGATGAGGCCGTCGATGAGATGCGCCGGATGCCCCACGGCACCGAAACCGCCGAACATGACGGTCGAGCCGTCCTTGATCCCCTGCATCGCCTCGGCGATGGATTTGACCCGCTTGTCGATCATGAGTTCCTGCTTCCAGCCCCGTCCCGGGTTTCTAAGGCCCCGGACGGCGGCGATGCTATCCGAAATCGCAGCTGATGCCAGCCCCGCACGCCGTTTGCAGGTGCCCCTGCACGCCCGACATGACCGGATTGCCGCAGAAGCTGCGAAACACTAACTTCGCGCCATGCTCTTCCCGACCCCACTGCTCCGCGGAACCCTCATCCAGCGCTACAAGCGCTTTCTCGCCGACATCCGCCTCGACAGTGGCGAGACAATCACCGCGACGTGCCCGAATACCGGCTCGATGATGGGGCTCACCACGCCCGGTGTGCCTGTGTGGGTATCGACGTCCGACAGTCCGACGCGGAAGTACAAGCACACCTGGGAGCTTCTCGAGGTCGACCTCGGCAAAGGTCCCGGCCTCGTCGGCATCAACACGAACCACCCCAATGCGCTCGTCAGCGAGGCAATCCAGGAAAAGCGGATCGCGGCACTCAAGGGCTACGACAGCCTGCGGCGCGAGGTGAAGTATGGCACCAACAGCCGCATCGACATCCTGCTCGAAAGCGCGGGCAAGCCACCGGCCTACGTCGAGGTCAAAAACGTGCACATGATGCGCGAGGCGGGCCGCGCGGAGTTTCCGGACTCGGTCACCGCGCGCGGACTGAAGCACCTTCTCGAGATGAGCCAGATGGTGCGGGCCGGACATCGCGCCGTGATGGTGTTTCTCATCCAGCGCAATGACGCGACGCGTCTCACGTTCGCGAACGACATCGACCCGAACTACGTCGAAGGCCTCAAGGCGGCCCGCGAGATCGGCGTCGAGGCGATCGCGCTCAAATGCGCGCTGACGCCCGAAGGCATCCGCGTCGAAAAGCCCGTGCCGATCAAGATGTGAGCGTGCGCGCGCTCAATCCTGCTGATTGAGGCGCGCGAGCAGGCTCGAGGTATCCCAGCGCTTGCCGCCGAGACGCTGAACCTCGGCATAGAACTGGTCGACCAGCGCCGCGACAGGCAGCGTCGCACCGTTCTGGCGCGCTTCCTCGAGCGCGATCCAGAGATCCTTGCGCATCCAGTCGACGGCGAATCCATAGTCGTATTTCGCCTCCGCCATGGTCTTCCAGCGGTTGTCCATCTGCCAGGAACCGGCCGCGCCCTTGGAGATCGTCTCCATGACCTTCGGAATGTCGAGCCCGGCTTTCTGGGCGAAATGAATGCCCTCGGCCAGGCCCTGCACGAGGCCTGCGATGCAGATCTGGTTGACCATCTTCGTGAGCTGCCCCGCCCCTGGCGCGCCGATCAGCGTCACCATGCGAGCGAAGGCTGAGATCACCGGCTCGGCCTTGGCGAAGACGTCGGCATCACCGCCGACCATCACTGTCAGCACACCGTTCTGCGCGCCCGCCGATCCGCCCGAGACCGGCGCGTCGAGGAAGCCGAAGCCCTTGGACTTGGCCGCCGCATAAAGCTCGCGCGCGATATTGGCCGAGACGGTCGTGTTGTCGATGAACACCGCCCCCTTGCGGACGCCCTCGAAGGCGCCGTCCTTGCCGAGCGTCACGGCGCGCAGATCATCGTCGTTACCGACGCAGGAGAAGACGAAGTCCTGATCCTTGGCGGCTGCCGCGGGCGTTGGCGCGGTCTTGCCGGCACCGTACTCCTTGACCCACGCCTCGGCCTTGGCGGCATTGCGGTTGTAGACGGTCAGCTCATGGCCGCCCTTCTTGAGAAGGTGCCCTGCCATGGGGTAGCCCATCACACCCAATCCAATAAACGCCACCTTTGCCATCGTGCCGCTCCCATGAAGTCATTGACGGTTCGGGAGCCGTTCTAGCGGATGGGGGCGGCCTTGTCAGGACGTCGATTGGGCAATCTGGCCAGGGAGTCAGAAATGGGAGTCAGGAATGGCCGAGCGGCAGCACCATCGTGCGGCGCGCGCTGATGTCGTAGGCGCAGACGGGGCCACCCGACGCGCCCGCGGTCGCAACGAAGATGAAGGGCGTGCGATAGCGCTCGCTCCAGCGCGCGTGATCGACCTGCCAGACGGAGACATCGGCGTGCGGATTGCCGACGCTGAACCAGACCTGCGCCGGACTAGCCCAGGCCGTGCGGTCAGCGAGGCCGGTCGCCGTCGGATCGCGCTGGCAAGCCGCGACGGCCTGATCACGGAAGGTCGCGACCATCACGTCGGCTGTGGCCGAGCGGTAAAGATACTGCTGATAGCCGATCTTGCCCGCGGCAAGGAGAATGAGGATGACGGCGATGAACCTCATGACGCGGCGCCCCTTCCGGCACGCGCCCGAGCGGATGCCGGCACGCGAGAGAGTCGGCCGCTGTGGTTAACAAAGGATTGACGCCGGCCATGCGCGAGCGTCGCGCGCTTCCCAATCAGGCACGCTGCTCGTCGAGGCCACCACCGCTCGCACGCAAGGCGAGCTGGTCACGGTGCCGCTCCAGGCACTTCAACGAGAGCTCCATCTGCTGAAGAACGCGCATTCGGAGCGAGGGATCGATCGCCGGCTCCGCAGCCAGTTCTGCGCGGAAACGCTCGATGCGGCGCCGATTTTCATCAATGAGACGATTGGACTGTTCGAGCAGACGCACCGTCATGAGTAACCCCTGTCATATGCACCAGTTCGGCAACGCATTTGGCTGGCCGCCGTTCCCCGCCGGCCAATCTAATCTGCAAGCAATATGCCGATCGCGGACATCCGTCGCCTACCGCTTTCGTTGGTTCCCCAGAAGGTTGCAGCTCCCAGCCGCCGGCCATCATCGGGGCTCGCTCGACGCACGTGCGGTTGGGCCTCGGGGGTGCGAATATTGCTCCCCCATGAGACTTTCAGCCCTCATCGTGCGTTGAGGCTTCGGGCAGCATCAAGGAGGTTGAGTAATGCGTACCCCCGCCACCGTTCTAGGGCTCTTCGCCCTGACATTTCTTGTCCTGCCGGGAGCGCCCGCGGCGGCAGCTCCGCTCCCATCGCATCGCGTGGCCATCACCTCAGGCGTGGTTCTGACCAACGGCCATCGCCCGTATCATCATCGCGTTTATCGCCATCGCGCGAAACACAGCTATCGGCATCGCAAATGCCATAAGGGCTGGCTGCCTCCCCTGCCCAGGTACCGTCACGCTCCGGGCAAGTGGAGCCACAAGCACTGCCACGACTGGCACCGCTGCCATTATTACTTCTACGGCTACAAGCAGTGGGCGCGCTGGAACCCCGAGAAGTCCCGGGCCTACTTCTACCGCCGCTATCACCACTGATTGGCGTCTCGCCTCAGTTATGGCGACGAGTGACGCGGCCGCGGTCCCGGTTTTGCGGCTGCGTCCTCAGGGCCTCCCGCGAACCGGGGTCCGCAGCCTGTTTTCTCCATAGCATCACGGATGCAATGGCTCCGTTGCTCCGCATATCGTCTCAGGAATTCGTCCCGTCTGCGCAGTCCGCCAGATGATCCTCCAGGAGATGAAATGCCCATGCGCATCGTTGCTGTTTCTCTGATCGCGCTATCCGTCCTCAGCGGTCATCATTCGCCCGCAGAAGCTGCGCCCCTCTCCGCACGCGGGACGACGGCGGTCGCGAAAAACATGGCCGAGCCCGTCGGCGATTGCGGAACCTGCGTCGGATCGCGCGCCACAAGGCGGCCGGGACGAAAAGAGAGCTATCAGCACCGCCCGCGGGTCAAAGGTTGGTCGCGGCGGGCGTCGATTTATCGGTCCCGACCGGGAGCCGCGGGTTCAGCGAACTGGGATCCGGGCTATCGCTACGGTGCGGCGAGCTGGGGCGATCAGCGAGCCTGGGACTATTACGGCCGCTTCTGATGCTCGCTTAGAGCAGCGCCACCAGGAACACGCCGGCAATACAGACTGCCGCCGCAGCGGCCAGCGTCGCCATGCGCTTCTGGCCTTCCCGCCACGGCATGTTCTCGATCACGAGCACGCGGATACCGCCGAGCAGGTGGATCGCGAGCAGCAGCACGAGCCCGGTCTCGGCAAACTTGACGAGCGGCGTCTTCGTCCACTGCAGGAAGCCGTCGAGTTGGCCTTCACCCTCGATGGCGAGCCCAAGCACGAGAAAATGCAACGGCAGGAAGGCTGCCAGGAGCACGCCCGAGACGCGATGTACCATGGCCGCCAGCCACAGTCGGTCGCCGCGGTAGCTCGTATTGTGCGGATGGCTCATGGCACCACCACCGCGAAAACGGCGCGCAGGCCGAGCACGAGCAGGACAACGCCGAAGATCCACATGAGCCGGTTGAGCGCCGTCTCTCGCCAGCCGAGCCACTCGCGCGCGACGCCACGCACGCCGATCGCACCGTGGATGGACGCGGCTGCGACGAAGAGCGAATAGAACAGCCCCCAGGCGACGCTGCCCTGCGTGCGGCCGAGGATTTCCGCCGCGCTGAGCCCGCGGTTCGTCGCGTAGATGATCACGATCAGATGCACGGCAATGAGCGGCACCATGAGCACAGCGGTGAGCCGCTGCCAGACATAGAGGCGTACGGCGCTCACGCAATCTCTCCGCGGATGTAAGCCTGCATGGTCCGCCGCTTGAGGCCGGCAATGGAGGCCGTGGGATTGAGGCCCTTGGGGCAGAGCTGCTCACAGGACTGATGCGAGTGGCAGTTGTGGCAGCCACCGTTGCTGGCGGCCGCGGCAAGGCGTTGCAGGTTGGCGGTGTCGCGCACGTCGTTGACGAGCGACCATGACCGGTTCAGCGCCGCAGGCCCGAAGTACTCCGGGTTCCAGCGCACGGTATCGCACGCCGCATAGCACACGCCGCAATTGATGCATTCGATGGCCGCGTCCGCGGCCTGGCGCTCGGCACTCTCGGGGCTGATGCTCTCCAGCGGCTCGTGGCGCGTGCGCGATGGCACGAACGTGCCTTCGGCTTTCTGCCACTTCTCGAAGAAGGGCGTCATGTCGGCGGCGAGGTCGCGGATCACCGGCAGGTTGGCGAGCGGGCCGATCTCGAGTCGGCCGTCCTCTACGACCTTCGAGACGTGCGTTCGGCACGTCCAGCGCGGGCGGCCGTTCACGGTCATGGCACAGGAGCCGCACACGCCCACCCGGCAAGCAAAACGGTACGCCAGCGTCGGATCGGCATGCCGCTGGATCCAGGTGACCACATCGAGCACGGTCTGACTGTCGCGCCGCGGCACGGCAAAGGACTGGTACTCACCCTCCTCGCCACCGCGCCACACGCGCACGTCGATCGTGGCTTCTGCTGTCGTGCTCATGCGCGAACTGTCACTCCGATCCTGTGGACCATATTGTTGCCGAAGCCGCTGCGATCCCAGCGCTCCTCGAGCGGCTGCGTATCACCATTCTCGTCCGTCGCCCGACAGGCGATCTCATGCTCGCCCTCGCGCGCGTCCCATCGAGCCTGCCAGTGCCGCCAGGCATAGCGGCCGTCGACCGGTCCAAGCTTGGCTTCCTGCCAGTGCCCGTCGACGCCGAACTCGACCCGCGTCACCGGCACGCCATTGCCGCCCCACGCGCGTCCCTCGACGACGACCGGCCCCGGCGGCACGAGTCGATGGCGCGTATACCAGTCCGGGATGCCGGGCGGCACCATCAACGACTTGACCCGGATATGCGTCACCGGCACGCCTGGATCGTCGGCGCTCTCCTTATAGACATAGCTGCCGACCTGCTGGTGGCCCTCGAAGGGCGCATCCAGAACCTCGATGCGGTCGAGCCATTTGACGCTCGCCATGCCGTACCAGCCGGGCACGATGAGGCGCAACGGGAACCCGTGCTGCGGGAGCAGGGGGGCGCCGTTCATGGCCCATACGAGCAGCACGTCCTCGTTGAGCGCAAGCTGCGGGGCGAGCGAGCGGCCATACTCGTGGAAGACCTTGTCGAAGCCGCGGTCGATGCCGAGAAAGGCGATGTCCATGGCATCCGGCAGCAGACCAGCGCGCTCGAGCACATGGCGCAGGGGCGTGCCCGTCCATTCCGAGGTGCCGACCGCCTCGTACATCCAGGGCATGCTCTGGCGGCGCAGGCCGATATTCGCCCGGCCATTACCTGCACACTCGAGCGTCACGCGCAGCGTCTTCGCCGGCAGGGCCTGGATCTCGGCCAAGGTGATCTTCAAGGGCGTGCGGACCTTGCCGGTGACGCTCAAGGTCCAGTCAGCAGCCGACGCGACATAGGGCACGTCGAAATGATTGAGGAGATAATGGAGCCCCGTCGGCGTTACGTCATAGCGCAGCGCTTCGAGCAGAATGCCGGAATTGCGATTGGCGAGGCGCACTTCCTCGCGGACGAAATCGCCCTCGATATTGGGCCGGCCCCTTTCGATGTCGAAGGGGGATACCCGCGGTTCGGGATTGGTCATCTGGAGTCCTTCTCGCGCGGACCCTAGCAAATAGCCTTGGGCCGTCAATCGCTGCGCGCGCATGGCTCGCCTCCACACTCATTTGCTCATGCGCTCCGGCACGGGGCGGCGCTATCATCCCGCCCCGCTTCGCAAAGGGGTACCTCCATGCAGAATGCATTTCGCGCCATCGCCGAGCAGACCGCGCACGCCGTCGGCACCTACTGGGCCTTCCTGGCCGCCCTCCTCACGGTCATCGTGTGGGGCGTGACCGGGCCCTATTTCGCCTACTCCGACACGTGGCAACTGGTGATCAACACCGGCACGACGATCGTTACCTTTCTGATGGTGTTCCTCATTCAGAACACGCAGAACCGGGAAACCCGCGTGGTCACCCTGAAGCTCGACGAGCTGATCCGGGCCATGGAGGGGGCCCGCACGAGCTTCGTCGACCTGGATCAGATGACCGATGAGGAGCTCGAGATCGTCCAGAAGGAGTTCTATCGGCTGCGCGAAAGATACGCCCCGCTGGTTGACGACGACATTCTCCATGTGGAGCGCGCCCTCGCCAGGCGCCGGGGCGAAGGCGAGTAGGGCGCAGCCGCCGATCGGCCCCAGGGCTGGAACATCCGACGTATGAGCATTGCCTCGACGCCTGGCACAGCCGACTTGCCCCGCTGCCTCACATTATGTATAGAGCGCGCAACTCATACACCCGCGACCGCCCTGCAGCCCTGCGGCTCGCCGCGCCGACATCCGGGCCGTCGCAACCCGCTCCGAGAGACCCATCATGAAGAACACCGAGGACTTCCACCCCGACTACCACATGATCACCGTGGCGCTGCCCAATGGCACCACGTATCAGACCTACTCGACCTACGGGAAGGAAGGGGACACGCTGACGCTCGACATCGACCCGAGCACGCACCCCGCCTGGACCGGCGGCAACCAGCAGCTCATGGACCGCGGCGGTCGCGTCTCGCGCTTCAAGAAGAAGTTCGAAGGCCTCTTCTGAGATTTTGTGCGCTGCAGCGCGCGTCTCCTCAGATATTCCGAGTCATGACGGCCCCGCCTCAAGGTTAGGTGGGGCCGTTTTGCATGGCGCGTAAATCATTCCCATCAGCAATGCGTGATGCCGTGTGGCCAACATTGTTGGCAGCGGCTATAGAGAGTCTAAGTTGCAGGCCCCGCCGCGAACGGGGTCGCTCTCAGGGGCTGGGGCGATAATCCTTGTGATGGGGCCGGGGCGCGCAAGCGGTCCTCGGTATCGTTCGGCAAGGATAGCTCCCGGCACAGGAACGAGCCAGGGAAGCAGGCGAATGCAGGCGAGTGAGATCGCGGCCCGAGCGCGCAAGCGAGGTCGTACGCCCCCAACAGACATCCGAGACCCGCAATACTTCCACAAAGTCGTCGATTGCCAGTGGGCTTGCCCGACGCATACCCCCGTCCCCGAATACATCCGCTTGATTGCCCAAGGCCGCTATTCAGCGGCCTATATGCTGAATTGGGAGTCGAACGTCTTTCCGGGCATCCTTGGCCGCGTGTGCGACCGCCCCTGTGAGCCTGCCTGCCGGCGCGGTCGCATTCAGGTGGGCGACGAAGGCAACGCCAAGGACCCCTCGAAGAAGAACGCCGAGCCTGTCGCGATCTGCCGCCTGAAGCGCGTCGCCGCCGACTACAAGGGCGAGATCGACGACCTACTTCCCCAGATCCCGACCGAGAAGAACGGCAAGCGCGTCGCCCTCATCGGCGCCGGCCCCGCTTCGCTCGCGGTCGCTCGTGATCTCATGCCGCTCGGCTATGACATCACGCTTTTCGAGCGCGATCCCGTACCGGGCGGGCTCATGCGCACGAACATTCCTTCATTCCGCCTGCCCGCCAGCGTGCTCGACGAGGAAGTGGGCCGCATTCTCGACTTCGGCGTCGAGGCGCGCTTCGGCGCCGAGATCAAAAGTCTCAAGAAGCTGCTCGGCGAGGGCTACGACGCGATCTTCGTCGGCACGGGCGCGCCCAAGGGCAAGGATCTCGAGCTCCCCGGCCGGAAAGACGCTGCCGCGAACATCCACATCGGCATCGACTGGCTGACATCGGTCGCCTTCGGCCATGTCGAGAAGATCGGCCGCCGCGTCGTGGTGATCGGCGGCGGTAACACGGCCATGGACTGCTGCCGCACGGCGCTGCGTCTCGGCGCCGAAGCCGTGACGGTCACGGTGCGCTCACCCCGCAAGGTCATGAAGGCCTCGGATTGGGAGATCAAGGACGCCCTGCACGAGGGCATCCCGATCCTCGACAATCACGCGCCGAAATCCTTCGTGATCAAGGACGGCAAGCTCGCCGGCGTGACCTTCGAGAAGATGGTCGAGAAAGGCGTCGATGCGAAGGGCCGCCCCAAGCTCGAAGCCTCGGGCGAGCTCGTCACCATCGAGTGCGATGACGTGCTGATGGCCATCGGCCAGGAGAATGCCTTTCCCTGGATCGAGCGAGACATCGGCATGACCTTCAACGAGTGGGGGCAGCCCGCTGTCGACCGCCGGACGTTCATGAGCTCGATCCCCGGCGTGTTCTTCGGTGGCGATGCGGCCTGGGGGCCCGAGAACATCATCTGGGCCGTCTCACACGGGCATCAGGCGGCGATCTCGATCGATGCCTACTGCCACGGCAGGAGCCTTGTCGACCGGCCGAAGCCCGGCCACACGCTCGTCAGTCAGAAGATGGGCATCCACGAGTGGTCGTACTCGAACAACTACGACCCGCAGAACCGCCAGGCCGTGCCGCACGCCGCACTCAACGTTTCGCTCAAGAACCTGAAGCTCGAGGTCGAGCTCGGCTTCGACGACAAGATCGCCGCCCGCGAGGTCGAGCGTTGCCTCAACTGCGATGTGCAGACCGTCTTCACCGACACGCTGTGCATCGAGTGCGATGCCTGCATGGACATCTGCCCCGTCGACTGCATCAACTTCACCGAGAACGACGACGAGGCTGATCTGCGCTCGGAGCTGCGTGTGCCGGCGCTCAACAAGACGCAGGCCATCTACGTATCAGCGCCGCTGAAGACCGGCCGCATCATGGCCAAGGACGAGGATGTCTGCCTGCACTGTGGCCTCTGTGCGGAACGCTGTCCGACCGGCGCCTGGGACATGCAGAAATTTGCGTATGCAGAGGCACAGGCCAGCTCGGCCTGTCTCGCCCATCACAATGCCTATTTGGGATAATGCACTGAACGCCACGCTAAGTCGGGATCGCCCGGACAGTATGAATCAATGTGCGACGGGCACCCTGCTGGAATGAGGATCTGAGACACGCCATGAGCGGAATCAACGATTTCGTCATCAAGTTCGCCACCGTCAACGGATCGGGTTCGGCGTCCGCCAACACGATGGTCGCGAAGACGCTTTTCCGGATGGGCATCCCGGTCAGCCCGAAAAACATATTTCCATCGAATATTCAGGGCCTGCCGACGTGGTACGAGGTCCGCGTCTCCGAGGCCGGCTACACGGCGCGGCGCGACGGCATTGACTTCATGGTCGCCATGAACCCGCAGACCTACGCCGAGGATCTGGCCGAGGTCGTGCCCGGCGGCTGGCTGCTCTATGACAGCTCCATGCCGCGCATCTGGCCGCGCGACGACATCACGCTGCTGCCGATCCCCATCGCGCAGATCTGCGCCAAGCAGTGGACGGACGCGCGCCAGCGCCAGCTCTTCAAGAACATGGTCTATGTCGGCGCGCTCGTCGAGCTGCTGTCCATGGACATGGAGGCCCTCAAGGGCGTGATCTCGGATCAGCTCAAGGGCAAAGAGAAGCTCATGACGGCCAACCTGCAGGCCGTGCAGCTCGGCCGTGACTATGCGCGTGAGCACTTCTCTTGCCCGCTGCCGATCCATGCCCGCACCGCCGAAACTGCCAAGGGCAAGATCATGGTGACGGGCAACGACGCCGGCGGTCTTGCGGCCGTCTACGGCGGCGCGACCGTCTGCGCGTGGTACCCGATCACGCCGTCGACCTCGCTCGCCGAGGCCTTCGAAAAATACGCACGTCGCCTGCGCGTCACCAAGGAAGGCAAGCGCCTTTACGGCATCGTGCAGGCCGAGGACGAGCTTGCGGCCATCGGCGTCGCGATCGGCGGCGGCTGGAACGGCGCGCGCTCGTTCACTGCGACCTCGGGCCCCGGCATCTCGCTCATGAGCGAGTTCCTCGGCCTCGCCTACTTCGCCGAGGTGCCGGTCGTGCTCTTCAATATCCAGCGCGGTGGACCGTCGACGGGCATGCCGACGCGAACCGGCCAACCCGACATCATCTCGTGCGCCTACGCGAGCCACGGCGACACCAAGCACGTGTTGCTGTTCCCCTCGAACCCCACAGAAGTCTTCTCGATGGGTACCGAGGCCTTCGATCTCGCCGAGCTGCTGCAGACGCCGATCATGGTCATGTCCGATCTCGACATCGGCATGAACGACTGGATGACGGATCCTTTCACGTGGGATGACTCGCGCGAGCAAAGCCGCGGCAAGGTGCTTTCCGCCGAACAGCTCGAAGCCTTCAAGACGGTCAAGGGCAAGCCCTGGGGCCGCTATCTCGACGTCGACGGCGACGCGATCCCCTATCGCACGCTGCCGGGTACGCATCCCTCCATGGGCTCGTTCTTCACGCGCGGTACGAGCCACGACGAATATGCCCGCTATACCGAGGACGGGCGCATCCACGCCCGGATCATCGATCGCATCCGGCGCAAGTTCGATACCGCCGCAACGGTCGTGCCGAAACCCGAGATCGACATGCGCGACAGGAACGGCAAGACGGGCATCATCTACTTCGGCGCGACACGTCCTGCCGTGCTCGAAGGTCTCGACGAATTGGAGCGTGCCGGCGTCCGCCTCAATGCCATGCGGCTCAAAGCCTTCCCCTTCAACGAGGATGTGAAGGCCTTCTGCGCGGCGCACGACCAGATCTTCGTGCTCGAACAGAACCGCGATGCACAGATGCGCTCGCTGCTCATCACCGAGGCCGACATTCCCGCCACCAAGCTTATCCCGGCGTTGAGCTATGACGGGATGCCGACCACGGCCGCCTTCGTGCGCAAGGCCGTGCTCGCGCATCTCCATCCTGAAAAAGCTGCGGCCGCCGAATAGCAGGATCGAACAGCCATGAGCTATATCGCCAAACCTTCCGCCCATCATCCCGCGCTCCCGCGCAACGCGCTCGGCCTCACGCGGCGCGACTATGAAGGCTCGATGTCGACGCTGTGCGCCGGCTGCGGGCACGACTCGATCACGGCCGCGATCATCGAAGCCTGCTACGAGATGGACCTGCCGGCGCATCGGATCGCCAAGATCTCCGGCATTGGTTGCTCATCGAAGGCGCCGACCTACTTCCTCTCACGCAGCCACGGCTTCAACTCGGTGCACGGGCGCATGCCGTCGGTGACGACCGGCGCCAACATGGCCAACCGCGATCTCGTCTACATCGGCGTGTCGGGCGATGGCGACACCGCCTCGATCGGCCTCGGCCAGTTCTGTCATGCGGTGCGGCGCAAGCTGAACATGACCTACATCGTCATGAATAACGGCTGCTACGGCCTCACCAAGGGCCAGTTCTCGGCGACGAACGACAAGAATTCGCCCTCGAAGAAGGGCGAGGCCAATCCCTTCGACGCGATCGACCTCTGTCAGATGGCCATTCAGCTCGGTGCGGGCTTCGTCGCGCGCTCGTTCTCCGGCGACAAGCGCCAGCTCCTGCCGCTCATCCAGGCGGCGATCAGCTACAAGGGCTTTGCCTTCATCGACGTCATCAGCCCGTGCGTGACCTTCAACAATCATCCCGCATCGACCAAGAGCTACGAGTACGTGCGAATGCACAATATGGCCTCCGAGAACAAGCTCGACTATGTCGAGCCTAAGGAGGAGATCACCGCGGAGTACGACGAAGGCACGTCGACAGCCGTGGAATTGCACGACGGCTCGCACCTCATGCTCTACAAGATCGGCGAAGGCCATGACCCGCGCGACGCTGACATGGCTATCCATACGATCCGCACGAACGCCGCCAAGGGCACGATCGTGACGGGCCTGCTCTACGTCAACGAGGCCCAGCAGGACCTGCACGATGTCCTCGGCACGGACGAGCGGCCCCTCAACGGCATCGCCATGAGCGAGCTGTGTCCCGGCTCGAAGGCGCTAGAAGCCATCAACGCGCGGCTGCGCTAAATCGCGCCTTCAGCGCGACGAGGGCTAGCCCTCGCGCTCCCATCGGGAGGGACACCCTCCCGAACCCGCCCGCTTTTATGAACTTGGAGTTTGCCGCAAGCGCACCCTTGTCCCTTCTCCCCGCACGCGGGGAGAAGGGACATGACGGCGCTCGCCGCGTGCTCCCTGTCATAAAAAGAAGGGGGTTCGGGGTCTCCCCGAGCGGGTGTGGGCGGCAACCCACTCGCGCCTATGGCGCGACGGAGGCATCCACTTGCGCCGTACGCGTTCGCGCAGCCGCTGCGGCGGTCTTCTCGCCGCCCGGAACAGTCGCTGGCGGTGCGGCGCTCTGCTTCTCGGCGGCGCGTGCGGCCGGCTTGTCCGCCGCCTTGGCCTTCTGATCACTGATCCTGCTGACGAGCGCCAGATTGTGGGCAACGCGCGCATCGCTGCCTTTCTTCTGCCCCGCGGCCTGCCGCAGCATCTGCTCGGCCTCGCTGCGGCGACCTTCGAGCGCCATGGAGAGCGCCAGGTTGTTCAGCACGACCGGATTGCCGGGCGCTTGCCCGAGAGCTTCGGCGAACTCGCGCTGAGCGCCCTTTTGATCGCCAGCCGCGGCGAGCGCCGTGCCGAGAGCCGAGCGCGTCTGCCAATCGCGGCTGCCGTTCGCGACGGCCTTCTTCAGATGATCGCGCGCGCGAGCGATCGCACCAAGCTCGAGGGCCAGCAGACCGCGGTCGCGCAAGAGCCGCGCGTCGTTCGGCGCAACGGGTGCAGACGTATCGAGGAGCGCGAGTGCACCGGCCTTGTCGCCCTGCTGCCGCATGATGCGGGCCGCCGAGATGACAGCCTCGAGATCGCGCGGATTGCTGCGGGCGGCGGCGATCGTCGCCACTTCGCCGAGGCGCGCACGCGCCGCCTTGGCTTCGCCGGGCGTGACCTCACGCGGCGGCGGCTGTTCTTTCGGCGTGACGTTCAGCGCCGACGCGGTCGACCCGAGCCCAGGCAAATGCAGGAGATCTGGGCCGCCGCAGCCCGCCAATGCCAGCACCGCGGCAAGGCAGATCCCAATCCCAAGCACGCGACGCAACGCACTCCACTGACCGAGATGACCCCGACCCATGACTTTTCTCCCGACGCTGCGCATCTGCCAGAACGCTGCGCACGACCCCACGCGATAGCCCCAAGCGTTAGGTGATTCGCGCTCCCGCAAGTCCCGGACCGCTCTTGCCGTCCCCGCAATCCCCAGACGCGCCCCAAGCCGATAATCGGGCACTCGAACGTGCCGGTTGTCGTCGCGAACCCCCTTCGATACTGAATAGGCTGAGTTTTGGAGGTCCCCATGGCCGACGACCAGTATCCGCGCTTCGACACGCTCTCGCTGCACGCGGGCCAGCAGCCCGATCCGACGACCGGCGCCCGCGCGGTGCCGATCTACCAGACGACGTCATTTGTCTTTCACGACGCGGATCACGCGGCCGAGCTCTTCAATCTCGAGCGCGCGGGCCACATCTATTCGCGCATCTCGAATCCCACAGTGGCCGTCCTGGAAGAGCGCATTGCCGCACTCGAAGGCGGCGTCGGCGCGGTCGCGGTCGCGAGCGGGCAGGCCGCACTCCATCTCGGCATTGCGACGCTCATGGGCCAGGGCGGACACATCGTCGCCTCCAACCGCATCTACGGCGGCTCGCACAACATGTTCGTGCACACGCTGCCGCGCTTCGGCATCACGACGACGCAGGTCGATCCGCGCGATCCCAAGGCATTTGCTGCAGCCATTCGTCCCGAAACGCGGCTCGTGTTCGCCGAGACGCTCGGCAACCCCGGCCTCGAGGTGCTCGACATCGCCGCGGTCGCCGAGATCGCGCACGATCACGGTCTGCCGCTGATGATCGACGCGACGTTCTCGACGCCTTATCTCTGCCGGCCGTTCGATCATGGCGCCGATATCGTCATGCATTCCGCGACGAAGTTTCTCGGCGGGCACGGCGTCGCGATCGGCGGCCTGCTCGTCGACAGCGGCAAGTTCGATTGGGCGAAGTCCGGCAAGTTCCCGACGCTGACGGAGCCTTATGCGGGCTATCACGACCTGGTCTTTGCCGAGGAGTTCGGGCCTGCGGCCTTCATCTCGCGCGCACGCGCCGAGGGCCTGCGCGATTTCGGTGCGTGCATGAGCCCAGCCAATGCCTTCTATCTCCTGCAAGGCATCGAGACACTGCCCGTGCGCATGGCGCGCCATGTCGAGAACGCGCGCGCCGTGTCGAGCTTCCTGGAGAATCATCCGGCCGTCGCCTGGGTGAAGTATCCGGGCCTCGAGAGCCATCCTGATCACGCGCTCGCGAAGAAGCTGATGCCGCGCGGCGCCGGCGCCATGATGAGCTTCGGCGTCAGGGCGCCCGATGGCTCCGGGGATGGCGGCGCGCGACGCGCCGGCAAGGTGCTCATCGAGCGCGTGCGTCTTCTTTCCCATCTCGCCAACGTCGGCGACGCGAAGTCGCTGATCATTCATCCTGCGAGCACGACGCATCAGCAGATGAGCGCCGAAGAGCTGCGCAAAGCCGGCGTCGGCGAGGAGCTGGTGCGCCTCTCCATCGGGCTCGAGGACGCGCGCGACATCATCGAGGACCTCGATCAGGCGCTGAAGGCATCACAGCGGACGTAAGTGGGCGCACCTGTGGCGCGAGCGGGCTAGCCCCGCACCCCACCGGGAGGGAACACCCTCCCAGGCCCCACCCGCTTTTATGACCGGCTCTCTCCAACTGCCTGTTTCGGCACACAATTAGCTCTGACGGTTCTCTCTGACCTCGCTGAATATCGACGAACGAATGAGAGTGCACTGCCGCGATCCGATATTGCAGCGCAGTATTTACTCTGTCACACTGTTCGCACCCGCAACCAACGCAGGTGCCCCATGGCGAGTGCAGCTCAGGCTTTGCAGCCCGTACCCTCCGACACGCCGCTCAAGGATCTCTACGAAATCGGGGAGATCCCACCCTTGGGGCATGTACCCAAAAACATGTACGCCTGGGCCATCCGCAAGGAGCGCCACGGCGAGCCCGAACAGGCCATGCAGGTCGAGGTCGTGCCTACGTGGCCGCTCGACAGCCACGACGTCCTCGTCCTCGTGATGGCGGCGGGCGTGAACTACAATGGCGTGTGGGCCGCGCTCGGCACACCGGTCTCGCCCTTCGACGGGCATAAGCAGCCCTATCACATCGCCGGCTCCGACGCCGCGGGCATCGTCTATGCCGTCGGCTCGAAGGTGAAACGTTGGAAGGTCGGCGACGAGGTCGTCATCCACTGCAATCAGGACGACGGCGACGACGAGGAATGCAACGGCGGCGATCCCATGTTCTCGCCCTCGCAGCGCATCTGGGGTTACGAGACCAACGACGGATCGTTCGCGCAGTTCACGCGCGTGCAGGATCGTCAGCTCATGGAGCGGCCGAAGCATCTGACGTGGGAAGAAAGCGCCTGCTACACGCTGACCCTCGCGACCGCGTACCGGATGCTCTTCGGCCATCGCCCGCATATCCTGCGACCGGGCCACAACGTGCTCGTGTGGGGCGCGTCGGGCGGTCTCGGCTCGTTCGCGGTTCAGCTTTGCGCAACGGCGGGCGCGAATGCGATCGGCGTCGTCTCCGAGGATGACAAGCGTGACTTCGTCATGCAGCTCGGCGCACGCGGCGTCATCAATCGCAAGAAGTTCAATTGCTGGGGCCAGATGCCCAAGGTCAACACGCCGGAGTACGCGGCCTGGATGAAGGAAGCGCGCAAGTTCGGCGCCGCCATCTGGGAGATTACCGGCAAGGGCAACAACGTCGACTTCGTGTTCGAGCACCCGGGCGAGTCGACGATCCCCGTCTCGGTGCTGGTCGTGAAGCGCGGCGGCATGGTCGTCATCTGCGCCGGCACGACGGGCTACAACCTGACCATGGATGCGCGCTATCTCTGGATGCACCAGAAGCGCGTGCAAGGCTCGCACTTCGCGAACCTCCTGCAAGCCGCGCAAGCCAACAAGCTCGTCGTCGAGCGGCGCATCGATCCCTGCATGTCAGAGGTCTTTGCGTGGGATCAGATCCCCAAGGCCCACACGCGAATGCTCCGTAACCAGCACAAGCCGGGCAACATGGCCGTTCTCGTTTCGACACCGACGACGGGGCTGCGGACCTTCGAGGACGCCATCGAGGTCTCGAGAGCCCGGTTCGGCTGACCGGCCCTGCGGCGACTTACCGATGACGGCGAGCCGGTGACCCTGTTAGGTTACCGCCGTCGTCCGCCCGTGGAGCGCCCTGCTCCCGCAATTAGGATCAGCCACCGGCATGTCGCTCCCCGACCTCCTCAAGAAGCGCCTGCGCATCCCTGTCATCGGGGCGCCGCTGTTCATCGTCTCGAATCCCGACCTTGTCATCGCCCAATGCACGTCGGGCGTCGTCGGCTCGTTCCCGGCCCTCAATGCCCGCCCGCCCGAATTGCTCGACGAATGGCTGAAGCGGATCACCAATGAGCTCGGCGAGTGGGACGCCAAGCATCCCGACCGTCTCTCGGCCCCCTTCGCCGTCAATCAGATCGTCCACCGCACGAACGAGCGCCTGCAGCATGACGTCGAGCTTTGCGTGAAGCACAAGGCGCCGATCGTCATCACGTCGCTCGGCGCGCGCGAGGAGGTGAACGAGGCCGTCCACTCCTACGGCGGCATCGTCCTTCATGACGTGATCAACAACACGTTCGCAAGGAAGGCCATCGAGAAAGGTGCGGATGGCCTGATCCTCGTTGCAGCCGGCGCAGGCGGCCATGCCGGGCGGATCAATCCGTTCGCGCTGGTGCGCGAGGTCCGCGAATGGTTCGATGGGCCGATCGCGCTCTCGGGCGCCATCGCGGGCGGCGACGGCATCCTCGCAGCAGAGGCAGCCGGTGCCGATCTCGCATACATCGGCTCGGCCTTCATCGCGACCAAGGAAGCCAACGCCATCGAGCCCTATAAGCAGATGATCGTCGAGAGCGGCGCCGACGACATCGTCTACACGAACCTCTTCACGGGCGTGCACGGCAATTACCTGAAACCATCGATCACGCGCGCCGGCCTCGATCCGGAGAACCTGCCGACCGGCGACCCCTCCAAGATGAACTTCGCCGCAGGCGCCGAGCGCCGCAAAGTCTGGAAGGACATCTGGGGCTCAGGCCAGGGCATCGGTGCGATGAAGGCCGTCGTGCCGGCAGCCGAACTGGTCGATCGTTTGGCGCGGGAATATCACGCGGCGCGCGCGCGCATCGGCGCGGCACCGTGGAATCCAAAGCGGGCTGCGGCGGAAGCCTGACGCAATCGCGGCTCCGCCGCGAGCGAGGGCCAGCCCTCGCGCTCCCAGCCAGGCCCCCCTCGGAGCCCCCGCCTTTCATGGATTTGGTGCTAACAGCGGGCACCATCGTCATAAAAAGCGGGGCGGCCGGGAGGGTGTCCCTCCCGGTTGGGGCGTGGGGCGGAAGCCCCACCTGCGAAGCAGCCACTACGCGGCGAGCTTCGCACGCGTCTCGACGATCATCAGCGCCGCCCGGCCGGCTTCACGCCCCTTCTCGACGAAATGCGCGCGGAAAATGCGGTTATGGTGCTCGTCGTCGCGATACTCGTGCGGCGTGAGCGAGACCGACAGCACCGGCACGCCCGCGTCGAGCCCCGCCCGCATCAGGCCGTCGACGACGGCCTGGGCGACGAATTCGTGGCGATAGATGCCGCCATCGACGACGAACGCAGCGGCCGCAACGGCGGCGTAGCGTCCGCTCGCAGCGAGGTCGCGTGCGAGCAGCGGCATCTCGAAAGCTCCAGGCGCATCGAACACGTCGACGCGATCGGCGGGGATGATCTCGCAGAACCCCTCGAGCGCACGATCGACGATGTCGGCGTGCCAGCGTGCTTTGATGAAGGCAAATCGGGTGTGTGTCACGGTGATCCTCCTTGGCTTGGACACGTCACCCAAGGCGATCACGTGCAGCCCCGCGCGCCGAGGCACGTCGGGTTTGCGCGTTCTCTTCCATCCGGACTGTGACCGTCGGCTCAGGCTTCGCACCTGATCTGCTGACCCTTCCGGTCGGAAGGCGCTCGCGGGCTCGCAGCCGAGGCTGCATACCGCCGGTGGGGATTTCCACCCCGCCCTGAGAACACGTTGGAGGATAAGCGCGCCGGACCGGTGGCGCAACGAGCGTCAGCTCGAAAGCGCGCGGCTATTCCGCAGCCTCGCGGCCGCCGAGCATCCCCGGCAGCTCATTGAAGAGGCGGGCCGCGACCGTGCGCAGGTGGCGCTCCACGACGGCGAAGCCGGGCTTCTTCTCGAACGTGCGCTCATTCAGATAGAGCGCGCGGTTGATCTCGATCTGCAGCGCATGGAGGCCGCGCTGGGGGCGGCCGTAGTATTCCGTAATGTAGCCGCCGGCGTAGGGCCGGTTGAGGTGCACGGTGTAGCCGAGCGCGGTCAGCTCCTCGCGCAGGAAGCGCGTGAGACGCCCGTCGCATGAGGCCCCGAAGCGGTCGCCAAGCACGAAGTCCGGGCGTTGCGGCCCGACATAGCCCGTAGATGACGACGGCATGGAATGGCAGTCGATGAGCATCGCTGCACCGAAGCGCCGCGCCGTCGCGTCGATGAGCGAGGCAAGCGCGCCATGGAATGGCTTGTACAGCCGCTCGATGCGCTCGAGCGCCACGGCAAGCGGCAGGCGGCGCTTGTAGATCTCCTCCGCGTCGGCAACCACGCGCGCGATCGTGCCGAGCCCGCCGGCGACGCGGATGGAGCGACTGTTGGCGAAAGGCGGCAGGGTTTCCTCGAAGAGTTCGGGGTCGAGCTCGTAGGGCTCGCGGTTCACGTCGACATAAGCACGCGGAAAGCGGGCCGCGAGCAGAGGCGCACCGAGCGCGGCGACGCCGGCGAATAGATCATCGACGTAGCAGTCCTCGGATTTGCGCAGCGCGTTCGCGCTGAGGCGCGACGATGCGAGAAAGGCATCCGTGTACACGCGTCCGGAATGGGGTGAGCAGAACACGAAGGGCACCGTCTGAAGGCGCGGCACCGCCAACAGGTAGGGTGGTGTCAGATGCTGCTCGATGGCGGCGCGCTCGGTTTCCAGCATGGGCCTTTGTCGCTTGCGTCACGTCGTCGTTTGCCGCGTCGTCACAGCCTTCAATGGACCGTGCCGGCGGTCGTGCGCGCACCGGTCTTTTCCGCTGCTCGCCGACAAGATTGCCAAGGGCAATCGTCACTGTCCATCATAAGCATGTCGCTTGGCCGGGAATATGTTGAAGTCGGGTGTAAGTGCCGCACACACAGTTATTTCAAGCTTTCTAAGCGTTCTAAGGCATCGACACGCCTTGGCTCAGGGATGTCACTGACCGCGCCGGCGCGCCGCTCGGTGCGCGGCTGGCGATCCACTTGCATACATGTGGGATGAAATGCTGTGTATTCACTTGCAGTTTACCAAATTGGCGTCAGATTCCGACGTCACCAGCTCGCACGGTGCATACTACCCCATATTTTGGGATGGGGACGGATTGGGGGCACGAGGCAATGACGGCGAAGGTATCGGCACTTTCCGCGCAGCGCATTCTGCTCGCGGAAGACGACGATTCGATGCGCGGCTTCCTCACGCGCGCACTGACCAAGGCCGGCTACGAGGTCGTTGCGTTCGCCAATGGCGCGGAAGCCTACGACCGGCTCAAGGAAGAGCCTTTCTCCCTTCTGCTGACGGATATCGTGATGCCGCGCATGGACGGCATCGAGCTTGCGCGCCGTGCGAGTGAGATCGATCCCGAGCTGAAGATCATGTTCATCACCGGCTTTGCCGCCGTCACGCTCAACAACGACAGGCCGGCACCCAAGGACGCACGGGTCCTCTCCAAGCCGTTCCACCTCAAGGACCTCGTTGCCGAAGTGGACAAGCTCCTGACCGCAGCCTGACACGCACGGCACGATCGCGCCCGCTGCGGCGTCAGACCATCCACCGCTCTTCTACTCGATCCGCGACAAACCTTTGACAAGGACCGGCCTCGCGCGCCACACTTATCCAAGGTGGGGTCCAACGTCGTGGGGATGGCGTTGACGGGTGCCACAAAGGCGCCGCTTTGGATTCCAAATTGGCGATTGTACCTCGACCTCGGCGGGCGGCTTGCGATGCCGCGGGGAAGAGGGTGTGCACCAGCGTATCGGAAGCGAGTAACGTGCGTTCTGTATTCAAGAAATCCGACTACGCCGGCGCGCCGAAGGGCATGGGCGCGCGAGGCACGAGGAGCCGCGCAGCACCCGTGCAGATCATGGCGATGTCGGAGCGGACATCCGGCCTCGATGAAAACCTCGGCTCGCTGGTCGGCGACATGCGCCTCGCGCTCGGCATGACGCCGGGAGAGCTGGCGCTACGCCTCGGCACGACCGTCGACACGATCATGACACTTGAGCAGGGCCGCCTGCGCGCGCTGCCGCACTGGGAAGAAACGCAACGTGTCGTGATGGGGCTCTGTGCGCTCCATCGCGTTGACCCGCGTCCTCTCCTGCAGCGCATCTACCAGCAGACGAACCCCACGCACGCTGGCGCGCCGCCCGACAGGAGCCTCGGAGCCCTGCTGCGGGCAAGCGAGCGGACGGCTGACCGCACGACACACAAGACCACCGCGCCGCCGGAGCCAAGCTCACGCCGTCGCGCGGCGCCGAAGCCCGCACCAGCGCCCAAGAAGCGGTGGAAAGTCCGCCGCGCGGGCCGGGGACGCGGCCGTGCGCTCATGGCCGTGGCGGGGCCGATGGTGCTCATCGCATCGGTGGTATGGGGCATCCAGGCGCAACCGCGCGCGCTCCGCGAGGCCATTGCCGTGCTGCCCGCTTCCATTGCCCAGCCCATGCTGGCCGGTCTCGACACGCTGGCTGTCCGCCTCGCCCCGCGCCGCGACGGCCTCAAGTGGATCGATGTCGCCGATCCGAGCAGCCGCAAGGCCGACAAGCTGCAGGTCACCGCCAAATAGCGCGGCGCCGCCGTTCCCCAGTTTGGATCAACACCTGCGGCCCGCCGGCCGCCCGCCGCGCGATGGACGACGGTTCCCGGTTGCATCCCCAGGCGATCCGGCCCAGAAAGCGCGCTCCCCCCGCAGCGCGAATGGTCGTAAGAAGAGCGCATGTCTATCCCGCAGCAGAAGCTCGACAAGCTGGTCGAGCGCTGGCACGTCGTGCAGGCCGAGCTCAACGCCGGCCCGAGCGCGGCCGACTTTGCGCGCCTGTCCAAGGAATTCGCCGAGATCGACCCGGTCGTGCAGGCGATCGAGGCCCTGCGCAGCGCCGAGCGCGAGCGCGATGAGCTTACCGCCATGATCAAGGCGAGCGGGGGCGATCGCGAGATGGCGGCCCTCGCGGAGGAAGAGCTGCGCGCGGTCAATGCCCGTCTCGAGCAGCTCGAGCACGATCTCAGGATCCAGCTCCTACCCAAAGACTCAACCGACGATGCCGACGTCATTCTCGAAGTGCGCGCGGGCACAGGTGGCGACGAGGCCGCGCTCTTTGCCGCCGATCTCTTCCGCATGTACAGCCGCTATGCCGAGCAGCATCGCTGGAAGGTCGAGATCATCTCGATGTCGGAGAATGACCTCGGCGGCTACAAGGAAATTGTCGCCTCGATCTCGGGCAAAGGCGTGTTCGCGCGACTGAAGTTCGAGTCGGGCGTGCATCGCGTGCAGCGTGTGCCGGAAACCGAGGCGAGCGGGCGCATTCATACCTCGGCGGCGACCGTTGCCGTGCTGCCGGAGCCCGAGGAGGTCGACCTCGAAATCAAGCCCGAGGAGCTCAGGATCGACACCATGCGGGCGGGCGGCGCCGGCGGCCAGCACGTCAACAAGACGGAATCGGCGGTGCGCATCCTGCACATACCGACCGGCATCATCGTCGTGTCGGCCGAAAAGTCGCAGCACCAGAACCGGCGGCTCGCCATGCAGGTCCTGCGCTCACGCCTCTACGAGATGCAGCGACAGCAATCGGATGAAGCGCGTGCCGCCGAGCGCAGGGGACAGGTCGGTTCCGGCGATCGCTCCCAGCGCATTCGCACGTACAATTTCCCGCAGGGGCGCGTCACCGACCACCGCATCAACCTCACTCTGCACAAGCTCGACGAATTGCTGGAAGGCGGCCCCGCGCTCGACGAGGTGATCGACGCGCTGACCGCCGATTACCAGGCGAACCAGCTCGCCGCCCTGTCGATGAGCACCTGAGGCAGACGCATTGAGCCTCGCGACTTTCAATGATGAGAATGCCGGCCGCACGGTCCGTGAGGCCTTGCGCCTGGCGACCGACCAGCTCGCCGCCGCGGGCGTGCCGGACGCGGCCGTGGATGCGCGCCATCTCGTGGAGCACGCCCTCGGCGTCACGCGCGCCGCTCTCATCAGCGCACCGGAGCGAGAGCTCGATAGCCTCGCGCGACAGCGGCTCGCCGCCGCGATCGCGCGCCGATGCGCGCGCGAGCCTGTCTCGCGGATCATCGGCGAACGCGAATTCTACGGCCTGACGCTCGGTCTCACGGCCGATACGCTCGATCCGCGCCCGGATACGGAGACGGTCGTCAGCGTGGCGCTCGCGCTCGTTGCCACGATGCCCGCGCGTAAAGGGCCTCTGAGGATCCTCGATCTCGGCACGGGAACCGGTGCCATCGCCCTGGCTCTTCTCGCGGCCCTCCCCGATGCTGAAGCGACGGCCACGGATATCAGCGCACCGGCGCTCGCAGCCGCACGCCGGAATGCCGAGCGTCATGGTCTACTCGACCGCATCCGCTTCATCAGGTCGCGGTGGCTTGACGAAGTGGACGGCCGCTACCACCTCTTGGTAACGAACCCGCCCTACGTCCCGCGCGATGAAATAGTGTCCCTCGCGCCGGAGGTGGCCCAATGGGAGCCACACAGGGCATTGGACGGCGGCCCTGACGGCCTTGATGCCTATCGGGCCATCCTTGCAGATACCTCGCGCGTGCTGGTGCCCGGTGGATGGGCGGTATTCGAGGTGGGTCACGATCAGGCGGCAGCGGTAGCAATGCTCGCCGTAAACCATGGCATGGAGCCTGCACCGCTGGAGTGGCCTCTCTTGCGGGATCTTGGTGGCCACACACGCTGTGTTGCGGTTGCCACATCTGGTCGCAACTGGAAAATAAATCTTGGAATCGCCGATCAGGGAGGCTAGCTTACGGCCCAGGCAAAGCATGTGGCGCGTCCGAGCCAAGTCGGTTTTGAACCGCGCAGGCAGGAGGACGGGCCCGGCTGGTGAGAGGCAGAGGACGGCGTGTTTGCGCCAAAAGCTGCCAGGTCCACCTGAACTCCGTGATCGAGACGTGTGTCGCACCTTGGGGCCTTGGGTCGGGGGCGGTGCGTAGAGGATCACAGGGACATCTCTGATGTAGGTCGGTGTTGTGCGGGCCTTGTTGCTTGTCGCCGTGGCGATATGACGGAACGTCATGCGTCATCGGGTTTGTGATGGGCCTGCTCGAAATGGAGCCACGAGTTTGAGGGCTCCGGCGTGTCTGATCACGCACGAACTCTTCGAGGAAAGAACGGGAGCCTATGAGGCAGGGTCAGCAGCATCGCCGCGGGCGTAGCCGCGGCAGCAGCGGTGGCAATGGCAGCCATAGTCATCATCACCGCAAAGGGCAAAACCCGCTCGCGCGCAGCTTCGAGTCGAATGGCCCGGACGTCAAAGTCCGGGGTACGGCGGCCGACATCGCCGCCAAGTACATCGCCCTCGCCAGGGACGCGCAATCCTCGGGCGATCCCGTTCTCGCCGAGAACTATCTCCAGCACGCCGAACACTACAACCGCATGATCATCGCCTACCGCGAGCAGCAGATGCAGCAGGGCGGCGATGTGGCCAACGGCAACGGCCAGCGCCATCGCAGTATGCACGGCGCCGATCTCGGCGACCCGGGCGAGGAGGGCGACGTCGAGGCAGCCGATCCGGGCATGGGCGATCAGCCCGCCGTTCCGGCCTTTGCCCGCCATCCCGGCCAGGAACCTCAGCCCCCCCAACAGCGCCACGAGAATGGCCGACATGAGGAGCGGCGTGAGGACCGTCGTGACGAGCGGCGCGATGAGAGGCGTGACGATCGGCGCCAGCACGGCCGCCAGCAGGATCACCGCCACGACAATCCGCGCTTCCGCGATCGGCGCTACGAGCGGCCGGACTATCGCAATGAGCGCAATGAGCGGGGCGAGCGTAGCGAGGGCGGCGAAGAGGCGCGCCCCACCCCGCGCGAGCCCGCACCCAGCGACCAGCCGCAACAGCCCGTCATCGAGGCCAGCGAAGGCGCGCCGCGCGAGCAAGCGCAGCCCCGTCGCCGCGAGCGGTTCGACATGATGAAGGACCAGCCTGAGTTCCTGCGCCGTCCCGTACGCCGGCCGCGCCGCGAGGAGACCGGAGACGGCGACGATCCGGACAGTGGTGCTCAGGAGAAATCGGGCGCCTAATCCTTCGCCCCTTTGAGCGGCTTGATCAAGCGGACGACGCCTCTCGGTGTCGTCCGTTTTGTATTTCGGCCCCACCGCCCTCGTCTTGCCGGCCGAATCGTGCCTCTGATCGTCCGAGAGTTGCATCGCGGACCGGAGAGGATGCCATGGCGGAGCAAACGAGCATCGGCACGCGCGCGCGGTCGAGCCGCGCCCGCGCCGCCGGGACCAGCGTGAAGGCCGTCGCCCGGGCTCCAGCAGCAAGCGCGGCCAAGGCGGGTTTCGGCAAGAAGACGATCGCGCTCGTCTACGATTTCGACGGCACGCTCTCGCCGCGCCCCATGCAGGAGTACACGTTCCTGCCCAAGATCGGCGAGGATCCGAAGTCGTTCTGGCGGGAGTGCAATACGGTCGCGCGCGAGCAGGAAGCCGACCCGCTGATCACCTACATGCACCTCATGTACAAGAAGGCCAAGGCGCGCGGGGTACGTATCGACCGCGACGATCTCGTCGCACTGGGCCGCGATGTCGAGCTATTCCCGGGCGTTGAAGCCTGGTTCGGCGAGATCGCCGAGTACGTCCGCATTCGTGCCGAGAGCCAGGGCGTTGCGCTGCGCCACTACCTCATCTCTTCCGGCCTCGTCGAGATCATCGAGGGGACGCGCATCCGTCCGCACTTTCACAACGTGTTCGCGTCGGAATACTGGTTCGACGCCTACGATCTGCCCTATCCGAAACGCGTCATCTCCGACACCGGCAAGACGCAGTACCTGTTCCGCATCAACAAGGGCATCGAGAACCTCGGGCAGTCCATCAACGAGCATATGCCCGAGGACGCGCGCCCGATCCCGTTCGCCAACATGATCTATTTCGGTGACGGCGATACCGACGTGCCCTCCATGGCGGTCATGCGCAAGAATGGCGGCCACGCCATCGCGGTCCACACGCCGGGCAAAGCGCGGGCCAAGTGCGTCGAGCTCTTCCGTGCCGGTCGCTGCGATTTCTTCGCGCCTGCCGACTACACGCGTGGCTCCGAGCTCTTTCGCCGCACGACACTGCTCCTCGATCGCATTCTCGCGAACATCCGTCTCGAGGAAGAAGCCTGGCGTCTGCGGCGTGCTATCGAGCGGAAAGGTAGTGGCTAAGGCCGATAGCCTTCGAAGACCGGCGCATCCGCCCATTTCGCCGCGATTTCGCGCTCGCGCACGGAGCGTACCGTCCACGTGAAGAGCGGTAAGCCCATTGCCTCACGCGCAAACCGCGTTACCGGCGTCGGCAAGGCGCGCACGTGATAGGAAAAGAACGAGGGCTCGGCCTCGCGGCTTTCGAGCAGATAGGTGAGGCTGATCGCGCGTGCGGCATCGATCTTGTTCGGCCACCAGTTGGTGACCGTGTAGTCGGTGGCGATGATCCCGCGCGGGATGTCGGGCGCGAGGGCCCGGCAGCGCGCCATGACCGCCGGATCGAACGATTTCAGGCAGATTGGTCCTTTGTACGCACGCGCCGTCGCGGCAATGGCCTCCAGAAAGCCAGCCTTCGGCGCGTCGAAGTCGCTCTTGATCTCGACGACGAGCGGCACGCGCCCACTGACCAGTGCGAGAAACGCCGCGAAGCTCAGGATGGGCGTGTCCTGCCCACGATAACGCAAGTTCGCAAGTTCAGCCGGCGTGCGCTCGTCGATCAGGCCGTCGGCATCGATGAGCCGCTTGAGTGCGCGATCGTGGAACACCATCGGCGTGCCGTCCGACGCCGGCTGAAGATCGCACTCGATGCCATAGCCGCCCTCGATCGCCGCGATGAAGGCCGGACCGGTATTCTCGATCACGCCGGCACTGCGGTCGTGCAGTCCGCGATGCGCGATCGGACGGATGAATTGAGCGCGGTCGAGCTGAGGGCCCACGATGTCAAGCTCCCAATGCCTTGAGGCGCGTCTGAGCGTCGAGAAGTTCGTCGGCCAGCATGAGCGCCGCCATCAGCAGCAGACGATCATCGCCGGCAGCGGAGAACTCACCCGCGAGGCTGTCGACGCGCTGTCGTACGATATCAGACAGCGCGAGCAGGCGCGCCTCCTCGCCATCGCCGCACTTCAGCCGGTACGTGCGGCCGTTGATGGTGATCGTCGCCTGCCCCATTCGGCCCCCGCCCACCGCTCCGCGTGCCCGCGGACTGCCGCTCGCCTTATTGTTCGGTCTCGATGAGGCTGCGCAGCGAATCGATCACCCAGTCAATCCGGTTCAATACCTGATCGCGCCCCTCTTCGAGCGCGCGAATGCGACTCTCCGCTTTCTCGAGTGCCGCGCGCAAGCGCTCGCGCTCGCTTTCGAGCTGCGCGACGCGCGCGAGAAGCACCGCGGGCTCGGGCGCCGAAGCATTCTCGGTAGCGGCGCGCTTGGCAGCCGCTTTGCTCTTGCCGGGCTTGGCGCCGCGCACTTTTCCGCCCGCCGCAGCAGCCTTCTTGGAAGCCGCCGCCTTCGATGCCGGCTGTTTGGATGCAAGTGCCTTTGAGGCGGGCGATTTACGCGCATTACTGCTGGCACGCTCGCTCATCTCGAACCTTCCAGTCAGCGGTGAGTGACTCGTGCGCCGCGCACAATCCCCCGCCGATCGAAACTTAAGTGGCGCGCCGCCTGTGCGTCAATCACGATAAAGGTAGAGGGTTCATGTGACAGCGCGTGAGTGTCGGCCATGCACGCCACATAGAGCGCCACCTAGCGCAGTGGCTCACCTGTCGAAATCGCCGAGATGATGACGATCGCCTGCGCCATGGGAAAGTCGTCGGTAATCGTGAGGTCGATGCGTGCTTCATAGCCGGGCGGCGTGATCCGCGCGAGCTGCGCAGCGGCACCACCCGTCAGAACAAGAGTGGGGCGGCCCGACGGGAGGTTGACGACGCCCATGTCGCGCCAGAATACGCCTTTGCGCAAACCCGTGCCGAGCGCCTTCGAGCAGGCTTCCTTTGCAGCAAAGCGCTTGGCGTAGGAAGCCGCGCGCTGCCGGCGGCGATCGGACTTCTGGCGCTCGATCTCGGTGAAAATGCGATTCAAGAAGCGATCACCGTAGATCTCGATCGAGCGCTCGATACGGCGGATGTCGATGACATCGTTGCCGAGGCCGAGAATCATGGTGTGCGCGCCTCGCGCATCAGGCGGATCATGCGCTCGATCGCCGGCCGCAGTCCGACCATGACCGCCTCGCCTATGAGGAAATGCCCGATGTTGAGCTCGGCGATTTCCGGCAAGCGTGCCACTTCGCCGACCGTATTGTACGTAAGGCCGTGCCCGGCATGGACCTCGAGCCCGGCCGCGTGGGCATCTCGCGCCCCTTTTGCCAGGCGTTGAACCTCCTGCTCGACGCGCTGCCAGTCATTGGCGAGCGCGTGCTCGCAATAGGCGCCGGTGTGCAGCTCGACGATATCCGCACCGAGCTTCGCCGCGGCCTCGATCGGCGCGCGGTCCGGCTCGATGAAGAGCGAGACGCGGATTCCCGCCGCCTTCAACTCACCGATGCAGCGCTCGAGAAAGCTGCTGGCCCCGACGACGTCGAGGCCGCCCTCGGTCGTGCGCTCCTCGCGCTTCTCGGGCACGAGGCAGCAGGCGTGCGGCACCGTCTTCAGCGCGATCGCCAGCATCTCCGGCGTAGCCGCCATCTCGAAATTCAACGGGCGGGTGATCTCGGCCTTGAGGCGCGCGATGTCGTCATCGCGAATGTGGCGGCGATCCTCGCGCAGATGCGCCGTGATGCCGTCGGCCCCCGCTTCGATGGCAAGATGGGCGGCGCGAACCGGATCGGGATGGCGCCCGCCGCGCGCGTTCCGCAAGGTCGCGACGTGGTCGACATTCACCCCGAGGCGCGGCGCCGCGGGCAAGGATCTCGTTTGGGACATTGACTCGCTCGACTCTTACGGCCGGCGCGGCCGTAAGGGCCCAGCGTCAAGCCTGATGCCGGCGGCGGGTGTGAAAGACCTCGGCCGCCCGGCGGCCTATGAAATAGAGGGCCGAGCCGGAAATCAACCCCAGCACAAGGCTGCCGACGAAGAGTGGTTTAAGGATCGGCCACAAGAGCTTACCGGCGGCATCCATCATGCTCAGCGGATCGGGCCGGAACCTGGATGTTTCCGCAAGGCCCGCGAGCGTGTGCTGAAGCTCCTCGATGGTCATCGCGCCGGTTTCGCCGAGCAGCATGATGCCGAGCAGATACGAACCAACCCACATGACGGGCCACGTGAGCGGGTTGCCCGCCCAGGTGCCGAGCACCGCCGCGCCGACATTCGCCCGGCCCGCCCACGCGATGGCAACGGCGACCAGCATCTGAACGCCGAGAACCGGCAGGAAGGCGACGAACACGCCGGTGGCGAGACCGAGGCCAATGGCATGCGGCGTCGTCTCGAGGCGCAGTATCTCGGACCAGGCGCGGTGCAAGCCCCACTCTCCTGTCCTGCGTTCACCGTTGCGGGTACTGAACGTCCCGTCACCGCAATCGTTCCGCAAACCCATGAGAGTGCACCTGCGTTGGTAAAGTCGTAGCTACATGGGCGCCGTTTACGGCCCCCTTGTGACGCAACGCATGTACGGAAGACACACCTCAGGCAAATACGCGCTCGACCTTGCTCACGACCGATTTGCTCTTGAGCCCGTTGATGATGCGGTTGAGGTGGACGAGATCAAACACTTCCACCTCGATCATCATCTCCGTGAAGTCGGCGCCCCGGTACAGCATCCGGAGATTATCGATGTTCCCGTCGTCCTCGCCGATGACTTGCGCGATCTGCGCGAGTGTCCCCGGCTCATTCAGCACTGTTACAGAGATTCGCGCAGGAAAGCGCTCCGGCGCCTCCTGGTTGATGTCCCAGGTTACATCGATCCAGCGCTCGTGCTCGAACTCGCTCAGGCGCGGGGAGTGGATCTGGAAAATGCGGATTCCCTCCCCGGGCGTCAAGACACCGACGATCCGGTCACCCGGCACCGCGCCGCCCGGCTCGAAGGATACCGGCACGTCGTTGCGCACGCCACGAATGACGATGCCCTTACCGGCGCCAGTGCCGCCCGCGCCACTGCTCGTCGGCCATCGGAACTTGAGCCCCATGACCTTCGACAGGTTGAACCAGCCCTCCTCGCCGCCTTCGCCGTTCTCATAGCGATTGCGAGGACGGGTGCGGGAGCCGGCAGGCAACAGGTCTGCCGCCTCGGGCGCGATGGCGCGGATGACGTCGGCAATGGGAAGCTCGCTGCGCCCGACGGCGGCGTGCACGTCATCGACGGTCTTGTGCGTGAGACGCGAAAGGGCGCGACGTAGGCGATCGTCGGAATAGTCCTGGCCGATCTTGGCGAAGGCCGAGCCGAGCAGGCGGCGGCCGAGCTCGGCATACTGCCGGCGCAGTGAATCGCGCGCCGCGCGCCGGATGGCGCTGCGCGCCTTCCCGGTCACCGCAATGCGCTCCCAGGCGGCGGGCGGCGTTCGGCTGGCGGACGTCAGAATGTGCACTTCATCGCCGTTGCGCAGCGCCGTCGAGAGCGGCATCTGGCGACCATTGATGTTGGCGCCGACGCAGGAGTTGCCGACGTCGGTGTGCACGGCATAGGCGAAGTCGATCGGCGTCGCGCCCTGCGGCAGCGCGATCAGCCGGCCTTTCGGTGTGAAGCAGAACACCTGGTCGTGGAAGAGCTCGAGCTTGGTGTGCTCGAGGAACTCCTCCGAGTTGTCGCCCTCGAGCAGCGTCTCGACGAGGCGACGCAGCCAGATGTACGGCCCCATCTCACGCATCGTCTCGGGCGTCGCGGCGGCCTTGCCGTTCGCCTTCGCGGCGTCCTTGTAAAAGGTGTGGGCGGCGACGCCGTACTCCGCCGTGACGTGCATCGGCTCGGTGCGGAGCTGCAGCTCGACGCGCTGGTGGCGCGGGCCGACGATCGTCGTGTGGATCGAGCGATAGCCGTTCTGCTTCGGCGTCGAGATGTAGTCCTTGAAGCGCCCGGGCACCGCGCGCCAGTTCGTATGAACGAGGCCGAGCGCGCGGTAGCAGTCCTCGATGCTGGCGCAGATCACACGAAAGCCGTAGAGGTCGGAAAGCTGCTCGAGCGAGATCTGGCGGTTCTGCATCTTCCGCCAGATCGAGTACGGTTTCTTCTCGCGTCCGGTCACTTCGGCGCTGAAATTGGCCTCCGCCAGCTTGGCGACGAGACTCTGGCGGATTTCCTCGACAAGCCCCTGGTTGTTCTCGCCGAGGCGATCGAGCCGCTCGCGCACCGTCCGGTAAGCTTCCGGATGCAGCCAGCGGAAGGCGAGATCCTCGAGCTCCTCGCGCATGGCCTGCATGCCCATGCGGCCGGCGAGCGGCGCATAGATCTCCAGCGTCTCCTCGCTGTTGCGCCGACGGCTCTCGGGCGACATGTGCTCGAGCGTGCGCATGTTGTGGAGACGGTCGGCGAGCTTGACGAGCAGGACGCGGATGTCGGTCGAGATGGCGACCAGCAGTTTCCTGAAATTCTCGGCCTGCTCGGCCTTCTTCGAGACGAGGTCGAGACGCTTGATCTTGGTGAGGCCGTCGACCAGCACGCCAATCTCGGGGCCGAAGAGCTGATCGATCTCGGCGCGCGTCGCCTCGGTATCCTCGATCACGTCGTGCAGCAGCGCCGTCGCGATCGTCGCATCGTCGAGCTTGAGATCGGTCAGGATCGCCGCGACTTCGAGGGGATGAGAGAAGTAGGGATCGCCCGAAGCGCGCTTCTGATGTCCGTGCGCGCGCATGGCATAGACGTAAGCACGATTGAGCAGCGTCTCGTCGGCCTTGGGGTCATAGCGGAGCACCCGCTCGACCAGCTCGTACTGACGCATCATGCCGCTTCAAGCCCCTGCATCCGGCACCGCCCAGACCAAGACACGAGCTCGCGCACGCCGGTCGCTGCGCTACGACCTCTCCTTATGAAACATAAGCATGAGTCTTGACCGCGACCAGAACGAGCCCCGGCGTCGAACCGAACAAGATTGATGAGAGCGCAGCCGCGCCTCAGCGACCGCGCGCCCCGCCGTTGCCGCCGCCACCACCGCCATTGGAGGAGGGCTCGATCGGCGCCATGCTCTCCATGGCACGCAGAAGCTGCTCCTCCGACATGGTGATCTGATCGATCGCGGTATCGGCGGACTGGTCGTCGCGGCCGAGCTGCTGGCGGCTGCGGTCGGCGCCGATGAGCGGCGCGGCGCCGGCCTCGGGCTCGTCGATCTCGACGTTCTTCTGGATGGAATGAATGAGGCTCTCGCGGAGGTCATCGGCCGGAACAGTCCGTTCGGCCACTTCTCTCAGCGCAATCACCGGGTTCTTGTCGTTGTCGGGCTCGACCGTCAGATGCGAACCCGAGGCGATCGCGCGGGCGCGATGAGCCGCAAGCAGCACCAGTTCGAACCGATTGGGGACCTTGTCCACGCAATCTTCAACCGTGACACGCGCCATCGCCGTTCAATCCTCGATTTTCAGGTGTCCATCAGGGCAAGGGGCGCACCGCCGGCGCCATCAGGGATCGCTGCCCACTCGCGGGGGTTAATGCCACGAATAAGCCGTTGAATCAAGCCGGCGCAATGCCGCGGCGAAGGTCCGGTCTGCGCCGGAGAAGCGCCCCCGCCGTGAGCCCGAGAGCGGGGTGACGCCAATGGGGAGCCGCCTCTTCCAGCGGCACCAGCACGAAACCGCGCTCGTGCATGAGCGGATGAGGCAGGACCAGGGGGCCGCCTGCCCGGTTGAGTGCTGGCCAGTTCAGGATGCGGCCCCCGTAGTCGACGAGGTCGAGATCGAGGGCCCGAGCGCTCCACCGCGCCCGCGGCCGCCGCCCGGCCCGGCGCTCGATAGCCTTGAAAAGGCGCAGCAGGCCGCCAAGTGCAAGGTCGGTATGCGCAAGAGCGACCGCATTATAGAAATCCGGCATAAGTCCTGCGCCGAAATGCGGGCAGGTGCGGTAAATTCGCGAACACGCGGCAATAAAGACCCGGTTTTGCTCAAGTATGTCGAGTGAGCGCCGAAGTGTTTCCATCGGGTCGCCCCAAGGGCCCGATACGTTAGCACCTATTGATATCAAGCAGTTTGACCGGATCATTCCGTTGATCGCGTTATGCGAATCGCAGTGATAAGCATACGTAAGCTGCATTGGCTTCAGCCGGCGAAGGGTCTAAGATGTGGCGATGTATCACTTCATTTCGCACGGGTTGGTCTATATACGGTTGCACAACCTTGGGCATTCGGTCTGCGCGATCGTCGTAAGGCCTTCTCCCAATATGACGTTGTGACATCACGCTCGTGCTCCCCGGCCGGGCCAACAATGAAAAGGCAATCCGACGATGTTTTTCTACCCAACGGAGCGCATTGCGCTTTTCATCGATGGGGCAAACCTCTACGCGACCGCCAAGGCGCTGGGATTCGACATCGACTACAAGAACCTGCTCGGTGTCTTCCGGAGCAAAGGTTACTTGGTCCGCGCCCTTTACTATACCGCCCTCGTCGAGGATCAGGAGTACTCATCGATCCGGCCGCTGATCGATTGGCTCGATTACAACGGCTACACGATGGTAACCAAGCCGACCAAGGAGTTCACGGACGCCTCCGGCCGGCGGAAGATCAAGGGCAACATGGACATCGAGCTGACCGTCGATGCCATGGAGCTGGCGCCGAAGCTGGATCACGTCGTGCTCTTCTCCGGTGACGGCGATTTCAGGAGCCTTGTCGCGGCACTGCAGGCGAAGGGACTGCGCGTCAGCGTCGTCTCCACGCTGCAAACGCAGCCGCCCATGGTCGCCGACGAGCTGCGCCGGCAGGCGGACCAGTTCATCGACATCGCCGATCTCGAGAAGGACATCTGTCGCGATCCGAGCCAGCGCATCCCGCGCGAAGCCCGCGAGACGCGCCTCGCGCAGTTCCGTGCGCAGCGCGATCGCGAAGGCGTCGCTCCCGGTGCTTCTCAGCACAGCCACGACGACGTGGATATGTGAGCAGGTCGCAGGTCCACCAACGACTTCGATGACGGCGTCGGGCATCTCGCCCGGCGCCGTTCTCATTTCTGAAGATAGCGATAGTGATACGTGCCGGCTGCTGTGTAGCCGAGCGCCGCATAGAGGCCTTGTGCGGGCGTGTTGGTCGTCACGGCCTGAAGCCCGATCGTGCGCGCGCCCTGCGCGCTTCCCCAGGCTTCGAGCGCGGACATGACCGCCGACGCCGCGCCCTGACGCCGAGCCGATGAAGCCGTGCCGACGCATTCGGCAATCACCGCGCCTTCGTGCAGCACGCCGAGCGCCGTCGCAATGGTCTCGCCGCTGCGGAGGACCTCGGCGAAGACGCAGGGCGCCGGCACGCGCGCCAGAATGGCCGACGCGAACGGCCGCCGGTCGGGCGTGACGTTGCTGAGATAGACGCGCAGCCAGCCTTCGGATGGCGCCGCGCCGAGCGCGACATCATCCGGCATCGCGACAGCCTCCACGGCCTTCACGAGCGTCGTCACCGGATCGTGGATCACGTAACCGCGCGCCGCGAGACGTGCATCGAGATCTTCAGGCTCGGAGAGCGGAAAGCCGACCTGGAAGCGCACGGGCGCGCCGCGCTCTCCGTAGAGATGTTCGATCGCATCGATCGTGCGCTCGACGTCCGTGCCGAGATAGTGAAGCGCCGAAACCGAGTTCGCACGCTGCGAGCCGCCCCCCGAATAGCGCCACAGCCAGCCGTCCACCTCGCGCGTCTCGCCAGCCGGCCACGCACGCACGGCTGCATGCTCGATGGCCAGCAAACGCTCCCGCTCGGAAACGGCGGCGGAGGCGACAGCACCACCAGCGCCTGCAGCGCGCATCATCCCTTCTCCCGCATGAGGCGCGCCTTCTGGCGCTGCCAGTCGCGCTTGGCCGCCGTCTCGCGCTTGTCGTGCATCTTCTTGCCCTTGGCGAGACCGAGCTTGAGCTTCGCGCGTCCGCGCGCGTTGAAATAGATCTCGAGAGGAATGAGCGTCATGCCTTCGCGCTGCACGGCCTGCGAAAGCTTGTCGATCTCGCGCCGATGCAGGAGGAGCTGGCGCGGGCGGCGCGGGGCGTGCTGGAAGAAATTGCCGGCGAGCTGGTACTCGGGGATGTAGGCATTGACGAGCACGAGGCCGCCGCCTTCGGCCGAGGCATAGCTCTCGGTGATGTTGGCCTGCCCCTTGCGCAGTGACTTCACCTCGGTGCCGGTGAGCGAAATTCCGGCTTCGAAGGTATCCTCGATGAAATACTCGTGCCGGGCGCGCCGGTTCTCGGCGACCAGCTTGCGGTCGTCATCGTCCTTCTTCGACATGATACATGCTTCTTTGCAGGCGGGCCGAAAGACTGCGGGCTGCCCGAACTATATAGGGGCAGCCCGACCGATTGGACACCGCGGCGATATAATGGGCGGACTACTCCGCCGCTTTGACCTCGAGCAGGCCCGCGTGCGCGAGCGCGGCATCGACGGTCTTCTTGCTCGCATCGGAAAGCGGCGCCAGCGGCAGGCGGCAATCGGGGCTCTCGATCACGCCGAGGCGCCAGGCCGCATATTTCACCGGCCCTGGATTGGTCTCACAGAAGAGCGCGCCGTGCAGCGGCATGAGGATGTCCTGGATTTCGAGCGCACGGCGGAAATTGCCCGCAAGGCAGGCGTTCTGGAATTCCGCGCAGAGCTTCGGCGCGACGTTGGACGTCACCGAGATGCAGCCGTTGCCGCCATGCGCCATGAAGCCGAGACAGGTCGCATCCTCACCCGAGAGCGCAGCATGGGGCTTGCGGATGAGCAGGCGGTGCTGCGACTGGCGCTCCATGTTCGCGGTGGCATCCTTGATGCCGGCGAAATTCTTGAGCTCGGAGATGCGGGCCATGGTCTGGGCGGAGATATCGACGACCGTGCGCCCCGGCACGTTATAGACGATGAAGGGCAGGTCGACGGCCTCACTGATCGCCTTGAAGTGCAGGAAGAGCCCTTCCTGCGTCGGCTTGTTGTAGTAGCCCGTCGAATGCAGGGTCGCGTCCGCACCCGCCTTCTTGGCGAACGCGGTAAGCTCGATGGCCTCCTCGGTGGAATTCGAGCCCGCCCCCGCGATCACCGGGACGCGCTTCCTCGCCGTACGGATGCAGAGCTCGACGACGTGCATGTGCTCGTCATGGCTGAGCGTCGGCGTCTCGCCGGTTGTCCCCACAGGAACCAGACCATGCGACCCCTGAGTGATCTGCCAGTCGACGAAGCGCTGGAAGCTCTGATCGTCGACTTTGCCGTTTTTGAATGGCGTGACCAGCGCTGTGAACGAACCCTTGAACATGGTTTTCCTCCGCTCGTTGCTCGCTGTCTCACGCCGCGACGCCGCTACCTGTGGCACAAATGCCAAGGCACGCGCCCGCCCATCCCATAGGATAGCGAGGTGCGGCACACGCTGACGTGGTTTCTGTATCTCACATTTCGCCTTTGCCCGAAAGCCTGCACGTTTCACGGTTATCTTTAAGCAATGGTCCGAAATTACGAATCGATGAGATCAATCGGGGGGAACTACGGGATGCCGGACATCGCAAGGCCCGGACGGCCCCTTGGCCGCCTCGGCGGGCGCATGAGCCTCCGGGCCATCCTCGCCATGCTTGCCGTGCTGCTGGCGTGCGCGCCGCTCGCTCTTGCGGCAGGTTCCGGGATGGCCGCCGCCCAAGGCAGCAAGAAGACCGTAAAAGCCAAATCCGCGACGAAGAAGACGGCTACGAAAAAAACCGCGCCACCGTTGCCGAACCAGAGACCTGGCCGCCTCGCGGACGCGCACGAACCAGCCAAAGCCGACGAGGATGGCGGTCCTCAACCGCCTGCCGTGCCGACCATGGCCGTACGCGCAGCCGTCGCCGGCTCGCCCGAGGCAAGCTACTTTGCCGCCATGGACAAGCTGATCGCGCCGGTCCGCGACAGCAAGCTTTCGCCCGCCGATGTGCAGCGCCTCAAGGACGCGCTCGGCGCCGTCGACAAGCATGATCGAGCCGAAGCCGACGTGCATGCGGCCAAGATCGCCGAACCGGTCGTGCGCACGCTCGTCAGATGGTACGCGCTGCGCAATGGCGTCGGCGTGCCGGCGGACTTCGTACGCTTCATGGCCGAAAGCCCGGGCTGGCCGGATGCCACCCTGCTCAAGCGCCGTTCCGAGCAGCAGCTTCTCTCGGCCGGCGGCCCTGCCAAGGATATCCTTGCGTTCTTCGCCGCCAATCCGCCGCTGTCCGGCGCCGGCTCGATCGCGCTCGCCTCGGCACACCTCGCGCTCGGCGATGAGGCGCGCGCCAAGGCGATGGCCGTGAAGGCCTGGCGCGAAAACGACATCCCAGCTTCCTCCGAGGCAGGCTTCCTCGCGCGCTTCGAGCGCTTCCTCACCGCCGCGGATCACCGCCGCCGCCTCGATACCATCCTGATCGACGAGGGGCGCTTCTCGGCCCAGCGCACGCCACGCGTCGCGGCCGCACGCCGCCTGCTCGCGAAGCTCGATGGCGTCGAGCGCAAGAAGGCGGAAGCCCGCATCGCCGTCTATTCACGGGCCCGCAATGCCGCGAAGCTCGTGGCCAATCTGCCCGCGAGCACTAAGGACCTTTCATCACCAGCGGGATCGGATTGGGGCCTGCTCTTCCAGCGCATTCAGCTCGCACGAACCCAGGGCAAGGAGGACGAGGTCGCCCGCCTCCTCCGTTTCGCGCCCGCCGATGCCGACGCGCTCGTCGATCCCGACGCGTGGTGGCTGCACCGGCGCTGGGTCATCTATGAGTTCCTCGGCGCCGGCCGCTTCAAGGAAGCCTATGACATCGCGCGCGCGCCGGGACCGCTCACGGTCAACCCGATCAAGGATGCGACGTTCCTCGCGGGCTGGATCGCTCTGCGCCACCTCAAGGACAGCAAGGCTGCCGTGCCGCATCTCGAAGCGTCGCGCGAGAACGCGGACGGACCACTGAGCGCGGCGCGTGGTAACTACTGGCTCGCACGCGCCCACGAGGCACTCGGCCGGACGGACGACGCCAACCGCTTCTATAGGGAAGCCGCCGCGCGCATCGACACATTCCACGGCGCACTCGCCCGCCAGAAGCTCAATCCAGGCCCGCAGGATGCGCCGATGCCGCTCCCGGCCATGCCCTCGGCGAGCGATGCCGAGAGCTTCAACGGCCATCCTCTGGTACGCGCCGCCATTCTTGCGCATCATGCCGACGTCGGCCGCGGCATCACGCGCATCATCGTGGCGCACCTGCGTTCGGTCCTGAAGAGCGAGGCCGAAATGGCCATGCTGGCTCATCTCGCCAATGCGATCGGCGATCACCAGATGGCCGTACGCGTTGGCAAGAGCGGCGTCGCGCGCGGCATGAACCTCTACACCTATTCCTATCCCGTGCACCCCTTTCCCGAGTACAAGCCGCTGCGCCAGTCACCCGAACGCGCGCTGCTCCTCGCCATCGCGCGGCAGGAAAGCGAGTTCAATCCCGAGATCGTCTCGCACGCCGGCGCACGCGGGCTCCTGCAGGTCATGCCGATCACCGCGCGCCACATCTGCCGCGATCACAAGATCAAGTGCGACATCCCCCGGCTCGTCAGCGATACGAGCTATAACGCAATGATCGGCAGCGCCTACATCGGCGATCGCAAGGAGGAGTTCGACGGGAGCTACGTGCTGACACTCGCCGGCTATAACGCAGGGCCAGGCCGCGCGCGCCAGTGGATGCGCCGCTTCGGCGATCCGCGCACGAAGGACATCGATCCGATCGACTGGATCGAGATGATCCCCTTCGAGGAGACCCGCGAGTACGTGAAGAAGGTGCTCTCGAACGTGCAGATGTACCGCGCCCGCCTCGGCGAGCCGACGCCCGTGCGTCTCGTGTCGGATCTGAAGCGATAGCGTCGTGACCGTTCTTCTCCTTCTCCCCGCGTGCGGGGAGAGGGAACACAAAGGCTACTTGCAGCGCGAGAGCATACCGCGATCGTAGTGGAAATGATCGCGGTGGAGCGCGTTGTATTCAGGCCCGATGGCGACGCGGAAATAGCGGCACGCGCGCGCGTGGATCTCGCGCAGGAACCGCGCTTCGGGACCCGATCCCGACCAGTGGCGCGCGACGCTGATCTGACGCCCGTTGGCGAGCGTGAAGGCGGAAACATCGAGCGCATTCGCCGTCGCGTGCTGGCTGCGCGATGGGTACCACCATTTGCGGCCAATGACATTCCGGCACGCATACGTGCCCATGTGCTGGACAGATCTGACGCTCGATCCGAAGATCTCCTTGGCGAGCGGCTGCACGTCGTGCGCGAGCCACATGGCGATGCCCGCTGCGACCTCGCACGAGACCGTGCCGACGTGCAGCGTCGCGCCCCCCGCACTCGAGATGCGAACGGCATTCTCCCAGCCGCAGCCGTTCTTGATCGGATTGGGGCTCACGGGCTGCGCCGAGATCACCGGCGGGCGGAGCACGCGCGCGCAGAGCGCCCGATCATGCTTCAGCTCGGCAATGCGCCAGTCGACGAACCAGGCATTAGGCACACTGAGATCGAGTGCGGGTAACGGGCTCAGCCAAGTCGGCAGCACGCCTTGGCGCATGACGAGGAAAACGACCGCTGCCACGAGCGCCAGCAGCAGGCCCCTGCGCAAACGCGGCGCGCGGCGCCGCCGCGTTTGTGCCGTCGCCTTATCTGACGTCTCGGATTTCTGCTCGCCGTCCACCCGGCCAACCGCCCCACGCCATCCCGCCCCGATGATCCTCAGTAGCGCGTGCCGCCGTAGAGACACAACGGGTCGAGCACCGGCGTCTCGCGCGGCCCCTCCCTGCGCACGGCGAGACCAAGCAACTGCTCCCTGAGCGCCTGCGCGCCGATCGGCGGCTTGCCGTGCTGCGCGCACGCCGCAAGACCCGCCGTGAGTGCCACCGCCTCCGTGGCGTCGGCAGCCGTCGGCACGATACCGGGAAACCATGACCCGCCACGCCCGAGCACCAGGGCATCAATGCGCGGCGCACCCGGCCGCGTGAGTGTGCCGCGCTCCATGGTCTCGTTGGCGGCCGCAACGATGATCGCGCCCTTCAGATTGAGCGCGGCTGGAAACTGCGGACGCCCTTGCGCGACGGCATCGGCGTCACCTGCCGGCAGGATCAGCAGATGGTCCGGCACCTGCTCCGCAGCCTGCTCGAAGAACTCCCACGTCTCGCGGCTCTCGCCCCAGAGCGGCACAGCCACGATCCGCGCCGGCGTCGTCGCCGTGAAGGCGAGCGCGCGGGCGAGCATGAGCTTGTCCTTCGGATCGACACGCACCGGCACGAGCCGCGCATGGCGATACGTCGAGAGAATGCGGCGCGCGAGAAGCGTGTCGACGGCGCCGTCGTGGTTCTCGGGGAGAGACGTCGCCGCGTAGGGACGGTTGTCGTTGTCGATGAGATCGAGGCCGATGACCTCGCCCTCGCCGTCGCGGGCGAGGCGGTCTTTGATCTCGGGATGCGTGTAGTCGATGCCCGTCGCGATGAGCGCGATCGCGATGCCGCCGGGATCGACGCCGGGGGGCACCGGCGGCTTCGCGCGCGAGGCCTGCGCCAGCGCCGTCTCGCAAAGCGCGAAGGCGAGGATGATGGCCGCGATGAGGCCCACGTAGCGGCGCGGCCCGCCGAGCTCGAAGGCTTCGGCGTCGCTCATGTCGTCGCCTCGCGGCTGCTCAGGAGTTGCATCAGCGTCTCCGCCTCGGCGAGGTCCGCCGGCGTATTCACATTGAGGAACGGATCAATCGAGCGGCTCCCGATCCGGATAGGGGAAAAATCGACGACCGTCATGCCCTGCATTTCGACCCAACGCTGCACGCGTCGCTCCCCCGTCGCAAGGGCACGCGCCAGCTCGTCCGCGATGCCGAGGGGCCACAGTGCGGCAAGTGGATGCACCCTACCCTCGGATCGGGCGATAACAATGCCGCTTCCCGAGGCCCTCGCCAACCGGGCAACGAGGTCTGCCGGTATGAACGGCGCATCACTCGAGACAGTTGCGACGCAACGGGCGCCGACATCCTCGCTCGCAGCCCATCGCAACGCGGCCAGGACGCCGGCCAGCGGCCCGGGATGGTCCGGCGTCTGATCGGCGATCACGGGCAGGCCGAAAGCGACGAACCGCGCCGGATCGCCATTTGCATTGATGGCCAAGCGGCCCACCTGAGGCGCAAACTGCTTCAGGACATGGGCCAGCATCGGCCGGCCAGCCAGCGCGAGAAGCGCCTTCTCCCGCCCGCCCATGCGCGCGGAGCGGCCGCCAGCCAGCACGACACCTGCGATCTCTGGGCCCAGCATTCGGCTCATGCCAACACTCTACCAGCGCCGATACGCGGCCAATAGCCGGGGCTCAGCATATGCCGATCCTCGGTTAAGAAGCATTTGCGCCACAGGGCGCCCCGGCTGGCGCCTTGCGCTTGCCGCCCTCTTCGCCGAGAGTGTCCCGCCTTCCAGGACCGGCTCGCCTTCCAGGGATCGGACAGAGCCTCATGCCAACGACTGCTGCATTGCTCGAGCACTGGTATTTCCACGTGCCGAACTTGGTTCTCGCAGCCTTCATGTACCTGATGGCCACCTATTTCGTGCTGATGCTCGCCTTCGGCTGGACCATGCACGCGCAGGGCGCCTTCCTCCGTGTATTCCACCGCGTCGTCGATCCGATCCTGCGGACCGTGCGCGCGCTCACGCCGAGGATCGTGCCCAATGGTCTCATTCCCGTGCTGGCGGTGGCCTGGCTCGCCGCCCTCCGGGTGCTCCTCTATTGGGGCGTCTCTTTGGCGGGCATCCGCCCGAGGATCTGAGCCCGAGCATGACGCACTCCCGCGACGAACCTCAGTTCACCATTGTCCGCCTGGCGCTCCTCGCGGGCGTTATCGCCGTCGCCATCTTCAACGGACGCGGCTTCTCGCCGCTCTTCGATCCGTTGCTCTACCTGCTGACTCCCTTTCTGCGCGGCACCCCGCTCGGCACGCAGATGGGCTTCTTCTACACGACGTCCGTCCTGCTCTCGCTGCTGACGTTCACGCTCTCCGGACTCCCGGCAGCACTCTACGAGCGCCTCCTTGGCCGCCGGACGAGCACGGCCATCTCGCTCCTGGTCTGGCTTGCGGCCGCGGCCCTGCTGACCTACCCCGCCTACAAGGCGTGGCAGGACGTTTTCTGACGGCTAGAGGCGCGCCGCCGCCCGCGCGACGATCGCCGCCCGCTCCGCCTGACGCTTAGCTGCCGATGCGCGCGCACGCTCGGTCACGGCCGGCCCGGCGCCCTCCGGCGATCCCGCATTGAAGGGCGGATGCGGATCGTACTCGATGCCGAGCTGTATCGTTTTCGCCAGATCCTCGCCGAAGGCCTCGGCCGCAACGCGCAGCGCGAAGTCGATGCCCGCCGTCACGCCGCCACCCGTGATCACGTTGCCGTCAACGACGACACGCTCGGCAACCGGCGTCGCGCCGAATGCGGCAAGCAGCTCGCGGCTCATCCAGTGTGTCGCCGCGCGCCGGCCCTTGAGCAGCCCCGCCGCCCCAAGCACGAGCGCGCCTGTGCAGACACTCGTGACATAGCGCGCGCCGACCGCCTGCTTCTTGAGGAAAGCCAGGGTCTCGGCATCCTCCATGAGCGGGTTCATGCCTGAGCCGCCGGGCACGCAGACGAGGTCGAGCTGCGGACAATCCGCAAAGGTCGTATCGGGCATGATGCGCATCCCGCCACCCGCTTTCACGGGCTCCAGCGTCTTCCAAATGAGACGCACTTCCGCCTCGGGGAACTTCGTGAACACCTCATAGGGGCCCGTCATGTCGAGCTGAGTGATGTCCGGAAAGAGCAGAAGGCCAATACGGAACGTCATGGCGGTTGTCCTTGATTCTCTTGAGCTCCGGCGGCAACAATCCGCGCGCCGAGACAACCACGAACAAGCAGAACGGAGCAAGTCCCATGGCAAGCACGATGGCCACGACCGAGGAAATCCTGCGGCGCGAGACCCGGGCCCTCGTCTTCGACCTCTATGGCACGGTCGTCGACATGCAGTCGGGGCTCACGGCGGCCGTGACGCCGTTCCTCAAGAAGAAGGGATGGGAGGGCAATCCATCGAGCTTCGTCACGTGGTGGCGGCGCACGCATTTCGAGGACAGCATGATCGATGCGCTTCTCGATCGCGGGCACACACCCTATCGCCAGATCGGGCATCGCGCCGTCTCGCAGGTCATGGACCGTTGCGGCATCGCGCATACGCAGGACGAGGTCACCTGGCTCGTCTCGCAGATCGAGCAGTTGAAGCCCTTCCCCGATGTGATCGCCGCGCTCAATCAACTCAAGACGCGCTACAAGCTCGTCATCCTCTCGAACGGCGATCGCGACATGCTGGAGAATGCGCGTCCGCATATCGGCTTTCCCTTCGACCGCTTCATCTCGGTGCAGGAAGCCGGCTACTTCAAACCGCACTTCGCGACCTACGCCGCCGCCGAGGACATCATCAATGCCGAGTGGCCGTACATCGAGCGCACCGGCATCGTCTTCGTCGCCAATCACGCCTTCGACTGCATCGGTGCCAAGGCGCATGGTTTTCGCTCGGTCTTCATCGATCGCCGCAAACGACCCTTCGGCCAATCGCCCAACCAGCCGGACCTGATCGTCGCGAACTTCGCCGAGCTGGCCGCAACCCTCGCGCCGCAGAGCTGAACGCCAACTGGAGCCCGCTCACCATGACGACCCTGCCGCCGGCCATACCCGGGATGCCGCTCGCCGAAGTGGACACGCCTGCGCTGCTCATCGACCTCGATGCCTTCGAGCGCAATCTGAAGCGCATGGCCGATGCGGTATCGAAGGCCGGCGTACGTCTGCGCCCGCACGCGAAGACGCACAAGTCGCCGATCATCGGACTGAAGCAGATCGCGCATGGTGCCATCGGCCTCTGCTGCCAGAAGGTCTCGGAGGCGACCGTTATGGTCGAGGGCGGCGTGCAGGATGTGCTCGTCTCCAACGAGGTCATCGGCGCACGCAAGCTCGACCGGCTCGCCGCACTCTCGCGCCAGGCGCGCGTTATCGGCTGCGTCGACAATCCGCTTGGCGTGAGCGAGATGGCCGCCGCCGCCGGGCGACACGGTGCGCGTCTCGACGTGATTGTGGAGATCGATGTCGGCGCGAGCCGCTGCGGTGTTGCCCCCGGCAAGCCCGCGGTCGAGCTCGCGCAGGCGATCGCGCGCGAGAAGCATCTGCGCTTTGCGGGGTTGCAGGCCTACCAGGGCCGCGCGCAGCACTTCCGTACGATCGAGGAGCGCCGCGCCGCCATCGACGAAGCAGTCACCCGCACCAAGACGACGGTGCAGGCTTTGAAAGCCGCCGGGCTTTCCTGCGACATCGTTGGCGGCGCCGGCACTGGCACCTTCGAACTCGAGGCCGCGAGCGGCGTCTACAATGAGCTGCAGGCCGGCTCGTACATCTTCATGGATGCCGACTATGCCCGTAACAAGCGTGCCGACGGCGGGCCTTACGACACCTTCGAGCACGCGCTTTTCGTCTACGCGACGGTCATGAGCATGACGCAGGCCGATCGCGCCGTGATCGACGCCGGCCTCAAGAGCTTCACGTTCGAGTCCGGCCCGCCCGAGCCGGTTGGCTTCGCCGGCGCCATTTACGAGCGCCCGTCCGACGAGCACGGCAATCTCAACCTCGCCCAGAGCAACACGCGTCCCAGCCTCGGCGACAAGGTTCGGCTCATTCCCGGCCACTGCGATCCGACCGTGAACCTACACGATTGGTATGTCGGCATTCGCGGCATGGATGGACAAGCGGCCGTGGTGGAAAGCGTGTGGCCGGTGGCAGCAAGGGGGGCTTTATTTTAGTGCCGCGGGCTGCTTTTCTTAGGGATGGCCTATCGGCCGGCGCGGTCGCGCGCTCATGAAGCGGCGCTGCCCACTCCGCTAGGGTGCGATGCCCGCGATGCGCTCGCGACAAACTCCAAATCCATAAAGGACGGGGGTTTGGGGGTGTCCCCCAAGCGGGTCATAGGGCGGCAGCCCTGTTCGCGCCGAAGGCGCGATCCATTTCGCGTGCACCGCGCTCGCAATCGAGCTACACCGCCTGCCGCAACCACGCACACAGGCTCACTTCATGCACCGCGTCCGAATAACGGTGGACGACACCAGCGCCGCGCGCACGATCGCGGCCCTCCTCGAAGAGTCGGTAACGCTGACGCCGCTGGCCGTGAGCCTGTTCGAGGCGCCCGGCGAGGGCTGGGACGTCTATGCCTACTTCGAGAGTGCGATCGACGTGGCCGATATCGCCGAAGTCATCGATGCCGGCGCGGACGTTCGCGGTGGTCATATCATCGTTGAACCTGTCCCCGACGAGAACTGGGTCGCCGTGAGCCAGGCCGGTCTGCCGCCCGTCGTTGCCGGCCGATTTCTCGTGCACGGCAGTCATGATCGCGCGATCGGGCGCCTGAAGCGCGATGCCATCGAGATCGATGCCGGTGAAGCGTTCGGCACGGCCCATCACGCAACGACGCTCGGCTGCCTGCTGGCGATCGATCGCCTGACGCGGCGCGGACATTTCGCGCGCGTGCTCGATCTTGGTTGCGGATCGGGCGTGCTGGCGATCGCGGCGGCACGCGTGCTGCCGAAAGCCGCGATCGTCGCCAGCGACTTCGATCCCGAAGCGGTGCGTGTTGCGCGCGAGAACGTCCGCAAGAATGGCCTCGCCGGCCGGGTCGCCGTTTTCGCCGCCCTGGGTCTCGACCACCCCGCGCTCCGTCGCCGTGCGCCGTTCGATCTCGTGATTGCGAACATCCTCGCCGAGCCGCTGATCAGCATGGCGCAACGGCTGGCGGGCGTGATCCCGCCACGCGGCGTCATCGTTCTGTCGGGTATTCTGGATTCTCAGGCCGGGACGGTGCTCGCGGCCTACACAGCGGCGGGGTTCGCGCGCGTCCGTAAGGACTGGCTGAACGGCTGGGTGACGCTCACCCTCCAGCGCCGGGCGGACCATCCAGAGCGCGCCTGACGGGGTTGCCTCCGGGTGCGGCGCTTGATAAGAGGGGCCTCCCGGCGCGCCGGCCTGGTTCGGCGCCTGTTGGGGGATCGTCTAATGGTAGGACTGCAGACTCTGACTCTGCCTGTCTAGGTTCGAATCCTAGTCCCCCAGCCACGCCCTTACGTAAGTGGTGGATTAAGCCCGCGCGAGGCGCTCGAGTTCGCCGGCGCTCGGCGGCCGGATTGCGCGCGCCCCGACGACTAGGGCCCGCGCGGTCGGTCTTGCTCCAGCGATCCGGGGCAGGCCGTCTCGGGCATGACATTCCACGACGACAGCGCAACGGCTCGGCCCTCGCCCATAGTCACACGAACAGGGCAGCCTTCGGCGGCAAACCATGCCTGAATGCGTTCGGGCACAGCGACTGAAAGCCGCTTGGCGTCCAGTTCCACAGCAAGGGGCCCCGGCAAATCGGGACTGAGCGCCACAAAGACGCCACTCGGTTCGCGCCGAACCGTCACCCGCACCACTTCAGGAAGGAACGCTCGCATAATCGCAGAAGCGACGAAGCAGGAATTGGTTCCACTCCCTCCACCAATTCTCAGTCCGTCGGTCGCCGACGATTATTCAACGCCCTGGCGATTATCACCGCGCGCTTCCGCAATCCTATCCGCGACAACCCACCGCGCCCCGTGGATGATCGGATTAGGACTTCGGCAAGAAAGCAGGCGTTGGTTGCGGGCAAGCTGAACTACCAACCCCTGTTAGAACCATGAGCCAAGAACATAGAACCAACCAGCGCCATCGGACGCTGAAGACCGGCAAGATCACTTTCGGCAACGGCGCCTGTGTGATCGACTGCGTGATACGGAACATGTCGGACGCCGGCGCCAGCCTGATCGTGCCGACCACGGTCGGCATTCCCGGGAAGTTCATCCTTGTCGACGTCCACGGTGGGTCCGAGCATCCGGTCCACATCGCATGGCGCCAAGGTGAGCGCATGGGCGTACACTTCGATGATGTGCCCGTCCCGGCACCGCTCCGGGAGCGGGAGTCAGTGCTTCCTCGCGCCCAGCCCAAGCTTGTCGCTCGCGCTTCGATCCATCCTCACGCGCTCGGCACTGCCGCCTGACCGTTTTGGCCATCGGCCACCTCGGCTCGCCCGCCTCTCCAGCAGCGGCGGATCGAGTTGTCTTGCCTTCCCGTCGCATCGTGCGATGGTATCGGCTGTCGGCTGTCGGCTGTCGGCTGGAGGAGGAGGACGATGGCACGGATTCCTGCAATCATCATCGCCACTGCGTTCGTCGCAACGCCCGATCTTGTCGTTGCTCAGAACAAGCCCAGCGAGTCGCCGGTCTCGGCAAGCCGTTTCGGCATCTCGATCGATGGGGTGCAAAAGCCGAAGGCGAAGGGATTGAAATCGTCGAGCAGCAAGAAGAAAGGGTCTGCGAAGAGCCACCGGCTGGAGAATGCCTGGCCGAAAAAGTGATGTTAGCTCGTTACCTGTCGGGCGTACGATCGGCGCACAGACTGGCGCCCATCACATACGATACCCATGGCCTCGCCTCGCCACTCACCTGCCCTCACATCTGGGAGGACTTCCCGCGCGTCGCCGGCTTCTTGCGCTCGGCGCCGTAGCCCTGCTCGCGCAGATACTTGACGCGCTCTTTCGCGACACGGCGACAGGTAGCCTCCCACTCCTTCTTGCTCATATGCGTCGAGCGATCCCACTGCTTCATGCATTCCTTCACGCGCGCCGCTTCATCGAGCAGGGCCGCATCATAAGTCTGACGCTTCGCGGCTTGCTGGGCGGTGGAGGGCGTAGCGGCTGCAGTCGCGGAAATGGCCAACGCCGCGAGGAAGACCAACGCACGCATGTTGCGCTCCTGAGACTATGGGAAGAGCGAATCCGCCATCGCCCAAGCATTCCGGACCATCCTCCGCAATTGTGCTGCCCAGCCATCAGGGATTTCCCTGATTTGTAGGTGCCACGTCCCGGAAGCCGGACTTATGGGCGCGTCCCGCATTCGAAGTCCGATGCTTTGATCCTCAGCGCCGGTGCAACGCCTCAGGTGCAACGCCTCAAATGAAATACCCCGGCCTCGTGCGAGACCGGGGCGCATCGCATGATCCTCGGTGGTCGAGGTCAGTAATCGCAGTACCAGATGGGACCGACCTGCACGCACGCATTCGGGCGACGGCCTCTGCCATCCCAGCGGCGGCACGCTCTGCGCTCGCCCCAGCGATTGTGCCGGTGCCAGCCGCGTCGGTCGCGACGGCAATCCCGATGATCGCCGTGGACCTGGATCAAGTCTGAACGGACGCCGCCCGGCATCGAATTCGGATGCGCCGGCGCAGCAGCCGCCAAGGTCGTGGCCGATGCGAGCAGGCCCGCAGTCGCCAAAGCCTTGAGAATAACTGACATCGATTTCTCCTCTTTAATCCAACCCGTTTTCGTAGAACGCATAATGCGGATCAGCGGTTCCCGGATTGATTGGGCGCAGAGGCTTACCTGTCCGTCGCCGACACAGATCGATTGCGCCACAATGATGCGTCGCAACGCGCCACCCTTGACAGGCAGCCTGCGGAGGCCAAGATTAAAGAGTGACGATCAATCGTCGCGGAGTTCAGAGCCTGATGGCAGATGTGCCCGGTCTGAAAAACGCTCCCCGGTCATCGCGATCGTCGCATGTGCCAACAGCGTGTGGAGGTTGCATGGAACCACCGCAGAAGGACACAGGCCGGAGCCGAAGGGCGAAGGCACGGTTTGGCGGCGCCAACTGATCGGACCAAACCGAACTCAACCACAACCTGACGAAATCGAACGAGGTTATTGCCTCGTAAATCAGCCCGGCGTCGCTGGGCATGAATCGGAAGAGATGAAGGGCCCCGCTTCACGCATGGCGTGACGGGGCTTTCGCTTTTCTCGCGCGACTGCGCCATCGTCATCAGGCCGATCGCGCTCGGGATCATCGTGAGTGCACTGTCCCACAAAAGAGCGCGCGAACGGACAGGGCCTCCTCGGCGCACTTGGGTTTCGCCGCATCCTCGAGACCGGCGCGCGCTGCATACTTCCGATGACGATTGGGCATCGCACGGCGAAGAACCGGATAGTCAATCCGCCCAAGTCTGATGCAGACTGACAACCGCCGCGAGCCGGCGCCTGCACGCGCAGGCACGACTGCCGCCGCTGAGCCAAACAGCTCCCTGCGAACAATCGCAGCGAGCAACAGATCCATTGGAGGAACCGCATGGAACTCGGCTATTTCACGATGCCGTCGCATCCCCCCGAGAGGCCGCTCAAGGACGGTCACGAGTGGGAGCTGCAGGTGATCCGCTGGCTCGACGAGCTCGGCTACAAAGAGGCGTGGATCGGCGAGCACCACACCGCGCCCTGGGAGCCGCATCCCTCGCCCGACCTCGTCGTCGCGCAGGCCCTCATGCAGACGAAGAACATCCGCCTCGGACCCGGCGGCTTCCTCCTGCCCTATCATCATCCGGCCGAGCTCGCGAACCGCGTCGCCATGCTCGATCACATCTCGGGCGGTCGGCTCAACTTCGGCGTTGCGGCTTCGGGCCTGCCGAGCGACTGGGAAATGTTCAACGTCGACGGCTCGAGCGGCGTCAACCGCGATATGACGCGCGAGGCGCTCGAGATCATTCTCAAGATGTGGTCGACGAACGAGCCCTTCGAGTACGTGGGCAAGTTCTGGACGGTGAAGAACCCCGAGATGATGTACGGCTTCCTCAAGCCGCACATAAAGCCGCTGCAGAAGCCCTTCCCGCCGATCGGCGTCGCCGGACTCTCCAAAGGTTCGGACACACTGAAGCTCGCCGGCGAGCGCGGCTATATCCCGATGAGCCTCAATCTCAACCCGGCGTACGTGTCGAGCCATTGGGAATCAGTCGAGGCGGGCGCCGCCAAGACCGGACGCAAGCCGAACCGCCGCGACTGGCGCATGGTGCGCGAGGTGTTCGTTGCGGAGACGGATGCCGAGGCGGAGCGCCTGTCGGTCGGTCTGCACATGGGCCGCATGATGCGCGAGTACTTCCTCCAGCTCCTCGCCAACTTCGACTTCCTCACCTACCTCAAGCACGACCAGAGCGTGCCCGACAGCGACGTGACGCCGGAATACTGCGCCAAGCACAACTGGATCATCGGTTCACCTGCGACGGTCGCCGAGAAGATCGAGAAGATCCACCATGATGTCGGCGGCTTCGGCAACCTGCTCGTGTTCGGCTTCGACTACATCGACCATCCGCAGGCATGGCGGAACTCGCTCGAACTGCTCGCCAAGGAAGTGCTGCCGAAGGTGAAGCACCTCTCGGCGTGAAGCTGCGTCGGCCGTAAAACAAAACGCCCGCCGGAAATCTCCGGCGGGCGTT
>DATMRT010000131.1:0-20718 GCA_035565975.1 Hyphomicrobiaceae bacterium
AAGGTCGGGATGAGGGGCGGGAGTTTGCGCGACGTGATGATCCGAGTTACGTGATCACGGCTTACTTCGACAGGAAATGCCCATGCGCGTGAGGGTCGATCACGGAGCCGATGCGGTCTACCTCAATCTCACCGATCGCCCGGTGAAGGAGAGTGAGAAAGTGGCCGACGGCATCGTCGTGGAGTACGACGCCGAGGGGCGCATCGTCGGTATCGAGATATTGGATGCATCCAAGCGGACGGATGATCCGAGTGTGCTGAAAGAGTTTAGCTTCGAGCTGCCGAAGGTGGGGTGAGAGGGGCTGAAGACGCCAGGGCATCTGCCGGGTGAGGCGGGGGGTTCCGTCGAGGCGGTGCGGAAGAGTAGTCAGGTGTTGGCCGCAAGGCCACTCAGATCTGCACACTGTCGTCCGCAGATCGAAAAGACGGGCGCTGATCCCGTGTTACGTGAAGCTCTCTTGTATCGCCTTTAATGAGTTTGCGAAGTCGAAGCATGACTCCGAGTTTGGAAGATCTCTGCCGGCGAAATTGATCAAGTCGTTCTCAAACAAAGAGGTTAGTGAGGCAAAGCTGGCAACATCCGGCACTTCGTAGCGTGGAAATTCGTGGTGCCCATCTTGCACGCCGCCCATTGTTCGGAAGCCATGCTCCCGATATGGCAGCAGAGGCGTCGCGTCTGCATCCGGATTCCAGGTCGCCAGCAAAAATTGTAGTGCAAATGGGGAACTGGCGCTTTTCGCGGCTAGTCTGATCCTCTCAACGAGGAGGAGAGCGTTCGCGAACATTCCGACCAGCCAAGCGAGGTATATACCAGCCCGATCCTGAGATCTCATGGAGGCCCACTCCATGGAGGCCCGGCCGGTTTCATAGATGTCGACGGTGAGGCGATTTCGGTCGCCGAAGCTGGCTACCCCCCTGGTCCCTCTCAATTGCGGGCGCCATTCGAAATTCGTATGAGCAGGAATAAACGCCTCCTCAGGTAGATCGTCGTGCAGCAGCGGGATCGACGTCAATCGTGGGCGAACCAGTTCCTGTCTGTGTAGGTGAGGGATGTCCAGGCGAGAGAGTGGAATAGCATCAACGCGCGCAACGAATGCGTGATTGCGGCGGAGCTGGAGTTGATGTCGATTGGCAAATTGAGCCTTCTGCTGCTTGAACTGATCTTCAATGTCTTGAAGAGCTTCGTTGAGATCAACGGACAGGCGCCTAATTTCATGCATGTCCATTGCGACTGTCTCATCATTGCGGCGTACGTAACACTCGCGATCCTTGCGATGGCGATGAGGGCCAAAAGCGCTTTGTCCAACAATTTGGAATACTACTACGCCTGCGCCATTGCTATCTATGGGAATGCCTGCGATTTCTAAGTTATGTAGTGCTGGTTCAATTTGTTCACGGCAAACCATCTTAAGGCGATCCGCCAACTCGGCCACTCTGGGGATGAGAGTTATGGCCTCTGCTCGCGATGGTTTCTCTTTGCCTTCCTTAATTCCAAGGAGGAGTGTGCCTCCTCTCGAATTCGCAAATCCGACGATCTCTTTAATGAGATCGCGCTTTGCGTGATCTCCTATGGAGTCGCCCTGCACCACCCAGCGATCGTCGGCTCCGTCTCTGGCAGCCAAGGCGCGCTTAAACTCGATGTCGCTCCCTTCTTGAACCCTTGCTTTCACAAGCCAATAGATGTCCTCTGGAGTTAGTTGCGTTACTCGCTTCCCGAAGAACGTCATGAAGGCCCCACGATTATATCCGGAAAGAGATTTCTAACCGGCCATTACGTCCATTCTGCGTACAGCTACCCGAAGACTTATCCCCACCCACCACGCCTGCCTGCACACTCCCTCCCATTCATCCCACGAGGGGGCGCTGTCGACGCGCGCTCAGCGTTCGGGATGAGGCCGCGGAATGGGGTGACGCCACGATGGCGCGCCCGGGAAAGAACGAAGAAGGCCGGATCGGCTCGCCGGTCGCCGTGCCCGGTGCCTGTTCTGCGGTGTAAGGCGTGGACGCTGTTCTTTGCCGGCATAAAGAGTCTGGCGTTCGCGCCTTGCTCCCCTCACCTCATTCCATCGACCCGGCGTCGCGCGCATCGGGCAGCGTCGGGATTCCCCCCATCCCTAACCCCTCCCCACGTCTCGCGGGCGCGCGTGCCGCGCGACGGGGAGAGGAATGAGAGAGCACAGCCTGCGGAGTACGGCCTTCGGCGCTGGGGGAGGGGGATGACCGTGCATCTGTTCGAACGCGCGCGTCCCAGAGCAGTAGTGCTGATGCATAAGCCGATCCTGCTGACATCGGTTCGAGTTTGGTGCAGAAAGCGCCGCTGGTTCAGGGGGATTGGGAAACATGCACCTACGCATTCATCAAGTCGGCGAGATCGTCGGCATTGCTCTGCTGCTCGCTTCAACAGCGGCGCAGCTCTTCTATCTCGATCCGCTGAAGCGCGAGATCGAGATGCGGCTCATTGCTTTCAACATCCAGCAGTCGGCGCAGATCCAGTTGCGTACGGCGTACGACAATCAGATCGGGCTGCTGAAGGTGATGAACGCGCCCGCCGAGCAGATCGCCACTGCCGAGGCGCAGCGCGCGAAGGTGTTCGCGCAGTACAAGAACTCGGACGCCGACATCGCGGATGTCGTGCTCGAGAAGGAAAACGTCGAAGGGTATATGGAAATTGTCGTGATCGTGCTGTTCGCGCTCGGCAGCATTCTCGCGGGGCTCGGCCGCCTCATCGAATTCCAGGTGGCGTCGCGGCTGCAGCGGGAGTGAACGTCGCTATCCGAGTGACTGCAAGTATTCCAGAACCGGCAGCGCCCGTTCGCCGCCCATCTTGGCGTGCATCATGAGCGGAATGCCATGAGGGCCGGCCGCGTGGCGCGCCTGCGGACAGGCTGTAATGGCCGCCTTCACGACGTCGAGATGGCCGAGCATCGCGGCGGCGAAAATGTCCAGGCGCGCACCATTGTCGAGCAGGAATTCAGCAATCTCGCGGCGGCCGGTGTGCGCGGCGGCGCCGAGCGCGGTCTCGAAGTCGCCGGCGCCCCAGTCCCAGCAGGCATTGACGAGTTGCGGCTCCTGCGCCAGCAGCTCCTTGACGCGATCGAGGTCCTTGTGCGCCTTGAGGACGAACTCGTTGACGAGCTCGGGTGCGATGGGCGGCGGTCTATCCATGTCGAGGCCTCTTGCAATGACGCGGTTTCTGCACTGATGTGGTGCGGGCGCTTGCTCGGAACGAGAACCACGCGATGACGATCACACTCTACGGTATTCCCAATTGCGACACGGTCAAGAAAGCGCGGACGTGGCTCGATGAGCACCGCATTGCGTACGCGTTTCATGACTACAAGAAGGCAGGGATCACGCCGGCGAAGCTGAAGGCCTGGTGCAAGGCGCTCGGCTGGGAGAACGTGCTCAATCGCGCCGGCACGACCTTCAGGAAGCTTCCCGATGCCGCAAAAGCCGATCTCGACCAGGCGAAGGCCATTGCGCTGATGATCGAGCAGCCGTCGATGATCAAGCGTCCGATCGTCGAGCACAAGGGCGGGCTGCTGCTGGGCTTCAAGCAGCCGGAGTGGGACGCCGCACTCGGCAAGTAGCGCTGCTCACACGATCCGGCTGAACCGCGCCCGCGATCGCTCGCGCGCTTTCTGCGCCTCGGCCTCGCGATCCTTGGGCGGTGCGTTCGTTTCGAGCGCGCCGAGCAGGCGCGTGGCGGCGGCCGCGACTTCGTCGATCGCGTGCTCGAAGGCCGCGGCGTTGGTCTGCGACGGCGCATTGAAGCCGCTGAGCTTGCGCACGAACTGCAGGGATGCCGCGCGAATCTCGTCGTCCGTCGCGGGTGGATCGAAGTTGAACAGCGTGCGAATATTGCGGCACATGGCGGCCTCCTTTGAGGTAGACATAGGGTTTGTGGCCCCGCGCGTCGAGGGGCGAGCAGTCAGGAGGATCGCGGTGGCCCAAAAAGCTGAGCGCGCCAAGAACGCGACGGGCAACATCTACATCGGCGTCGGCGGCTGGACCTTCGAGCCGTGGCGCGGGACGTTCTATCCCGACAAGCTGCCGCAGAAGCGCGAGCTCGAATATGCCGCGCAACAGCTCACATCGATCGAGATCAACGGCACGTATTACGGCTCGCAGAAGCCCGAGAGCTTCGCGCGCTGGCACGACGAGACGCCCGACGGCTTCGTCTTCGCGCTGAAGGGCTCGCGGTTCACGACCAATCGGCGCGTGCTGGCCGAGGCGGGCGAATCCATCGAGCGGTTCATGACGAGCGGCGTGCTCGAATTGAAGGATAAGCTCGGGCCTATAAGCTGGCAGTTCATGCCGACGAAAAAATTCGATGCCGCGGACTTCGAGGCGTTCCTGAAGCTGCTGCCGAAGAGCATGGAAGGGCGCAAGATCCGCCATGCGGTCGAGGTGCGGCACGAGAGCTTCCGCGTGCCGGAGTTCGTGGATATGGCGCGCGAGCACGGCGTCGCGATCGTGATGGCGGGCGATAGCGATTTTCCGCAGATTGCCGATGTGACGGCGCCGTTCGTCTATGCGCGCATCATGGGGACGGAGGAGAAAGAAAAGCTCGGCTACGGCAAGAAGGCACTCGATGCGTGGGCTGCGCGCGCGCAGGAATGGGCTGCGGGCAAGCTGCCGTCCGGTCTCGACATGGTCGGCGTGCACAAGGCCGACGGCAAGGCGCGCGATGTCTTCTTGTACGTGATCAGCGGCTACAAGGCGCACAATCCCGCGGCGGCCATGGCGCTGATCGAGCGGGTCGCCTGAGGGGCTATTTCAGGCGGTCGTAGACGCGTCCGATGAGCGAGCGGCCGGATGCGGGGCGGGCTGGTTGTCCGGATGCCGGCAGCGGCGAGGGCGCGGAATCGCTGGCGAGCGCCGGCACATGCGCGATATGCGGCGGGTTGGCCACATACTCCCGGATCATGCGATGCACGAACGCGAGCTTGTCGCAGGCAGCGGCCGGGATCACGAACGGATAGAAGTCGGTGTGGCCCATGCCGCGGCTCATGTTGTTGAGCGCGATGGTGAGCGGGATCCAGCGCTCCATGAGGGCGTCGAACGTTTCTTCGCGGTGCACGTCGTAGGCCTTGAAGGGCCATGCGGCGCCGAAGAGCAGGCCGGAAGCGCGTGGCTCCATGCCCTCGGCCTGCGCGGTGTCGATCGACGACACCATGTGCAGGTAGTGCGCCCAGGTCTCGGCCCAGTCTTCCCACGGGTGTGCGCTCGCGTAGGCCGAGACGTGCCGCGTGGACCAGTCCGGCGGCGGGCCTTCGGCATGATGACGCGCTAGAGCTGAACCGTAGTCCTCGCGCTCGTCGCCGAAGAGGGCGCGGAAGGCTTCCTGCTGACCGGTCGCGGCGATCAGCACGTTCCAGTAGAAGTGTCCGCTCTCGTGGCGGAGATGGCCGAGCAGCGAGCGGTAGGGTTCGCCGAACTGCTGGCGCTGGCGTTCGCGCTCGACGGCATCGGCCTCGAGCACGTTGATGGTGATGACGCCATCGAGATGGCCGGTCGCAGCATTCACGAGGAAGTCGAACGCGAGGCGCTCGCCGCCGGTGGCGGTCGTATCGAGGGGCAGGCCGAAGCGGAGGAGATCGTACACGAGACGCTTCTTGGCGCGTTCCAGCTCCTGCCAGGCGCTGAGATTGCCGTTGGCGGAGAGGTCGGGGATCGTGCGGTTCAGATCGCAGGCGCGACAGAAGCCGTCGCCGGTATCCGCAGGCGTCAGCCAGTTGCAGGCGGCGTGGATGGCATTGGCGCAGTAGCGGAGGTCCACGCCCTCATGGCCGATCGGGCGATAGGTGCCGATATTCTCGGGTGTGGACTCGAGCGCTACAATGGCGAGCCGCTCGGGATCGAAGCCGAGGTCGGCCCCGCATCTGACGCACTGGACGTTCTCGAAGTAGACCTTGTTGCCGCACTTCGAGCAGGCATAGTTCTTCATGATGCGATGCCGCTTCATTGCCGGCTGGTCGCGCATGGGCAGCGCGGCGCTCGCCGAGGGTCATATGTGGCAAAATCTTTAGCGGGAAGGCTGCCCCGAGTGCCAAATTTTTCGGCATGAGGGTGGCCATTTTCCAGCAGTGTGCCCGAGGCTTGGACGCCGTACGATCCGAGGCAGGTTAACCAAGCGATTGCGCTTGTCGGTCTGCGGCGGACTCTGTATCGGAATCATGACCTGTCCACCAACGCTTGGCTGCCCGGTTCGTTCCGGACCGGCACGCGGCTCGGCCTTGGCGACGGCTCGCGGAAAGGCCACTAGTGTGATGATCGAGAAATTCGCCAGATTGCGCGGCGAGGTGTCGAGCGAATTTCTCGATCTCAATCACACTCGCAGGTCCATGATTCTAGTGTCCCTTTTGATTCCGAAGTTCGCTCGGGACGCCAGCATCGAGGCATGGCGAACTTCGGAATTGGGACACTAGTACCCATGGCACTCCATGTCGCGCTGAAGCACGAGACGGTCTACCGCTACGATCGGCGCATCGGCATGGGACCCCAGGTCATCCGGCTTCGGCCGGCACCGCACGCGCGGACGCCGATCCTCAGCTACTCCATGCGCATCGAGCCGTCGCTGCACTTCCTCAACTGGCAGCAGGATCCGTTCGGCAACTATCTCGCGCGGGTGGTGATCCCGGAGGAGACGGATGTCTTCTCCGTGACGGTCGATCTGATCGCCGACATGGCGGTGATCAATCCGTTCGATTTCTTCGTCGAGGAGAGCGCGACGGAGTGGCCATTCGACTACGACCCGGCGCTCAAGAAGGAGCTTGCGCCTTATCTCGACATCGAGCCGGCCGGCCAGCGGTTCGCGAAGTACGTGGCCGGGATCGACAAGAGCAAGCGCACGACGATCGATTTTCTCATCGATCTCAATCGCGGCCTGCAGCACGACGTGCGGTACCTCATCCGCATGGAGCCCGGCGTGCAGACGCCGGACGAGACGCTGGAACTCGCCTCGGGCTCCTGCCGCGACAGCGCGTGGCTGCTGGTGCAGATCCTGCGCAATCTCGGGCTCGCGGCGCGGTTTGTCTCGGGCTATCTGATCCAGCTCACGCCGGACGTGAAGGCGTTGGACGGCCCGACCGGCACGGACGTGGATTTCACGGACCTGCACGCGTGGTGCGAGGTCTATGTGCCGGGCGCGGGCTGGATCGGGCTCGATGCGACCTCGGGGCTGCTTGCCGGCGAAGGCCACATCCCGCTCGCCGCGACGCCGCATCCGATGAGTGCCGCGCCGATCACCGGGAGCCACGGCCGCGCGGAGGTCCAGTTCGAGCACCATATGGCGGTGACGCGCGTGCTCGAGACACCGCGCGTGACGAAGCCCTACAGCGACGCGCAATGGCAGGCCATTCTCGATGCCGGTCATGCGGTGGATGAGCGGCTGAAGCGCGGCGACGTGCGCCTCAGTATGGGCGGCGAGCCGACGTTCGTCGCGGCCGACGACATGGAAGGCGGCGAGTGGAATACGGCGGCTGTCGGCCCGAACAAGCGCCGCTATGCCGATGACCTCGTGCGGCGGCTGCGCGAGCGCTTCGCGCGCGGTGGCTTACTGCATTATGGCCAGGGCAAGTGGTATCCGGGTGAGCAGCTTCCGCGCTGGGCGTTCGCGCTCTACTGGCGCACGGATGGCGAAGCCTTGTGGGAAGAGCAGCGGCTTATTGCGCCTGAGACGACCGCGCGGGCGCCGACGCCGGACGATGTGCAGCAGTTCATGCGTGGGCTCTGCACGCACCTCGGTCTACCGGCGGAGAGCGGCATCGCGGCTTACGAAGATCCCATCCACTTCATGGCCGTGGAGCAGAAGCTGCCGCTGAATGTGGATGTCGCGAACAACAAACTCGAGGACCCCGCCGAGCGCCAGCGCGTCATGCGCACGTTCGAGCGCGGGCTCGGCAATCCGGTCGGGTACGTGCTGCCTGTGCAGGTCTGGCATACGCAGGATCGCGGCCGGCGATGGGTGACGGAGCGTTGGGCGCTCAGGCGCGGCAAGCTGTTCCTCGTGCCGGGCGACTCGCCCGTCGGGTTCCGCCTGCCACTCGGCTCGGCGCCGTTGCTGGCACCGATCGACTATCCGCACGTGCTGCCCCGCGATCCGTTCGCGCCGGCGCCGCCGTTGCCCGAGCGCCGCGTGCTCATGCAGCGCCGCCGCACGGTCGCGCTCGAGGCGCCGCAGGCTCAGCCCGGTTTTCCGGACGAGGTGGTCGGCTCGGTGCGCACGGCGCTCGCGGTCGAGGCGCGGGATGGACGCCTCTGCGTGTTCATGCCGCCGCTCGCGGATGCGGAAGATTATGCGGCGATGGTCGCGGCTGTCGAGGAGGCGGCGCGCGCGAGCGATCTTGCCATCCATATTGAAGGCTATACGCCGCCGAGTGATCCGCGCTTCAACGTCATCAAGGTGACGCCGGACCCGGGCGTGATCGAGGTCAATATTCAGCCGGCGATGTCGTGGGACGAGGCGGTGAGCATCACGACGGGCCTCTACGAGGATGCGCACTTGAGCCGCCTCAGCGCGGAGAAGTTCATGCTCGATGGTCGCCACACCGGGACGGGTGGCGGCAATCACATCGTGCTCGGCGGGGCGACGCCAGCGGACAGTCCGTTCCTGCGCCGGCCCGATCTGCTGGCGTCGGTGGTGACCTACTGGCAGAATCATCCTTCGCTGTCGTACCTGTTCTCCGGGCTGTTCATCGGGCCGACGAGCCAGGCGCCGCGCGCGGATGAGGCGCGTCACGAAAGCCTCTACGAGCTGGAGATCGCGCTCGCCGAGGTGCCTGATCCGGGTGTCGGCAGCGTGCCGCCATGGCTGGTCGATCGGCTGTTCCGCAACCTGCTGATCGACGTTACGGGCAATACGCATCGCGCCGAGATCTGCATCGACAAGCTCTATTCGCCGGACGGCCCGACGGGGCGGCTCGGGCTTCTCGAATTCCGTTCGTTCGAGATGCCGCCGCACGCGCGCATGAGTCTTGCGCAGCAGCTCCTGCTGCGCGCGCTGGTCGTGATGTTCTGGGAAAAGCCGTATCGGCAGAAGCTCGTCCGCTGGGGCACGTCGCTGCACGACCGCTTCATGCTGCCGCATTACCTGTGGTCGGATTTTTCCGATGTCGGCGGCGATCTCAAGGCGGCGGGACTGCCGATCGAGCTCGACTGGTTCCTGCCGCACGCCGAGTTCCGCTGTCCGGTATTGGGTAAGATCGCGGCGCACGATATCGAGCTGGAGCTGCGGCAGGCGCTGGAGCCGTGGCATGTGCTCGGCGAGGAAGGGACGATCGGCGGCACGGCGCGGTATGTGGATTCCTCGCTGGAGCGGGTGCAAGTCGCGGTGCGCGGGCTGACCGGCGACCGCTATGTCGTGACGTGCAATGGCCGCGCGCTGCCGTTGACGCCGACGGGAACGTTCGGCGAAGCCGTCGCGGGTGTGCGCTATCGGGCGTGGCATCCGCCATCGGCGCTGCATCCGACCATTGCGCCGCATGTGCCGCTGACGTTCGACGTGTTCGACAGTTGGACGGGGCGGTCGATCGCCGGCTGCCGCTACCACGTCGCGCATCCGGGCGGCCGCAACTTCGAGGTCTTCCCGGTGAACGCCTACGAGGCCGAGGGGCGGCGCCTTGCCCGCTTCGAGGCGCACGGCCACACGCCCGGCAGCATGGCGCCGCAAGCCGCCCGCATCAATCCGGACTATCCGCTGACTCTCGACCTGCGCCGGACATTCTGAGGGATCAGCGCGGTGTGTGGGCGGCGTCACAGGCTTGAGGGCAAATCCAGAGCGGCATTGACGGCCGTTGGCGGCGGTACGATTCGGCGTGCTAGACACGGCGTGCTCGGCGTTTCGATCCCACAGCGCCGTGGCGTGGACTATCCAGGCAGGGTCCGGTTTCGATGAATACGATCGCCTCGGCCATTCGAGATGGCGGGCCGAACCTCGTCGATCGATATCTCGCGCCGGGCGGCGGCTACGACGAGCTGCGTGATGCGTCCGACGCTGTGAGGGCGCACTGGCGTCCGCTGCTCGATGGTATCGCCGATCTGCCGCCGTCCGATCTTTCCGCCCGCTCGGCAAGTATCGACCGGCGCGTGCGCGAGACGGGCATTGCCTACGACATGTTCGCCGATCCCAATGCGGCGACGCAGAAGTGGCAGCTCGATCTCATGCCGGTCGTGCTGTCGAGCGGTGAGTGGCGCTGGCTGGCGGCGGCGCTCACACAACGGGCGCGGCTCTTCGATGCGCTGCTGGCAGATCTATACGGCGCGCAGAAGCTGATGCGCGACGGTCTGGTGCCGCCGGAGCTCGTGTTCTCCGACAACGCTTATCTCAGACCCTGCCAGGGCATTCTCGATCGCGGCGGGCCGCTGCGGTTCTACGCAGCCGATCTCGCGCGCGGCGCCGATGGGCAGTGGCGCGTCATCGACAATCACCTTGAAACGCTCGCCGGCCTCGGCTTCGTGCTGGCGAACCGGGTGGCGCACACGCATGTGACAGGCGACCTCTTCAAGCAGGTCAATGCGGTGCGGCTCGCCGCCCACTGCCAGCGGCTGCAGAATGCGCTTGCCGCCCATGCCGGCCGCGACAATGCCGCGATCGCGCTGCTGACGCCGGGGCCGCATCACGAGGACTATTTCTCGCATGCCTATCTCGCGCGCTATCTCGGCTTGCTGCTGATCGAAGGCTCGGACCTGCGCACGCGCGGCGGCCGCGTATATCTGAAGACACTCGAGGGTCTCAAGGAGATCGACCTCATCGTCCGCTGTGTCGATGGGCGACAGATCGATCCCTTGGAGCTCGATCCCGGCGGCTTCATGGGGCCGGCGGGCCTGCTGCGGGTGAACCGCGAGCTGCCGCGCCTCGTCGTGAATGCGGTCGGCTCTGCCATCGGGCAGAACCGCGGACTCGGACCTTACCTGCCGGCGCTTGCCAAACAACTCCTCGGCGAGGAGCTGCTGCTCTCGGATGCGCCGCGCTGGTGGCTCGGCGATGCGCGCGCGCGGCGCCACGTGCTCGACAATCTCGACAACCTCGTGATCCGGACGGCGCAGGAAGGCACGGGGCGGCCCGGACAGGCAGCGCTCGGGCGAGCGGCCGGTGAGATTTCGGCCGCGGAGCGCGAGCGGCTCAAGGCCGAGATCGCGCTCCATGGCGCGCGGCTCGTGGCGGAAGAGAAGGTCGGCTTCAGCACGTCGCCGGCTTTCGAGGGTGAGAACCTCGTGGCGAGACCGTTCGCCGTGCGCCTCTTCGTGGCGCATACGGGCGCGGCCTTCGAGGCCATGCCGGGCGGGCTCGCGATGACGGTCGATCCGGCGCGGGCGGTGGCGCTCAGTGCGCCAGATGGCCATACGCGTGATGTGTGGGTGCTTTCGGATGCGCAGCAGGCGCCGCATGTCAGCCTGTGGCGGCCGAAGCTCGAGACGGCGCGCGTCGAGCGCTCGCAGCGCGTGGTGCAGAGCCGCGTCGCCGACGACCTCTACTGGCTCGGGCGCTACGCCGAGCGCGCCGACTGGACGATGCGAATGCTGCGCGGTGCGCTGCGCCGGATTGCCGAGGACAGCGGGGCCGTCGATGGGATCAGCGCGGTCCGCCGCTGCCTCGACATGCGGCTGACCGATCCGGATGTGGCCGATGTGGGCGTGCGCGCGTCCCACGACGCCGGCGACATCGAGAGCCGCTGCCTCGACCTCGTGGTCAGGGCGCGCAGTCCGCGGACGCTCGCGCGGACGCTGGAAGGCCTCTACCAGGTTTCATATCTGGTGCGCGACCGCCTCTCGCATGAAGCCTGGCAGACGCTGAGCCGCTTCCGGCCAGGTGATGCGTGGATGCGCACGCTCAATACGGCGCGACCGGGCGCGCTGCTCGACCTGCTCGACGAGGGTCTCGCGGCGTTGTCGTCGTTCAACGGGCTGACGCACGAGAACATGACGCGGAACTTCGGCTGGTCGTTCCTCGACATGGGCCGGCGCCTCGAGCGCGCCTACAATCTCAGCGAAGCCATCCTGACGCTCTTCATTCCGCCGCCCGATCCGGAGGAGGAGACGAGCAGCCTGCTGCTGCTGCTTGAGCTCGCCGACAGCTTCATCACCTATCGCTCGCGCTATCGTCTCGATCCGATGCTGGCGCTCGTGCTCGATCTGCTCCTGCTCGACGAGGCCAATCCGCGCGCGCTCGCCTACCAGCTCGCCGCGATCTCGAAGCATCTCGAAGCGCTGCCGGATGCCCGCCAGGGCGTCAGCCTTGCCGAGGACCGGCGGCTCATTCTCTCGCTGCTGACGGCGGTCCGGCTCGCCGATGTGATGGCCATTGCCGAGGAGGCGGATCGGGCGACGCTCGAGCGTCTCATGCGCGAGCAGCTTCAGACGCTGCCCGAGCTTTCCAATGCCGTGGCGCGCCACTATTTCAATCTGACCGAAGAGACCCCGCACCGTGCCCTGACGCGTATCGAGCCGCGGCCATGATTTTCGAAGTCAGTCACCGGACGCACTACCGCTACGCGACGCCGGTCGCGCATTCGCAGCACCTCGTGCACATGACGCCGCGCGCGGCTGCGCATCAGGCCACCTACCGGCACAATCTCATGGTCGAGCCGGCGCCCGCCATGCGCCATGAGGGCATCGACAATTTCGGCAATCCCTTCGTGGTGCTCGAGGTGGAGGTGCCGCACAAGGAGCTGGTGCTGCTGGCGCGGAGTGCCATCGAGACGCGCGCGCCGGCTGCGGCCGATTTCGCGGCGACAACCGCCTGGGACCGACTCGATGATGCGCTGGCGAGCGGGACGGGCGGGCTCGACCTCGATGTGATCCAGTATCGGTGCAGCACGCGGATTACGGGCGCCTCGCTGGAGATCGCGGACTATGCGCGCGTGTCGTTCGGGCAGGGCCGTCCGGTGCTCGACGGCGCTATGGATCTCACGCGGCGCATGTATGCCGACTTCCAGTTCGATCCCGGCGCCACCGATGTCTCGACGCCGGTGGAGCAGGTTTTCGCGCAGCGCCGTGGCGTGTGCCAGGACTTCGCGCATCTGGCGCTCGCGGGCCTGCGCGCGCTCCGGGTGCCGGCGCGCTATGTCAGCGGCTATATCCTGACGCACCCGCCGCCCGGGCAGCCGAAGCTTTCGGGCGCGGATGCCTCGCACGCCTGGATCTCGGTGTGGTCGCCGGAGACGGGCTGGCGCGACTTCGATCCGACCAACGGTATCGAGGTCGGAGAGGAGCACATTACGATCGCTTATGGCCGCGACTACAACGACGTGAGCCCGATCAGCGGCGTGCTGATCGGCGGCGGCGAGCATGTCGTGACCGTCGGCGTGGATGTGGTGCCGCTGGCGGCGGCGCCTGCTGCGAACTGAAGAACTCTCGATCACGGAAATTCCCCTCCCCATTGTGGGGATGGGTTAGGGGTGGGGGGAAATCCCTAGCGCTAGCGTTCTGCAATCCCCCCTCCCTAGCCCTCCACCACAAGGGGGGAGGGAATACGTGCGTTGGCCGCGTGCTCTTACTTCAGCACGGCAATCTGCTTTCGCTTGATGAGGTCGAAATCGATCTCGGCGCCGATGCCGGGCGTCTCGGGGCAGTGCGCCATGCCCTGCTTGTCGATCGTCACGTCATTGAGCAGGCCGTACTTGTGCGCGCCGTGCGGCAGCAGCACCTCGAAGAACGTGGTGTTGCGTAACGAGCAGGCGAAATGGAGCTGCGCCATGTTGTTCAGCGAATTGCCGCCGTGGTGCACCTCGTAGTTCATGTGGAAGGCTTCGGCGAGGTGGGCGGTCTTGATCATGGTCGAGAGGCCGCCTTTCACCGGGATGTCGCCGCGCAGGTAATCGGTCGCGCGCTCGGTGAGCCAGACGGCATAGGTGCCGATGTCGCCCGCGGGGTATTCCGTCGCCAGGATCGGGATCGAGAGCTTCTGCCGGAGCTTGACGTAGGAATAAATGTCTTCCTCGTTCAGCGGGTCCTCGTACCAGAGAAAGCCCATTTCCTCGATCGCGCGGCCGACCTTCAGCGCTTCGGGATAGCGGTAGCTCCAGGTGGAATCGAGCATCAGCGTGTAGTCGTCGCCGACGGACTTACGCACGGCCTCGCAGACCTTGATATCCTCGTCGGGATCCTGCGGCGGATGGATCTTGTAGGCCTTCCATCCGGCGGATTTGAACTCGGCGGCTTCCCCCGCATAGGCCTGCCGGCCATCGAGGATCTGGCTCGAGGCATAGGCGCCGATGGACGAGCGCCCGGCACCGAGGAACTTGTAGAGCGGCAGGTTCGCGGCCTTGGCGGCAATGTCCCAGAGCGCCGTGTCGCAGGCGCCGACTGTGCGCAGGCCGGCGGTGCGCTGCTTGGCCCTGAGTGCAGCATGAAGATCCGTGCGCGCCAGCGGGTCCTTGCCCATGAGCACGGGCTTGAGGAAGCGGATGAGCGCGCCGGCATCGGTTTCCGCTGGATTGGTTGCACCGCCGAGGAAGGCGTGTCCGTCGATACCCTGATCCGTGCGCACGGTAAGGAGGCCGAGATTGCTGCGTCCGCCGGAGTTCACCGAGCCTGCGTGATAGCGTGTCGGCGGGATGTCATCCCAGTTGAACAGCGTCAGTTCGACGTCGACGATCTTCATGGGCAGCGTTCCTCTGCGTGTCGTTGTTTGATGAGTGTTGTTGCTTGGCGTCACGATCAATCCTACATGAGGGGAGGTCAAGTTCTTGCAGTGCGCATTGACGACGACGATGTTCTCGTCTTCACTCGACGCACTGCTCGAATGTCGGAGCGCAACAATGAAGTCTACGCGACGCGAGATGATGGCTATGACCGGAGCGGGGCTGTTGCTGCCGCTCGGGTCCGGACTCGTCGCGGCTTCCGAGAAGCCCGAGCCGCAACGGAATGACGACGGGCTTTACACGCAGCCATGGTTTCACGAGTCCTTTCTCGATCTGAAGGAGGACCTCGCGGAGGCCGAGAAGGCGGGCAAGAGCCTCGCCATCCTTTTCGAGCAGCGCGGCTGCCCCTACTGCAAGGAAACGCACGTCACCAATCTCGCCGATCCCGAGACCGCGGCCTACCTCCAGAAGCATTTCGTCGTCATCCAGCTCAATCTCCATGGCGCGCGGACGGTGACCGACTTCGACGGCAAGGAGCTCGAGGAGCGCGCGCTCGCGCGGCGCTGGGCGGTGAACTTCACACCGACCGTCTTCTTCCTCGTGCCGCCGGCCGATGCAATCGCCGGCAAGGATGGCGGTTCGGCCGCGGCCTGGAAGCTCGTCGGCTACTGGAAGCCGTTTCACTTCCTCTCGACATTCGTCTATGTGCACGAGCGCGCCTACAAGCAGCCGGGCGGCTTCCAGCGCTGGCTCGGCGAGCGCGCGGACAAGCTGCGCGCGGAAGGCAAGGACGTGCGGCTTTGGTAGTGGGTTCGGGCGTGCGCTCGAAGGAAGGACAGACGACTTATGGCACGTGAGGTCACAATAGCCCTGCTGGATGAGATCCAGGATGGTTTCAACAAGCAGGACGTGGACGCGATCCTGTCGCACTTCGCGGACGATTGTGAGTGGTTGATGGCGCGCGGGCCGAATGCGCCTGAGGGCTGTCGCCTCCTCGGCAAAGCCGCGATCGGCGAGGTGCTCCGCGCGCGCTACAAGGACATCCCGGACATGCGCTGGGAAGAGATGCGTCACTGGATCGTCGATCAGACGAAGGCGATCTCCGAGTGGATCGTGCGCGGGACGCCGAAGAACGGCGGCGAGCCGATCAATCTCGTGGGCTGTGACCTGTGGGAGTTTCGCGACGGCTACGTGACGAAGAAGGACACGTACTGGAAGACCATCACCTGACGTTCAGTGATTGTTTGGACTTTTCTGGTCAGACTTCAGCAATCCCTCTCCGCAGTGCGGTGAGAGGACCACGGCGGGGAGCGGCGAATGGTGCCGATCAAGCGTCGCTCCCCGTCCTGCTTCCCGCGCCGATGATCTGAGCAAAAGCCCTCATCGGCCTTAGGCGATCCCCAACATGCGCATCGAGTATCATCGCTCGCTCATTGCGGACACCGGGCGGCTTGCCGCCTTCGAGCGCGCGCTCACCAAGGTCATCCGCAAGGGCGAGACGGTGGTCGCCGATATCGGCACCGGCAGTGGCGTCCTTGCCATGATCGCGGCCAAGCTCGGCGCGCGTAAGGTGCTCGCCTACGAGTTCGCCGAGATCGGCGCGCTCGCCGAGCGGCTCGTCAAGCTGAACAAGCTGCGAAATATCGAGCTCATACCCATGCGCTCGACCGAGATCATCGAGCCGGAGCGCGTGGATGTCGTCGTTACCGAGACGCTCGGCAACTACGCTCTCGAGGAGTTCCTCGTCGAGACGATGAACGACGCGGCGGCGCGGCATCTGAAGCCCGGCGGCGTGCTCATTCCGGGAGGGCTCGAGCAGATGGTGGCGCCGGTCATCGGCGCGCGCTGCCGGGACGAGCTTGTCGCCTGGGAGCGGATCGGCCGCGGCCTCGACTTCGGGCCGGCGAATACCATGAGCCTCAACAATGCGTATGTGCGGACGTTCCCGCGCGCCGAGCTGCTCGATGGCGGGCGCACGGCCGTGACCTGGGATCGGCTCGATTTCCGCGTCCGCAATCGCTTCGCGCGCAAAGGGACGGGTGAGTGGCCCATCCGTGAGCCGGTAACGGTGCATGGGCTTGCTGTCTGGTGGGCGGCGGAACTTGTGCCGGGTGTCGTGCTCTCGACATCGCCGCTTGCCGCGCCGACGCACTGGGAGCAGCTCTTCCTGCCGGCGCTGGAGCCGGTCGCGCTCAAGGCGGGCGAGACACTGATCGCGAACGTACGCTCGCATTCTTCGGAGGAGGGCGGCACGGACCTCGCCTGGGGCTTCCGCGTGAAGACCGCGAAGGGCAAGCAGCGTCTCGCGCAGGACCTGAGCCTCGAGAAGGGCTTTCTACCCTGATCGCGCGCCTTGTGCGGCGGGCGCTCCGGTCCTACGCTGTTCGCGGATCGCCCATCCTGAGCAGTCGAGGCACTGCCATGCGCACGACGATCACGCGACTACAGATCATGATCGGCTTGTTCGGCACGTTTCTGCTCCGTCATGTGCCGGCCGCCGCATCCGAGAAGGCGCCGAAGAAGTTCGAGATCGAGCACACGCCCGAGGAATGGCGCAAGCTGCTCACGCCCGCGCAATACTATGTCCTGCGCGAGCACGGCACCGAACGTGCCTTCACGCATCCTTATGACAAGCTCTACGATGCGGGTGTCTACCACTGCGCCGGCTGCGACCTGCCGCTCTATGCGTCCACGACCAAGTACAACAGCCGCACGGGCTGGCCGAGCTTTTGGAAACCGCTCGACAATGCCATTGGCACGCGAGAGGATCGCACGTTCTGGCTGATGGTGCGGACCGAGGTCCACTGCCGGCGCTGCGGCGGTCATCTCGGACATGTATTCAATGACGGACCGCCGCCGACCGGGCTTCGCTATTGCATGAACGGCGCGGCCATGAAATTCGTGCCGGCGACGGCAGAGGCCTCCGAGAAGAAGTCCTGAGCGCGATACGTAGTCGATCCCCGAGGAAGGACGAGCGATGCGAATTTTGTTCGGCAAGGCCTGCGCGCTGGCGGCCAAAGCAACGGACTTGAAATTCACCTCAATTCGAGGCCGGGTGTGGAGTGAATTTCAAGTCCAAAGTTGTTTTAGAAAATCATGATTCTCAAGCGTCTTTGGACCTTAAATGCGACGTTGAGGTCGACACAGGCGTCGGTCGCATTCAAGGTCCGACGCTTTAGCGTCGTGCTGGCAACGTCGCTGGCGGCTTCGGTGGCCTTGGCTCAGTCGACGCCGCAACAAATGGAGAAATCCGCGAAGCTCGCCGCCGCCACGTTCGCGGGCGGCTGCTTCTGGTGCATGGAGCCGCCTTACAATGCCTTGGAGGGTGTCGTCTCGACCACGTCGGGATTCATGGGGGGCACAACGCCCAATCCGACCTATCGGCAGGTGACGGCGGGCGGCACAGGCCATCTCGAGGTCGTGCAGGTGCTCTACGATCCGGCCAAAATTACCTACGAGAAGCTGCTCGCGGTCTATTGGCGCAACATCGATCCCTATGATGGGGGCGGTCAGTTCTGCGATCGCGGCGAGTCGTACAAGACGGCGATCTTTGCCCACACGCCGGAGCAGAAGAAGCTCGCCGAGGCGTCGAAAGCGGCGCTTGTGGCGTCAGGTCCGGTCAAGCAGCCGATCGCGACCGTCGTCCGCGATGCGGGACCGTTTACGGCCGCAGAGGACTACCACCAGGATTACTACGTCAAGAATCCGCTGCGCTATAAGTACTACCGCTTTCGCTGCGGACGTGATGCACGCCTTAAGACCATCTGGGGCAAGGCGACGGACTAAGCGTGGCGCGCGGGCAGTACGCCATTACTTGCCTCGCCGGCGCGGTTTGCGGTTGGCCGGAGCTGCCGTGCCGCCATCGCGCTTGATGCGCATGTTGTAGGAAAAGCGGTTGGCGGGGTGGAGGTTGATCGACAACTCCACGAGCCGCCGTCCGGTAACGTAGTAGCGGCGGATGACGCGGAGCGCCGGCGTACCTTCGGCAACCTCGAGCAAATGCGCGTGCTCCGCGTCGAGCGTCACCGCGTCGATCTGCTGCTCGACTTCCGCGAGCGTCTCGCCCGACTGACGTTCGATCACCTCCCAGATTGCCGTTCCGACTGTCGGGATCTGGGATTTCACTTCGCTGAAAGCGTCGTCGATGAAGATCTCGGCGTGGCTCACGGGCTTGTTGTCGCGATCCCGTCGCCGGATGCCGATGATGCGCAGGAAGCGCCGACCCGGCCGTGCGCCGATCAGCGCCGCCTTGCTGCCACGCAGCACGGTCTCATCGACCTCCTGGATCTCGAGCCGCATGCCGGTCGCGTACTGCCGGATGTCGCCGACCGAATGCATGGTGAGCAGGAAGCGGGCAGCAGCTTCGCGCGCCTCGACGCGCGTGCCGACGCCCTTGCGGGCGGTCACGAGGCCCATGGATCTGAGGTGCTGGATGGCCTGGCGAACGACGTAGCGCGAGACGTGGAACTGCTGCTGCAGCTCGGCCTCGGTCGGCAGCAGGGAGCCGACAGGGTGCTCGCCCTGGGCGATCTGCGCCGCGAGTGTTGCCGCGATCTGAACGTAAAGCGGCTGTCGCCGGGCAAGGCTCGGCGAAGTCGAGTCGGTGTCAGGAGCCGCGATGTCCTCTGCCTCGAATTCGTCCATGAACCTTGCCAAATCGAATGAAGTCTCCGCGTACCCTAACCGCAATCGACCTCAAAAGTCCAAGGCATGACTATTCCGCCCCTCGGGAGAAAGGTAAATACGCCGATCGTCTCGAATGCGCGCGGGAGCGAATTCAGGTGAGGGTCGGGAAGATGTCCCGATAGCCCATGGCTGCGGGGTCGAAAAGAATATCGCTCGGCCGCAGCGGGCGCGCGAGCGCGAGCCCTTCGAGCGAGCGGCAGCGCGAGAGCGCGACATAGGCCTGGCCATGGGCGAAGGTGCCGCGACCGAGGTCGATATACACGCGATCGAGCGTCAGGCCCTGGGACTTGTGGATGGTCAGCGCCCAGGCGAGACGCAGCGGGAACTGCTTGAATGTCCCTGCAACACTTTCGACGATCTTCTGCGCCGTCGTGTCGTAGGCATATCGGCGCTGTTCCCAGGTTACGGCCTCGACCTCGTGCTCCTTGCCGTCGACGTCGATCCACACGCGTTTTTCATCGAGGCGCGAGATGCGGGCGATGGTGCCGTTGACCCAGCGGCGCTCGCTGTCGTTACGCAGCAGCATGACCTTGGCGCCGACCTTGAGCACCAGCGTCTCATCGGTCGGATGGGCCGTCTGCGAGTACTCGCCGGTCGTTGTGGCTGCGAAGGTGACGGGCGCGGCTGGAAGCGCATCGAGGTAGGCGAGATTGATGCGGTTGGCTGCGGCGTTGGTCGGCGTCAGGATGACATAGGGCTCGCCCTCGGCGAGCGTGCGGATCGGTGCGACACGGGCGTTGAGCAGCTCCAGATGCTCAGGCTCGACGTCGCCGCCGCGGATGTGTGTCAGAACGTCGATCAGCGCTTCGTCGCTCTGGCGGAAGACGTGCGAGAGTTCCAGCAGATAGGTGCCGACACCCTCGCGCAGCGCGCCGATGCTGAAGAAGAAGGGGCCGCCGTGAGTCTCTTCGAGGTGGGCGGCGACCTCGGCCTCCTGCACGACGGGCGGAAGCTGGTGGAGGTCGCCGAAGAGCACGAGACGCACGCCGCCGAAGGGCTCGCGCGGGCGGCCGCGATTGATGCGGAGCGACTGGTCGATGGCCCACATGAGATCCGAACGGACCATGGAGACCTCGTCGATCACGAGCAGCTTGAGCTTGCGCATGACCGCGCCATTGCGGCTCCGGCGGATGTCCTCGGGCCGGATGAGGCGCGGCGGCAGGCCGAAGAAGGAGTGGATCGTCTGCCCGCCGACGTTGACCGCGGCAAGGCCGGTTGGTGCGACGATGACGTGTTCGGCCTCGATCATCTCGCAGAGCGCGCGCAGCAGTGTCGACTTGCCGGTGCCGGCGCGGCCGGTGACGAAGAGGTGGCCGCCATCCTCGCTCAGATAGTCGAGGGCCGCCTCGTACTCGGGTGTGGGACCGAGATAGGAGGGCCACTGGCGCGCGATCGGCCCGGCTGAGAGTTCCTGCGCCAAGAGTGTGTTCCTTATTGCTCCTTCTCCC
>DATMRT010000132.1:0-24789 GCA_035565975.1 Hyphomicrobiaceae bacterium
GTCTGCACACTCTCAAATCGAAAGACGTGCATATGCGGCTCGCCGAGATCCAATGTGGTGGCGCTCCGCGGCAGGATCGACGGGACACCGAACGATCGTGCAAGGGCTCCCGCGCCCGACGTGAAAATGCTCGTGTAGTTGAAGATCACACAATCAACCGCACTGAGCCATGTACGCAAAGCGGCATCGTCGAGCCAATCAGGCGACAGGCGCAGGTCTATGGTCGATGCATCCTTTGCAGCAGCCCTTACCGAGTCCGCGTAGTCGGCGGACAAAACAGGCCCGGCGACGACCAATCGATACGGCACGCGCGCCTCGGACCAGAGCTGCACGACCTCCCTGATGCCCTTGTAAGGACTGACGGTGCCGAACATCAGGCATATTTTCTCTTGGAGCGGCAGTCCCAGTAAGCGGCGGGCTTCATCACGATCGAGAGGCTTGCCCAGCGTGACGGCATGGTCACCGAACGGGATCACCTCGATAAGGCGCTCGGCAATACCGAAGGTCTCAGCGATCATCTGCCGGGCGGGCTGAGCGTGGGCGAAGACAGCCGCTGCGTTCCGCATGGTGAAGCGGATGTTCCGGAACACGCCCGCCTCATCGCCCCGATTGTGCGGCAGGAGATTGTGGGCCGTCACGACAAACGGGGCCCGGCGCGCGGTGAGCCAATAGTCAAGCGGGTAGCGCAGAACACGAAGTCGATCCCACATGTCGCGGCGCCTCGCGAAATAGGCCTCCGGCCAATGCAGGTGCACGATATCGGGAGCGGCCGCGGCCGCTCCTCTTGCCAGCGGCAGCACTCGACGATAGTCGCTCAGAAATTCGACTTTCACACCGTGCTGAGCCAAAGCCTCGGCAAGCAGATGCTGATATGGAAGGCCCTTCCTGTAGTCCGGCGCAAAGAGCACGCGGAGCGGTCGCAATGAGGCAGCCTCCGGCACTTTCATCGCGACGACGGTGCAGCAGATAGAGCGCCGCTCAGCAGGCCGCGCTGGCTCAGATACGCCATGCCTTCGCTGTACATGAGGTGCCGGATGCCCCCCACATAGTGGCGGAACGGCCGGCCGTTGATCCCCGGCTCAAAATTGAGCGTGTACTCCGGCGGCAGCAGCTCCACGCCGAAGCGCGAGCTGCATAGCGCGTAGAGCGTCTGCTCTATGCGCCAGAAATGCCCTTCGAGAATACCCGGAAGCGATAGAAACTCTTCGATCCAATCGAGGCGCAAAGAGCGCCGATGCGCCAGTCCGAGCCCGCTGTTGAAGCGCTGAACGACGTCGTGGCCGATCAGCGGCCGCACGGCATCACGGTCGACCGTATAGGCATCCTTCATATCGGCATTGAAGGTATTCAGCATGTAGGCCGGATCCTCGATCCGCGTCAGGTACGCCGACGGCTCGTCGAAGAACAGGAGATCGCTATCGAACACCGCCATGCGATCCGATTCCAGGAACGCCAGGAAATCGAAGACCTTGGGAGCCAGAAGATTGGTTCGCCGAAACTCGAGACTGCGGGGAAATTCCCGCAGCCTCCGCTCGGCCATGGCATCGGCATCGGCCCGTCGTACGATCCGGGCGTCCGGGAAGTGGCGTGCAAGATGGCCCAGGGCTGCGGCATCCAGTGATCCATCCTCATGGATGCAGAGCGCATAGCGGCGGCCGCTGACGACATAGAACGACTTGAGCGTCCAAAGCAGGTTGAGCCAGTCGCCCGCCGAAGTCAGGACGTGGATCTCGCACTGCTTGTCCGACGTGCCTGCGATCGGCGGCGTCTGGAGGATGCGCGGGCGAACGACGTCGCGATACCAGATGCCCTTCGCCCCATGCTTGACGGCATCATCCACCGCCAGCTTGAGCGCACCGGGGGTCAATCTAACCATGAGACGCCGGAGGTGAAGCCACGATCATTTCTGGGACACCGGCATCAGGGCCGCCCACAACCGCTGCCGGAAGGGAGCGACCGACATGAGCTGCGGATGTTGAAGTACGACCATCGCCAATCTGCCCCACCTGCGCAGCCGGCTTTCATGGAGCTCGAGCGAGCGCTGCGCCTGGGCGCTGAAAACAGTGTCGAACAGCCATTTGCCTTGCAGCTTTACCTGCCTTGAAGGGCCAATCGCAGCGTCGCGCGAGAAGATATACGGCTTGACGACCTCGCGTAGCTCCGCCGCGGTTCGTTCCGGCTGGGTGGATTTCTGCGCTGGCTGCTGGCGGAACACTGCGAGCTCCATGTCGATGAAACCGACCTGGCCACCCGCGTGCAGAATACGCAGCCAGTATTCGTAGTCCATGACCCAGTAGAGGTCCTCCCGAAACGGGCCGACCTTGTCTGCGATCCGGCTCGTCCAGAACACTTCCGGCTGAACGAAGTTGCGCTGCTTCCACCAGACATCCCAGAGATCGACGATCTCATGAAACGCAGTGATCGATCCCACGCGCTCACCGATCTTGTCGCCATGCTCGTTCGAGATGCGACACCTGCCGTGGATGAGATCGGCGTTCGGATGCCTGATCGCATGGTTGGCGACTCGATCCAGCGCACCCTCCAGATACACGTCGTCGCTGTTGAGATAGGCCCGGATGTGGCCCGTAGCGCGCGCCATTCCCTTGTTGATGGCATGGGATTGACCGCGGTCCTTCTCGCTGACCCAGTAAGCGAGATGACGCGCGTACTTGCGGATGATCTCGGCGCTCTCGTCGGTGCTGCCACCATCGATGATGATGTATTCGAGGTTCGGGTAGCCCTGCAGCAGAACGGAGCGGATCGTTTCCTCGATGAACTGGCCCTGGTTGTAGCTCGGCGTCACGATCGAGATGCGCGGCCATGGCGCGCCGTCGGACTGTGTGTCCGGCAGCGGCGGCGTTCCGGCGGTCCACGGCCAACCGGTCTTTCCCGGCGGCGGCGGTGGGAGATCAGAGAGGGTTAGGGAAGGCATTCTCTGCTGAATTCTTGCGGTCGTGTCCCATGAGCAGGACTGAATGGCTTTCTGCGAGATGCGGGGCGTTAACGCCGGCCGACCGTGAATGTGGAATTCCTATATCTTGCGCCCAAGAAGCATTGCTCGGGCAAGACCGACTGCAGGACGATACGCGAGCAAACTCGGGTCCTTGGCGAGCGAACGCCCCAGCTGCGCGAATCCGACTGACGCCCCGCGGGCCTCCCATGCATTTCGTGCTTGCGCTACCGCAGCCAGCTTGCCGTGGCTCGATAAGCTATGCCTGACCGCGCGTAGCGCATCAGGCTTCATTGACGCCCGTGTCAGCAGGCTTCGCAGGATCTCAGCCGCTTCGTCCTGAAATGCGCCACTCGGCGCCTTGCTCACAGTCTTCGAGGCAGGATGCAAGCGCGCCTTGGCCAGCACATCGTCAATGATCGAGGGCCGGCCACCATCCACAATGAACCTCAAGCCGAACTCGACATCCATGCAGTAGTGCAAGCTCTCTTCGAACTGGCCATACCGCTCGAGGATGGTCGATCGCATGAAGTTGGACACTTGCATGGCGACGATGATCGGAGCGTAGAGAAGGTTGCGCAAAACATCAGGCGGCGACCAATCGGATGTTGGAACTATGTCCCTCACCGCCTTGCCGTCCACATCGACATAGCGGCCAACGCCCGTAACCCACTCCACCGTCGCATCCGCAAAGGCCTCGATGACCTTTGCAAAGGTTCCGAGACAGTAGGCATCGTCGCTGTTCATGTAGGCCCAGACATCGCCGGTAATTCTGGACAGCCCTTTGTTGATGGCGTGGGACTGGCCGCGATCCTTCTCGCTGACCCAGTAGGCGAGGTGACGCTCGTACTTGCGGATGATCTCGACGCTCTCGTCGGTGCTGCCGCCGTCGATGATGATGTATTCGAGGTTCGGGTAGCCCTGCAGCAGAACGGAGCGGATCGTCTCCTCGATGAACCGACCCTGGTTGTAGCTTGGCGTCACGATCGAGATGCGCGGCCACGGCGCGCGGTCGGGCTGTGTGTCCGACAGCGGTGGCGTCTCGACCGTCCACGGCCAGCCGGACTTGCCCGGCGGCGGCGGCGGGAGATCAGCGAGAGTTGGCGAGGACATCAGATTCGATTTCTCGGAGAAGGCCGGTCGACAACAACTCGGCCTTCCACCGATTGGACGTCACGATCGCGCACCCGCGGCGCGCTCCGGTTTCCTCGCTCGACGGCAATTTTGGATAGAGACTTACCAACCCATGCCTCTGAATAGTCGGTTCTATGTACGCAGCATCGAGAACCGTGCCCTGGCCGTAATCGTCGTACCCGTACCCCACGTCATTCGGCACGCGGAAGTCATCGATCATGACGATCGCATCAGGATCCCAGTTGAAGACGATGTCCAACTCATCCCTGAGCGGCAGATCCTCTTCCCAATGGGCATCGAGATAGGCAAAGAGCTTTCCGGGCTTAGGCTTGCCGTTCATCTCTTGAAACAACGCACGCAACCGCTCGCGACTGTCACCAAGATGAACATTCACGTTCGGCAGATGGCGCAGACGCACTCGGGCGAACCCGTAGTTGCGACGCCGACCCTCGATGGTGAGAACGGGAACGCCGCTTTTCGCCAAGGCCTCCGTTGTCGTGCCTCGATAGGTGCCGGTCTCGACAATGAGTGCCGGCGCCTGGCGCTCGATGATGGCGTCGAATATGGCGCGCCTGTTGTCCTGACCGTTGAATGCGCCCCCCCAGCGATCCCTTTTGATACGTCCGAGATAGTAGTCGAGCGCCCCATCGTTCACCTCGCCGATAAGCGAGACAAACCGGCGCCGGAGACCATTACTTATTCGCTGCAATTGTGTGTTCATTGTCTGAAGGCCTGGTCTTTGCGGCGTGAGCGCGCTCACGCCTGTCCGGTTTCGGCGTACTCGGATGGGAGATGTCGCTGCCGGACCTACGGTCGAAAAATAGTCGAGAAACCTGACGTGGAGCGTCGGCGCCGGCGCTAGAGAGCTCAGGTAGACGAGTATGCTCAGTATGGACTGGTCATGGCGATGCTCGATGAAATCCGAACTTTCAATCTCTCCACGACGATCGATGATCAACGCACCATCGTCCTTACTCGAGAGCTCGAACCAACGGTCCACGAGCGCACGCGTGCGATCGTTATTGCGGATGCACAGAACACACGCCGCGATCTGCGGGAAGTCCTCGTAAGCGCGGGCTCCATCAATTCGATCCAAAGTGAACGAGTTCGTCCACTGAACTATTGAGTGCCCGTCGATTCTGTGTGCGACCAGATCCTCGCTGACATCAGCCGGTAGCAGATCGATGATGTCTGCCGTCGCTTCTCTCACAATCTCGCAGCCGGCATCGGCATAAATCAAAAAGTCGCCATCCGGAATATCGGATAGCGCTCTGCTTATCAGGAAGGGCTTCCAAAGCCAGTAGCCGAGGCCGCGCGGATGTGCGGAGATAAACGCACCGTGTTTGCGCCAGAATTCAGGGTATTCCGCCTTGAGTTCGGCCAGCGTGTACCCCTTCCGCGACTTGAAGAGTCTAGCATCGCGCGCTTGCTGCATCAGGCGGCGAACCGCCTGTCGATACCCAGGCGATCCATCCCCAAAAGTCAGGAAATGAAGATGAGCCATGTGCGGCGTGCGCTCAGTGATCTTGCGGCGGGATGTTCTGCCAGCTCAGAATCGGCGCGAGCGGCCCTTGCCGCCTCCCGTCGGACAAAGACGTCCAATAGGGCGAGAGACTGTGCCCCAGCACAACGTCAAACGAAACCTGCGGTGGCGAATTGGCTATCCATCGCATGTTGTGGACGCTCAATTTTGGCGCCACGAAGTAACGTCCCGCATTGAGCCAGCTCGGTGGAAGTACACATTCCAGACGATTGCGCCCGAGAGTTATGTCCGGCCAACGATCCTCACTGTCATCGGTATGGTGGCTCCAGAGGATGGTGGAACCATTGTCGTACGACAACTCGAACCCAATGTTCAGGCCCTCGGGAACTACCGCACAATCGACCTCCATGACGATTCGAGTGGGCAGAGAAGAGTCGAACACGTTCGACTCTCCTTCCTGCCGAACCTCGAGTGCGTGCAGCCGAACTTCCTCGTTTCCCGGCCCTTCATCTGCGCGCCAAGAAATCCGGCTTTGGGCTTGAACTGTCGAGTTATACTGCCTGAACAAATCATCTACGCGCCCCGCATAGACCACAGCCCCTGACGAAAGCAGCAAACCACGACTGCAGAGCGATCGGATTGCCGGCTGGCTATGGGAGACAAACAGCACCGTCCGCCCACCGCCGGCGACGTCCTTCATCTTGCCGAGGCACTTCTTCTGGAACTCGGCATCACCGACGGCAAGCACCTCGTCGACGATGAGGATCTCCGGCTCCAGATGCGCCGCGACCGCAAACGCGAGGCGCACGTACATGCCCGACGAGTAGCGCTTGACCGGTGTGTCGAGAAACTTCTCGACCTCGGCGAAAGCGACGATCTCGTCGAACTTACGTTTGATCTCGGCACGCGACATGCCGAGGATCGCGCCGTTGAGGAAGATGTTCTCGCGCCCCGTAAGCTCGGCGTGGAATCCCGTGCCCACTTCGAGCAGGCTTGCCACCCGACCGAGGATCTCAACGCGCCCGGTCGTCGGCTCGGTGATGCGGGAAAGGATCTTGAGCAGTGTGGACTTGCCAGCGCCGTTGCGGCCGATGATGCCGACGACCTCGCCGCGCCTAATCTCGAAGTCGACGTCCTTGAGCGCCCAGAACTCCTCGATCTCGTTGCCCGCCACGAGCTGACGGCCGCGCATCATGTTGCCGGCCGAGCGCGCAAAGTTGCGCGCCGTCCGCGCGATCACGTCCCGCAGCGCGACGTAGCTCTCGCGCTCCGTCTCGTGACCGATCAGGTAGCGCTTTCCGAGGCCCTCGGCGCGGATGACGACGTCCGACATCAGATCAGGTCCGCGAAGGTCCTCTCGGTCCTGCGAAAATGGCGGATGCCGATTACCAGTATGACAGCGACGACAACGAGGCTGCAGAGGAAGCCGGGCACATAGAGCTGGCTCTCGCCGCCGAGCAGGCACCAGCGGAAGCCGTCGATAACGCCGACCACAGGGTTCAGGCTGTAGAGGAAGCGCCATGCCTCCGGCACGACCGCGCTCGAAAATCCGACAGGCGAGACGTAGAGCCCGAACTGCACGATGAAGGGGATCAGGAAACGGAAGTCACGGTATTTGACGTTGAGTGCCGTGATGAACAGAGCCGGCCCGAGACTCGCCAGGACTGCGAGAACAACGAAGGCCGGCAGGAAGACGATCTGCCAGTTCGGCGCGAACTCGAACCACACCATGAGACCGAACAAGATCCCGAGATTGATCGTGAAGTCGACGAGCGCCACGACGCAGGCCGCCGAGGGCACGATCAGTCGCGGGAAGTAGACCTTCGAGATCAGATTTGCGTTCGAGACAAGGCTGTTCGACGCGTCCGACAGGATGCTCGAGAATAGAAACCACGGCAGCATTCCTGCGAAGACAAGGAGCGGATAGGGCACCGCGCCGTCACTCGGCAATCGGGCGAGATTGCCGAAGATGACCGTGAAGACCACCATGGTCAGCAATGGACGGATGATGGCCCAGGCGATGCCGATGACGGTCTGCTTGTAGCGCACCGAGACGTCGCGCCATGCCAGCATCGCGAACAACTCGCGATAGTGCCAGAGATCGTGCCAGTAGTTTCGGTCGGCGCGACCTGGTTCGAGAACGATGCGTCGCTCGGAAGGTACCTCGGCGGCCACATCAGGCATCGAAGAGCCTTCCGCCGATTGCGCTGTGGCAACGGATAAGGGAGCAGAGGAGTTCATCTGTTCATTCGGGAGCAGGCGGATCTCTGAGCTGACCGTCGGCGCGGGCCCACCATCAAGTCGCCCGCGCTGCAACGGACTTCCCACTCACGCACGGAGGCCGATGCCGCGATCATCGGATCGGCTTGGCCAGACGCCGCGGCCATCCGATACCGCCACTCGAGGCATGTGCTGAGTTGAACATGCCGAGCATGGCTTTTGCACACGCACCATCCATTCGAACAAAAGCTACCGCACTCCGGGTGAACACACACCCGAACTCAGTCGAGGCCCTGGGGGGCGACAGCAGTCTCGACTTACCTGTGTTCTTGGCCTGTGTTCTTGGAGCCCCCGAACGCCCCCACCAATCCTATGCGATCAATGCCTCGCCAGTCGCTGCCTCCGCGAAACCGCGCGCGTGAGCCCTGCCGCGACGAAAACCTCAGATCGGGCCCACATAAGACGCAGCAGCATGTGGCAATGCGCGTCGATCATCAATCCAGCGCCGTTTCAATCCAGACGATCAAAACCTTAGCAGACAACCAATCACAGGGCACACCTCTTCCGCCTCACCGAGGCACAAATTCCTGGCTTCTTCCAGACGGCCCCCGCGCGCAGCCGGCTGCTCCAACCCGTCGAAGAAACAGAGGCGCCGGCCTCGAGGCCGGCGCCTGTTGAATTGCCTAACAGCATCACTGGACAGCTCAGGCGGCCTTGGACATTTCCAAGGCTCGTCCCTCGAGACGGTCGCGCACGACGTCCCTGGGCTGGCGACGATCAATCAGCAGAGCCACAGCACTGCGCATACGCGACGCGATCTCGCTCCGGCCACCGTTGAAAATCGCCATCGGTGCACAGGAAGCCATGTCCGCCGGCGCGCCATACAAGGCGTAGTACTCATCCGCATTGTCGAATGCGGCGAGCTTCTCAGCCGTCGTCAGGAAACTCTCACAAGGCGCTCCATCGGCGATGAGCACATCGTGCGTCTCGAGTTCTACGTGGTAATAGACGATCTGATCACCCGGCACGTTGACGGCGGCGATGGTCTTGCCGTTGATGAGGTCGCCGACCGGGATCAGCACGCCGTCGAGGTGGACCATGTGCGAGCGAGAGAGATAGAGATCGCGGCTCGGGCTACCTTTGCCGAACGCGTCCTTTGAAACGCGCACCGGCATGGCATCCGCGCGCCAGGGGTTGCCGCCGTCGCGATCAACGGCGATACGGCCGATCCAGCGGATCGCCCTCGAAGCGCCACTCTGGGTAGCGACGAGATCACCGATGCTTAGATTCTCGATTGCGACTTCGCCGCCAAGCGTCAAAAGGCGCGTGCCGGACAGAAAGCAAAGGCAGGGAGGCGTACCGATATTGTTAGGCAGCTTACAGTACGCACCGTAAGTAGGGCCATTGGGTGGGACATTTTGGGCAGCAGCCCGCTTCACGCCCATCGGCCCGAGTGCCGCCATCAGCGCCCCCGCCGCCACCAAGCTGCGCCGGCTGAGCTGTAGATTCGGCCGATCGCGACCGACAGAACCATTATCCATTGCAGACATTCAGCCCTCCATAATGGCCGCACTAAAAAACCAATATTAACCTTGTGCTCTTCTCGCAGAAGAATCGGCTGGCGCGCAAGAGGGGAGGAAAGTTGCACACGCCATTTTCTAGCCTGCCGTTGCCCAAACGCCACGGCGATCGCAAATAAGTCAGCGGATCGCGCTTCGACTGCGGGAGAGCCTCGACGAAGTTGCGCCTTTGGGTGAACTGGATGCCAGCCCGCGCCGCGACGAGGCCCGACCACTACGATCAGCTCAGCTGAACTTCAGGAGGAGCGCCATCGCAACGCTTGCCAGTTCGCCCGGCCCACGCCGCCTGCAATCCCTTATGAGATACGTCCCACGCTGCGCGCTCCAGGAGCCCCGCTGGCGTGCGGCTTCAACCAACGTAAGCCGCGTTACACAAGCGCCACACTAAGATCACTTTTCATCCTAAGTGGCCCGGCATTGAGCCTGGGCGTTGATTCGGTTGGCTAAATTTCCTGTGGGGTGGGCGCGACGGCAGCCGTCAATGTGTTGACAATGTGGCGGATGTTGGAAAGGATAAGGTTAACAGATCGTTGCACGAACTTGAATTAAGAGAATTGGATCTTGGCGGGGCGGTGGGTTTGCCACCGGGGTCGAATGTCAATTGCGCGTCGGGGGCGATCCCTCACGATTGATCTCATTATTGTCGGCTTGGCTTCGATCTCAGCGCTCGGGCTCCGCGAAAATTTTGCAATCTCGGAAGATCGCTGGATCGCGTTCGCCCCCCACCTCGCGCTGACCCTGGCAGTTGCCGGTCCGGCCTTGGTGTTCTTTGAGCTCGACCGGTCGGTGTGGCGCTTCAGCGGGCTCTCCGACTACTTGCGCGCGACCATTGCCTCTCTATTGATCGTGGCCTGCGCGACAGGGTTGAGTTTTGTCCTCAACCGACTGGAGGGCGTCGCCCGGTCGTTGCCGGCGTTGCAGGTCCTGCTCATCGCCGTGGGCTTGGTCGGGGGCCGGGTTCTGACGCGGGTCATGCACGCACGGCGCCGACCGAGCGATCATCAGCCGGTCGCGCTGCCGGCAGACGACGATACGGTATTGATTGTCGGCTGGAGCGCCCTGGTAGATCTTTTCGTTCGCTCGGCGTCCGAATTTGGCGGCGACAGGCTGCATATTGCTGGGATTCTCTCTCCGCGTCGGAATCATGTGGGTCGGCTCGTGCACGCCGTAAGGGTGCTCGGGACGCCCGAGGAAACCGACAAGGTCATCGCGGATCTTGATGTCCATGGCATTCATGTCGGGCGGATCGTCGTCGCGACCTCGGTGGACCGCCTGTCCGAGGAGGCGCGCCGCGTGCTGAGAGAGATTGAAAGCACGACGGACATTCGCCTCGAGTTCATCGCCGAGCGCTTGGGAATATCCGCCACGCGCACCACGTCGGCGGTGCGTCGCTTGCCGTCCGATGCGCAAGAGACTCATGCCTTCGCCATTCAGCAAGAGGCCTCCTTCGAGCAGTTGCTGCACAGGCCTTATTGGCGCGCGAAGCGCCTTGTCGACGCGGCAGTGGCTTTGGCCCTGATCGTTCTGCTTGCGCCCGTGATCTTGCTGACAGCGCTGATTGTCGCCTGCGACGTCGGTCTGCCCGTGCTGTTCATGCAGCAGCGGCCGGGCCGCCGCGGCTCCCGTTTTACACTCCTCAAGTTCAGGACCATGGGGCCGTCGCATGATGCGGCCGGCCAGCGGATTCCTGATGATGCGCGCATCTCCCGCATCGGCAAGTTCATGAGGCGGACGCGGCTCGATGAGCTGCCGCAGTTGTTCAATATCCTTATCGGCCACATGTCTTTCGTGGGGCCCCGTCCATTGGTGGCGAGAGAGCAGTCGCCGGAGATCGTGGCTCGCCTACTCGTGCGGCCGGGTCTCACGGGATGGGCACAGGTCTACGGCGGCCGGACGGTTTCAGTGGCGGACAAGGTCGCGCTCGACCTGTGGTATGTGCGTCATGCCTCTTTCCTGCTCGATCTGAAGATCATGGCCGCAACATTGCCGCTGGTCATTTTCGGTGAACGCGTCAATGGGGAAATCGTGCGCCTGGCATGGCAGGATCTTCACGGACTTCAGAGGCGTGCAGTGGGCGAGTAGGATATGTGGAATGGCTCGTTCGCCTCTCGGCGACCCGGACGGCAGGCAGGTTCGCGCCGGCTATAGCTTGATCCATCCCCTGGGTGCGCGAAATACACTGCGATCACAAAGACTTCTGGCCTCGCGCCTGGGAATGATGGTACTGCGCGCGAATGGCTGACCGTAAGCCCATGCGCCGATGACATTGGGGCAACGCTACGCGAAGCCGCGCCGAAATCACGCCGGAAGGACCGGTTTTGTTGCGCACACGTGGCGTAGAGGTTTCGGGGACTCGTTCACCCGAAGTGCGGTAGCTTTACCCGCGAGCGTAGAGCGTATCTATGGAGAAGAATGGTGCAAGCGCGGAGCAAGGCTGAAGATAATGGTGACTATGGTTCCGCGTCCGCGCGAAAGACCATCCTGATTACAGGAGGTGCTGGCTTTCTCGGCTCGCATCTCTGCGATCGGCTGATCGCCGATGGTCACGACGTCATCTGCCTCGACAATTTCTTTACCGGCGCGAAGCGCAATATCGAGCATCTCCTGGCGCATCCGCGATTCGAGCTGATGCGGCACGACATCACGTTCCCGCTCTATGTCGAGGTCGACGAGATCTACAATCTCGCCTGCCCCGCCTCGCCGATCCACTATCAGCACGATCCCGTGCAAACCACGAAGACGAGCGTGCACGGGGCGATCAACATGCTGGGACTGGCGAAGCGCCTCAAATGCAGAGTGATGCAAGCCTCGACGTCCGAAGTCTATGGCGATCCCCACGTGCACCCCCAGACCGAGGACTACTGGGGCCATGTGAACCCGATCGGCCCGCGCTCGTGCTACGATGAGGGCAAGCGCTGCGCAGAAACATTGTTCTTCGACTACCACCGCCAGCACAGACTGGAGATCAAGGTGGCCCGCATCTTCAACACCTACGGGCCGCGCATGCACCCCCATGACGGCCGGGTGGTATCCAACTTCATTGTTCAGGCACTGCAGGGCAAGCCGATCACCATCTACGGGGACGGCGGCCAGACGCGATCCTTCTGTTACGTCGATGATCTGATCGAGGGTTTTGTGCGGTTGATGAACAGCCCCGCCGAGGTCACCGGGCCTATCAATCTCGGCAATCCCGGAGAGTTCACCATCCGCGAGTTGGCTGAACTCACCATCGATATGACGGGGTCCAAATCGAAACTCACCTTCCAGTCCCTGCCGCAGGACGACCCGAAGCAGCGCCGCCCCGACATTACGCTTGCCGAGAAGCATCTGGGTTGGCAGCCGAAAAAGCCGTTGCGCGAGGGGCTACAGCAGACCATTGCGTATTTTGATCGCCTCTTGTCTTCAAATTGAAACGCAAGTCCCCCGGCTTGTCGGCCGTGAACTGTGAACCGGCGCTATGGTGTCCCTGCAGGCTCAGCGCTTCCGTGCTACCTTGAGCGCATGAAGATCCTCGTCACAGGTGCCGCAGGGTTCATCGGCTTCCATGTCGCGAAGCGATTGCTGGAGCGTGGCGACACGGTGGTCGGCATCGATGTCGTCAACGACTATTACGATCCGGCGCTCAAGGAGGCCCGGCTTTCGATTCTCAATCAGGCGGCGGGCGGGGTTAACAGCGCGTGGACCTTTGTGCGTGCCGATCTCGCCGATGCCGCGCTCGTAAACGAGTGCTTCGCCGCCCACGACTTCGATCGCGTCATCCACCTCGCGGCGCAGGCGGGCGTCCGTCACAGCCTGACCCATCCGCACGACTACGTGCAGTCGAACCTCGTGGCATTCGTGAACATCCTCGAGGCATGCCGCCATGCCGGAACGGCCCATCTCGTCTATGCCTCGACCTCGAGCGTCTATGGCGCCAGCACGCGGATGCCGTTCTCCGAGCACGATGACGCCGATCATCCGCTTCAGCTCTACGCCGCAACCAAGCGCGCGAACGAGCTCATGGCACATTCCTACAGCCACCTCTTCGCCCTGCCGACAACGGGACTGCGCTTCTTCACCGTCTACGGGCCTTGGGGGCGGCCGGACATGGCACCGATCCTCTTCACGCGGGCGATCGACGAGGGCCGGCCCATTCAGGTCTTCAACCGCGGCAATCACAGCCGCGACTTCACGTATGTCGATGACGTGGTGGAGGGCGTGATACGCGCTTCGGATCAGCCCGCTACGCCAGCCTCGAATTGGGACAGCAGCAAGCCCGATCCGGCAATCTCGAATGCGCCGTTCCGCATCTATAACATCGGCAACAGCTCACCTGTCCGGCTCGATGACTTCATCGCGGCGATCGAGAGCGCCCTCGGCAAGAAAGCCGTGCGAGAGATGCTGCCGCTCCAGCCGGGCGACGTGCCGGACACGTTTGCCGACGTGTCGGAGCTGGCGAAGGCGGTCGGCTACGCACCGAACACCACGGTCACGGATGGTGTCGCGCGCCTCGTCGCTTGGTATCGCGACTATTACGGCCGCTAAGATGGCAAGCACTTCCGCCGCGAACACCAAGCGTCCGGGCAGACCGGCGCGCGCATGAGCTATTGTCGATCCTCGGAGAGAGCATGAGCAGCAAGGTCGCACTCATCACGGGCGTCACCGGTCAGGATGGCGCCTACCTCGCGGAGCTTCTGCTCGGCAAGGGCTACGAAGTTCACGGCATCAAGCGCCGCTCCTCGTCGTTCAACACCGGCCGTGTCGATCACCTGTACATCGACCCGCACGAGCGCGAGACCCGGTTTCATCTCCACTACGGCGACCTGACCGACGCGACGAACCTGATCCGCATCGTGCAGGAGACGCAACCGGACGAGATCTACAATCTCGCGGCCCAGAGCCACGTGCAGGTGAGCTTCGAGACGGCGGAGTACACGGCCAACGCCGATGCCATGGGAACACTGCGTCTGCTCGAGGCGATCCGCATTCTCCGGCTCAGCGAGAAGGTGCGCTTCTATCAGGCCTCGACCTCGGAGCTCTACGGCAAGGTGCAGGCGACGCCGCAGAATGAGACGACGCCGTTCTACCCGCGCAGCCCCTACGCGGTGGCGAAGCTCTACGCGTACTGGATCACGGTCAACTACCGCGAGGCCTATAGCTTCCACGCCTCTAACGGCATTCTCTTCAATCACGAGAGCCCGATCCGCGGCGAGACGTTCGTAACGCGCAAGGTGACCCGCGGTGTCGCCGCCATCGTCATGGGCCTGCAGAAGAAGCTTTATCTCGGTAATCTCGACGCCAAGCGGGATTGGGGTCACGCTCGCGATTTTGTCGAGGGCATGTGGCGGATCCTGCAGCAGGACACACCCGATGACTACGTGCTCGCCACCGGCGAGATGCACTCGGTGCGCGAGCTGGTCGAGATCGCCTTCGAGATGGTGGGCCGGCGCATCGAGTGGCGCGGTAAGGGCGTTGAGGAGAAGGGCATCGATACGATGACCGGTGCTGAGCTGGTGGCGATCGATCCGCGGTACTTCCGTCCGACCGAGGTCGACCTGCTGCTGGGCGATGCGACGAAGGCACGCGATCGCCTCGGCTGGCGGCACGCGATTTCCTTCCGCGAGATGGTGGCCGAGATGGTGCGCGAGGATCTGAAACTGATCGCACGCGATCAGGATCGAAAGGACATCCATGGCTAGCGCTTCGTCCACGGCATTCGCGCTCGCCGGAAAGCGCGTGTGGGTTGCCGGTCACCGAGGCATGGTCGGCGCAGCCTTGACGCGGCGGCTGCGCTCGGAGAGCTGCACGCTCCTCGAGATCTCGCGCAGCGAAGTCGATCTCAGAGAGCAGGGCGCCATCCGCGCCTGGATGATGCGCGAGCGCCCGGAAGCCGTGTTCGTTGCGGCAGCCAGGGTCGGCGGCATTCTGGCCAACGACACGAGGCCGGCCGAGTTCCTGTACGACAACCTCATGATCGAGGCGAATATCATCGATGCGGCGCGTCAGGCCGGCGTCGAGAAGCTCCTGTTCCTCGGGTCATCGTGCATCTATCCGCGTCTGGCGCCGCAGCCGATGACCGAGGCAGCGCTGCTGACCGGCCCGCTCGAGCCGACGAATGAGTGGTATGCGATCGCCAAGATCGCTGGGATCAAGCTCGCGCAGGCCTATCGGCGCCAGTACGGCTGCCGTTTCATATCCGCTATGCCAACCAATCTCTACGGACCGAACGACAACTTCGATCTCGCTTCGAGCCATGTGCTGCCGGCGCTGATGCGCAAGATGCACGAGGCGAAGACCGCGCGCGCCGAGAGCGTGGTTCTGTGGGGCACAGGCAAGCCGCGGCGCGAGTTCCTTCACGTGGATGACCTCGCCGATGCCCTCGTGCACTTGATGAAGGTCTATGACGACGAAGGCCATGTGAACGTAGGCGTCGGCGAGGACGTGTCCATAGCGGAATTGGCCACGATCTGCGCCCGCGCGGTCGGCTTCGACGGCCGCTTCGACTATGACACCTCGAAGCCTGATGGCACGCCGCGCAAGCTTCTTGACGTCTCCCTGCTCACATCGCTCGGCTGGCGCGCGTCGATACCGCTCGAGACCGGCATCCGCGACACCTACCGCTGGTTCCTGGAGCACGGCGCCGGTTGAAAGCCGCCTCGTTGCGCCTTTTCTTCGTCAACCGCTACTTCCATCCGGATCACTCGGCGACAAGCCAGATGCTCTCGGATCTCGCGTTCGCGCTCGCCAAGCGCGGACACCGGATCACCGTCGTGACGTCACGCCTCGGATACGAGGACCCTCTCGCGCGTTATCCGAGGCGCGAGACCGTCCGCGGCGTCGACATCGTCAGGGTTCCGACGACGAGATTCGGACGGGCCGGCTTGGCAGGCCGCGCGATCGACTACGTCACATTCTATCTCGCAACGGCCTGGGCGTTGCTGCTGGCGGCACGCCGTGGCGACGTAATCGTCGCCAAGACGGATCCCCCCCTCCTTGGTCTGGTGACGATGCCGGTCGCCCGGCTACGCGGCGCGCGTCAGGTGAACTGGCTGCAGGACATCTTTCCTGAAGTCGCAATCGAGCTCGGGGTGGGAAAGGCGCTCGTGTGGCGCATCCTGTTCTCCGCGCTGCGCCGCTGGCGTGACCGCGTACTCCGCAAGTCCATCTTGAATGTAGTGATCGGCGAGCGCATGGCGGATGTGGTCCGCCGCACGGGCGTCCCTCCCGAGCGGGTTCGGGCCATCCCCAACTGGGCGGACGGCAAAGTCGTGCGGCCTGTTCCCGCGGAGGCCAACGGACTGCGGCAGGCGTGGGGCCTCGACGATACCTTTGTCGTCGGTTACTCGGGCAATCTCGGGCGCGCCCACGATATCGCGACCATGATCGATGCCATGGCCCTCACCGAGGCAGGCATTGCCGGGCATGCAGGCGCATTGCGCATGGCCGTGGGCGCGTCGCCGGTCCGGCAGCCGGCATCCGGCAAGCCGATCGCATGGCTGTTCGTCGGCGGCGGCGCAAAAATGGGCGTGCTTCGCGACGAGGTTCGTCAGCGCCACAATGTGCGCGCGCATTTCCATGCCTACCAGCCGCGCGAGCAATTGGCGGAGAGCCTCTCGGTCCCCGACGTCCATCTGATTACCCTGCATCCGGGGCTCGAAGGGCTCGTCGTCCCGAGCAAGTACTACGGCATTGCCGCGGCCGGACGGCCGGCCATTTTCATCGGCGACCCGGAAGGCGAGATCGGACGCATTCTCACGCGCACCCAGACGGGCTTTGTCGTTGCCGCCGGCGATAGTGAGGGCTTGGCGCGCACCATCCTGTCCCTGGCGGCGGATCCTCAACTGGCCCTCGAGTACGGCCGACGTGCGAGAGCGCTCCTGGAGCGCGCGTACGATCTCCCCTTCGCGGTGTCCGCGTGGGAGAATCTGATTTCTGATGTTTCGTCGGAAGGCAGAACCGAAACGAAGCCGTAACCGCGCAAATACCGACATCGTGGAGGCGCCAAAGGGCCGGGATCAGTAATGGTCCCGGCCCTTTGGCGCCAGGAATCGCTGCCGAATTCATAGTGGCTCAGCGTTTCTCGGACTCATCCCGATCATCAGTCCGCACCGAGCCCGGCAGCTTCGGCATGGGAGGGCGGTCCGGGCGGCCCGGTCTGCGCCAGGCAACCGGCCAGTCAGTTCGCGGGGGAAGCGGGGCAAAGCGTGCGCCGTCGGACTGCGGTTCCGCCATGGCGTCAGGCTCCGGTTCGAGGGAACGCGGCCGGGCGTTTTTCCGCCGCTCCGCAGGCTCGGAGGAGCGCGCAGACAAGACAGCCTCCGCTCCCAAAGGAGCATGGACGAGCGCAGCTGCAAAAGCAAACACAGCCATGAGCGCCGTGGTCCGCAAGGGATAATCCACCATCGAGTGCATCAGCAGTAAAAAGAGCACGAGCGTTGCGGCGCAGGCGAGCAAACTGTCCCTTTGGCCGGCTCCTGGCAGCCCGCTCCGCCAGACACGCACACAAGCCGCCGCGATCCAGCCGAGCGCCACGATCATCGCCACGATCCCGATCAGGCCCGCCTCGAGCCATAGCTCGAGATAATCGTTGTGAGCACGATTGATGAACGCGCCCCAATCATCCACGGGCCTCTCGAAAGCCTTGTAGACCGGCACGAACGTGCCCATCCCCGAGCCGAAAGGCATGAAGGCGCGCGCCCCCTCTATCGTTGTTCGCACCAGCAGGACCCGTCCATCTTCCAAGGGGCCTGAAGCAAACCGAGTCTGGACACGATGGAACGCCAATTGCGTGGCCATGAGCACCGCGAGCCCGAATGCCGCGATCAGAAGTCGTCTCCCGGTGCGCGTCGCGGTGTTGTCGGGCGTCTTCGAGCTCGGAGAAACCCCGGAAAACCGCCCGGCATACGTCATGGCGAGCGAGCCGAGCAGCGCGACAAGAGTCAGGCCAATCCCGGCGCGCGACCTCGTTATGGCCTGCGCGGCGACAAGGACAACGAGCGCGGCGAGGCCGAGCATGGCGACAATCAAATGCGGGCTTGCGCGGCGCGATCGAATGGAGCCCGCCGCTTGCGTGCGGATCACGGCTGCGATGGACATGGCTGCCGCGATCGGCACCAGCACGTAGAGCAGCGCCGCGTGGTGGTTGCGGTTGGCAAAGAAGCCGACCGTTTCAGTGGCGTTCGTGAAGGCATAAAACCGCAGCGGGCTCGCGGTGCCCTGCGCCACCTGAAGCAAACCTAATGCGGCGGCGACCATGCCGAATGCCAAAAGCACAATCGCGATGCGTCGCCTTTCCGCGTAGCCAAGCTGCGCGGCGCATAGCAACACCGCAGCAGGCGGCAGAAGGGCAATCGCACTGAGCCACGTTCCCCGCGGCGACACGCTGATCGGCCGCCAACCAGGCTCGAGCCCGGCCGCCTCTAGCGCGCTGACGAAATCGGCCCGGCCGGGCAATGCCGTCCATAGCGCAGGCGGCATCGGCACCAATTGCACGAGCGGAATGGCCGCCGCCAACAGGCAAACGAGGATGGCGATCCGCCCCTGCTTGCGCCCTGCGTCAGGCGGCAGCTCGATAAGGCGCCATGCCGCCCAGAGGAGAAGCGGAACAGCCAGCATCTGCAGCGCTACGTCGGAGAAGAATCCGGCGCGCGTGCCCCCGCCCAGCATAAGACAGGCCAGGAAATAGGCCGTCGCCACAGCGAAGAACGGCGTGATCGGCGCCGGCGCCCGGCTGCGGGAAGATCTCTTTGTCTTCGACAGGAGTCTGCCTCCCCAGCGCGCCCGGCGGCGGCGTATCAGCGATCAGGGCCCAGCCGCCGGTTTGCGGCCGTCGATCAGCGCGGCGCCATCCCTCAGCCAATTCGGGTCGAATTTGACGCGCGGTTGCAGGACCGGCACAGGATCCCGCGATGGATCGCGATCCTCGTCTGCGGTGCAGGGCGACCGAGTTCCGATCCAGGCGATCGTGCCCGGCCTGACGTCGATCGTGCAGCCGTCGTCGTACGAGAGGCTGCCCAGGCCCTGCGGAGCCGCCATGGCTGCATCGCCGGCCTTCAAGCGCACGGCGCCCTCGATCACCCGATAGCCGGCTCCCTCATTGATCAGCACCTGGCCACGGACCGTCCGGATCTCGGCTGCTTCAGCACTCAAGGCGAAAGCGACGGCCACGAGTGCCCCACTTGCGAGCGCGAGCACAACGCACGCGCGCATGAAGCCGTAACTCTTATGCGCCGACATCTCCAACGCGAACAAGCCTTCCCTCATCTGGGACAAGACCCCACCAGTCCCAAGGTACCCCATACCGAACGGCGCGGAAACGAATCTCTATCCCGAAATGCAGACGCACCGACCTCGCGGCCGGCGCGCGCCGGGCAAACAGATGCAACGGCGGCTCACACCGCCTTCGCCGAATAGGCACGCGCTTCAATGTCATCGCGGGCGATGTCGGCCGCGTGACGAATATCGATGACCGGAGCCAGAGCGCTCCTCAAACGTGATCTCAGCGCACTGCGGCCGCCATTCTGAGCCGCGAGCGGCGCACAGAGAGCCATGGCAGCCGCCGGCAGGCTCGCAGCGAGGTCGGGCTGCTCTCCTGCATTACCGAAGGTGCCGCGACTTTCTGCGGAGGCAAGCAGGCTCTCACAAGGGAGGCCTTCCGCGAGCAGCACATCGTGGCGATCGAGCTCAATGTGATAATACTCGAGGCGATCCGTATCCGGGTGCACGATCGTGATGGTCCGACCATTGACCAGATCACCCGCCGGAATGAGGACGCCATTCAAGTAGAGCAAGTGCCCCCGCGACACGAACAGGTCGCGATGCGGAAGGCCGGCACCGATCGCATCTTTCGCGATGCGGACAGGGCGCACGCCTTCCATCCACGGCGTCTGGCCGCTGCGATCAAACACCGTCCTGCCGATCCAGCGAATGGCCTTCGCCGTGCCGTCGTTGGTCACAACGAGATCGCCGATCTTCAACGCCTCGACCGGCACCTCGCCTCGTGGTGTCCGCAGTCGCGTGCCGACGAGCAGGCACTTGTGTGAATCGTCGTGGGAGTGATCGTGATCATGGTGGTGGTGATGGTGAGGAGGAGGCCCCGGCGGTCTCGGCGGACTCCACCACCAATTCCAGCTCGGGCCGGGTCTCGGGCCGTTCGCCAATGCCCTGCCCGCAGCCGCAGGTCCCAGTGTCACCAATAGTCCGGCCGCAGCGACGAGACTTCTGCGAGTGAGCTCGGCGCCACGCGGCTTAGATCCGGAAACCGAGTTCGTCGAGTGGGACACGGCTCGCTCCTCCTCATGCAGCACCCGCAATATGTGCCTGCTTGCGCATCAGCCAGCGCGATGCTTCCTCAGTCCCGCCACACTGTCAACGCACTGACGCCACAATCGCTCAAGCGCAGCGACGATTTTAGCAAGCGAATCAGATCATTGAAGCGGATGTCCACAAGTTGCCAAGCGGTCCATGGCGTTCTGCCCCCATGCACGGCGCACTGGGCGAATTCGAAGCGCGCACCTCACACCAAGCCGCCTTCGCTGGCCTATAGCCACGGCGAAGGTCATGATATATCACTCGTGTATTACGTGCCGCGCGCGATTGCGAGATGTCGCTGACGGCGAGCGGTGCTCTGACAGGCCCGAAACTACGGGAGGTGGGACAATGATCACGGAACGCCAGAAGCAATTTCGGGCCCAGTACCGCGACCGGATCATGGGCTTCTATGACGGCTACCTGCACATCGCGATCATCTACGTGATGGGCGCTGCGGCCTTCTACATCTACCTCCAGCACATCCACGCGCCGACGTGGCTCGAGCTGACCACGATCCCCATCACGTTCCTCTTCACGAACGTCTTCGAGTGGTTCGTGCACAAGTACGTCATGCACCGGCCGATCAACATCAAGGGCCTGCGCGCCGTCTACGAGCGCCACACGCTCAATCACCACCAGTTCTTCACCGACGAGGAAATGCGCTTCCGCGATCACAAGGACTGGCGCGTCACGGTCTTCCCGCCCTATGCGCTCGTCGTCTTCATTTTGATGTCCATTCCCGGCGGGCTCATCCTCGGCCATCTGTTCTCGGCCAACGTCGGCTGGCTCTTCATGTGCACGACGACCGGCATGTACCTCATCTATGAGTTCATGCACTTCTGCTGCCATGTCGACGAGAACTGGTTCGTGCGCAACTGTCCGTTCGTCAATACGCTCCGCCGCCATCACACGGCGCATCACAACGCGCGGCTGATGATGGAGGTGAACATGAACCTCACCTTCCCGATCGCCGACTGGTTCTTCGGCACATCGGATCTCGATCGCGGCCTTGCCGGTCATGTGTTCAACGGCTACGACACGAGCCACCTCAAGAAAGACCTGCGCGGCACGCCGAAGCGTCCGGACGAGGCCGCCGCGGTCGCCATGGGCAACTATTGAGGCGATCATGCCGAACGACGTCAAAGCCATCGTTTCGATCGTCACGCTGGTTGCTGCCCTCGCCTTCGCCTATTGGGAAGCCGCGATCGGCAAGGGCGTGCCGCCGTGGTTCGTCATCGCCTTTGCCGTGTTCGCCGTCGTCGCCATGTGGATCTTTCCCGAGGCGGGCGTGAAGAAGGGCGACATGCCCTCCAAGACGCCGCGCTGACATGTGCCCAGGCGTGCAGGACCGAGCCACTCCATGACGAGCGTGCTGTTGAGGAATGTGCCCGCGACGGCTCCCATGGTCAGAGTGGAGACGCTGACCGAGCAGGCCTACAACCGGCTCGAGGAGATGATCGTCACGCTGCAGCTTGCACCTGGCGCCGTGCTTTCGGAGCAGGCCCTTGCCAATGAGATCGGCATCGGCCGCACGCCTGTGCGCGAGGCCTTGCAGCGGCTCGCTCATGAAGGACTCGTGCAGGTGCTGCCGCGCAAGGCGATCATCGTTACCGACACGGACCCGCGACGCCAACTCCTCGTGCTCGAAGTCCGCCGCGAACTCGAGCGCCTGCTCGCGCGCACCAGCGCGGAGCGCGCGACCGACGCCGAGCGGACGCGCTTCCTGGCCCTTGCCGACGGCATGGTTGTCGCCGCCAACGCCAACGATGACATCGCCTTCATGCGTCTCGACCGCGAGATGAACGGGCTACTCATCGAGGCGGCGCACAACGAATACGCCTCGCGGTCCATGCGCTTCCTCAACGGGCATTCGCGACGCTTCTGGTACCTGCACTACAAGGAGGCTGCCGATCTGCCGAAGTGCGCGCGCCTCCATGCGGATGAGGCCCGCGCGATCGCCAAGGGCCATGGCGCGCGCGCCATGGCCGCCGCCGACAAGCTGCTCGACTATGTCGAGAGCTTCACCCGGGGCACGGTCGCGCTGCGGCGCTGAGGTCGTCCCCTACCATTCCACCATCTGTGATCATCGGAACGTGACTTGACCCGGGCCTGGCAAATTAATAACCAACCGGCTGGTTATAAATAGGCTCCGACATGGCGCGCACGCGAACGATCGATCGGAATGACGTCATCGAGGCCGCCGGAAGGGTGGTGGCGCGCGAAGGTGCGACACGCCTAACCCTTGACGCGGTCGCGGCCGAAGCCGGGATCAGCAAGGCCAGCGTGCTCTACGACTATCGGACCAAGCAGGCCCTCATCAAGGCTGTGATCGAGCATCGCGTCGCAACGGAAACAGCGCGAATACGTTCCTTCGTCGATCAGCAGGGCGACAAGCCGGATGCGGCCATTCTCGGGCTGATCGAAGCGACAGAACAGGGGGATTCCACATTCGATCGCGATGTTGCCCTTGATCTTGCCGTCGCACTTAATCAGCACAATGACTTGCGAGCTGTGATACACGACTCGCTCGCCGAGTTCGTCGCCGATGTCGAGAAGACCGCTTCAGACCCACGCCGGGCCAAGGTCATGTTTCTCGCCATCGAGGGACTGAAGCTCATCGAAGCCTTCGGCTTCTTCAAGTGGCCTGACGCCGAGCGAGATCAGCTCATCGAGGACATCCGCGCCCTCTTGAAACCGGCCCCCTCAACCCAACCCGAAAAGCGCTAGCCTCATCGGGGGCGACCGCGCCCCTTCATTTCGAAACTCCAGGAAGCTTGATATGCCCTCGCCTGAGATTCTCAAGAGCACGGTCGCCCTGCTGACCGCGACGATAACCGTCGCAAGCGCCTTGTTTGTCGCGCCGCTGCGAGCGCAGATGCCGCCGAATATGCCGGTGCCCGTAAGTGTCCTCACGGTGGCGCCGGAGGACGTGCCCATCCTGAACGAGCTCCCGGGACGAATCGCGCCGACACGCATCGCCGAGGTGCGGCCGCGGGTCTCGGGCATCGTCGTCGCGCGGGTGTTCGAGCAGGGCTCCATCGTGAAGGAGGGCGATGTTCTGTACCGGATTGATCCTGCGCCTTTCAAAGTGCAGGTCGACAGCGCGCGGGCGACGCTCCAGCGCGCCGAAGCCGCTCAGCAGATTGCGCGGCTGAATGCCGACCGGCAGGCCGCCTTGCGGCAGCGTGACATCAGCAGCGCCCAGCAGTACGAGACCGCGGCCGCCACCCTCGCCCAGGCCGACGCCGACGTCGCCGCGGCCAAGGCCAATCTCGCCGCCGCCGAACTCAACTTGAACTACTCGGATGTCCGCGCGCCGATCACCGGCCGCATCGGGCGCGCACTGATCACAGAGGGCGCGCTCGTTGGGACCTCCGCCGCCGACATTCTCGCGACCATACAGCAGCTCGACCCCGTCTACGCAGACTTCACGCAGTCCGCGAACGAACTCATGCGTCTGCGGCGAGGGATCAATTCGGGCGAGATCGCGAGCGATAAGCCGGGTGAGGCTCCCGTGAGGCTCCTGTTCGACGATGGCACGCCCTATGAGCGCACCGGGCGCCTGTTGTTCTCGGAGGCCGCTGTCGACGCGCTCACCGGCCAGGTGACTCTGCGCGGCGAGTTCCCGAATCCGGATGGCGATCTGCTTCCGGGCATGTATGTCCGCGTCGTGATCCAGCAGGGTACGCAGCGCGGCGTCATCGCCGTTCCGCAGCAGGCCGTTCAGCGCGACGGCAGCGGCCGCTCGCAGGTCTACATCGCCAAGGACGGCAAGACGGCGGAGCTCCGCAACGTGACAACGGGCCGGATCATCGGCAATCGCTGGGTGATCGAGAATGGCATCCAGGCCGGCGAGCAGGTGGTGGTCGAGGGCTTCCAGAAGCTCCGTCCCGGGGCGAACGTCGTGCCGCGTCCCTGGAAGGACTCGAGCGCCGCCCCCGCCGCGGGCGCCAAAAAGCAGAAATAATCGCAGCACGCGCGATTTCAGCAGCAGCCACAAAGATCAAAGATCAGAGCCATGCCGAGCTTTTTCATCCACCGGCCCATCTTTGCCTGGGTGGTTGCCATCTTCATCATGATCGCCGGCGCGATCGCGATCCCGCTGCTGCCGGTCGCGCAGTATCCGAACGTCG
>DATMRT010000133.1:0-61958 GCA_035565975.1 Hyphomicrobiaceae bacterium
ATACGGGGCGCGGTAAAGGCACCGACACGCAAAGACCTCAGTCGCGGCTTTCCTTTGCGCGGCTTTGTTGCCTGTGCCTGCTGTGGTGAAGCGATTACCGCTTGTTGGTCCAAGGGACGGAGCCGCAGGTACGGCTACTACCTGTGCGATACGAAGGGGCGTCCAGAAGCGCGGAAATCTTTTCGTAAGGAGACTGTCGAGGGCGAGCTCGAGGCCCTACTCACAACGCTCAGGAGATCTTGCGCGACATCGAGCGCAAAGGTCGATCAGTTGCTCGATCGGCTATTGGAAGCGAGTGGTGCGATCTATGATCGCTGCTTACGAGCGCCGCGTGCGCGCTCAATCTAGGCACGCCCTTTCGTGATGTCTGTGACACACAGAAGGAAGAACCTTCCAACGGGCGATGATATCGCTGCCGCCATCGATCATTCGGCCGCTCGCAGATGACGACAAGGTGCGCGCAGTCGAACGGCGCAACAGGTCATGGATCGATGGGGAAGTCACCTGAAGCCACGAACTCCAAAGGCCGCAGCGCCCCTCTTGCTTGAAGGGTACGAAGGATGAGGAGGTCGAGCTGATTGCCGAGCCGCCTGAACGGGCCGTCCCGTTCGAAGTCAGGCATCATGATGCCGGCTCTCTTAGCCTCCTACTGGCCTTCCGAGGGCGTGGCAGCGGAGCCTCGCGAACCACAGTCTTTCAAGCTCGCTCAGGTACCGTTCGAGTTCTGGCGAGAACGATTGTCCTTCAGCTCTTCAGCACATTTCTGAATGTGGACATGGATCGGATTCTTCGGATCAAAATCCCATGCCTCATCGACGAACGTTTGCGCAAATTTCTGAAGCGCGTTGATGCAGTCGGTCTTCTGCTCATGTGTCATGTCGTGCCCATCGAGGTAGGGCAGGTATTTTTCAACGCCGAGCGCAATCATCATCCCGTTTCACCCAACCGGAAGCGAACCGGGATTGACGGAGCATTCAATAGGCTATTGTGTGGAAGCTTGTAGGCGCCGCCGTCGCGCGCGAAGAATCGAACAAAAATCAAGCAATAAAATCAGCGATCTACATGTTCTGCGAGCAATTGGTGGAGCCGAGGGGAATCGAACCCCTGACCTCTGCAGTGCGATTGCAGCGCTCTCCCATCTGAGCTACGGCCCCGAAGGCGACCCCAAAAGGCGAACCTTGGGTTCGCGGCTGGTTTAGAGACAGCCGCCCAACGTGTCAACAAGCTGCGGGCCGGCGAGGCCATACGGGAGACGCCAGAGATGTGACTGCCGCGGAGGTTCGATGAAGGTCGTCCCTCCGGGCATTCGGGCCTGGATCCGCAGGCATCTTGGAAAGCCCCGGCGTGCCCGCCAAACCTCCTGCGGAGCGCTTTACGGGCACGCCATGCACGGGCAAAGCGCCAATCAGCGCGGCAAATCGACCAAGAAGTGCCGAAAACCCCCATTTTCGTGCTGTTTTTGCTTTCCCATCATCCTCAACATGCGTTATCCGGCTGCTCTGCGCGTGAGTCGCGATGTGTCATGCAATCCGGCACCGCGCAGCCAGAGGACCGAACGGATGAGGCAAGAAGTGCCCTTATTTCGGCGGTTCCTGGCGACGAGCAGAAAGCTGGACCGGAGGCCCGGCGGGCTCACTCACGAATGCTGCCGCGGCCGATCGAGTGGCCGCCCTGCAGCGGGGAGACGAGCGCCCGAGGTCCGGATGGCCGATCTAAATGGTGCTTTGCGCACTAGATACTGAAGTTGAACCAAGGAGGCACACATGGCGAAAGCGGCGAGCAAGGCGGGGGCGAAGTCCGCACCGGCTAAAGTGGTCACGGTGACGATGCGTGATCTCGGCACGGCACTGGCGGAGGCGCACGAGTTGCCGAAGAAGCAGGGGCTCGAGATGCTGACGCAGACCGTCGAGATGATCACCAAGCACCTCAAGAAGGGCTCGCGCGTTCGCCTCGCCGGCCTCGGCATCCTCCAGGTGCGCAAGCGCCCCGCTCGCATGGGCCGCAATCCTGCGACCGGCGAAGCCATTAAGATCAAGGCCAGCAAGAAGGTTGCCTTCCGCGCGGCCAAGGAGCTCAAGGAAGCGATCTGATCCTTCCGCGCTCGTGAGAGCAGGCGCACGAAAAAAGCCGCGGCGACGCGGCTTTTTTTTTGTTCCTCGGAGATGAGTCGCGGATTGTGCTCCCGGCTACCGCCCGGCAATCCGCACGGGCCGGCGCAGGAATGCCGGCACGTTCTCGTCGAGACCGAAGGCGACGGGCTTGCGTTCGCGCGCCTCACCCGTTCGTGGCGCCGCCTCATCCTTTCGCGGAGAAGCCTCCTCGTGCGGCCGCCCTTGCGGTCGCGTTTTCTGCTGCTGAGCCTGAGGCTTTGCCTCACGCTCGCCGCGCCCGCCCTGGCGCGGCCCGTCACGGCGCTCCTCGCGACGCCCTTCACGCGGCCGCTCTTCGCGCCGGGGGCGACTGCGCTCTTCGCCACCGCCATGAGCATGTTGCGGCGCATCCGCAACCTCAGCTTCCGCGCCGTTGGCGGAACCGATCTCAGCTTCGCGCTGCGGACGCGGGCCGCGATCACGGCTGCGGCGTTCGCGCCGTCCGTCGCCCTTTCCGCGCGCATCGCGACCGCCACGATCGGAACTGGCGCCGCGACGGCCACGGCCACGGCGCTTCATACCTTCGGCCATGGTTTCCGCGTCCGGCGCCTCGCCGATCCACTTCGGTTCCTCGTCGATCAGCTTGCCGATCGCGCTCATCGCCTTGACGTCATCAGGCGTAACGATCGTAACGGAATTGCCGTGCTTGCCGGCGCGTCCGGTGCGGCCGATGCGGTGCACGTAGTCATCCGCCTGCCACGGGACGTCGTAGTTGAACACATGGCTGACATCGGGGATGTCGAGGCCGCGCGCGGCGACATCGGATGCGGCGAGGAGCTGGATGCGGCCTTCGCGGAAAGCATCGAGCGTCGCCATGCGTGTTGTCTGATCGAGATCGCCATGGATTGCGCCGGCGCTGAAGCCGTGCTTCACGAGCGACTTCAGCAGGATCGCGACGTCGCGCTTGCGATTGCAGAAGATGATCGCGTTCTTGACGTCGAGGGTGTGCAGCAATTCGCGCAGCGTGGCGCGCTTGTCGCGATCATCCAGGGAGTCGCAGAACTTGAAGGTCTGCGTGATCGTCTTCGCCGTCGTGGCCGGCCGCGCAACTTCGATGCGCACCGGATCCTTGAGGAACTGATCGACGAGCCGCGTGATCTCGGGTGGCATGGTCGCGGAGAAAAAGAGCGTCTGCCGGCGCGGCGGGAGCAGCTTGCAGATCTTCTCGATGTCGGGGATGAAGCCCATGTCGAGCATCCGGTCGGCTTCGTCGATGACCAGGATCTCGACACCCATGAGCATCACGCGGCCGCGTGCGAAGTGATCGAGCAGGCGTCCCGGCGTTGCGATCAGCACGTCGACGCCGCGGTCGAGTTTGCGCACCTGATCGTCCATCGAGACTCCGCCGATGAGCAGCGCGACGGAAAGCTTGTGATTGGCGCCGTACTTCTCGAAGCTCTGGGCCACCTGGGCGGCAAGCTCTCGCGTCGGCGCCAGGATGAGCGAACGCGGCATGCGTGCGCGTGCGCGTCCCGTCTCGAGGCGCGTGATCATCGGGAGCGTGAACGAGGCCGTCTTGCCGGTGCCGGTCTGGGCGATGCCCAGGACATCTCTGCCGGTCACGGCAATGGGAATGGCCTGGGCTTGAATAGGCGTCGGCGACGCATAGCCCGCAGCCTCTATGGCGGCGAGCACTTTGCTGCTGAGCCCGAGCTCAGCAAAGGTCGTGGGGTGCAACAAGAACCTCCGTCACTGCATTCGGTCACGCCGCAGCCTCCGCAGTGAGGGCGGCGAATCCACATGAGCGCAGGGGGAAGCGGGCTACTCGTTCAACGAGTGAATCAAACGGCACCTGGGTCGAGAAAAGGGATCAATGAAATGCGATCCCCTGCGCCCGACAGCGTGTTCCCTGCCACAAAGGCTTGTCCAGAACAAGAAAATTACTGTCGCACCACGCCTTTCTCGTGGGATTTAGGTGCGGGATGCCAGGAAATTCGGTTCTGGGGGCAGGAGTCCGGCGCCCTGGAGGACATTGCGCTTGCCTGGACGGTCCGGCGCGATAGATGTGTCCGCCAGCCACCTTTCAGGTGGCGGACCGTTTCGCGAGGTGCGGGAGAGCCCGAATGGATCGCAATCGCCTTTTCGGCGGCAACCCGGCCGCCGTCATCCTTCGGTTGGTCGTGATCTCGATCATCGTCGGGATCGTGCTCTCGGCGCTCAATATCCGGCCGGACGAGATCCTCTATCATATCCGCCGCTTGATCGAGCGGCTCTCCGAGCTCGGATTCACGTGGGTGGAAACGGTGATCCGGTGGTTCCTGGTCGGGGCCGTGGTCGTCGTCCCGATCTGGCTCATCGTCCGGCTGCTCGGTATGTTCTCGAACAAGCCGGACGGCGATCGCCGATGAGCGGGGCCGAGAGGGCCATCGGGGAAATGTCCTCTGCATGAGCGAGCCCCAGAGGGCCGAGGCGTCGGGCGAGGGCGTCACGCACGCAAGCCTGCTCAAGATCGCGGTACCCATCACCCTGTCCAACGCGACGGTGCCGCTGATCGGCTACGTCGATACGGCTGTCGTCGGCCAGCTCGGCGAGGCGCACCTGATCGGTGCCGTGGGCATCGGCGGTGTCATCTTCAGCGTCCTCTACTGGACGTTCAGCTTTCTGCGCATGGGGACGACGGGGCTCACGGCGCAGGCCTATGGCGCTCGCGACAACCGGGAAATTGCCGGCCATCTGCTGCGGGCTCTCGGCGTCGCCGTGTTCTTCGGCCTTGTGATGGTGGTCCTGCAGGGGCCCATCGCGGCCGCGGCTTTCTGGCTGATCGGGCCTTCTCGCGAAGCGGAAGCGGCCGCGCAGACCTACTTTGCCATCCGGATCTGGGCGGCACCGGCCGGACTCATCAACTTCGCGCTCCTCGGTTGGTACATCGGACTTGGCCGCGCCGGCGTCTCCTTCGCCGTCCAGCTCATGATCAACGTGCTGAACATGGTGCTGGCCATTCTGTTCGTGCTCTGGCTCGGCGGGGGCGTCGCGGGCGTCGGCTACGCGGCGCTGATCGCCGAGTGGGCCGGCGCGTTCGTCGGGCTCGCCATTGCGCTGAGGATCGCCCGCGAGATGGGCGCGTCGGCGCCTCTGGCCGACGGGCTCGACTGGCTGAAGATGAAGCGCTCGCTCGGCATCAACGCCGATCTCACCATCCGGGCGATCGGCCACTACACGGCGATCATGTTCTTCACCGCGCAGGGGGCAGCCGGCGGAGACGTGATCCTCGCCGCCAATGCGATCCTGATGACGCTGATCCACATCATGGTCTATCTGCTCGACGGCTTTGCCTTTGCGGCCGAGGCGCTGGTCGGGCGCGCGGTCGGCGCGCGCGACAAAGGCTCCTTCCGGCGGGCCGTATTCCTGTCGACCGAATGGGCCGGCGTGTTGGCGGTGGTGATCGGCAGTGGCCTGTGGTTTGCCGGCCCGGCCATCGTCGCGCTGACGGCCAAGAGCGTGGAGGTACAGCAGGCGGCCGGTGTCTATCTCGGCTGGGCCGCGATCGCGCCGATGCTCGGTGTGTGGTGCTTTCAACTCGATGGGATTTTCACGGGTGCAACGCGCACGCGCGAAATGCGCAATACGATGGTGCTGAGCATCATTCCGTTTTTCGCGGCCTGGGCGCTGCTTGCACCGCGCTACGGCAATCACGGACTTTGGGCGGCCTACATGCTCTTCTACGTGGCGCGCACGGTCTCGCTGCTCGTGTTCATGCCGAGGCTGGTGCGGATGTCGTTTCCCGAGAGGGCCTGAGCCTCAACCATCGAGCGGCTTTGCGGCCCATTCCGCGGCGCGCGTGCCTACAAGCTCGGAGATATTCGCGAGGCGGCGCGCGCGGCACGTCGCATCGAGGTGTTGCTTGATGCGGCCGATCAGGCTCGGGCCCTCGTAGATGAGGCCGGTGTAGAGCTGGAGCAGGGAGGCTCCGGCTTCCATCTTCTGGAGTGCGCTTTCCGGGCTGTCGATGCCGCCGATGCCGATTAGCGGCACCTTTCCGCCCGTCGCCTGGAAGACGCGCGCCAGCATGGCCGTCGAGCGATGGAAGAGCGGCCGGCCCGAAAGGCCGCCGGCTTCCTTCGCCATTGGATCGTGACCGACGCCGGGGCGCGCGAGGGTCGTATTCGTGGCAGCGATCGCGTCGACGTTGTGTGCCATGAGGCGTTCGCAGATGGCGGCGATATCCTCTTCCGCAACGTCCGGTGCGATCTTCACGACGATCGGTCGGCGCGGCTTGCCGGCGGTCATCTGCTGCGCGCGGGCTTCCATGACGCGGCCAAGCAGCTCGTCGAGCGCGGCCGGTGCCTGCAGGTCACGCAGGCCCGGCGTGTTGGGTGAGGAGATATTGACGGTGAAGTAGCTCGCGACGTCGTAGAACGTGGCAATGCCCTTCACGTAGTCGCCAGTGCGGTCAGTCGCATCCTTGTTGGCGCCAATGTTCACGCCGACGATGCCGCCGCGCCGTGCGCGCGCCTTCAGCCGCGTGAGCGCCGCGATATGGCCGCCGTTGTTGAAACCGAGGCGGTTGATCACGCCGTGCGCAGTCGGCAGACGGAAGATGCGCGGCTTCGGATTGCCGGGCTGGGCGAGCGGCGTCACCGTACCGATCTCGGCAAAGCCGCAGCCTAGACCGAGCACCGCATCGGGGACGCGCGCATCCTTGTCGAAACCGGCGGCAACAGCGATCGGATTGGTGAGCCTCAGCTCGCCGAGGCGTGATGCGAGTGTCGGCGGATCGACACTGCGGTCGGCGGGATAGAGCCCGAGCTCCAGCGCCTTGAGTGTCGTCTCGTGTGCCGTCTCCGGATCGAGCGCGAGGAGCGCCGGCCTCGCAAGTTGCGTAAGGGCACTGAACATCAACCGAGCTCCGCAGGAAGGACGTGGTGGCCGTCGGGGCCTAGGCGCAAAGGTACGGCCGCCACGACCGCCTCGAGCGTCAGCGGCGCATAAAGGTGTGGATAGGTGGCTCCACTCCCCGAAACCTCCCAACGCAACGCGCCCCCGAGTCTGTCAGGGTTAACGGTCAGCAGCATGAGGTCGGTCCGGTCGGCGAAGAATTTCGCCGCCGTGCGTGCGACTTGGTCAGGCCCGCTGAGGTGAATGAAACCGTCGCGTAAATCGTCCGGAGAGCCCAAAAATCTCCCACTTTCCAGTAGTTGACGCCATTCATTCCCGGTACAGATTTTGTAAGTCATTATCGCGGCGTCAACCATGGGCTCAAAGTTCTCCACCTCTTAACGCCTGCATGGACTACGTGGTGCACGTTTGCCGGCACAGGATTTGCTCTCGTGCACCTTATAGCCGCTCGTCGAGATGCGCGCGTTGTCCCTGGTCCAATCAGGAGTAGATCCCCTGAGGTCATCTTCTAGGCGTGTTTGAATGAGCCCGACCGCAACGATCCTCACCCATGCGTGGATCTGGAACGCGATCGATGCGCTTGCGCGTCACAAGGAGCTGTCGCCTTCCGGCCTCGCGCGTCTAGCGGGCCTCGATCCCACGGCCTTCAATCCGTCCAAGCGGTTCACGCCGGAGGGACGGCCGCGCTGGCCGAGCACGGAAAGCATCTCGAAGATCCTCGCGGCTACCGGCTTCACGCTCGACGAGTTCACGGCGCTGGCCGCCGAGACCGAGCGCGCGCGCCAGGCGCCCATGCCGGCCAATGTGCCCCTCATCGGACAGATCACCAACGCAACGGTCGGCGGCTGGCACTCTTTCGGCCCTTCGCAGAACGAAGGCCTCGATGCGCACGCGAAGCTTGTGGTGGGCGGCGGCGGACCATTCGCGGTCGAAGTGGCGGATGCGAGCCTCGAGCCGGTGTATCGGTGCGGACTGACGCTCGTTGCCGCGTCGAATGCCGTCGCGAACGCGGGCGACCGCATTCTGATCAAGCCGCAGGGCGCGCTGGCGGTGCCGCGCCTGCTGGTCGGCAAGACCACACGCCGCGTGGAGCTCGTGTCCATCCGCGGTGATGGCGATCCTGTCGAGCTCGACCGCTCGCACGTCGACTGGATTGCCCGCATCATCTGGTCGAGCGGCGGCTGAGGGCCTACTCATTTCAGTTAGTTGAAAGCGAAATTCCCTGGTGCCACAACTTGTGGAATTTTCATCGGGGGGTGTCATGCGCGGATTTTCGATCGCATTGGGCATTTATCTGGTGGCGTGTTCGCTGCCATTCGGCGTCAGCGCTCAAACACCCCCGCAGCCCGGTGCGACCTTCAAGGACTGTCCCAATTGCCCTGAGATGGTCGTGCTGCCGCCCGGTACGTATATGATGGGTGCCACCGCGGCGGATCGCAAACTGACGGAATACATACAGAGCGAGCTCCCCCGACATGAGGTGACGATCGCTTACAGCTTTGCCCTCGGCAAATTCGAGATCACCGTCGACGAATTCGCCGCCTACGTGGCGGAGACCGGAGCCGAGCCTGGTGGCGAGTGCGGCATCCATGCGCCGGAGCTCGGGCGCGGCAAGAACAAGTTCATCGGTACGGAGAAGCCGGGTAAGCGCCTGGCACCCGCTTACATCGTGATCTCAGACGGCGCATTCCGTCGTCCGGGTGCCGACGTCTCGGGCCGTCATCCAGCGACGTGCATCTCACGAAGGGAAGCGGCGGCCTATCTCGCATGGCTGGGTAAAAAGACCGGCAAGCCCTACCGTTTCCCAACCGAAGCCGAGTGGGAGTACGCAACGCGCGCAGGCTCCACAACGGTGTTCTTTTTCGGGGATCGACAGGCGGATCTCTGCCGCTACGCGAACTTTGCCGATCGTGCCGCGCCTTATTACACGGCCGCCATGGCCAAATGCGCGGAGAAGCCGTCTCCGGCCGGACTGGCGGCGGTTGGCAGCTACAAGCCCAATGCCTGGGGCCTCTATGACATGGAAGGTAATGCCGCGGAATTCCTCGAGGACTGCGCGTCGGACAATTACAAAGGCGCGCCGACCGACGGTTCGCCGATGGGCTGGAAGAGCGGATGCACGAAGTTTGCGTTGCGCGGGTACGACTTCAGCGCCCCTGATGTCCTGATGCGCTCCGCCGCGCGCTGCACGTCAAACGATTGGGATGGACGCGCCAACAGCCTCACGCTTCGCGTCGCCCTTTCGCTGGACGACGCGGCGTGGGATCGCAAGAAATAGACCGAGGGGCTTTTCCCTTAACCGCGCTTCGGCAGCTCCATGCGGACGGCAATCGCCGCGCTCGCGAGAACCGTGATGTCGTTGTTCTCGATATCCGGCACGTCGAGCCCGCCCTTTACGACATTCACCGTGACCTGCCCGTGCGGAAGCTTCGCCGCCACCTTGGCCTTGTCCACCAGTTCCGGCTTCTGCACGCCGACCGTGACCGTCACATCCATCTTCTTGGCGTCGAGGCCGAGATTGCGCACGAACGAGAGCGAGCTGTGATGGATTGCGTCGTCGACGGCGCGCAGCGCGGCCTTGGTGTAGTCGCCGCCATGCAGTGAGGCGCCGGCGCCGAGTTCGAGGATGATGCGCTTCGGTTTCATGTGCGTGCCTCCCTCAAACGTCGAGCGAAACGACGACCAGCGCGTGCGCCAGGATCGTGCTGTCGGTGCCGTCGTCATTGGGGATTTCGAGACCACCCTCGACGACCTTGACGGTTCCCTTGCCATAGGGGGCGACCGCCATGACGGCCTCCTTGTTGACGGTCTCCGGATGCGGCACGCCGATGTTGATCTCGAGGTGCATGTCCGAGCGCTCCTTGCCCATGAGCGTCGCGATGCTGAGCGTGTTGCGCCAGAGCGCGTCGCGCACGGCGCGTTCGGCGGCCTTCGTGCTGTCGGCGCCTCGGATGTCGGTGCCCATGCCGATCTCGAGCACCATGCGTTTCAAAGCCATGAATGTTTCCTCTCCCGCGTGTCATGCGCGTGTCGTGGGGCGCATTTCGTGCCGCAGATGACGCTGACGTCAAGCCGCGAGCGTGCGCGCCCGTCATGTCCGAGATGCAACCGAGTGTTGTCCTCTTGCGATCAGGATCGCATGAGCTCGGGCACGCGGCCCGAGGGATGCAGCCCCTCGCGCATGACGAGGCGTCTCAGCCACGGCAGCGTGTTGAGCACATGCAGACCGGCGCCACGCACGAGGTGCAGGGGCAGAAAGTCGGAGATCAGAGAACGATTGAGCGTATCCACCATGGCCGAGCGGGTGGCGATGTCGCTGCGGCGCTCCGTATCGTAGGCGTTGAGCACGGCTGGGCCACCGATGTCCGCACCGAGTCTCCTCGACTGAGTGGCGAGCTCGGCGAGCGTCGCGATGTCTCTGAGGCCGAGATTGAGGCCCTGGGCGCCGATGGGAGGAATGACATGCGCGGCCTCGCCGATGAGCGCGACGCGGCGGGCACCAAGGCGGCTCGCGGTCATGCGGACGAGCGGAAAACTGGCACGCGGGCCTATTGCCGAAACAGCGCCGAGCAGACCCTGCAACCGCTCCTCGAGCGTTTCGATGAACGCTGCATCACTAAGGGCCATGAGGCGGCGCGCTTCCTCGGGTGTTTCGACCCAGACGAGGCTCGATTCCTTGCCCAGGAGCGGGACCGTGGTCAGTGGTCCTGGCGGGCGGTGGAACTCGCTCGATATGCCCTCATGGGCGCGTGTGTGCCTGAAGCGAGTGGCGATGGCGCTTTGCGGATAGGGGCTCGTCTCGATGCCGATCCCGGCTTCGCGACGACACAAAGAGCCGCGGCCATCGGCGCCGACGACGAGGCGTGCGGAAATGGTCCCCCCGGCAGCCAGCCTCACAGAGATCGCCTTATCGTCCGATTGGAAATCCGAGGCGACCGTATCCTCGATCAATCGCAGACCCGCCTGCTCGCGCGCGGCTGCCAACAGAGCGCGGTTGAGCGCCGCATTGTCGATGTTGATGCCAAATTGCTCGAGGCCCAGCTCCTCGGCGCGAAAGAGGATTTCGGGCGCACGCCAGAGGCCGCCGGTATCGTCGATGAGGCGCAGGCCTGTCATCGGCACCATGGCGGGCGCGAGCCGCGCGCCGAGGCCGAGGTTCTTCAATAACGCGACACTGCCCGTGAAGAGCGCCGTCGTGCGCGTGTCCCGCTCCGGGACCACAGGCGGGCCTGCGGCGATCGTCGCGAAGCCCGCCCTGGCCATGGCGAGAGCCGCCACGAGGCCGGCCGGGCCGGTGCCCACGACCAGGATGTCGCAGTCGTATGTCGAAGGGGCTGCCATCGGTCGCATCATACTGCTTTTCCGGAGGCGTATAGGTGCCGCGAAGCCGCGCTACGCCCTTGCGCGGCATCAAAGCGCCGGACTGCCCGGTAGTGCGACAGTCCGCGCACAATTTTTGACATGTGTCTCAGGTTGGAATGCTTATAAGTATTCTGAGACCTGAACGAGAGCCGCAGACTCAAAGGGGGATCCCGATACGAAGGGGGTCTGCGAGGGAACGGGACAGAGCAATGGACTACAGCGCACATTTTGCCGGGGCCCTGGCGCAATTGAGGGAAGAAGGCCGCTACCGCGTGTTCGCCGATATCCGGCGTCGCCGCGGCGCCTTCCCGGCAGCCGAGCGGTTCGGGGCCAATGGCACGCGCGAGATCAAGGTGTGGTGCTCGAACGACTATCTCGGCATGGGCCAGCACCCGGCTGTCCTCGCCGCCATGCACGAGGCTCTCGACACAGCAGGCGCCGGCTCGGGCGGCACGCGCAACATTTCCGGCACGACGCACTATCACGTTGAGCTCGAAGCCGAGATCGCGGACCTCCACGGTAAGCAGGCCGCGCTGATCTTCACCTCCGCCTTCGTCGCCAACGAGGCAACGCTCTCCACCCTGCAGAAGCTGCTGCCGGGCTGCGTGATCCTCTCGGACGAGAAGAATCACGCCTCCATGATCGCGGGCATCCGCAATGGCGGCGGCCCGAAGCTCATCTGGAAGAACAACGACCTCGCTGATCTCGAGGCCAAGCTCGCCGCGATACCGCGCGAGACGCCGAAGATCATTGCCTTCGAGTCGGTCTATTCGATGGATGGCGTGATCGCGCCGATCGGCGCCATTTGCGATCTCGCTCAGAAGTACAACGCGCTCACCTACCTTGACGAAGTCCATGCAGTTGGCATGTACGGGCCCCGTGGCGGCGGCATCGCAGAGCGCGACGGCGTCATGGACAGGGTTGACATCATCAACGGCACACTCGCCAAGGGCTTCGGCGTTATGGGCGGCTACATCGCCGCCTCCGCTGATATCTGCGATGCGATCCGCTCGTATGCGCCCGGCTTCATCTTCACGACCTCGCTGGCGCCGGCCATTGCCGCGGGCGCCTGCGCGAGCATTCGCCATCTCAAGACGTCGAACGTCGAGCGTACCCGCCACCAGGAGCGTGCGCGAGCGGTCGCACGGCGGTTGAAGGCCTCCGGCCTGCCGGTGATGGAAAACCCGAGCCACATCGTGCCCGTGTTCGTCGGTAACCCCGTGCACTGCAAGGCCGTCAGCGACACGCTGCTCGACCGTTTCGCCATCTACGTGCAGCCGATCAATTACCCGACCGTCCCGCGCGGTACCGAGCGACTGCGGATCACACCGACGCCCGCGCACAGCGACGCCGATATCGACGCGCTCGTCGCCGCCCTCGGGACGCTCTGGGCAGAGTGCGAGCTGGCCCGCGGCGCTCACATCGTGGCGGCCTGATACGGAGCCGCCTGCCTTACCGCGAATGGTCGGATGGCTGTCTTTCGGCGCACCCGCTTGCTCCTGCAGGCGGGTGCGTGCTGTATTCCAGCCCAACCAGAGCGCATCGATCGTGAGCCATCATCATGCAGGACAAGCTTCCGACGCCGCCTGACGGCGTTCACCTCGAAGACGTCGAAATTGGCCGGACCATCGAGTTCGGACGCATCAGCGTCAGCAAGCAGGACATCATTACGTTCGCGCGGGCCTACGATCCGCAGCCCATGCACATCGACGAGGAGGCCGCCAAGGCCAGCATCGTCGGCGGCTTGTGTGCCTCCGGCTTCCACTCGTGTGCGATCATGATGCGCATGATCGTCGACGGCCTGCTCAAGAAGGGCTGGACGTCGCTCGGCTCGCCCGGTCTCGACGAATGCAAGTGGTTGAAGCCGCTCTTCCCGGATCAGACCCTCACGGGACGGGTGACGTGCATCGAGAAGCGCGCGCTTGGCTCGCGGCCGGAAGTCGGCCTCATCAAGACGAAGTTCGAGATGCTGAACCAGGCGGGCGATGTGATCATGACCTGGGACGGCAACCAGCTTCTCAAGGTTCGCAATCCCGGCCCGAAGAGCGAAGGCGGCGGCAAGGGGGAGCGACCGCCAGCGCTGGAAAGCGTATGGGATGGAGACGGCCCGGCGCCCGATCCGACGCGCAATTTTTACGAGGATCGCCAGATCGGCGAAGTCTACGAGCTCGGCTCGCACACCTTCGAGAGGGACGAGATCATCGCTTTCGCGAAGCAGTTCGATCCGCAGCCGTTCCATCTCGATGAGGAAGCTGGCCGCAAGTCGCTGTTCGGCGGGCTCTGCGCCTCGGGCTGGCACACGGCCGCAATCTGGATCCGCCAGTTCGTCGCCTACCGGCAGACGATCGAACGGCAGATCCGCGAGGCCGGCGCGCCGGTCGCCCGCTACGGGCCATCGCCCGGCTTCCGCAACCTGCGCTGGCTGAAGCCTGTTTACCCTGGCGACACTTTGACGTTCCGGGGACGGACAGCGGCCAAGATCGATCTCAAGTCGAGGCCGGATCGTGGTATCCTACAGACGGATTCGCAGGCTCGGAATCAGCGGGGCGAACTCGTCTTCAACATTCGCGGGCAGATTCTCGCGGAACGTCGAGAGCCGTACAAGCCTTGAGCTGCTGTATAGGGCGTTGCCTATGCCACGGTTCAGCCATCTCCGCGGGCCAAACTGGCAGGTGCTAGATTGGCGAATCGGGCGGGATACCCCATATAAATGGGTGCGCCGTTTCGCGTAGCAGGCCGACGTACAGGCAAAAGAGGGGCGTCAGCATGGCAAGCAGCAGACTGATCGTCGGGCGTGGCCGGATAGCCACCGCTGCGGTTTGCTCGGGCTTTGCGGTGATCCTAGGTGCCTGGTTGTGGAGCTTCGTGAGCCCCGACCGCCTGCTCGAGCGAAGCTATGCGCGCGTAGCGCCCCAGGGCACGCTCTTCCTCGATGATGCAGGGACAGATAGTGCCACCGTGCTTCCGGTGACCCAAGCCAAGGTTCCGGCTGCCCTACCTGTGTCGATGCCCGCACTTGCCGTGGACGGTGCGCCGGTGCCGTCCGGCATTTTGAGTGAACCGCTGGCTGTCGGTGACCATGTGCGGTTCGGCGACGCGTCTGCCCATGTGCGGACCGTCGAGGTGCAGGGTGTCGCTGACATGGCGGCTCCCGTTGTGGGGCTTCCGGGCGTGCGGCTGCAACTGGTGACTGCGCGTACCCTCGACCGCCGCCAGCCTGAGACACTGCGGCTGGTATTCGCCGTCCGCGAGACGAGTGCGGTCAAGGTCGTGCCGATAGCGGCCCCGGTGACGGACAAGGTTCTCTGATCTCTCCGCTACTCGTGCAAGCTCCGGGGCAGGCAACGCCATGCTGCGTCTGAGGCACTTTCCCTTGTGCCCATTCTCGCGCTCGATCCGCCTCACACTTCTGGAGCTCAATATTGTGCACGAGCTCGTCGCCGAGAGCGCCGATGCGGCAGTCCCGGGCGCGCGCGGCCTCGGCTTGCCGGCCGATCTCCCGCTTCTCGAGCTCGAGGAAGGTGGTGTCGTCGCCGGCGCCTATGCCATCAGCGAATATCTCGACGAGTTGATCGGGCGTGGCCTGCTCGATGGGCGTGATCTCAGGCCCTTTCCCGGCTCGGGAGAGGATCGCGCGGAGGCTCGCCGCCTCGTCGACTGGTTTCATCGCCGGCTCGATAGGGAGGTCACCCAGCCGCTCCTGGCGGCCAAGGCGTGGCCGCGCCTCCTGTCGGGGCCACCCGCGGGCGCGCCAAGTTCAAGTGGGCTCAGGGCCGCTCATGCGAGCCTGCGCGGGCACCTCGACTATATCGGCTATCTGACCGACACGCGGCGCTGGCTGGCGGGGGACGCACCGAGCTTTGCAGACTTCGCGGCGGCAGCGCATCTATCCGTGCTGGACTATCTCGCCGAGGTCCCCTGGGAGATCACGCCGAGCGCCCGCGTCTGGTACGCCCGGGTGAAATCGCGGCCTTCGTTCCGGCCGCTGCTTGCCGATCGGCTCCCTGCGCTGCCGCCGCCCACCCACTACACCGATCTCGATTTTTGACAGAGGGATGGATAAGTTACGTGGCAGCGGCGCCACCCTGGAAGTCAGCGAGCGGGGAGCATTCCGGGACGGGTCTTGCCAATGGGGCATCCCTCGTGCGACCACGCTGCCCACGGGCGCGACCCGAGATTCGGCCGGTTTCCGCAGCCGCTCATCGCATGTGATGCGTCACATATCCCGTTCACAGAAAATTGGAGCCATACGCAATGGCGTCCTCCCGTGACCTGTTTGCCAAGCTCGAGGCCGAGTTGACCGAAAAGCCCCTGCGCGCCCGGAAGAATGGCGATGCGTCCGACGATTACGGCGCTGATCTCATCGAAGTCCTCGAAGGCCTGGAGCCCGTGCGCCGCCGCCCCGGCATGTACATCGGCGGCACGGACGAGAAGGCACTGCACCACCTTTTCGCCGAGGTCATCGATAACTCCATGGACGAGGCGGTCGCGGGTCACGCGACGTGGATCGAGGTGCGCCTCGATGCCGACGGCTTCCTGAGCGTCACGGACAACGGCCGCGGCATCCCGATCGACCCGCACCCGAAGTTCAAGAACAAGTCGGCGCTCGAAGTCGTCATGTGCACGCTGCACGCCGGCGGCAAATTCGACAGTAAGGCCTATCAGACGTCGGGCGGCCTGCACGGCGTCGGCGTTTCGGTCGTCAACGCGCTCTCGGACCACCTCGAGGTCGAAGTCGCGCGCGGCCAGCAGCTTTACCGCATGGTCTTCAGCCGCGGCATTCCTCAGACCAAGCTCGAGAAGCTCGGTTCGATCATGAACCGGCGCGGGACCAAGGTCCGCTTCCACCCGGACGAGCAGATCTTCGGTAAGGGCGCGACCTTCAAGCCGGCGCGCCTCCTCAAGATGGCGCGCTCGAAGGCCTATCTCTTCGGCGGCGTCGAGATCCGCTGGTTCTGCGATCCCTCTCTCATCAAGGACGACACGCCCGCCGAGGCGACATTCCATTTCCCCGGCGGCCTCAAGGACTACCTGACAGCTTCCATCGATGGCCAGACGCGCGTCACCAAGGACATCTTCGCCGGCCGCATCGAAAAGAAGGAGGGGCATGGCTCCGTCGAGTGGGCCATGTGCTGGGTCAGCGACGAGGACGGCTTCCTCAATTCCTACTGCAATACCGTGCCGACTCCGGAAGGCGGCACGCACGAGCAGGGCTTGCGCAATGCGCTGACGAAGGGCCTGCGCGCGTATGGCGAGCTCGTGAACAACAAGAAAGCGGCCCAGATCACGGCCGAGGACATTCTCGGCACGTCGGCGGGCATGCTCTCGGTCTTCATTCGCGAACCCGAGTTCCAGGGCCAGACCAAGGACCGACTCGCGACGCAAGAGGCGGCGCGCATCGTCGAAAGCGCCATACGCGACGCCTTCGACCACTGGCTCGCCGACAGCCCGCAGCAGGCGACACGCCTTCTCGAATGGACGATCGATCAGGCGGAGGATCGCCTCAAGCGCCGCCGCGAGAAGGAAATCGGCCGCCAGAACGCGACGCGCAAGCTGCGCCTGCCAGGTAAGCTCATCGACTGCGCCAACACGAGCGGAGACACCGAGATCTTCCTCGTCGAGGGCGATTCGGCTGGCGGCTCGGCCAAGCAGGCGCGCAACCCGAAGACGCAGGCGGTGCTGCCGCTGCGCGGCAAGATCCTCAACGTCGCGAACGCCACGAGCTCCAAGCTCGCGCAGAACCAGCTCCTGACCGATCTGATCACGGCGCTGGGGGTCGGCACGGGTACCAAGTATCGTGATGAGGACCTGCGCTATGATCGCGTGATCGTCATGACCGACGCCGATGTCGACGGCGCTCACATCGCCTCGCTGCTGATCACCTTCTTCTACCAGGAGATGCCGGAGCTCGTGGCCAACGGCCACCTCCATCTCGCTGTGCCGCCGCTCTACCGCCTCACGCAGGGCGGCAAGGTGGTCTATGCCCGCGACGATCGCCATAAGGACCAGCTCATGGAGAGCGAGTTCAAGGGCCGGGGCAAGGTGGATATCACCCGCTTCAAGGGCCTTGGCGAGATGGACTTCAAGGACCTGAAAGTCACCACCATGGATCCGGAGAAGCGGATGTTGCTTCGGGTGGAGGTCGTGGAGGATGACAAGACGGCCGTATCGGAGGCGGTGAACGCGCTCATGGGATCGAAGCCGGAGCTGCGCTTCCGTTTCATCCAGGAGCGGGCGGCGTTTGCCAAGGACCTGGACATCTAGGCAGAGGCGCTTCTGGGCCCCCGAGCGGACTTCGGAGCCTAAAGGACACTGGAAGCGTAGATTTTCTGGTGTGATGCACTTGAGTACGCCCTGACACCCGCCACAATCCCGTTGCAAGGGATGGCCTGTCATGACCGCGCAAGCGACGACACCCGCTCCAGGCCATGCGCCGCCGCCGTCTCCGGTAGCGCCAGGACCTCCACGTGCGCCGCGCCCGCGTCCTCGACGGCGGCGGAGCTGGTTCTCGATCATTTTGACAACGATCGCCTACGCCGGGCTCGCGGTCGTGTTCATAGTCGTTGCTGCCGCGACCTTCCTGTTCGTAGCGCCGCCGCTGGACATCGCCCGCGAGCGCGTGACCGCGGAATTCCGGACCCGCACGGGCTACGTGCTGGAGCTCAATGGTGCCACGTCTCTGAGCCTGCTACCGGCGCCGACGATCGAGTTCCGCGACGTTGTCGTTGCCACGGCCGAGGAGGGGGGAGCGCCGGTTCTCAGGGCCGAGGCCGTCGAGGTCGAGGCCAAACTCTGGCCGCTGATCCGGGGGCGTGTCGAGGCCGAGCGCGTATCATTGAGGCGGCCGGAACTCGATCTGGTCGTCGGACAGGACGGGCGCCGCAAATGGCTCAAGGCGGATATTGGACAGGCACGGCACGTACGCGTTGCCCAGGTTGATCGCGATGACAGCCGCGCAGGTCGCTTCTCAGCGCCGGCGCTCGACGACGCGATCGTGGATGGTGCAGACGAGAAGCTCGATGAAAAGCCCAAAGCGGGCCGAAAGCGCGAACGCAAGCGCATTCAAGCGCTCGAAGGTGGTGATCTCACCATCCACGTTTCGGACGGCATTGTGCGTTACCGCGATCTGCGCACGGGCAGTCTGACGCAAGCCGATCAGGTCCAGCTTCGGCTTTCGCGTCGTGACGGCCGTAAGGGCGCGCCGATCCGCGGGCGCGGCAGCCTCGCCTACAACGGCGAAACGGTGAAGATCGATGTCGGAGCCGAGCCCGGTGAGGGCGGCGGGAGCATCGAGCGTGTCTCGCTGAAACTCTCGGGGCGCCACGGGAATGCGCGCTACGAAGGCCCTGTCGGCGCGGCTGACAGGCCAGCGCTCAGCGGCCGGCTCGATCTGACGACACCGTCGGTGGTGGAGGCTGGGCGCTGGCTCGGGATGCGGCTCCGCGACGGCGCGTCATTGAGCGGTGCCGTTGCGCTGAAGGGCCGGATCGAAGCGCGGGAGGGCCGCGCCCGCATCGAGGAGATGCAACTCAAATCGACCGGCCTCGATGCGCGCGGCGAAGTGGACGTGACGCTCGGCCGGCGTCCCCGGTTCACCGCCGATCTGGTGCTCGCCGAACTCGACTTCGACCAAATGCGCGAGAGCAAGGACGCGGCCCGCAAGAGCCGCAGCGAGGAGCGCGAGCGCAGCCGGAGTGTCCGCCGCGTCGAGGCCACCCGCGTGGCGACGCCGGCCGAGACGAGCACGGAAAGCGCAGCGCCGTCCGACGATCAGGAGCTGCCGTCGCGGGAAGGCCGAAGCTCTCGCGAGTGGCGGACGGAGCCGATCGCTTTCTCGAATCTCAACGATGCGGCGGGCGAGGCGAAGCTGCGCGCTACGCGCGTCGTCTGGCGCGGTGCCGTCCTCAGCGATGCCGTGGGCGCCGTGTCGCTCGCGGATGGCGCCCTGAAGATCGACATTCGCGAAGGTACTCTGAATGGCGGCACGGCGAAGGGCGTGATCACAGCCTCGGCCGCGGGGCATCTCGCCATCGATCTCGCGCTCGATGGCGTCAGCGCGCTCGAGACGCTGGGAAATGCCGGCCGCTTCGAGGTTCTCGACGGGCCGGCTCGCATCCGGCTCGCCGTGGCCGGGCAAGGCGCGAGTGAGCGGGAGATCATCGGCACGCTGGCCGGCACCGCCTCTCTCGACATCGCCGATGGCGCCATCCTCGGCTGGAGCGTCCAGGACATCATCGCCAGTGCGCGACGCCTGGAGCTTCCCAATCTCGACCGTAATCCGCGCGCGCGCACGCCGTTCTCGCGCCTTTCGGCCGCGCTCGTCATCAAGGACGGCGTCGCGACCGGCAAGGATATGCGCATCACCGCCTCGCCGATCAGCCTGGACAGCGGCGGCACCATCAATCTTCCCGCGCGCACACTCGATCTGACCCTCAATCCGCGGCTGGCGGAAGGCGCGGCCACAGGCAATGCCAAGAGTTTCGCCGGATTAACGGTACCGTTGCAGCTCTCCGGGCCGTGGCATCGTCCGCGTCTTCGCGGCGACTACCAGAGCATCCTCAGAAGCTCGCAAAAGGTGATCGACGGCGTGCGCGAGACGGCCCGCGGCATCAAGGATGAGGATATCGACAAGGCGGCGAAGCGCCTGCTCGGCGATACGCCGGAGGCCGAGAAGGGCGCCAAGAAGGCCAAGGACCTGCTCAAGCGCTTTCTCGAGAAGTAGGCACGCGCGCGCCTGAGCGTCCGCTGACATTCGTCATTGGCGGCAACGGGCGAAACTTTTTTACCTCTGGGGGGCAAAAGGTCTTGCGTGGGGGGGCGATTGGCCTCATATCACGCGTCTCCGTTCGTCCACCTGCCCCAAAGGTCAAGGATCTCCTGAAACCCCAAGGTAAGGAGCGGGCGGGTCACATCTGTCTGCTGGTTGGGGAGGGTCACATGGCCTTTGATGACGCCCTCTTCCAATTGGGGATGGACTTGACTCGTTCAAGCACCGCCCAAAAGGAAGACCTTATCTACGCTGCACCCGTCGCGAACGACGACCGTAAGGATTACTTCGTTGAGCGAGACGGCGTGAGGTTCGCGGGTTCGCACCTCATCATCGACGTGTTTGGCGGCAAGCGTCTGGACGACTTGCCCTACATCAAGACGACGCTCGAGCGCTGTGCCCGGGCCGCTGGAGCGACGCTGCTCAACGTGCATCTTCACCCGACGTCGCCGAAGGGCGGGGTCGCCGGGGTGGCGGTGCTGGCGGAGTCGCACATCACCATCCATAGCTGGCCCGAGGCCGGCTATGCGGCGCTCGACGTGTTCATGTGCGGGGATACCAAGCCGCATCTCGTCGTGCCCCTGCTCAAAGCAGCCTTCGACGCTGCCGATGTGCAGGTGAAGGAGCATCGTCGCGGCGAGGCCCTTGAGCCACGCCGTTGGCAGGCAGCCGCCCGTCAGCCGGTTTCATTCGGCCGGGCAAAGGCCGCACGTCGGCGGCAGCGTCAGGCGGCTTGATCAGGGCGCCCGAACGACCAGCTTGAGACAGATCGCGCGCCGTCCGGGAAACCGGGCGGCGCGCTTTCGTTTGGTAAAGCTACCAGTCCACGGGAGCGCGGTCGGTACTTGGCCGCCTCACCCTAGCGGCTCGTCCTCGAACTCCACGCCTTCGCCGCGCGCCGGATCGGGAAGATCGTCGAGATAGCTGTCCCAGAGTTTGTCGATATGTCGGGCCGCCTCGGCGGGCGGCAGCGTCCTGATCCACCCGTCCTGTCCGATCTCCACGACGCCGTCGTTGATCAGGCGATCGAGCGCATCCTGGAGGTCGAAGTTCAGGTTCAGCCCGAAGGTGTTGAAGAGCTGCTGCTCGATGGCGACGTCGACGTCATGGAGCTCGTTCACGTGCACGGTATCTTTGGCGAGCACGCTGTAGAGTAGCATCTCCTCCTTGATATCCTCCTCGGCCGCGCGATCCGCGAGCGCCGTCATGACGCTGCGATTGTCGGCGAGCGCGTGGAAGTAGAGGTTCTGCGCCATCGTGACCATGTATTCGTTGCGCTTGTGGATGAACTTCATCCCCTGGCGGAAGGCGAGCCCGCCGAGCGTGGCGACGGCGCCGGCAAGCGCAATCGGGTTCGCCGCGACCATGAGCTTCGTTGCCGTGCCGACGACGCCGACACCGAAGCCACCACCGGCCGTCACGCCGAGCTGCAGCTTGTCGAACAGGCGAAAGCGGACCGTTGTGTTCGGGAAGCACATCTCGATGTCGGAGCGCGGGATATTCTTGAAGAGCTTCATGTAGATCGAGTTCGAGTTGATCTCGACCCCAAGCGAGCCGCGCAGCTTGCGCACGATGCGCTCCGCTGCTGCACGGTCGCAGCTCTCCTGCTTCATCACCTCTTCGATGCGCTGTTCGATCGGCTTCAGCTTGAAGAGCACGAACAAGCGCTGGAAGATCGGAACCTCGTATTCCTCCTTGAAGAGATAGAGCTTGCGGGCGTCGCGTCGATGGAACCGACGGCTCGTCGCGCCACGGTAGAAGATCATCAGCTCGTCGAATGCGTGCATGTCGACGTGGAGGTCGAGCCCGTAGTGGCTGTCGGCCGTGAGGATCAGCTCCACGGCGGCAGGATCAATACGCGTGTAGTTGGCCTGCTCGAGCAGAAGCTGCGTCTGCTCTATGAGCCGCTGCTGCAGCGCGGCTTTCTCCGCTTGCGTGTATTTGCGCGTAACGAGGAGGTCGCTGTCGGGATTGAAGGGCTCGTAGGTCTGGCCCATCTCCAGAAGGTGGGCGGAGTAGGAAGCTTGCCGCCAATAGTCGAGATAGCGGAAGAAGCGTCGCGCCTCCTTGGCCTCGTTGCCGCGCCAGGATTGTGGGCGCGTCAAGCGCTCCATGAGTGCTGCGCGCGTCACGGGAATGAACCGCTCGCGCGTGTCGGCCTGAGCGAGGATCCCGTCGACGACGTCGTCGCGTGGCTGCTGGGCTGCGGAAGGCGGCAGCTCTACCGGCGCCGTGCCGGCGGGCGGAGTCTCCGCGGCAGGAGCTGAGTTGGTGGGGCTAGCCGTCCCCTGATCCCGCTGCACCGGCGTGAGCACTTCGACTGCGGACATGCGCCACCCCCCTCGGATTCAGGGCCCGCTTAAAAACTGCGGCCACCGTCTTCCAGCCACCTGACGGGCGTCAAGCTTGCAGGCAACTCGCGAGCATTTATGACCGATCGTGCGCTAAGGCTGCCACGCTTGGGCGTGCCTGCGGATCAAATGTATGCGTCCCCTCCTTCCATCTGTGGAAAGAGGGGACGGTCAAAGGGCTGAATGTGTACTCAGCCGCTGCCGAAACGGCGTTGCCACCAGCCGCGGCGGGGCGGGCCATCCGGCTCGGCGGGCTCCGCCGCCACGGAGGCCTCATTGGGCGCGGACTCGGCATGCGTCATCGCACCGTTGGCCAGCACCGGCTCTCGCACCGGGGTATCCTCGGCGGTGGGCGAGGTTGCTGCGACAGGTTCCCGCTCGGGTTTGGCCGGCGCGGCGGGCGTGGGCGATGGCTCGGACGCCTCGGCTTCCGGCGGAGCCTCAGCTTCGGGCTGCGCCTCGGGCTCCTGAACGGCGCCGACGATCTCCCAGGTGATACCTTGCGACGTCACGCCGTGATCGGGTGTTTCGAGCGGCGCCTCGGCTCTCCGGCGCGCCGGAAGATCACCCCACCGACCGTGCGGTCTGAAGGCCGGATCGACCTCGGGCTGATCTGCACCCGGATCCGCAGGCGAGCCAGCGATCACGCTGCCGTCGGGTGCGGTGCCTTCACGATGACGTGAGCGACCACCGCGACGGCCACGCCGACGCCTCCGGCCGCGACCGCCCTCGCTTTCGTCCGCACTTCGTCCCCCCTCCCGCGCGTTCTCCTCGCGCTCGTCGGATCCATCCGCCTCGTCGCCTTCCGGCTGGTCCCGGTCGCTCTCGGCAAGCTGGGGTGTCTCTTCGTCCGTCGCACGCTGCGCGTGCCGCTCCGTGCCCCCCTCTTGGCGATCGCGCCGCCCGCGGCCACGCCGACGGCGGCGACGCGAGCGCGGCTCGCCGCCCTCCTCGTCACCGGCGCCGCTCTCGCGGGCTTCGCCGCGGCTTTCGGTGCGCTCCTCGGCTTCGTCTTCCGTCTCGCTGCCGTCAAAGCCCCAATCCATGCTGACGACATTGCGCTGGGCACGCGCGGGCGCGGCCGTGGGCTCGCTCGTCCGCTCGATCGCGAAGTTCGCGCCCTGCATGCGCTCACTGGCCTGGACGCTGACGAAGATGCCGTAGCGCTGCTCGATCTCCGAGATGAAGCCGCGCTTGTTGTTCAGAATGTAGAGCGCGACGCTTGCGGTCGTCAGGACCGCGATCGAGGTCGGCGGTCCCTTCATGCAGTGATCTTCGATACCGCGCAGAACCGCGAGTGCGACCGACTCCGTCGAGCGGATGATGCCGGTGCCCTGGCAATGCGGACACTGCGAGGTCGAGCCTTCGAGCACGCCGGTTCTCAACCGCTGGCGCGACATCTCGAGGAGACCGAAGTGCGAGATGTGCCCGACCTGGATGCGCGCGCGATCGTGGCGCAGCGCGTCCTTGAGGCGGCGCTCCACGGCGCGGTTGTTGCGCTTCTCCTCCATGTCGATGAAGTCGACCACGATGAGGCCGGCAAGGTCGCGCAGCTTGAGCTGGCGGGCGATCTCGTCCGCGGCCTCGAGGTTCGTGCTGAGAGCCGTCTCCTCGATCGAGAACTCGCGCGTCGACTTCCCCGAGTTCACGTCGACGGCGACGAGCGCTTCGGTCTGATTGATCACGAGGTAGCCGCCCGAGCGCAGCGTCACGTAGGGGCTGAACATCGCGTTGAGCTGACGCTCGATCTGGAAGCGCGAGAAGAGCGGCTCGGGCTCGCGATAGGGGATGACGCTGTCGGCGTGGCCCGGCATGAGCATGCTGAGGAAGCCGTGCGCCTCCTCGAACGCCTCGTCCCCGGCGACCAGCACCTGGTCGATGTCCTTGGAGTAGAGGTCGCGCAGCGAGCGCTTGATGAGATTGCCCTCCTCGTAGACGAGGCAGGGCGCGGTCGAACGCAGCGTGAGGTCGCGCACACTCTCCCAGAGCCGCAGCAGGTACTCGAAATCGCGGCGGATCTCCTGCTTGGTGCGCGCGGCGCCGGCCGTGCGCACGATGAGACCCATGCCCTCCGGCACCTCGAGCTCCTCGGCGATGGACTTGAGCCGCTTCCTGTCCTGGGCGTTGGTGATCTTGCGTGAGATGCCACCGCCCCGGCCCGTGTTCGGCATGAGGACGGTGTAACGGCCGGCGAGCGAGAGGTACGTGGTGAGCGCTGCGCCCTTGTTGCCGCGCTCCTCCTTGACGACCTGGACGAGGATGATCTGGCGGCGCTTGATCACCTCCTGGATCTTGTACTGGCGCGCGCGGCGGCGCTGCGGACGCTCTGGAAGCTCTTCGAGCGCATCCTCGGCGCCGACCTGCTCGATCGCTTCGGGAGCGGCGCCGTTGGCGTCGACCTCGGTGACCCCGACCTCCTCGACGAGACCGATCGGCTTCGGCGCATCTTCCTCGGTCGTGGGCTCCGCGGCCGGCAGCGGCTCGGCCGTGAACTCGTGGGCCTGTGCGTGGCCGATCTCGATTGTCTCGACGGCGGCTTCGATCGGCTCGCTGAGCGTCTCCTCGCGTTCGTGCGCGAGCGGCATTGCGGCATGCGATGGCGTTTCGGCGTCCTCTGCAGAATTCGCCTCGGCTTCAGCCTCGGCGCCATCGTCGAGATCGTCGGCTTCGGCGGCATCGAGCTGCGCCTCGTCGTCCTCGCCGGGTTCGATGTCAGCGCCTTCTAGAGTTTCCGCAGCAGCAGGATCTGCAGGATCCGAGGACGCCGGGCGGCCGCGACGGTTGCGGCCGCGACCGCGCCGCTCGCGCCGCTCGGCGCGTGCATCCGCTTCGCGCTCGGCCCGCGCCTCTTCCTCGACTTCCTCGTCGATGAGCGCCTGCCGGTCGGCGAATGGGATCTGATAGTAGTCGGGATGGATTTCGCTGAAGGCGAGAAAGCCGTGGCGGTTGCCGCCGTACTCGACGAATGCGGCCTGCAGCGATGGCTCGACGCGGGTCACCTTGGCCAGGTAGATATTGCCGCGCAGCGGTTTGCGTGATGCCGACTCGTAATCGAATTCCTCTACCCGGCCGCCTCTGAGTACCACCACCCGGGTCTCCTCCGGGTGGGTGGCATCGATAAGCATTTTGTTCTTTTCCATGGTCTTTGATCCTGGGCGCGCCGCCCGGGGCTCGTCGTCCTGTCGCGCGTGCGATGGGGGCTCAGCGAGTGCGCGGGGCTGGGGCGCGGGTTGGCTGATAGCGTGAATGCAGACGGAGCCCGCCACCCTCTCGCGCCCGACGCGCAGAACCTGGCCGCGCGAGGGGCGGCCGTGCTGGCGTACGCAGCAGCTCGCCGTGCCCGGGACCCGGGTACGGACTGGGTTGGTTGGGTGGGACTCCTTTGTCTCATAGGTCCTCGGAGAGGCTTGAAAGCCCCTTTGTTCTTAATACGTTCCAGCCTTCGATCTCTTGCGAGGCACGTTGGTCCGGAACTGCTCATAACCAGTGCTCCTAGGCCGACTGGCTGCGGAGCTTCAATGGAGCCGGAGGACAGACTCCGGCACGCCGCGTGTCATAGGCGCCAACACGCTCCTGCCGCCGGGCTCGCCCCTGGACGGGGTCATGTCGCCTGAGCAGCGCTGGCGGCATAACGAGCTGAAGCGACAGCGAAATCGCAGCTAGGACCTCGCACTCAGCGGTGAGCATTGCGATGCGGTCCGAATTCGGGCCACAAACCTTCAGAAGCCTCCTCCGCAGATCTGCGGGGCGCTCCAAGCAGCTCGCGCTCAACGGCTTGACGAGAGACGAACAGGTCCCGGCAGCAACTCGTCGCGGCAAGAACGACACACTTGAGTATCTCTACGATCTTGCCCCTAGCTAGGCAAGGGCCGCGGAGGGCATACGATAGGCGGGGGCGATCACTTTGCATCCGCCCGCAGCAACAAGAGCGCCGATTCGGCCAAGATTGGGTTAACCTGGGCCATGGCGAGGGGGAGCAGCCTCAGGCGAACAGAGACGATGCGTTCACTGGCGGTGTGTCTGGCCACTATTTGTGGGCTCGTGGTCACCGACGGTCAGGTTGCGACTATGCCGGCCTTGGCGCAGGGGTCTACCCACATAAAGACCATGCCGCCGGCGCCCAAGCCGACCGCATCCAAGCCCCCGGCCAAGGCCTCTGATCCAGGTTCAGAGACGAAGTCCGCCCCAACGCCTGTCCCGGCGGGACCAGTTGTCGCAGATGGGGCCTCGGTGACGGGCGACCGCGCGCTGACGCGGCTGGCCCTCGATCTGTCGGGGCCGGTTGAGTACCAGGTCTTCCGCCTGCAGACGCCTGACCGGGTCGTCGTCGACGTCACGAACGTTGAGTTCACGATACCTGCGGCGACGGGCGGCAAGGGCGCCGGTCTCATCTCGAGCTATCGCTTCGGCGCCTTCGCGCCTGGCAGGTCGCGACTGGTGATCGAGACGACGGGACCGGTGCAGGTCGAGGCGACGCGCCTCATCCGCGAAGGCGCGCGCGGGCGCCATCGCCTGGAGCTCGACCTGATCCCGGCCCGTGCTGCAGGCTTGAGCGAGATTGAGGTTGCGGCTGCGCGAGACAGCGCCGCGCGTCTGAAACTTGCCGATATGGCGCCCCAGCCCGCGCCACCGAAGCCGTCTCCCGCCACGCCGAGCGCGCCCTTGATCGTCATCGATCCCGGGCACGGCGGCGTCGATTCCGGTGCCCAGGGAGCGGTCGGCGTCGAGAAGGATATCGTCCTTGCCGTCGGGCGTGCGCTCGAGAAGGCGCTTCTCGCTTCGGGTCGCTATCGCGTGATGATGACACGCTCGGACGACACCTTCGTCCCGCTGGAGCGACGCATCCGGATTTCCCGCGATCACGAGGCGCAGCTTTTCATCTCGCTTCATGCCGACTCGCTAGAGGCGCGCGAACTCGCCCATGCGATCCGTGGCGCAACGATCTACACGCTCTCGCAGAGCGCGTCCGACGAGCGCGCGCGGCGCCTCGCCGACAAGGAGAATGCGGCGGATCTGCTCGCCGGCGCCCACCTGCCGACCGAGATATTCCAGGATGACGTGAAGAGCATTCTCTTCGATCTGATGGCCCGCGAGTCGGCAGGCCTCGCCCTCAATTTCCGCCAGTTCGCACTCAAACGCTTGCGCGGCAATATCCAGTTCAGTCGCGATCCGCAGCGCTCGGCCAACTTCCTCGTACTCCGACAGGCGGAGACGCCGGCGGTGCTCATCGAGCTTGGGTACATCAGCAATCCGGAGGAGGAAAAGCAGATGCTATCTCAGGAGTGGCAGCGGAAGATCGCGGGGGCCATCACGGCGGCTGTTAACGACTTCTTTGCCAAGGGTGGATCGATCTTCCGCTGAAGTCGCTGTCATTCTTACGTGAGTTCAAAAAAAAAGGGCCGCACACGCATGGGCGGCCCAAGTCCAGGGAGGAAATGCCCGAAGGGCACCGCAATGCCACGGCCTGGCCGCTGCATCGCACCCATCAACTGGTGTGCCAGGTACCAGATTACAAGGGGTACGTAGGGGGCATGTCGCGGGTGCGGATCACTTTCGCCAACGTATCAGCGACCGTGGCTGGGGTTCCGGCGGGCTGCTGGCCCGTACAACCGTTCGTGTCGAAGGCTCGGCACCACGAGAAAGATGAGCATCCCGGCCAGACAGCTCAACACGGCCAAGCCGAATGAAGCCGTGTAGCCGCCGACGATCTCGTGCAAAAGACCCGAGGCCCAGGAGCCGAAAGCGGCGCCGATGCCGAGGGCGACCGATAGCGCGCCGAAGATGCTCCCGACCCCGCCGCCGCGATAGAGAACCGACACGAGAGCAATAAGGATCGGTCCGCGCGCGCCTTGCATGAGACCGAAGCAGACGACGAACGTGTACATCAAAACAAGCGACGGCACGTGGACGGTGCCGATGAGTGCGAGGACGCCGATGATCGTCACGACATAGGACAACGTGACCGTGACCAGCCGTCCGAAGTTGTCGGACATCCAGCCGATGGCCAGGATGCCAAGCGTCGAAAGCAATCCCATCATGCCGAATGCGCCCGCTGCGAGGAGAGGCGCGAAGCCGCTTTCGATCAAGGCAGCCACGGATTGCGGCAGCACGGCATAGGCTGCAATCGATGTGAAGAGGTAAACGGCGAAGAGCGCCCAGAACGCGGTTGTGCGCAGGGCGGCGGACACGGGCCACGGGTTGCGGCTGGCCTTGCCGGTCTGTGCCGCGCGCTGCGCCTGCCATGCGGGTGATCCGGCCGTTATCCGCTTCAGCGGCAGCAACATCAGAAGTGGGAAGAGAACGAGGACGCCGATCCCGATCATTTGATGGCTGGCGCGCCACCCATACCACCCGATGAGGAGCTGCGCGAACGGTGGAATGGCGATCATGCCGGCACCGACAGCCGCGTATGGCAGCGAGACGATCGATCCGATCCGATGCGTGAACCAGCGGCTCAGGAGGCTCGAGGCCGCGACCATGCCGAGCGAAGCTGCGCCGATGCCGCCGAGCAGTCCGACACAGATGTAGTAGTGCACGATGTGCGTCGCATAGCCCGCGAGGAAGTAGCCAACGCCGAGCGAGAGAATGCCGAGGCCATAAGTGACCCGCGCGCCGAGCCGATCGATGAGCTGTCCGGCAAAAGGCGCGGTGCCTCCGTTCGCAAGCATGTAGATCGAGTACGTGAGCGTGATCTCGGAGCGCGAGACAGCGAGGCCTTCTTGTACGGGCAGCAGGAACACGGCGAACGTCTCCGTCACGCCGCGCCCGATCATGTTCATGACGAACGTGAGGATGACGATCATCGCCAGAAACGTGCGACTGGCCTCGCGATCGCCAAGCCCTCCATGAAGTCCGTCGCTCAACACCGCTCTCCCTGGCGCGCGCCGATCGGGCCGGCCACGAGCCGGTTTGCTTCTTCCATCTCAAGAGCGAAGGCGGCGAGAAGTAAATCCTCGCCAGCGGCGATCAGGGTTTCGGCTTGCGCGTGCCTGCTCTAGTTGAGCATGAGGTCGGGCAGGAAAGTGACGATCTCCGGGAAGGCCACGAACAGGCTGATGGCGATGAAGTCGGCGATGACGAAGGGCAATGCGCCCTGGAACACCGTCGTCAATGGTATGTCGCGGCGCACTGCCCCGACGACGAAACAGTTGAGGCCGATCGGCGGCGTCACGAGGCAGACGCCCGCCATCTTCACGACGATGATGCCGAACCAGATCGGGTCGTAGCCAAGGGCGACAACGGCCGGATAGAACACCGGCAGTGTGAGCAGCATCATGCCGATCGCGTCCATGAACATGCCGAGGACGAGGTAGACCATGAGCATGCCGATGATGATCACCACGGGCGGCACCGGCAGATCGACGACCCACTGCGAGAACGCTTCGGGCAGGCCTGCGAAGCCTAGGAACCGCACGAAGATGAGGATGCCCCAGATGATCGCGAAGATCATGACGGTGAGCTTCGCTGTCTCGAGCAGCGCCTCGTTGAGCTGAGCGATCTTCATACGGTTGAGAATGGCGACGACCAGCACGACAAAGGCACCGAGTGCGCCGGCTTCCGTCGGCGTGGCCCAGCCAAGGAACATCGCCGAGAAGATGATCACGATCACGCCGATCACCGGCAGCGTGCCGGGCAATGAACTGATGCGCTGCTGCCAAGTGTAGCCGCGAATAGGCGCGCCCACTTTCGGATTGATGATGCTCCAGATGACGACGATGCCGGCGTAGCAGACCGCCGAGATGAAGCCCGGGATAAAGCCTGCGATGAGCAGCTTGCCGATCGAGGCCTCGACGATGATCGCGTAGACGACCATGATGGCCGAGGGTGGGATCAGCGCGTCGAGCGTGCCGCCTGCCGCGACGACGCCCGCGGCGAGACGCTTGTCGTAGTTGGCTTTCAGCATCTCGGGGATGGCGACGCGAGCGAATACGGCTGCCGCCGCCGTCGAAGCGCCCGAGACTGCCGAGAACGCAGCGACGGCGAAGATCGTCGCGATGGCGAGGCCGCCGGGCATCCAGCCCATCCAAGCCTTCGCCGCCTCGAACAGCGACTGCGTCATGCCCGCATAGAATGCGAGATAGCCGATGAGGATGAACATCGGCAGAACGGAGAGCGTGTAGTTCACCGACTTCGAATGCGGGATGGTCCCGACGAGACCGGCGCCCGGCCCCCATCCGATGATCGCGACGCAGCCGATGAGGCCGACGAGCGCCGCCGCGAGGTAGACGCGCACGCCGCCAATCACGAGGACGAGAAGGGCGAGGCAGCCAATGAGGCCGAGAGTGTAGCTATCGAGGCCCATCGCCGTTGCCTTCTGCATTGTTGCTGATATCGACGCCGGCGGCTTCCACGTCGCGCCGCGCCTGCTCTTCGACGTCGATGATTTCAGGCACACCAATGGGCGGAGCCGTCGGGTCGATGACGAGGCGGAGATAGCCCCAGAGGCTCACGAGCAGCCGTATGAACAGCAGCGTAAGCGCTGCCGGCACGACCATCTTGGAAGGCCACCAGAGGAGCTGGATGTCGATCGTCGAGTCGCCCGAATTATAGGCGCGAATAGCGTGGTCCCAGCTGTACTTGATCAAGACCGCGCAAACGAAGAGGCCGATGATGACCCCCGTGAGCTCGAAGAGCCAGAGCGTGCGGCCCTTCAGGTAGCTGACGAAGATCTCCATGCGGATGTGACCGCCGAGGCGTTCGGTGTAGGCGAGACCCAGGAAGACGAGGAACGTCATCATGATCTCGACGATGTCGATGTAGCCGGGGATCGGCCAGTTGAGCACCTTGCGCAACACGATCTGCGCCACGCCGAGCATCATCATCGCGAAAATGCCGAAGCCCGAAAGAAGGGCCGTGACGCGCTCGACGAGATGGACAGCGCGATCGATCGCACCGAGCGCGCCCCCCTCGCCGGGGGTCGAGCCCATGACAGTTGCGCCCTTCATGGATTGCTTCCTGCGATCAGTGGAATGTGCGGGCAGATCGAGAATGGCGGCCTCGGATCGCGGCCGCCACTTCGCCGGTTGCTCGAATGAGCGAGCTACTTCTTTTCTTTCTTCGCCTTCTCGATCTCTGCGAGAAGTGTGTCGAGCACGTTCTGTGCGTCGAACTTATCCTTGTTGTCGGCAACCCATTTGTCCCAGACCGGCTTGCCCGCTACTTCACGGAAGCGCTTGAGCTCGGCATCCGTGTAGAGAATCTCCTTCAGCTTGGCCTTGAACATCGGGAGATTCTTCTTGTCGATCTCGATGTACGCGTTGATCTGGTCCTGGTAGGCCTTCGGCAGCGCGTCCTGCAGCAGTTTCTTGTACTGTTCCGGCAGCGCCGCGTGCGCGTCCTTGTTGATCACGGCCGCACACTCCGACGTGCCGGGCGACATGTTATTGGTGAACCAGTTGGAGATCGTGTGGAGCTGGTACGACGCGTGTGCGTAGGTGTACGGCAGGGATACGGCATCGATCGTGCCGCGCTCCATGCCTGTGTAGGTCTCCGTGGCGGGCACCGTCGAAAGCACGGCGCCGAGGATCTTCATGGCGTCGCCAAGGCCACCGCCAGCGCGCACGCGCAGGCCCTTCCAGCCTTCGAGCGTCTCAGGCGGCGGGCCCTTTCCCATGAATTCGTACTGCGGCAGCAGGCCGGATTTGTAGGGAATGGCATTCCACTGATCCATGTCCTTGATGAATGCAGGGTGCTTGAGCATCGCCTGCGTGGCCTTGCGGCGGACCTCCCAATCACCGAGATCGAGGAAGGGCAGCGTGAAAACCATCCACGCCGGATTCTTGCCCGGATGGTAGAAGTTGCAGAACTGCGCCATCTGGAAGGCGCCGAGCTTGATGCCGTCCAAGTTCTCACGGTCGCGCGATAGTGCCTCGCCGTAGTGGATCTTGATCGTGAATTTGCCGCCTGTGCGATCGGAGACCTGCTTGGCAACGGACTCCATGCCGGCCGTGAAGGCGCGTTGCTTGCCCCAGGTGGAAAGGTTCCAATGAACTGCCGGACCCTCGACAGTCTGGGCGGCAACGGCCGTCGCGAAAATAGCAATGAGCGGCCCCGCTGTGAGCGAGGCGGCAAATTTCCGACCCATTAGACTTCCTCCCTGGTGCCAGTTCACATTTATGTGTTGAGGCAAGCCTAGTGCGATTAGGCGGCTTACTGCAACAGCTTAAATGCTTGGAGAGGGGAAAGGGGGAGCTTCAGGAGACTTCTAGTGGCCGGCAAGTGCCGATACATCCGCGAGCAGCTTCGCGTCGACCGTGACGCCGCTGGCGACAGCCTTCTCGCGGAGCGCGATGCGCTTCGTGCCTGGCAGGCGTGAGCCTTCATCTTCTTCGATGGCCGTGGCCAGCGTCGCGAGACGGTTCGCAAATGTTTCCGCACCTGCGAAGCCCGCGGGGTCGATCGCGATGAGAAGTTGCCCGGCTCCGGGCGGCGGTCCCTCGGCATCAAGGAACGAGCTTGCTTCGAAGGCGAAGTTGGCGCCCGTCAGCGCGACGGCGAGTGTCTCTACCATCAGCGCGAGTGCGGCCCCCTTGGCGCCGCCAGCCGGCACAAGCGTTCCGGCGAGAGCCGCTTTCGCGTCGGTCGTCGGCTGTCCGTTCTTGTCGACAGCCCAGCCGAGCGGGATGGACTCTCCCTTCTGCGCAGCGGTGACGATCTTGCCGCGCGCCACCTCGGAGAGCGCCATGTCGATAACGAGCGGCGGCAGGTCACGGCGCGGCGCGGCAAAGGCGATCGGGTTCGTGCCGAACACGGCGCGCTTGCCACCCCAGGGTGCCATCGCCTGCGGCGTGTTCGAGACCGTGAGCGCGAGAAGGCCCTTCTCGGCGAGGCGCTCGACGTGCCGTCCTGCAACGCCGAAATGGTGCGAGCGCACGAAGCCCGCTGCCGCGATTCCGGTCTCGGCTGCGATCGCCGGCAGCTTGTTGATGGCGAGATCGAGCGCCGGATAGGCAAAGCCGTTCGCGACATCGACCATGAGTGTCGCCGTGCGCGTGCGCGTTGCCTTCGGCGTTGCGTGGCCATCGACCTTGCCGGCGCGCGCCTGTGCCGCGTAGCTCGGCACGCGCGAGAGTCCGTGGCCTTTCTGTCCGTCGATCTCGGCTTGCGCAAGGGCACGCGCCACGGAGGCCGCATTGGCCGGGCTCGTATTGGAGGCCTCGAGTGCGCGCCCGATGAGCGCTTCGAGGTCGTTGGCGAGAATAGAGACGCTGCCCATTTGTTCCTCAGCTCTTCACGCGAATTCCATGAGGCGGCGCATCTCGGAGAACATCTCGCGTTTGAGTTCCATGCCGAGGCCGGGCGTCGTATGCGGCTTCGTGTAGCCATCGACCACCGGGATGTCGTCGGCGAAGCCGCCGTACGGCTTGAAGACACCGGGATAGCTTTCGGTGCCACCGAGCTGGAGGCCCGCTGCCATGTTCAATCCCATCTGGTGCCCGCCGTGAGGCACAGTGCGCCGTCGCGACCAGCCCGCGCGCTCGGCCATGTCGAGAATGCGGAGTGACTCCGTGAGGCCATAGCAGAGCGAAGGATCGGGCTGCAGCCAGTCGATATGCGGGCGCATGCCGCCATGGCGTACAAGATTGCGGAAGTCCTGCAGCGAGAAAAGATTCTCGCCTGTCGCGATCGGAATCGACGTCGCCTCGCAGAGCACGGCGTGCGCCTGATAGTCGAGCGGCTCGACGGGCTCCTCGAACCAGCACAGATTGTATTTCTCCATGGCGCGGGCGTAAGCCAGCGCAGTCTCGAGATCGAAGCGGCCGTTGGCGTCGACGGCAAGATCCTGGCCGTCCCCCGCGATTTCGAGCGCCCACTCGATGCGCTGCATGTCCTCGGCAAGTGGGGCGCCGCCGATCTTCATCTTCATGAGCTTGTAGCCGAGCGCGCGGCACTGGCGCATCTCGTCCTGAAGGCCCTGCTTCTCCTTGCCGGGGTAGTAGTAGCCGCCGCCCGAATACACGAGGACGCGCTCGTCGTACTTGCCGCCGTTGTAGCGGTCAGCGAGAAGTTTCCACAGCGGCTGCTCGAGGATCTTCGCGGTTGCATCCCACACCGCCATGTCGATGCCGCCGGCGGCAAAGGCGCGCTCACCATGCCCGCCGGGCTTCTCGTTGCTCATCATGGCGGCCCAGATCGCGTGCGGGTCGAGCGTGCCCGCTGCCTCATCGCGCAGCTTCGCCGGATCGGCTTCGAGAATGCGCGGCGCGAGGCGCTCGCGGATGACGCCCGACTGTGCGTAGCGACCGTTCGAGCAGAAACCGTAGCCGATAATGGGCTTGCCCTCGCGGATCACGTCGGTCTCTACCGCGACGATGCTGATTGTCATCTTGTCGAACGAGATGACGGCGTTGCGCATGGGCGAGGGAATCTTCGCAACCGCGTCGCGAATGCGGGTGATCTTCATGGTGTCGTGTCCCGTCTCTCGGCAGGCTTCAGATCTACAACATAACGAAGGTGTGGCTCGGGGCCATAGATTTCGTTGACGAAACGATCGACATATCGACCGCCGTTCTTCTCGATGACCCGCTGTGATGCGCGATTATCCGGATCGGTCGTGATCTCGACACGCCGAAGCCCGACTTGGCGGGCAGCGAGTAGGATCTGACGCAGGGCCTCCGTCGCATAGCCGCGCCCACGCTTCCAGGGCACGACGGCGTAGCCGATGTGCCCGAGCACGTGCGTCGGCAGAGCGTCCGTGCCTTCCTGCCAGCGCAGCGAGATGCTGCCGCAGAACGCGCCGTCCCAGATCCAGCGCGCGATGAAGGGCAGCTTTGGAACGGCGGTGCCGTCCGGCAGCGTGATCGTGCCGCCCTGCATGGCGAGGCCGGCGATGAACGCGACGGGGTTCTCACGAATGGCCGCAAGCTGCTCGCCTGAGACGTTGCGCACGTTGTTCGGCGACCATCCTGTCTCCAGCGCCGCGACGTAGGAGGATAGATGATCCATCGATGGTACGACGAGCTGCATGGGCGCGATCAATAGGCTCCAAAAGCACTGCGCTCAACCCGGGCGGCCGAGTTGAGCGCAGGTAACGCAGGGCTTCAAACCGGATGCGTTACGCGCTCCGGTAGAGTTTCGTCATCACGAACTCGCGGTGGCCGAGGGCCTCCGCCGCCGTGAGACGCCCGTTCGATGTGCGCACGATCATGTCGATCAGCGCGTCACCGGCGGTGTCGAGCGTCATCTCGCGGCGCAGAATGCCGGTGACATCGACGTCGATGTGCTCGGGCATGGTGCGCAGCGTCTTCGGGTTGGCAGAGATCTTGATCACCGGCACGATCGGGTTGCCGATGATGTTGCCCTGGCCTGTCGGGAACGTGTGAACGACGTATCCGCCGGCCGCCATCAGCGTCACGCATTCGGCAGCCGCCGAGGACGTATCCATGTAGTAGAGGCCGGGGCCTTGGGCCGGTGCCTCGGCAGGCTTCAGCACGTCGATGAACTTGCTGTTGCGGCCGATCTTCTCGAGGTTGCCGAGCGCCTTCTCCTCGATGGAGGAAAGACCGCCGGCGATGTTGCCCTTGGTCGGCTGGCTCTCGGAGAGATCGTCAACCTTGTTGGCCTCGATGACCTCGTCTTGATAGGCCTGGAAGGTCTTCATCCACTTCTCGCCAATCTCCGGCGTCGCAGCACGCTTGACGCAGATGTGCTCGGCGCCCGTGATCTCGCTCGTCTCGCCGAAGACGCCGTAGATGCCCTTCGGGATGAGCTTGTCGTACATGTTGCCGACAGTCGGGCACGAGCCGAGGCCCGTCGTCGTGTCGCTCTCGCCGCACTTGGTCGAGACCCAGAGCTCGGAGATGTCGCACTCTTCGCGCTTGAGCTCGGAAGCCCACTGCACGAACTCCTTGGCCTTGTACGAAGCCTTGGCGACCGTCGCGATGTCACCGTGGCCCTCGATGCCGAAGCCGACGACGGGCTTGCCGGTCTTGGCAATGCCCTTCACGACGCGGTCCGTCCAGCCGTCCTCGATACCGATGACGACGACAGCGGCGACGTTCGGGTTCGAGCCCGCGCCGATGAGCGTGCGGAAATGCAGATCGAGGTCCTCGCCGAACTGCAGGCGCCCGTAGTGGTGCGGGAGGGCCATCGTGCCCTTGATGTTGTTCGCCACGGCCTCGCAGGCCGCGTTCGAGAGATCATCGAGCGGCAGGATGATGACGTGATTGCGCACGCCGACGCGGCCGTTCTCGCGGCGCCAGCCCCAGAACGAGAGGTTGGAGCTACCGGCCGATGACTTTTCCTTCTTTGCCATGTGGCTTCACTCCTACCAGCGCTTGGTCCGATGATTGTGCACGTGGACGTGCTCGCCCTCCTTGGCGCCGCCCGTCATGCGGCCCACGTCCTCACCGTACTTGATGACGGTGTCGCCCTCTTTCAGATCTTTGAGCGCGATCTTATGGCCAATCGGGATGTCATGCTTGGCGGTCACATGGATCGTGGTGTCGTTCTCGGTGATGACACCGAGCATCTTGGTCCCTGCCTTCAGATCCTCGACGACGACGACGCCGACGTTATCGTTTGGGCTGTGAACCAGGAATTGCGGAATGTTGGACTTGGACACGGGCCCTTTCTCCCTGGGTGGCGTGCGGCGCGATCTCCGCACATGACGCGTCCGGCAAAGTCTTCTATAAGACTTGGCGGTGAGGATGACCTAGCCGGGATCGGGCTCATGCGCAAGCTTCCTGTCACGCTGGAGGGGAATGCAGGTCCGCTCTATGCGCGGGTCAAGGCCCTCGTGCTGGCACGGATCATGAGCGGGGATTGGCCGCCCGGGAGGGCCCTTCCCGCTGAGATGGAGCTCGCGCGGGAGCTCGGCGTCAGCCAGGGGACCGTGCGCAAGGCTCTCGACGCGCTCGCCGCGGAACAGGTCGTCGTCCGCCGGCAGGGGAGCGGCACCTATGTTGCGGAGCACACGCCCGCGCACATGCTGTTCCGCTTCTTCAATATTTACGATGAGGGCGGCACCCAGGTGCTACCGGACAGCCGGCCGGCCCGGGCCACGACCGGCGAGGCCAACGCAATGGAGCGCCGGCGCCTGGAACTCGGCGAAGGCGAGAAGGTCATCCGTATTTCGCGCATTCGCACCAGGGCTGGCCGGCCCTTCATGGATGACCGCATCGTGCTGCCAGAAGCGCTCTTTCCGGGTCTCGCGCAGGAAGCCGAAATGCCGAATACGCTCTACGACCTCTTCCAGAAGCGCTATCGCATTCATGTCGCGCATACGGAGGAGAAGGTAACCGCAGTCGCAGCCACCGCCCGCCTGGCGGAGCGGCTCGACGTGAAGCCCGGCTCGCCGCTGCTCGCGATCGACCGCGTGACGTATGATCTGAGCGGCCGGCGCATCGAATGGCGGCTGAGCCACGCCCATCTTGATCGCGCTCACTATTTCGCGCGGCTTTAGCGGCTGAGTGCATAGGCCCACGGCGCCATCCGGCTGGCCAAACGCAGTCAGGCGCGATATGCCGGGCGCACACGGATTTCCCTGCGCGCTCAAGCGCCAAACCGCGACCGGACAGGACACGCATGGCAGCACATCCCGCCTACGAAACCATCAAGCTGGACATTGGCCCGGACAAGGTCGGCATCATCACGATGAACCGCCCCGAGGCGCTCAACGCGATGACCACTCAGATGATGCGGGAGCTGCGCGACTGCTTCATGCAGTTCTACATCGATCCCAACCAAGCCGCCTGCCTCGTAGTCACGGGCTCCGGCGATCGCGGCTTCTGCACGGGCGCCGACCTCAAGGAACGCCGGGGCATGACCGACGAGACATGGCGCCAGCAGCACGCCATCGTCGAGCAGATCGGGCGTGCAATGATGGACTGCCCGGTGCCGATCATCGCGGCGGTCAACGGCCACGCCTATGCCGGCGGCCTCGAGATCGCGCTCGCCTGCGACTTCGTCTATGCGGCCGAGCACGCGCGCTTCGCCTTGACCGAAGTGACGCTCGGCATCATGCCGGGCCTCATGGGCACGCAGAACCTGCCGCGCGCCGTCGGCGTGCGTCGCGCCAAGGAGATCATTCTGACAGGCTCGCCATTCACGGCGATCGACGGTCTCGCCTGGGGCATGATCAACAAGGTCGTGCCTGGGCCACAGCTCATGGACGAGGTGATGGCGGTCGCGCGGAAGATCGCAAGCAATGCGCCGGTCAGCGTGCGCCAGGCTAAGAAATCCATGGACCGCGCGAGCGATCTCGGCCGCGCAGATGGCTATGCCTACGAGATCGAGGCGTACAACCGCACGGTCGTCACCGAGGATCGCCAGGAGGGCATCAATGCCTTCAACGAGAAGCGCAAGCCGGTCTACAAAGGCCAGTAGGGATTGAGAGGAGGCAGCGCCATGACGGCTAATGTCATCGTACGCGAGGTTGGTCTCAGGGACGGCCTTCAGCTCGTGAAGTCCTTCGTTCCGACCGAGACCAAGATCAAATGGCTGAAGGCGGTCGCGGCCGCCGGCGTGCCCGAGGTCGAGGTCACGAACTTCGTGCCGGCCAAGGTCATTCCGCAATTTGCCGATGCGGCCGAAGTCGCGAAGGCGTCACTCGACATCCCGGGACCGCGCATGTGCGCGCTGGCGCCCAACCGCAAGGGTGCCGAAAACATGCTCGCGGCCGGCATCCGCAAGATCAACTTCGTGCTCTCCGTTTCGGAAGGTCACAACCTCGCGAACGTGCGCAAGACGCCGGACCAGTCATTCGCCGAGTTCGAGAGCGTCGTCGCGCTGCGCAAGGAGAAGCCGGAGTACAAGGATGTCGTCATCCAGGGCTGCCTCGCGACGTCGTTCGGCTGCACGATCGAGGGCAACGTCGATCCGAAGCGCGTGGTGAGCTTCGCCGAGCGCTATCTGTCGCTCGGGGCCGACGAGATCACGCTCGCCGATACGGTCGGATATGCCGGCCCTGGTGCCATCAAGAGCCTCTTCGGCCAGGTGGTGAAGCTCGCCGCCGGCAAACCCGTGTACTGCCACTTCCACGACACGCGTGGTCTCGGCCTCGCCAATGCCTATGCGGCGCTCGAAGCCGGTGTGACAGGCTTCGATGCCTCCACGGGCGGGCTCGGTGGCTGCCCGTTCGCGCCGGGAGCCTCCGGCAACATCGTGATGGAAGACCTCGTGTTCATGCTGGAGAAGCAGGGCATCCGGACCGGGGTGGATCTCGAGCTCTATCGCGAGGCGCGTCGCATCGCCGAGGAGGCGCTTCCCGACGAGAAGTTCTACGGCACCATCTTCCGCGCCGGACTGCCGAAGGGCTTCAATCCGCCGACCCGCCGCATGGCGGCCGAGTAATCTAAGGACGCACGGATCGATGACGACTTCCGAAGAGCTCATGATGCCGATCGACCCGCAGTGGTCGGAGATCCGCGAGGGTGTCCGCGCCATCTGCGCACGCTTTCCCAATGAATACTGGATGAAGCTCGATCATGCGTCCGAATACCCGACCGAGTTCGTGCAGGCACTGACCGCGGATGGCTATCTCGGCTGCCTCATTCCGGAGGAGTACGGCGGCTCTGGACTGCCGCTCTCGGCCGGCTGCGCGGTGCTCGAGACGATCCACGAGATGGGCTGCAATGCCGCCGCCTGCCATGCCCAGATGTACACCATGGGCACGGTGCTCAAGCACGGCTCTGAGGAGCAGAAGCGCAAGTATCTCCCCGATATCGCCTCCGGCAAGCTGCGTCTCCAGGCTTTCGGCGTGACCGAGCCGACGACCGGTTCAGATACCACGCAGCTCAAGACGCGGGCGGAGAAGCGCGGCAACAAGTACATCGTGAACGGCCAGAAGGTCTGGACGAGCCGCGTGCTGCATTCCGACCTCATGCTGCTGCTCGCGCGCACGACGCCCGTCGATCAGGTCAAGCGGCGCACAGATGGGCTCTCGGTCTTTCTGGTCGATCTGCGTGAAGCGAAGGGCCGCGGCGTCGAGATCAAGAAGATCGATGCCATGATCAACCACAACACGTGCGAGGTGTTCTTCGACAATCTCGAGGTGCCGCCGGATGCGCTCATCGGCGAGGAGGGCAAGGGCTTCCGCTACATTCTTTCCAGCATGAACGCCGAGCGCCTGCTGATCTCGTCGGAATGCCTCGGCGACGCGAAATACTTCATCCGCCGCGCGACGGAGTACGCCAACGAGCGTGTCGTGTTCGGCAATCCGATCGGCAAGAACCAGGGCGTGCAGTTTCCGATTGCGCGCGCCTACGCCGATCTGATGGCGGCCGAGCTGGTCGTGCGGCGCGGCACGACGCTCTTCGAGGCCGGACGCGAGTGCGGTGCAGAGGCCAACATCGGCAAGATGCTCGCGGCGGACGCGGCCTGGAAGGCAGGCGATGCCTGTTTGCAGACCTTCGGCGGCTTCGGCTATGCGCGCGAATACGGCATCGAGCGCAAATGGCGTGAGGCACGCCTCTACCAGACGGCACCGATCTCCACGAACATGGTCCTGGCCTTCATCGGTCAGAACGTGCTGGGCATGCCGCGCAGCTATTGAGCGTACAGGGACGCAACGCTATGAAGATCGCGATCATCGGCGTCGGTGCCATGGGCTCGGTGTATGCCGCGCTGCTCGCCGATCAGGGCAAGCACGATGTCTGGGCCATCGATACGTGGAAGGAGCACGTTGATGCGATCCGCGAGAAGGGCTTGCGGGTCGAAGGCGCGTCGGGTGACCGCACGGTGCGGATGAACGCGACGACCAACGCTGCCGACGTCAAGGACGCCGATCTCGTCATCGTTGCGACCAAGTACGACGGCGTCGGCGCGGCGGCCAAGGCGGCGCTTGAAATCGGCAAGCCCGATGCGCCGATCCTCACCATCCAGAACGGTCTCGGCAGCGCCGACATCGTTGCTGACGTCGTCGGCTCGAAGCGCATCATGCTTGGCGTGGTCGGCGGGTTTGGCGCCTCGATGAAAGGCCCAGGGCACGCGCATCACAACGGCATGGAGTTCCTGCGCTTGGGTGAGATGGATGGCGGCATGACAGAGCGCCTGGAGACAGTCGCCAATGCCTGGCGCGCCGGCGGCTTCAAGGTCCTGACCTTCGACGACATTCACAAGATGGTCTGGGAAAAGCTCATCTGCAACTGCACGTACTCGGGGCCATGTGCGCTGACGGGCCTGCGCGTCGGTGAGGTTCAGGCGAATCCGAGTGCCTGGAGTATCGCGGCGGCCTGCGCGCACGAGGCCTTCCAAGTGGCGCAGGCAAAGGGCATCACGCTCGACTTCGACGATCCCGTGCGCTACGTGCGCGAGTTCGGCAAGAAGATCCCCGGCGCACGGCCATCCATGCTACTCGATCATATGGCTGGGCGGCGTGCCGAGGTCGACAATATCAACGGCGCGATCCCGCGCGAGGGCGCGAAGATCGGCATCGCGACGCCGGTCAACTCGGTCGTGGTCGCGCTGCTGAAGGCGAAAGAATCCGCCTTCAAGTGATCTCCGGCTTATTGCATTGGGGGCCGAATGGCAGTCAGCCGGCAGATGTCGTTCGAGGTCGACGGCAGACCCGATGATCTGCTCATGCCGATGGTGCAGGCGCTCTCCGACATGCGCTGCTACAAGTTCGGCCGCGACGGCCTGACCGTTACCGCGCGTACTCCGATCAACTGGCGAAGCATCGGCGAGGTCATGACGGTGCGGCTGAGCGATGGCGATGAGGCCGGCCGGACACGCGTCGAGGCCGCGAGCCACAGCGCCCTGCGGACCGTCATCTTCGACTGGGGCAAGAACAACGATAACCTGAAGCGCTTCGAGGCGGCATTCAGGAAGCGCATCGAAAAGCAGGTAAGGGCGGAATGACCATGGCCGAAGTCACATGCAACGGACGTAGCTACCAGTTCCCGAAGCGGCCGACGGTCGTCATCTGCCTCGACGGATCGGAGCCCGGCTATATCGAGGCTGCCATCGAAGCCGGTCTCGCACCGACGTTCGCGCGCTTCATGCACGACGGTCTTCACACCCACGCCGAGAGCGTCATTCCGAGCTTCACGAACCCGAACAATCTTTCCATCATCACCGGGCGCCCACCAGCCGTGCATGGGATCGCGGGAAATTTCTTCTACGATGCCGCGAGCGGCACAGAAGTGATGATGAACGACCCCAAGTTCATGCGGGCGCCGACCATTCTCGCCGCATTCCACGACGCCGGCGCCAAGGTCGCGATGGTGACGGCGAAGGACAAGCTGCGGCTCCTGCTCTCCAACGGCCTCGACTACGCGAGCGGACGCGCGATCGCCTTCTCGGCGGAGCGTGCGGACCAGGCAACGCGCGCCGCGAACGGCATCGACGGTGTGCTCGAGATGGTCGGGAAGCCGGTGCCGGAAGTCTATTCGGCGGACCTTTCCGAGTTCGTCTTCGCGGCCGGCGTCAAGCTCGTCGAGCGGTATCGTCCCGATCTCATGTACCTATCGACGACCGATTATATCCAGCACAAGGTCGGTCCCGGCACGGCGGTAGCCAATGCCTTCTACGGCATGATCGACGGTTATCTTGCCGCTCTCGATCGCCTCGGCTGTGCGGTTCTCGCGACGGCCGACCACGGCATGAACGACAAGCACACGGCGGATGGCGCGCCGGATGTCATCTACCTTCAGACGCTTTTCGATGAGTGGCTGGGCGCGGGCGTCGCGCGCGTGATCCTGCCGATCACGGACCCCTATGTGGCCCATCACGGCGCGCTCGGCGGTTTCGCGACGGTGCACGTTCCCGACCCTGAATCTGTTCCCCGCCTGCTCGATCGCCTCTGGAATATCGACGGCATCGAGATGGCATGCGCCAAGGACATCGCGTGCAAGCAGTTCGCGCTGCCGCCCGATCGCATCGGCGATATCGTCGTGATCTCCGAGCGCCAGAAAGTGCTCGGCACGGCGCCGGAGCGGCACGATCTCTCGGGTCTCGATGAGCCGCTTCGCTCGCACGGCGGCCTTTCCGAGCAACGCGTTCCGATGATTGCGAACCGTCGGCTTGCGGTGCCGCTGCCTGTTCCCCTGCGCAATTTTGATGCCTTCGAGGTAGCGCTGAACAGGCTGGAGTAGGCGAAGTTGAGTGCACGGCAAGGCGCGCGTCACGCGCACATCAATGCAGCGAGGGTGACCGCCGGTCTCTGCCTCTTCCTGCTCGGTGTGCTTCTGCTGAACTGCCTGCTCGGAGTCACGTTGCCGGTGCCGTACAACGAGACGGTGCTTCATCACACCTGGGACTTGCTCCACGGCCGCAGTGTCGACGACTCCTGGGGTGTGATGATGTCGGCCATCGACTATTTGAAGTCGCCTGATGCCGACGACGTCTACTCCGAACTCTTCTTCAATCGCGGCCAGCGCTTCCAGTATCCACTCTCGTCGCTCTTTGCGCTCGAAGGCATGCTGCACGTCTCGGGCGTCGACTACGTCCGGACCAACAAGCACATCGTCTACGAGACGCTGACGATCAACGATGTGATCGGCTGGCTCTTCATCGCGGTCGGCTTCGCGGCGACATTCGGACTTCTCGAGCGCTCATTGAAGCAGCGCGGTATGTCGGGCGACACACGCGTGTTGCTTATTGTTCGTGCCGCAGCAGTGCTTGGGCTGACGCTGACCTTTTATCCGATCGTCAAGGCGTACACGCTCGGCCAGATCCAGGTCTGGATCAACGCCATCTTCGCGCTCGCGATCCTCCTTTGGAGCAGGGGACAAGGAGCACTTTCGGGCTTTCTCATTGGTATGGTGACGCTCGCCAAGCCGCACTTCGGGCTCTTCCTGGTGTGGGGCGCGCTGCGCCGCGCGTGGTCTTTTGCGGCGGCATTTGCCGGAACGGTGGCGATCGGCCTCGCCGTATCCATTGCCGTATATGGCCTCGCCAATCACCTCGACTACATCAATGTGCTGCGCGTGCTCTCCGAGCGAGGCGAGCTTTACTTTCCCAATCAATCGATCAACGGGGTGCTCAACCGGCTTCTGAGCCTTTCCGATCCGGTGACCTACAACAGCGTCGATTTCGCGAGCCGCCCGCCCTACAGCGTATGGGTCTGGGCAGGTACGCTGGTGGCCAGCGTGTGCTTTCTTTCGTTTGCGCTGTTCGCGAACCGGCCCGCTGGCCAAGCAGGGCGCACGCGTGACTTTGCTCTCATGGGCTTGTGCCTCACGCTCGCTTCGCCCGTCGCCTGGGAGCATCACTACGGCATTACGTTCCCGATGTTCGCGCTGATGCTCGGGAGCGGAAACCTGAAGCATATTGGATGGGTGGCGGCGAGCTATCTGCTGATCGGCACGTACCTTCCCGTGACGAACCTCCTCTCTGCAACGCCCTTCAATCTTGCGCAATCTACTCTGCTTGTCGGAGCCTTGATTCTCCTCGTGCTCCTCAAGTGGAGCTGGCAGCCGGAGATGCGTCTTCGCGTGACGTGAGTGAGCTGCTGTCAGAAACGCCGATCCAGGCCCATCTGCCAGAAATCGATCTCGAGACGCGTCGCGTCCTTGAAAATCGTAGCGAGCTCGCCGAAACGCCGCGGTGTCACGGCGGTGAGATGCTCATCGAGCCACGCTTTTTCGCCGGCCGCAGCCTCCTGGAACTCGTCGCTCGCGTACATGTCGATCCAGCCGGCATAGGGATTGCCATCGCGGACGATGAAGGGCTGGGCACCGAGCCACGTCGCGATCTCCGCATAGCCGATGAGGCACGGCGCGAGCGCCACGTGCAGGTCGAGCGCATCGCCGCGGTTGCCTGCATCGAGGACGTAGCGCGTGTAGGCCATGGTCGCGCGCGCCTCGGGCAGCGCCGCGAGGTCCTCCTCGCTGATCCCCCAGCCGGAGCAATATTGAATGTGCAGCCCCATCTCCACATCGACGATGGCCTTGAGGCTCGCCAGCGCGCGTCTCAGATCGTCGATGCTGCGGCTTTTGTAGACGGCCAGCCCATAGGCGCGCGCAAAATGCACGAGGAAGAGATAGTCCTGCTCGAGATAGTGCCTGAAGGCCTCCCGCGCGAGCGTGCCGGCGCCGAGCTCACGAATGAATGTGTGCTGGCAATAGGCGCGCCAGTCATCGATGCAGCTCTGCTTGAGATCGTCGAATGTCGCCACAGGCACCTCCCTCACATCGTACGTTAGCACGCCTGCCCGCATCAGCAATCGCGTGCTGACTGTCGGTGTGGCACCAGTCCGCCCCCGTTATTGCAGAGGCACTTATTCCAGTCGCGAGCCCACGTGGACGACCGCTATTGCGGAACTATTCCAAGGTCATGGCATTGGTCGACGATATGCAGGAAGACGCAAAGGAGATCGTCGATGAAACAGAAACTTTTGCGCACTGTCTCACTGTGCGCTCTCATCGCTGCCTTCAGCGGTGCTGCTGTGGCGCAGACCGGCGGTGCTGGCGGCGGTGGCGCGCCTCCCGGTGGCTCGGCACCCCAAGCGCAGCAGAAGATGCCGGATGCCGGCGCCGGTGATGCTGGTCGCAGTACGCAATCGCCGGGCAGCGGAGAGACGGCGCAGCCGAAATCGGCTCAGCCCAAAGGCGGCTCAGGCGAAACGAGGCAGCCAGGCTCTGCGCAACGCGATGATAGTGCCACGCCGCGCAAGCAGGATCGTAGCGACACCAAGAGCGATCAGAAGCGGACGCCACAGGCATCCGATGGCCAGCGCAAGGATGATGGCAAGCGGGCGAGCGACAAGGGCCGCGATCAGGATCGCACCCGCACCGGACAGGAGCAGCGTGGACAAGACAAGGACCGCGTCCGAACCGGCCAAGACAAGGGTGACCGCGGCGACCGCACGCGTCAGGGTCAAGCTGATCGCGGCAAGGACGCCGACCGCGGGACGCAGCTCTCGGAGCAGCAGCGCACCAGCGTACGCGAGCGTTTCACGCGCTCTGGCGTCGAACGCAATCGTGTGACGAACGTCAATTTCGACATCCGTGTCGGTGCCAACGTGCCGCGCAGCGTGACGCTGCACACGCTACCGGTAGATGTCGTCGCTGTCGTGCCTCAGTACCGCGGCTATCGCTATGTCTACGTGAATGACGACATCGTTATCGTCAATCCAGCCACATACGCTGTGGTTGCAGTCGTCTCCGGCGGCGGCAGCCGCGCGGCAGGTCCGCGTGCGTCCCGCCTGACGCTCGCCGCCCCGGCACGCGCATTCGTTCGCGAGCACATTGATCGCGGCGCGTCGATCCGGTTGGGCATCGGCGCCATCAGCATCGGCATGGCCATTCCGCAGGGTGTTTCGCTTCTGCCGATGCCGACGGTCATCGTCGACCGCTATCCTGAGCTCGGCGACTACCGCTACTTCGTGTATGAGGACGACATCGCGATCGTCGACCCCTCATCCGACGAGGTCGTGCTGATCGTGGCGGACTGACGCTCCGTGAAATAGCAAGCGAGTCAGCGGCGCCATGCACGTCGCTGGCTCGATTTCGACGTCGGCGCGTTTCGTCACTTGTATGGGAGGTGCTCGGGCTCGTCGCCGAACTTGAAGCTCAGCCGTGCCATGATCGTGTGGATGCCGTCGGGATCGAGGTGGCCGGAGACGGGTTTCGGCGGCGGGCAATACTTATCGACGACGGCCGTGAATGTTACCGGTCCGCCGCCTCCTGAGAACGAAAGATTTTTCCCGCCGAGGTCGATGTAGTCGTACTCGATGCCGAAGCTGACGTTCCGGGTGATCATGCGCTCGAAGCCGATACCGGCCGTCCAGCCGTCAAGTCGCGAGTTGCTCGAGTAGACGCCGCCGGGCGTCGAGATCGTGAAATCGACATCCGCAGAGGCATAACCGCCTTTGATGTAGAACAGCCGATCGTGCCAGGCATATCCCAGCCGACCCGTGATCATGAGGAGATCGCTGAGGCTCGTCGCGATGTTCACGGGAGCCGCGCCGCTGCCGATCGTCGTGCTGCCGTCGAGGTTGCCGCCGGTGAACGAGGCTTCGATGCCGACCACCCAGCGATCGAACTGGCGCTGAAGGCCGAGGTGCCCGCCCGCGAGCCATCCGTCGGCATCGATGTCCTGGCTGAGCCCGGTGTCCTGCCGCGACCAGCTGTAGCCGCCATGCAAGCCTACGTAGAGCCCGGACCAGTCGATGGAGACGCCTGGAGAGCCGTCATCAAGGATGCTTCCTGCGTGGGCCGGAGGCGTGGCGACAAGGGTGCCAAATAGTGAAAACGCGACGAAAATCGAACGCAGGAACGCACGCACTACACACACTCCCCCCCCCAACTTATTAACAAGTTATTAACAGGAAGTGGGGGCCCGGGCGCGAGCTTCCCGATGCCCGTGAGGGCTTTGGGGAACACTCGTTGCCTCTTGGCAACGCAGCTACGACTTTCGAGGTACGAGGTGGGAGGCTATTGGCAGCGAGCCGCGCTTTTCCTGAGTGCCACAGGGCGTGGTGTGTGCTTCCAGCACGCAATCGAGCGCGAGGCTTCCGGCGCCATGCTTCGTCAGAGGTCCGGTGCGTGTATGATTTCCTCGATCATCGGCTGCACGCCCGGGCCGGTGTAACGTTCAGGCGACTTCAGGCGAATTTGGAGGTGAGCGCACGGTGCCTGATCCGTTCGCGGAGCTGGCCGATTGGATGCGCGCTGCAAATCGCGGCGATGCTTTCGCATATCGGCAACTTCTGGACGCCTTGGCACTGCGCCTGCGCCCCGTGGTCAGGCGCGGGCTCGCGCGCGCGGGGCGATCGGAGCTCGACGGCGAGGACATCGTTCAGGAGACGCTGTTGGCCGTGCACCTGAAACGGCAGACCTGGGACGAGACGCAGCCCTTGATGCCCTGGGTGCGCGCCATTGCGCACTACAAGCTGGTGGATGCGCTGCGCCGCAGGGGATTTCGCGAGCACCTGCCGATCGAGACTGTGGAAACCACGCTCCCGGAACGGCTCGAGCCCGAGGCCGAGCCCGCGGCGGCGGCATCGGATATCAAGGAGCTGCTCGGCAGGCTCTCCGAGCGTCAACGCGAGATCGTCGTTGGGATGGCGATCGAGGGGCGCAGCGCCAAGGAGCTTGGCGAAAGGCTCGGCATGGCCGACGGCACCGTGCGGGTTGTGCTTCACCGCTCGTTGCGCCTGCTCGCCGATATCGTCCGAAAAGGGAAGCCATGAAGACCGACGAGCTCATCGCCGCACTTGCCGCCGACGCGCAGCCGGTGCGCCGCTCGCCGGAGCGAACGATGATCGGTGCGCTGGCTGCCGGCGTCGCGGTTGCGCTTGTGGGCTTCCTTCTGGCGCTCGGCGCGAGGCCGGATATCGGGCAGGCACTGCACACGTGGCGTTTCGTCTTGAAGCTGGTGATCGTGGCGATGGCCGCGCTGCTCATCACACGGGAGTGCGTCCGCCTCATGCGGCCGTTGGCGCGCCCATCGGTCTGGCCGATCCTCGCGGTTGTCGGGCTGCTCGTCGCAGCATTGATCGCCGAGCTGCTGATCTCGCCTTCAAGCACGTGGGGGCATAAGCTTGTCGGGACGAACGCCGTCATTTGCCTGACGGCCATCCCGCTCCTTTCGCTCGCGCCGCTGGCATCGTTCGTGATCGCCTTGCGCTCGGGCGCGCCCATCGCGCCGGTATGGACCGGTGCGATGGTGGGCCTTGCCTCTGCTGCGCTTGGCGCCTCGCTCTACGCCCTGCATTGCTTCGACGATTCGCCGCTTTTCGTCGCGACCTGGTATAGCGCTGCCGCCCTGATCATGACCGGCATCGGCGCGATCCTCGGTGCGCGCCTCCTGCGCTGGTAGGCGGGTGCGCGGCGTTTTGGGGCGCGCTCAGTTCTTCACGAGCTTGCAGCCTCCCTGATCCAGCGGACGAAAAGCCTGCTCCGCCGGGATCGTGCGGACGAGTTTGTAGTAGTCCCAGGGCTCCTTGGATTCCGACGGCTTCTTGACCTCGAAGAGGTACATGTCGTGCATCTTGCGTCCGTCGATGCGGACCGTTCCCTTGCCAAAGAGTGGATCGTCGGTCGGCATCTCCTTCATTTTTGCGACGACCTTGTCGCCGGGCTCGTCCGTTCCGAGGGCCTCGACGGCCTTCAGATAGTGCATGATGCTCGAGTAGAAGCCCGCCTGCGCCATCGTCGGGCGGCGATTCCTGAAGCGATCGCCCCAACGCTTCGACCATGCGCGGGTTTCCTCATTGCGGTCCCAGTAGAACGCGCTCGTGAGCTGCAGCCCTTGGGCCGCTTCGAGCCCGAGGCTGTGGATGTCGGAGATGAAAACGAGGAGGCCAGCAAGCTTCTGGCCGCCGCGGACGACGCCGAATTCGGCCGCCTGCTTGATCGAGTTGATCGTATCGCCGCCGGCATTGGCAAGGCCGACGATTTTAGCCTTCGAGGCCTGGGCCTGGAGGATGAATGACGAGAAGTCGGACGTGTTGAGCGGGTGGCGCACGTTGCCGAGGACCTTGCCGCCGGACTTTGTCACCACCGCCCCCACGTCACGCTCGAGCGCGTAGCCGAAGGCATAATCCGCCGTCAGGAAGAACCAGGTGTCGCCACCGGCCGCCACCACTGCGGAGCCCGTGCCATGCGCGAGCGCGTACGTGTCGTAGACCCAGTGGATCGTATTGGCATTACAGAGCTTGCCCGTGATGTCGGACGATGCCGGATCGGAGGCGAGGAAGACCTTGTTCTTGCTTCCGACCAGCGTCTGGATCGCAAGGCTGACCGCTGATGACGACGCGCCGGCAATCATGTCCACGCCATCGACATCGATCCACCGCCCACCGACGGACACCCCGATGTCGGCCTTGTTTTGCGTATCGGCGAACACGAGGTCGATTTTCTTGCCGCGTACGGTTCCGCCATAGTCCTCTACGGCCATGCGCGCGGCTTCAACGGCGCCCATGCCGTTGATGTCGGCATAGATGCTGTTCATATCCGTGAGCACGCCGATCCGGACGACATCTCCGGAGATCTGCGCACTGGCCTGGCTGACTATGAGTGATAGCGATAGGGCGGCTACGCCGGAGATAAGGCTGCGAGGCGCGTACATTCTACTTTTCCTCCCTGTTTTGTTCGTTGTTCATCCGATGCGGGCATGTGGTGTCGGGTCCGCCGCACGGTGCGCGGTCGTGACGGGAAATCAGACTTTGGGAGGAGTGAAGGTCGCCGGGCCTCAAGACGCGCGGCTTGGCTCTGCCTTCTGCATTTCGCCGGGTTCGACACCAACCGGGCATCGACTCGACGAATTCGAGCCTGCAGCACGAGGTCTGCACTCATACGCGCCCTCGCATTTCCGTCCCTTTGCCGGGCCTGCTTTCCGGCCCTTTGATCGTCGGAGCGCTCGAGGCATCCGTTGCGGGCATTGAACAGGATGGGGTAGCGCTTGGCAACCGAGACCGAATGATCCGATTGCGTCTAGAGGCTTGACTGCCGGCAATGGGCCTGCTGTAGACAACGCGAACGCACAGCAATTCCAGGCGGGCAGGCGTACCCGGGATAGGGTTCGCTCGTTCGTCTCCGCCTTGCCGCTTCGACCGATTTCTGCCTATGGGGGATTTCCTCATTCGGTAGACTGGCGGTCAATACTGGCGGGCCTCGGCAGTGGCGAAAGGCGAGGTATGGATCACCCGGCCATCGAAACACAGGGTCTGGTCAAGGACTTCAAGGGCTTCCGTGCCGTCGACAACGTCGATCTGATCGTCCGGCGCGGCACCATTCATGCCCTGATCGGTCCTAATGGCGCCGGCAAGACGACGTGCTTCAATCTCATCACCAAGTTCCTGCAGCCGACGGCGGGCCGCATCTTGCTTAACGGCCAGGACATCACCCGCATGGCTCCGGCCAGCGTTGCGCGCCTCGGCCTCGTTCGATCCTTCCAGATCTCCGCCACCTTCCCGCACCTGACGTTGCTCGAGAACGTGCGGATCGCTCTACAGCGGAAACTTGGGACCTCCTTCCACTTCTGGCGTTCGGAGGCATCGCTGAACGAGTTGAACGACCGCGCCATGGCGATCCTGCGCGATGTCGGGCTTGGCGGATCGGAAACGCTGATCGCCGCAGAGCTCCCCTATGGGCGCAAGCGCGTTCTGGAGATCGCGACGACGCTCGCGCTCGAGCCGGAAGTCATGCTTCTCGACGAACCGATGGCCGGCATGGGGCGAGAGGATATCGGACGTATCTCCCAGTTGATCAGGAAGGCGGCCGCTTCGCGCACCGTCCTCATGGTCGAGCACAATCTTTCCGTCGTCGCGGATCTTTCCGACACGATTACGGTTCTTGCGCGCGGCCGTGTCATCGCCGAAGGCCCTTACGCCGCCGTCTCGCAAAATCCGCAGGTGATCGAGGCGTACATGGGAACAACGGATGCCAGCGAGGCGCCTGCGCTTCGAGGTGCTCATGGCTGAAACGCAACCGCTGCTCGAGGTCCGCGACCTGCACGCCTGGTACGGCGAGAGCCACGTCCTGCACGGCATGACCTTCTCGGTCAACAAGGGCGAGGTCGTAACCCTCCTCGGCCGCAATGGCGTCGGCAAAACGACGACCATGCGGTCGATCATGGGTATCGTACAGAAGCGCACCGGATCTGTGCGATATGGCGGCACGGAAACGATCCACTGGCCATCGAACCGGATTGCGCGGCTCGGTATCGGCTATTGTCCCGAGGAGCGCGGGATCTTCGCCAGTCTCGATGTGACGGAGAATCTGCTGCTTCCGCCCGCCGTCAAAGGCGGGGGGCTTTCGCTGGATGAAGTCCATGGGCTTTTCCCGCGGCTCAAAGAGCGCGCGCGTAGCCAGGGCACGAAGCTTTCCGGCGGCGAGCAGCAAATGCTGGCTATTGCCCGCATCCTGCGCACGGGCGCGGACCTTTTGCTTCTCGACGAGCCGACGGAGGGATTGGCGCCGGTCATTGTGCAGCAGATCGGCGCCGTTATCCGCGATCTGAAGAAGCGCGGCCTAACGGTGCTGCTTGTGGAGCAGAACATTCATTTCGCCGCTACCGTTGCAGATCGCCACTATGTGGTCGAGCATGGCACGGTGGTCGATGAGATCGAGAACCGGGAGCTGGCGACAAACCGCCAGCGCCTCGAGGCACATCTCGGTGTTTGAGAGAGCATGAATAAACTGACGAGAACGGAGAGAAACATGCGTTGGAAGGCTTTGGCACTTTCGGCTGTAACGGCGTTCGCTGCGCCGGCCGCGATGGCGCAGATCAGCGATGGCGTGATCAAGCTCGGCGTGATGAACGACCAGTCCGGCCTTTACGCCGACATCGGCGGGCCGGGATCGGTGTGGGCCGCGCGCAAGGCCGTCGAGGATTTCTGCAAGGCGAACAAGTGCGAGAAGATCGAGGTCGTCTTCGCCGATCACCAGAACAAGCCCGATATCGGCTCGAACATCGCCCGTCAGTGGCTGGACGTCGACAAGGTCGACGCGATCGTCGACGTGCCGACATCGTCGGTTGCCCTCGCAGTCAACAACATCGTTCGCGAGAAGAACAAGGTGTTCCTGAATTCAGGTGCCGCGTCCTCGGACCTGACAGGCAAGGCCTGCTCGCCGAATACGGTCCATTGGACGTATGACACCTGGCAGCTCGCCAACGGCACCGGCAATGCGATCGTGAAGACCGGCGGCGACACGTGGTTCTTCCTCACCGCCGACTATGCCTTCGGCCACGCTCTCGAGCGCGATACCGAGGCCGTCGTCCTCAAGAGCGGTGGCAAGGTGCTCGGCAAGGTCCGCACACCGTTCCCGGGGCAGGACTTCTCGTCGTTCCTGCTGCAGGCGCAGGCGTCCAAGGCCAAGATCATAGGTCTCGCCAATGCTGGCGGTGATACGATCAACTCGATCAAGCAGGCGGCCGAGTTCGGCATCGTCGCGGGCGGCCAGAATCTCGCGGGCCTGCTCGTCTTCATCAACGACATCCACGCCCTCGGCCTGCAGACCGCGCAGGGCCTGATCTTCACCGAGTCCTGGTACTGGGATCTGAACGACGCAAATCGCGCGTTCGCCGCCGAGTTCCAGAAGGCCAACAAGGGTAACAAGCCCTCGATGATCCAGGCCGGTGTTTACGCGGCTGTCCTGCACTACCTCAAAGCCGTGCATGAGATGAAGTCGGACGCTGATGGTGTTGCCGTCGTCAACAAGATGAAGGAGATGCCGACCGACGATCCGTTGTTCGGCAAAGGCACGATCCGCGTCGACGGTCGCAAGATCCACCCGTCCTATCTCGTCGAGGTGAAGAAGCCCTCGGAGAGCAAGGGCCCGTGGGACTACTACAAGATCCGCACGACCATCCCCGCAGACCAGTCCTTCCGTCCGCTCGCGGACGGCGGCTGCCCGCTCGTGAAAAAGTGATCTTACCAGCCGAGGCGGCGCATCGGCGCCGCCTCGGGTTGCTCGGGGCGGGACTGGCGCATGTCTGAACTTATCTTCCAACTCCTCGGGGTGCCGCCACAGGCGCTTTTCGGTCAGCTACTGCTCGGGCTGATCAATGGCGCCTTCTACGCGCTTCTCAGTCTCGGGTTGGCCGTTATCTTCGGCATGCTCAACGTGATCAACTTTACGCATGGCGCCCAGTATATGATGGGGGCGTTCGGCGCATGGATGCTCCTGCACTATCTGGGCATTCCGTACTGGGGTGCCCTGTTTATCGTGCCGATCGTTATTGGTGCGACCGGCATCGTGCTCGAACGGTTGCTGCTTTCGCGGCTCTATCATCTCGACCATCTTTATGGGCTGCTTCTGACTTTCGGCCTCGCACTTATCCTCGAAGGGCTCTTTCGCAACTACTATGGCTCCTCCGGCCTGCCGTACACGAACCCCATTCCCGGCGGGACCAATCTGGGCTTCATGTTCCTGCCCTGGTATCGCGGATGGGTCGTCGTACTTTCGCTGGTCGTGTGCCTCGCGACATGGTTCGTCATCGAAAAGACCAAGCTCGGCAGCTATCTGCGCGCGGCCACCGAAAACCCGACGCTCGTGCGCGCCTTCGGAATCAACGTGCCGAGGATGATGACGCTGACATATGGGTTCGGCGTCGGCCTTGCCGCGCTTGCCGGCGTGCTTGCTGCGCCAATCTATTCGGTCAACCCGATCATGGGATCCAATCTCATCATCGTCGTTTTCGCCGTCGTCGTGATCGGCGGCATGGGCTCCATCATGGGCTCGATCGTGACGGGCTTTGGTCTCGGCATCATCGAAGGGCTGACGAAAGTCTTTTATCCGGAGGCCTCGGCCACGGTGATCTTCGTCATCATGGCTGTCGTGCTCATGATCCGGCCGGCGGGCTTGTTCGGTACGGTGCGCTGAAGGTGTCCCGATGAAAAATAACGACATGTCGATCTTTGCAGCGCTCATCGTCCTGCTCGTCGCGGCGCCGCTGGCGATCTATCCCGTCTTCCTCATGAAGGTGCTGTGCTTTGCGCTCTTCGCGCTCGCCTTCAATCTTCTCATCGGCTACGTCGGCTTGCTTTCCTTCGGGCACGCCATGTTCTTCGGCTTCTCGGCCTATGTGTCGGCCTACACGGTCAAGGCATGGGGCTGGCCGACGGAGATCGGCATTCTCTCGGGAACCGCCATCGCCGCGCTTCTCGGCCTCGTGGCCGGCACGCTCGCCATCCGCCGCCAGGGCATCTATTTCGCCATGGTTACGCTTGCGCTCGCGCAGATGGTGTTCTTCTTCTGCCTCCAGGCCCCGTTCACGGGCGGCGAGGACGGCATTCAGGCCGTCCCGCGCAGGCCGTTGCTCGGCGTCCTCGACATCGCGAACGATCTGCACTTCTACTACGTCGTTCTCGCGATCTTCGCCGCCGGCTTCCTGATCATCTATCGAACGATCCATTCGCCCTTTGGCCAGGTGCTCAAGGCGATCCGCGAGAACGAGCCCCGCGCCATCTCACTCGGCTATCACGTGGATCGATACAAGCTGCTGGCATTCGTGCTTTCAGCCACCCTGTCGGGCCTTGCCGGCGCGACGAAGGCCATCGTGTTTCAGCTTGCGTCTCTTACCGATGTCGCGTGGCAGATGTCCGGCGAGGCGGTGCTGATGACGCTCGTCGGCGGCATGGGAACCGTATTCGGCCCCATGGTTGGCGCCACCGTGATCATCGCCATGCAGAACTACCTGTCGGGGTTCGGCGAATGGGTCCTCGTCATTCAGGGCGGCATCTTCGTTGTCACCGTCCTGCTTTTCCGTCGGGGGATTGTCGGAGAGATCGGCGCGCTTTCAGCGCGGTTGGGACGCGCTCGCGAGGTAGAGGCCAAAGCGTGAAGAGGGCCACGCCGAGCCCCGCCTGTTGTAAAGCGGTACCAATGCGCGCCATTGCGAATCTGGCGGTCTCTTTGCAATTGACAGTTCCGTGTAGTTCGGGCGCATTAGCGTTGTGACGGTGGTGCCACATGCAGCGATGCATGTGGCACGCTGGGAACACGGTGAGGTCCAAGGCCCGTGTGGCGGCCGAAGAACCAATCCCGTGGCTGCGCCCGCAACTGTAGGCGGCGAGTTGCCTCCAAAGATGTCACTGATCGTCGGCAACGACGGTCGGGAAGGCTGGAGGGGACGCTTGAGCCGCGAGCCAGGAGACCGACCGGCACGAGTCGCCCATCCCCCGTGCGGGCCGCTCGGTGGAACGGTTACCCGTAGTGGCGACTGATGTGCAACCGATGGGGAGCTACGTCAGAAATGTCCGGGGTCTTCGTCACACTTTGACAATCTGAGACGAGCGCGCTCGCTGGCGCAGGCCGGATGTGATTGCCGTGGCAGTCCGCCCTGTGTTTCCGACGCTTCGAGAAGCGCACCTTGGGCCGCACCTGCTGAGCTCCTCGTTCATCAATCGTGGACGGGGCTATGGCTAATCGTGTTCGTTTGGGCAGTTTCCGAAGTAGATCATTCGTATTGGGCACGGCTCTCGTGGCAGCGAGTGCGGTCTCGCCTGCGATGATCTCATCGGCGTGCGCGCAGGACGCGATTCCGCTGGAAGGCATCGTGATCTACTCGGCCAATCGCACGCCGACGGAGGCCGCGAAGGTTGGCTCCTCGGTCGAGGTGATCACGGAAAAGGAGATCGAGGCGCGCGCGCAGACCTACGTCAAGGACTACCTCGAGACGCTGCCGGGCGTGAGTTTTTCTCAGGCGGGTGGTCCGGGCGGGACAGCCTCGATCAGCCTGCGCGGCACTTCCGGCGGCTACGTCAAGGTGCTGGTCGACGGCATCGACGTCAGCGACCCCTCGAATACGGTGACTGCGGCGCACTTCGAGCATTTGCTCGTCGGCGATGTCGCGCGCATCGAGGTCCTGAAGGGCTCGCAAAGCACGCTCTATGGCGGCGATGCCGTCGGTGGTGTCATTTCGATCGAGACGAAGGCTGCCCGTAAACTCGGTTTCTCGCAAAGCGGCGGCGCGGAATATGGCGCTTACAATACCTGGCGCGGCGCCTATACGGCCGGGTATCTGGCAGCTGATGGCAGCAACATTTCGCTCTCGGTTCAGGGTGTGAACACCGACGGCTTCTCCTCAGCGGCGGCAGGCACCGAGGACGACGGTTATCGCAATCTGACGTTCTCTGGCCGTGGTGAGTACTATCTGGCGCCTAGCGCCAAGATTTTCTTTGCTGCGCGCTCCATCAGAGCCAATACCGATATCGACTGGCCACCAGCGGATACGGATGACACCACGAAGTATTTCCAGCAAGCCGCGCGTATCGGTACCGAATTCTATCTGCTGAATGGAGCCTTCCAGAATACCTTTGCGGTCCAGGCGATGAGGATCGAACGCGATGGCTTCAGCTCCGGCGTTCGCAGTTACTGGTTCGAGGGCGACCGCATCAAGGCCGAGTACAAGGGTGTCGTGAAATTCAACGAGCAACTCTCACTGCTTGTTGGCGGTGAGTGGGAAGAGACGCGCGCGCGCAACAACAACGATCCAGGAACGCGCCACTCGGCGGATGTCGGCAGTGCCTATGCTCAGCTCATGGCCGAGCCCATTCCCGGCCTTGTCCTCACCGCGGGCGGACGCATCGACGATCACAGCAATTTCGGCGATTTCAGTACGTATCGGCTCACGGGCGCCTATCTCGTTCCCGGAACCGAAACCAAGTTCCGTGCCAGCAGAGGCACCGGCTTTCGCGCGCCCTCATTGGACGAGATGTACACCAACTACCCGCCCTTCTATCCGAATTATGGCAATCCCAATCTCTTGCCGGAAGAAAGTGAGAGCTGGGATGTCGGTATCGAGCAGGGCTTTCGTAACGGCCGATACAAGATCGGAGCGACGTACTTTGAGATCGATACGGATAACCTGATCACGTTCACGGCGGATCCGATTACCTTTATGTGTGGCGCCACCTGCCTCGTCAATCTGCCCGGCGTCACGCATCGCCAAGGCGTCGAGCTTTCGGCCGCCGCGCAAATATCGTCCGGGATCACGATCACGGCCGGCTACACGTACACCGACACGGAAAGGGCAGACGGACAGCGACTCGCCCGCGTGCCCCGGCACGCCCTCGCCGTTGGGTTCGACCTCAAGCCGATGGATAAGCTGGAGGCCAATGTTCTCGTGAGATACGTCGCCGATACGCTCGATGCCGGCGTTAATCTGGAGGACTACTGGCTCGTTAATGCCAAGGTCGCCTACGAATTCGCCCCTGGTGTGAAGGCTTACGTGCGCGGCGAGAACCTGTTGGATGAGCAATATCAGACGGTGCTCGGCTATGGCACGCCGGGGCTATCAGTCTACGGCGGCATTCAGTTCGCGCTGCCGAGCAACTAAGGATAGCGCCGAGCGCCGCGTTTTGCGCGCGCGGTGTGGGGGCTCGCTTCCGACTGACTCCGTGTCGCTACCAATCCGGCGACACGGAGCCCCGGCACAGAACCTTCAGTGCAACGGCGTGGGCTAGCCGCCGAAGCGGCATTCAGCCGAGATCGTCCGGCAAACGCCAGAAAAGGTCGTTATCAAGCGCGCCTGCTGCCTTGTGCTTGAGCAGCATCGCGAGGCGCGTATAGGGCGGCGCCTTGAAGTCGCCTTCGGACATGGCGATCCGTTCGAACAGGGCGTGCATCTGGCGGGCGCCCTTTTCGGCCGTCCATTGGCATTCAAACTCCGGCAGGACACGCTTAATCTTGTCGAACGATACGCGGTAGGAGCGATTGTCGCTGCTCGGAGCGCCCACCGTGAGTTTGCAGCCCGGAAACTCAGCGGCCACGATATTGGCAATATCGATGATGCGATAATTCTGCTCGCTGGAGCCGACATTGAAGATCTGCCCGCGAATGGCATCTTCGGGCGCGATCAAGGACAGGTAGATGGCCTGGCAGATGTCGAGCGCATGCACGAGCGGGCGCCAGGGGGTGCCATCGCTGAGCAGCTTGATCTCCTTGGTGGTCCAGGCAAGCCCGCATAGATCATTGAGCACGATGTCGAAGCGCTGGCGCGGAGAGGCGCCGTAGGCGGTGGCGTTGCGCAGGAAGCATGGGGCGAAATCACCGTCCACCATGGCGCCGACATCGCGTTCGACAAGCGCCTTGCACTCGGCGTAGGCGGTTTGCGGATTGACCGGGGTTTCTTCGTTCACGAAATCGCCGCCAAGGCCCACGCCATAAACCGAGCAGGACGAGGTATAGACGAAACGGCGCACACCTGCGCGCCGCGCGGCTTGCGCCATGCGCACAGAGCCGCCGTGATTGATCTGGTGCGTCAATTCGGGATTTTGCTTACCCAGGGGGTCGTTCGACAATTCCGCCAGATGCGCGACAGCGTCAAAGCCGGCAAGATCTTCGGGGGTGATGTCGCGGATGTCCTTTGTGATGACCATCGGTCGCGGGCCGGTGGCGGGATAGAGCCAGCCCTGGCGATAGAAGCCGGTGTCGAGGCCGACGAGTTCGATCCCTCGCGCCATAAGATAGGGCCCGAGAAGCGCGCCAATATAGCCGTCCGTGCCCGTCGCCAAAACTCGCATCAAACCGATCTCCCTGCCGCCCGCGTATGGCGAGCTGAAACGTACATCGCTTTCATCCGCGCGCCTATCCGATAGCAATCCCCGTTAGCAAACTCCGTGCCGAGGGCGGCTATCGGATGGGCGCGTCCGCCGCCCTTCGGTGTGCGATGAGCTGATAAGTCAAAGGGTATGCTTAACGTGGCGAGACCTGCGGCGCCCGGTCCTCGGAAGAGCAACCCATTACCTGGAGCAAGCCAAAGCCGAGCCCGCGCCAAGTGCCTCGATAAACATCGAGTGCGACAATCGTTAAGGCCCATTGGCACGGCGGCTGAGAGAACTGGCCGCGCGTGCATCCTCGGCCCTCCGCCTGCCAGCGGAATTGCTGGTGGACGAGCTTACCAAGCGTGAAGATCTGGGATCGACGGGCATTGGCAACGGCGTGTCTATGCCGCACGCGCGCTTTCGCGAGGTTAAGAGGCCGTTCGGTCTGCTGGTTCGCCTCGCAAAGCCAATCGCATTCGACTCCTTGACGGGCGGCCAGTGGATTTGGCTTTCCTGCTCGTGCTCGGGGCGGCATCCCAGCTCGAGCAACTCAATGCCCTCGCCACCGTCGCCCGCAAGCTGCGCCGTCACGGTGTCCGTATTCGCCCTGCAGGCGCTCATCGCGCAATGTCCTCGCGAAATTTCGCTTCTGGAGGCGTGATGTCGTGTTCGCGCTTGTGCTGTTCCGTGGCGTTCGTCGGCTCGGACTATCTGACCGTGCACATGGTCGAATTCGGTTATGATGGGCCGATCGAGATCGAGGGTTCGCCGGACTACGCGGCCTGGAACAGGGAAACGATGGCAAGATGAGATTTGTCGTTCTTACCGATACGCACTTTCTCGAGCCGGGCCGCACAAACTACGCTATCGATCCCGCGGCGCGCCTTGCCGCGGCGATCGAGATCATCAACCGCGAGCACACCGACATCGCTTTCGTGATCATCTCCGGCGACCTTGCGCATTGGGGCCAGCTCGAAGCCTACGCCCATCTGAAGGCGACGCTGGCACATTTGAAGGCACCGCTGCTCCTCATGATGGGCAATCACGACCAGCGGATGCCGTTTCGCGAGGTCTTCCCGGACGCTGACCGGGACCCCAACGGCTTCGTTCAATCGCTGCGCATCTTCGAGAGTGCCAGTCTGATCACCCTCGACACCCTCGACGAGGATGGCCCGAGCCACGCCGGCATCCTGTGCGCGAAGCGCATGTCGTTTCTCGAGACGGCATTGCAGGAGGCACCGGAGGACCGCCCGCTGCTCCTCTTCCAGCATCATCCGCCGTTCGCAACGGGTCTCCCGCACATGGACCGCATCATGCTGCGCAACGGCGCGGAGGAAGCGGCGCTTCTCGCGAGGACGCGGCGGCCGGACTTCATGTTCATGGGCCACGTGCATCGCCCGATTGGCGGCATCTGGCAAGGCGTACCATTCCACATCCAGCGCGCGCTCGCCCATCAGGTCGCGTTCGATCTGCAGTCGAAGGAGCGCATTCCCGGTACACACGAGTTGCCGGATTATGCGCTGGTGACGATTTCAGGGCACGACATCGTCATCCATACCCGGTCGTTCCTGTACGAAGGACCAACCTTCTGGCTCAGCGATCCGGCCGCTCAAACGGCAGCATCGATCTCGGAGATCAAGACCAGAGCCCTATCGCCCTGAACCGTCGCGCCGGCCGCACAGCGGCACCAGTGTGGCGCTGCGATCCCGCTTGACCGAACCCGGACTCTCAAATCGCTCCAGCGAGTTTGGGAAACGGGCCAAGAAGCTGAGCGGCATCAGCAGCCGAAATTCGGATTGGCGAGCCGGACAGGACAAAACTGCGAACACCTATATCATTGAAATTTCGTTGTGATCTTCTTCGATGTGACCCTTCTTGGGAGTGTGCGTTTCGCTTAGCAGGAAAAAGCGTAAATAACGCACTTGCCTTTGAATGGCACCGCGATGTCGGTCGGACGATCTCGCTAACGCCGTTTACTCGGTGAGCGAAGGCGGACGATCCAAGCAAGACACTCGGCCCCTCGGTCCTCCTAGGCGACCGCGTAAGCCCTAGCTCGCTCACGCATGGTGCGCTTGATCAGCAGGACTTCTGGAACGATGATCTTGGCAGCGGCAATCCAGGAATAGACCCGCTCCGGATGCCATGGGCGTCGACGCCTGTCTGTCCAGACATGTCAGAACGATGGCTCATCACACGATGGTCGCATGGCCTGGGCGCTCTGTCCGGTCAGTTCTCGACGCTGGGCACCATCTCGCGGCCACCGCATGTGAACCGGTCAGATGATTGATCTTGTAGAACGTTACTCCAACCTCAAGCCGCTTAACGTGGGATTCTTTTGTCATTCAATTCAGCCCAACGTTTGCGCGAGTGGTAAGGCAAGCTATGGCCTAGTCACGTAGCTGCGACAGGGCCGCTATCCAGCGTTCGGCGCCCAGCCTGGCAAATGCCGGATCAACTCATCCATTCCAGCCATTTCCCCTGCCACCGATCGCATTGCATGGTAAAGTTTCGCCTCGCGCCGACGGGAAGCACGCCGCGTGCGCACTGCCGCCGCGTTTCTTCGTTGCTCTACTGGAGAAAGTCTCGCATTGCGACGCTCCGCGTCCGCGGGC
>DATMRT010000134.1:0-18695 GCA_035565975.1 Hyphomicrobiaceae bacterium
CGAGCCATTCTATCGCCTCGAAAAGTCTCGCAATCGGAGCACTGGCGGCTCCGGTCTCGGCCTTGCCATTGCGCGGCAGATCACGGAGGCACACGGCGGGGTGATGAAGCTCGGAGCGTCGGCGCTGGGTGGGCTGCGCGCCGAGCTGAGGTTGGCGGTGGACCTGCCCGCATAGCGCCTCGTTCTTTCACTCGAGGCTCGCGCATTCGGCAAGTCAGGCTGCTGTCAGTGAGCAGCGACGACATCCGTTGACCACCTGCATACACACCAATCCAGAGCATGGACACGCAAAAGCTTCATGCATTCAAGAGAACTCTTGACTCGGTCGATCGACCGAACTAATGATTCAGACCGGCAAGAGGTACGGGTATGGTGCGCGCCGTCGCAAAGAAAGCAGATACCAGCACCGTGCTGCTGGAGGCGGCGCGAAAAGTGCTGCGCCAGAAGGGATACGCGGGCCTCTCGACCCGAGAGGTCGCAGCGGCCGCCGGCGTGCCGCTCAGCCAGATCCACTATCACTTCGGCTCCAAGCAGGGGATGGTGCTGGCGCTCTTCGAGTATCTGAACGCTCAGCTTCTCGCGCGTCAGGACGCACTTTTTGGTGATCCCAAGCTCAAGCTCTCGGAGCAATGGGACAAAGCGTGCGACTATCTCGATGAGGACATTGCCTCCGGCTACGTGCGCGTCTTGCAGGAGTTGAATGCAGCGAGCTGGTCCGATCCCGAGGTCGCGAAAGTTGTCCGCGAGGGCTTGAAGGGATGGCTGGACCTCATTGCCGGGCTCGCACGTAAGGCCGAGCGGGAGCTTGGCGGCTTTGGGCCGTTCACGCCCGAAGAGGTCGGCTCGCTCGTCGGATCCGCATTCATCGGAGCGGAGTGCCACTATCTCCTAGGCCTCGAGAGGCGGGGCATTCCGGTCCGCAGCGCACTCAGGCGCTTCGGCGATCTCATTCGCATTGCAGAGAATGGTTCATTGAAGAAGTAGGATGGGGCGGTGCCATGCGTGCCAAACTGCCGAGCCACGAGGGTTACTTCGAACGAGATGGCGTGAAGATCCATTACGAAGTGTACGGGGACGGGTCTCAGACAATCGTCTTCCCGCCGGCATGGAGCATCGTCCACGCGCGCGTCTATAAAGCGCAACTCCCATACTTCAGCGAGCGCTTCCGTTGCGTCACCTACGATCCGCGCGGAAATGGCAAGTCCGACAAACCCGACGAAGTCGCAGCTTATTCGCTCGCGAATTACGTCGGCGATGTGCTTGCCGTCATGGACGCGACGAAAACCGATAAGGCCATCCTCGTTGGCCTTTCCTTTGGAGGGATGCTGTCGGCCATCGTGGCGGCTCACTATCCGGAGCGCGTCAGGGCGGCAATTCTGGTCGGCACATCGGCTACGGTCGGCACCGGCTACGCCTACATGACGCCGCAGCATTTCATGGTGAAGCGGGATCACTTCGAAGGCTGGGATAAGTACAATCGCGATCACTGGCTCTCGAACTACCCCGACTTCGCCGATCACTTCATCCGCAATATCAGCACCGAGCCGCATTCCACCAAGCAGATCGAGGACGGCCTGGAGTGGGCGGCAGGGACAACCGGTGCGACGCTCGCGAAGAGTGTCGAGGCGCGCACGATTCCGCCGCCGTTCGATACCAGCGAGGCCATGTATCGCAAGATCCGGTGTCCGGTCCTCGCAATCCACGGCGACGACGATCACATCCAGCCGCACGCGCGCGCTCAGTTTGTCGCGGAATTGATCGGCGCGGAGTTCGTGACGATCCCGGGCGGCGGACACAACGTGCTCGCTCGATATCCGGCGAAGTGCAACGCGCTCATCAACGGCTTTCTCGAGCGCAAGCTCGGTATTCCGCCGCCCGGACGGCGGCGCACCAGCCGTCCGGCGCGAAGTAAGAAGGCGCTCTACCTTTCCTCGCCGATCGGTCTCGGTCACGGCCGCCGCGACATCGCGATCGCGCAGGAGCTGCGCAAGATCCATCCTGACCTGCAGGTCGATTGGCTGGCGCAGGATCCGGTGACGCGGCTGCTCGATGCGCATGGCGAGCGCATTCATCCGCTGAGCACACGCATGGCGAGCGAGTCGAAGCACGTCGAGCTCGAATCCGGCGAGCATGATCTCAACGCTTTCCAGGCGATCCGCCGCATGGACGAGGTGCTGATCGCGAACTTCATGATCTTCCAGGACGCGGTGGAAGAGGGCGGCTACGATTTGGTGATCGCGGACGAGGCCTGGGATATCGATCATTACTGGCATGAGCATCCCGAACTGAAGAAGGCCAAGCTCGCATGGCTCACGGACTTCGTCGGCTATGTGCCGATGCCGGCGAACGGCGCGCGCGAAGCGTTCCTGACGACCGACTACAACGCCGAGATGATCGGACACGTGGAGGATCATCCAGGTGTGCGCGACCGCGCGATCTTCGTCGGCGAGCCGGAGGACATCGTACCGCTCTCTTTCGGCAAGGATTTGCCGGCCATGCGGGACTGGGTGCCCAAGCACTTCGACTTCGCCGGCTACGTCATCGGGGAGCATCCGCAGGCCTTTGGGCCGCGCGCGGAGCTGCGCCAGAAGCTCGGTTACCGGCCGGACGAGCGCGTGTGCATCGTCACTGTCGGCGGATCGGGTGTAGGTACGCACCTGATCAAGCGCATTCTGCAGAGCTATCCGCTGGCGCGAGCCAGATTGCCTGACTTGCGCATGATCCTGGTCGCCGGGCCGCGCATCGATCCCGCCTCGCTGAACGCGCCCGAGGGCGTCGATGTGCGCGCGTTCGTGCCCAACCTCGACCGCCACCTCGCGGCCTGTGATCTCGCGCTCGTGCAGGGTGGCCTCACGACCTGCATGGAGCTGACGGCAGCCGGGACGCCCTTCCTGTACTTCCCGCTCCGCAATCACTTCGAGCAGAACTTCCATGTCGCTCATCGCCTCGACCGGTACGGCGCAGGCAGGCGCATGGATTATGCGACCTCGACCCCGGACATGATCGCCGGCGCCATGGTCGAGGTGCTCAAGGCTCCGACGCGCTTCAAGTCCGTCGAGGCCGGTGGCGCAGCGCGCGCCGCGCGAATGCTGGCGGAATTGTTCTGAAACTTGCAGTCGAGTTCAAAGCGTGGAGGTTCGCCATGTCGCGTTCAATGACTCCTGTCGACGAGAACAAACTCAATACCTTCATTGGTCAGCTACTGTCGGACCTCGGCGGCGCATCCAGCGTTGCCATGGTCCGGATGGGTGATGCGCTCGGTCTCTACAAGATGATCGCTGCCAAGGGGCCGATGACGGCGGCTGAGCTTTCAGCGGCGGCAAAAGTGGACGAGCGCTACGTGCGCGAGTGGCTGTCCAATCAGGCGGCCTCGAACTACCTCGCTTACGATGCGGCGTCGGCGCGTTTCTCGCTGCTGCCGGAGCAGGCCATGATCTTCGTGAATGAGGAGAGCCCCGTCTACATGATGGGCGCCTTCGATCTGATGGCTGCCATGCATGAGAACCAGCCCAAGGTGCAGGCCGCGTTCAAATCCGGCGGCGGCGTCGCCTGGGGTGATCAGGCGGGGTGCATGTTCTGCGCTGTCGCCCGTTTCTTCCGGCCGGGCTATCTGAACAACCTCGTTTCGGCGTGGATTCCTGCGCTCGAAGGGGTCGCAGCGAAGCTCGAGCGCGGCGCGAAAGTCGCGGACGTCGGCTGCGGACACGGGTGGTCGACGGTCCTCATGGCCAAGGCATTTCCGAAGTCGCAGTTCATCGGCTACGACTTCCATCCAGGCTCGATCGAAGACGCGCGCGCACATGCCAAAGCGCACGGGGTTTCGGAGAATGCGCGGTTCGAGGTCGGGCTCGCCAAGGACTTCCCGGGCAGGGAATTCGATCTCGTCACCTGCTTTGATTGCCTGCACGACATGGGCGATCCGGCAGGCGCAGCGGCGCATGTCCACAAGTCGCTCAAGAAGGACGGGACCTGGATGATCGTCGAGCCTATGGCCGGCGACAGCCTTGAGAAGAATCTCAACCCGGTTGGTCGTCTCTACTACGCAGCATCGACGATGATCTGCGTTCCGACATCGCTGTCGCAGGAAGTGGGCACCGCGCTTGGCGCCCAGGCGGGCGAAGCGAAGCTGCGTGAGGTCATCACGTCGGGCGGCTTTTCGAGTGTACGCCGCGCCACCGAGACGCCATTCAACATGATCCTCGAGGCGCGGCCATAGAGGCGAAGGATGCTCGCACTGCGCGCGGTCGCATGAGCGCGCGCAGTCTCACTTCGTGCCGTACATCCTGTCGCCGGCATCGCCGAGGCCGGGAACGATATAGGCATGATCGTTGAGCTCGCGATCTATGGCAGCCGTGAAGATCGGCACATCGGGGTGGGCGGCAACGAAGGTCTCTATGCCGATCGGCGCCGCGAGCAGGCACACGAACTTGATGCGCCGTGCGCCGGCCTCCTTGATGCGCCGGACGGCGGCGATGGCGGAATTACCAGTCGCGAGCATGGGATCGACGCAGATGCAGAGGCGGTCCTCGATGTGATCGGGGAGCTTCAGGTAATACTCGACGGGCTTCAGCGTTTTCGGATCACGGTAGAGGCCAATGTGGCCGACGCGCGCCGAAGGGACGAGGTCGAGCATGCCATCCACCAGACCGTTCCCGGCGCGCAGAATCGAGACGAAGCACAGTTTCTTGCCCTCGAGCCGCGGCGCCATGAAGGTTTCGAGCGGTGTCGTGGTCTCGACCAGCTCGGTCTCGAGATCGCGGCAGACTTCGTAAGTGAGGAGCAGGCTGATCTCGCGCAGCAGGGCTCTGAACTTCGACGTCGTGGTCCCGACGTCGCGTATGAGCGTCAGCTTGTGCTGCACCAATGGATGCGAGATGACGGTGACGTTGGCTGCCGGCATGAGATGGGACTCCATGCGCTGATGAGCGCTCCACATATAGCGGACGAATGTTCGCCCTGCTACGCGTGCAGTCCGGAATTCACGTCGCTGGGCGCTTTCGCGCGGCAATCCAGAAGGCGAGCTGCCCGATCAGGCTCGCGGAGGCCAGTACGATGCCTGCCGCAAGTGCCGGATCGCGACCGATGCCGACAAGACCGGCGCACAGCGCGCCGATGCCCATCTGAGCGCAGCCATAGAGACCCGATGCGGAACCGATGATGCGCGGATTGATGCCAAGAGCCTGAGACAGGGCGGTCGGCGAGGATATCCCTGCTCCGATGGTGAAGACGATCATGGGAATGACGGCGAGGGCCACATTCAAATGCGAGGAAAGGGTCGCGCCGAGGAAGAAAAAGGCGGCGAGAGCGCTGACGAGGCTGGAGCGCGCCAGGAGCTTGCCGATGGCGACGCCCGGTATGAGGCGTGTCGCGAGGATCGTTCCGATCGAGAAACCGGCGACGAGCAGACCGAGATAGAGGCCCACCTCATAGGAGGGGCGATGAAGCTCATCGACGAGGATGAAGGGCGCGGCACCGACAAAAGCGTACATGGACGTCGTCGCGCAGCCGCCGCCGATCGCATACCCGATGAACGACGGCGATCTCAGAAGCTCGCGATAGTCCTTGGCGATCGTGGCCGCGCTGACCGTGCCTGTGATCTCGCGCGTCTCAGGGAGGAGCCGCCACAGGAGCATGAGATTGAGGAGGCCGAGCGTGCCGAGTGCGATGAAGATCGTTCGCCAGCCGAACGAGGCCGCCAGGACGCCGCCGATCACCGGCGCGAGGCCGGGGCCGAGGGTCACCATGAGGTTCATCAGCGCAAGTCGACGCGCAACATCCGCCGGGCCTGCCGTATCGCGCACGATCGCGCGGCTCAGAGCGAGGCCCGCGCCGCCGCCGAGGGCCTGAAAGAGGCGCGCGGAAACAAGTGCCTGGACATTCGGGACGAGTGCGGCCGCGAGACCCGCGACGGTATAGAGCACGAGTCCCGTTGTCAGAACCGGGCGTCGACCGAAGCGGTCGGATAGTGGCCCGTAACCGAGCTGGCCGAGCGCCATCCCCAGAATGTAGAGGCTGATCGTCAACTGCATGGCGCCGACGCTGGCATTGAGATCGCGCGCCGCATGCGGCAACGCCGGCACGAGCATGTGCATGGCGATGGGACCGCTGAGCGTGAACAGCGCCAGAAGCCAGAGAGGAACAGGTTGACGCGGTGCCGCAGGCGGAACCGGTGGATCGACTTCGCTTGTTGTCACACCGACCAGCCTACCCGAAGGATTCTTATGTTCTTGGCGCTCTGCATCAGTCCGGTGGCTTGGCGCCGGTGCGCTCGGTGATCAGCTTGTAGTGCTCGGGGCGGCGGTGGCGGGCGAAGTTGAAAACGGTGGATTTGTATGACGTCGTCAGGTCGAGATCGCAGCGCGCGACGGCAAGCTCATCGCCGAGCGTCGTGCACATGGCCACGGTTTCGCCTGACGGCGCGATGATCTGCGACTGGCCGAGATGCATGACGCCTTCCTCCATGCCGGCCTTCGCGACTCCGACCACCCAGGTGCCGTTCTGATACGCGCCGGCCTGCATGACAAGTGTATTGTGGAAATTTCCGAGCGCATCGTGCTCTGGCGCCGGCGGATTGTGGAGCGGCGTATTGTAGCCGAGAAGGATCATCTCGACGCCCTGCAGACCCATCACGCGGTAGGTCTCGGGCCAGCGCCGGTCATTGCAGATGCACATGCCGAGGATGCCGTCGAAGGCACGCCAGACCGGGAAGCCGAGATCGCCGACCTCGAAGTAGCGCTTCTCGAGATGCTGGAACTGGCGGTAGGGCTCATGCTCGGCGTGACCCGGCAGATGCACCTTGCGATACTTGCCGACGATGGCGCCCGATCGATCGACGAGAATGGCCGTATTGAAGCGGCGCGTGCGCCCGGCCTCCTCGACGAGCTCGGCATAGCCGAGATGAAAGCCGATGCCGAGCTCACGCGCGAGATCGAAGAGCGGGGCCGTCGCGGCGGAGGGCATCTCGCGCTCGAAGTAGGCATCGATCTCGCGCTGATCCTCCATGTACCAGCGCGGGAAGAAGGTCGTGAGCGCCAGCTCGGGATAGACGACGAGATCGCAGCCCGCGCCCTTCGCCTGGCGCATGAGTGCCATGAGGCGCGCAACGACCTCGGCGCGCGTTTCCTCGCGTGCAATCGGCCCGAGCTGGGCCGCACCGACAGTGACAATTCTCGGCATTGGAAGTCCTCAGGCGGTCTGGACGGGCTCGCCTTCGCGCAGGTGGCAGGACGCGAAGTGTCCGGGCTTGGTCTCGCGCATGGCCGGCTGCTCGATCTTACAGCGTTCGAAGGCATAGGGGCAGCGCGTGTGGAAATGGCAGCCAGGCGGCGGCTTGATCGGACTCGGCACGTCGCCCTGCAGAATGATGCGGTTCGGCGCGACGGTCGGGTCCGGCACCGGAACGGCCGACAGCAGCGCTTCCGTATAGGGGTGCTGCGGTTCGGCGAACAGCGACTCCTTGTCGGCAAGCTCGACGATGCGGCCAAGATACATCACGGCGACGCGATGGCTGATGTGCTCGACGACGGCGAGATCGTGCGCGATGAAGAGGTAGGCGACGCCGAACTCCTTCTGGAGATCGATGAGCAGGTTGATCACCTGCGCCTGCACGGAGACGTCGAGCGCCGAGACGGGCTCGTCGCATACGATGAGGCTCGGGCGCACGGCGAGGGCGCGCGCAATGACGAGACGCTGGCGCTGGCCGCCCGAGAACTCGTGGGGAAATCGGGAAAGCTGATCGCTGCGCAGGCCCACGTTGTCGAAAAGCTCGCTCACGCGCTTGTCGATCTCGCCCTCGCTCAGTGCCTCGAAATTGCGGAGTGGCTCGGCGACGATATCGCGCGCGCGCATACGCGGATTGAGCGAGGAGTAGGGATCCTGAAAGACGACCTGCATCGTGCGCCGGCAGTCGCGCATGGTCTCGCCGCCGAGGGCGTCGATGCGCTGGCCGGCGAGACGGATCTCGCCTGCGGTCGGAGGGATGAGCCTCAGGATGAGCTTGCCGGCCGTGGATTTGCCGCAGCCGGACTCACCGACGAGGCCTAGCGTCTCGCTCTCGCCAATGGAGAAGCTGATGCCATCGACGGCGTGCACGTGCCCACCCGTGCGGCCGAAGAGGCCCTTCTTGACCGGGAAGCGCTTGGTCAGGTTCTTCACTTCCAGAACGGGCGCGGGACTTGCCTTCATGCCGCGTGCTCCTTCACGCGCGGCGCCTGCCAGCAGGCCGCCCAGTGGCCGTCGCTCTTCTCCTCGAGTGGTGGATAGTGCGCGCGGCAATGCGCGACGGCCTCAGCGCAGCGGGGCGCGAAGATGCAGCCTTCGATGCGCCGCGTCAGCGCCGGTACGACGCCGGGAATCTCGGCCAGGCGCTTGTGCTCGCCGTTGCGCTCCTTGAGCCGCGGCATGGAGCCGAGCAGGGCGCGGGTGTAGGGGTGGCGCGGACGGGCGAACAGGTCCTTGACGCTCGCCTGCTCCACGACCTTGCCCGCGTACATGACGATGACGCGCTCGGCCATCTCCGCGACCACGCCGAGGTCGTGCGTGATGAGGATGATGGCGGTGCCGGTCTTCGCCTTGAGCTGGCGCATGAGGTCGAGGATCTGCGCCTGCACCGTGACGTCGAGTGCCGTCGTCGGCTCGTCGGCGATCAGGAGCTTCGGATCACAGGCAAGCGCCATTGCGATCATCACGCGCTGGCGCATGCCGCCGGAAAGCTCGTGCGGATACTGCGTGACGCGGCGCTCGGGTTCCGGAATGTTGGCGAGGCGTAGCATCTCGACGGCGCGGGCGGTGGCCGCAGCCTTGTCGAGCTTCTGGTGGAGCGCGAGCGTCTCGGTGATCTGCCTCCCGATGGTGAGTACCGGATTGAGCGACGTCATCGGCTCCTGGAAGATCATCGAGATGTCGTTGCCGCGGATCTTGCGCATCTCGGTTTCCGGGAGCGTGAGCAAGTCGCGTCCCTGAAAGCGGATACTGCCGGCCGATTTGCCGGGCGGCGACGGAATGAGCCGCAGGATGGACATGGCAGTGACGGACTTGCCGCAGCCGCTCTCGCCAACGATCGCCAGGGTCTCGCCGGCGTTCAGATGGAAGGAGACGCCGTTCACGGCGCGGCTGACGCCGTGCTCGGTGCGGAAGTGCGTCTGCAGCTTTTCGACCTCGAGAAGTGCCATGAACTCAAAGCCTCTTGGCCATGCGCGGATCGACGGCATCACGCAGGCCGTCGCCGAGAAGGTTGACCGCGAGCACGGTGATCGAGAGGAAGATCGCGGGGAAGAACACGATGAAGGGCTTCACCTGCCAGAGCGCACGGCCGTCGGCCATGATGTTGCCCCATGACGGGATGATCGGCGGCGTGCCGGCGCCGATGAAGGAGAGGATCGATTCCGTGATCATGGCGCTCGCACAGATGTACGTTGCCTGCACGGTGAGCGGTGCGATCGTGTTCGGCAGGATGTGTCGGATGATGATCATCGGCGTGCGCGTGCCGGCAGCGACGGCCGCTTCCACGTAGGGCTGCTCACGCAAGGAGAGCACCACGCCGCGCACGAGACGCGCGACGCGAGGGAACTCGGCGATCGCGATGGCGGCGATGACGTTCGGCACGCTGCCGCGCGTGAGCGCCATCAGCGCGACGGCAAGCAGAATGGGCGGGATCGACATCATGCCATCCATGATGCGCATGATGATGCTATCGGCCCACCTGACGAAACCCGAGACGAGGCCGATGACGAGGCCGGCGAGAGAGGCAATGATCGCGACAGCAAAGCCGACGATGAGGGAGACGCGCGCGCCATAGATCACGCGCGAGTAGATGTCTCGCCCCATCATGTCCGAGCCGAACCAGTATTCGGCAGACGGCGGGCGCGTGCGTTTGGAGGGGGCGAGGGCGGCGGGATCGGTCGTGCCGAGCAGCGGCGCGAAGATCGCCATCAGAATGAGGAGGCTCAGCATCGCGCCGCCGATGGCGATGGCCGGATGGCGATAGATAAAGCCCGTAATCCCGCGGCGTTGCTTGACCGGCGGCAGGATGTCCGGCAGCTCGGGCTCGCCGGCGAGCACGGCGCTCTCAGCCGCAGGAGAGACAGTCACAGTCAATAGCGGATCCTCGGATCGAGTAGTGTGTAGACGAGGTCGACGATCAGATTGACGAGCACGTAGACGAAGCTGAAGAGCAGCACGATGCCTTGGATCACGGGATAGTCGCGCCGCAGGATGGCGTCGATCGTCAGGCGGCCGAGGCCAGGGATTGCGAAGACACTTTCCGTCACCACGGCGCCGCCGATCAGGAGAGCCATGCCGATGCCGATGACGGTGACGATCGGAACAGCCGCATTCTTGAGGGCGTGCAGGAAGAGGATCGGACGCTGGCCGAGCCCCTTTGCTCTGGCCGTGCGTATGTAGTCCTGCTGCAGCACTTCGAGCATGGAGGCCCGCGTGATGCGCGCGATGAGGGCGATATAGACGCAACCGAGTGCGATCGCGGGCAGCACGAGGTTCTCGAACCAGAGCCAGAGGCCTTCGGACAACGGCGTGTAGCCCTGCACCGGGAACCATTCGAGCTCGAGCGCGAAGACGTAGGCCAGTACGTAGCCGACGACGAATACGGGAACAGAGAAGCCGAAGACGGCAAAGCCCATGACGCCGCGGTCGATCCAGCTTCCAGCCTTCCAGGCCGCGAGTACGCCGATCGGTACGGCGACGACGATGGAGAGAATGAGGGTGAGCACCATGAGCGAGAGCGTCGGCTCGAGGCGCTGGCCGATGAGCTGCGTCACCGGCATCCCGGTGAACATCGACGTACCGAGATCACCGTGCAGGATGCGCCATGACCATTCGCCGAAGCGCTCCAGGAATGGGCGATCCAGACCGAGGCTGACGCGGATGCGCTCGACGTCCTGCGGTGTCGCCTGATCGCCGGCGATGACGACCGCGGGATCACCCGGCGCGATGTAGAGCAGGCTGAAGACGAACAGGGCGACGATCCCCATGACGGGGATCGTCGCAACGATGCGCCGGGCAATGAAGCCGAGCATAATACTCCCGCTTAGGCTTTCTTGACGTTCCAGAAGAACGGGATCGGTCCGCCGACGACACCGCTGACGTTGCTGCGCCAGGCCTGGAAGCCCTTGTAGAAGCCGGTCGGAATGTAGATCACGTCATCCATGGCCGCCTTGTTGATGCGGCCCATGGCGGCCTTCTCTTCCTCGGCGTTCTTGGCCTCGAACCAGGACGTGATCTCTTTTTCCGTGTTCGGGCTGTTGGGCCAGCCGAACCAGGCGCTGTCGCCGTTGCCGCGCAATGCGTTGTAGGCGGCGGGCGTGGCGCAGTCCGCGCCGGCATGCCACGTGTGGAACATGCCCCAGCCGCCTTGCCCCGGCGGCGACTTCGAAGCGCGACGCTGGCCGACCGTGCCCCAATCGGTGGCGACGAAATCGACCGTCATGCCGAGCTTCTTCAGGAGATCGGCCGTCACTTCGCCCATGGCCTTGAGCGGGGCCTGATCCTGCGCGACGAGACACGTCACAGGCTGGCCGCTGTAGCCCGATTCAGCGAGCAGCTTCTTGGCGGCTTCGAGATTGCGCGGGCCCTTGAGAATGTCGCCGCCCACATCCGTGTAGTAGGGCGTGCCGGGCGTGAAGAAGCTCGGCAGCAACTGCCACAGGCTGTCGTCGCTGCCGACGACGGCGCGCATGTAGTCCTCCTGATTGAGCGCCATCTGAACGGCCCGCCGCGCTTTCACGTTGTTGAACGGCGGATGCATGTGGTTCAGGCGGAAGGAGCCGACATTGCCGAGCGGATCGGCGATGTCGACCTTGATATTGCGATTGCGCTTCAGGATCGGAATGAGGTCGGGGATCGGGGTCTCCCACCAGTCGACCTCGCCGCCCTGCAGAGCGGCTGACGCGGTCGCCGGGTCCGGCATGATGACCCATTCGATCCTGTCGAGCAGGATCACCTTGCCGCCGGCGAGCCAGTCCGCGGTTTCGGAGCGCGGCTGATAGTCGGCGAACTTCTCGAATACGGCCTTTGCGCCCGGCACCCATTCCTTCTGCGCGAACTTCATCGGGCCGCTGCCGACGTACTCGGTGATCTGCTTGAAGGGGTCCGTCTTGGCGATGCGCTCGGGCATGATGAAGGCGATCGGCGTGTTGTTCTTGCCGAGCGCGAACTTCATCTTCGGGAAGGGCTTCGAGAGCACCCACTTGACGGTCTTGTCGTCGACGGCCACGAGCTCCTTCTCGATGGCCTTGATCATCTGACCCATGGGATCGCGCGGGCACCAGCGCTTCAGCGAAGCCACCACGTCCTTGGCCAGCACGGGCTCGCCGTCGTGGAACTTGAGGCCGGAGCGCAGCTTGAACGTCCACGTCAGGCCGTCGCTCGAAACTTCCTCGCCCTCGACCATCTGGCGTTGCGGCTCGAGCTTGCTGTCGACGCCGTAGAGCGTATCCCACACGAGCACGGACGCATTGCGCACAACGTACTGGGTGCCCCAGATCGGGTCGAAGTTGGCGAGGTTGGCCTGCGGCACGAATTTCAGGGTTTTGGCCGCGCCCTGGGCGATGGCCGGTGCAGCGAGACCGCCCGATGCAGCCAATGCGCCGACGCTCAACGAGGATTTGAGAAAATTTCTGCGGTCCATTTCATGACACTCCTTCGACCGAAAACCGTGGCAGGCTGGTCGCGGACAATCACGTCGACGCAAATGTCAGCTCAGAAAGTTCACGCCCGCCTAGTGTTCATATCGCATCGCAGCATCGCCAATGGTCAAGGCAGCAAGAACCGGCATTCTGCTTGATGATTGTGCAGCGGCACGCGATCCGGGGTCAAGTTCCGAGCAGAAATGCTCAGGGAATGATCGTCATTGCCGCAGAGGGCGGCATACTTGAGCAACATCAACGCAGGTCACGACGTTGTCGGGTGATAGAAATCGCGTGCCAAGAGATGGAGACGTGCGATGAAACCGACGCGAACGTGGATACTGATTGCGGATGGCAGCGAGGCCCGTGTCTTCGAAAGCCTTGGCCCCCGATCGGCGCTGATGGCGGTAGAGGACATGACCTTTGCGCAGGACCTGCCTCCCAATCGTGAGCTTGAGTCCGATCGTCCCGGGCGCAGCCAGGAGTCGGCAAATCCCACCCGGCACGCCATCCAGAGCCGGTCCGATCCTCACCGGGAGCTGAAGCGACAGTTGGCTCGAGAGGTCGCCGACAAGCTGGAAGACTGCCTCCGGAATGGACGGTTTGATCGGCTCGCGGTGGTCGCAGCCCCCGTCGTGCTGGGCGACATCCGGGAGGCGCTTTCGGAACAGTTGAAAGCCGCGGTCACCGCTGAACTGGCCAAAGATCTGGTGAAGGTGCCGCTGTCCGATCTGCCTGCGCATCTGGAGCCGGTGCGATAGGCACGCCAAGTGCGGGCAAGGCCGCGCCTCCGGCATTGCGATCCGGCGGCATTGTCCGCTAGTTGTCTCGCGCAGGATCAAGCGGAGGTGAACGCACGGTATGGCGGAGGAGACAGCCGACAGCGACGTCCTGCTGGTGGTCGACATTCAGAATGATTTCTGTCCGGGCGGCAGTCTGGCCGTTCCCGCCGGCGACGAGATCGTGCCGCTCGTCAACCGGCTCGCGCGTCGCTTCCAGCATGTCGTGCTGACCCAGGACTGGCATCCGGCCGGCCACAGCTCTTTCGCCTCGGCCAATCCGGGGCGCAATCCGTTCGAGGTCATGACGTTCCCCTATGGCCCACAGGTTCTTTGGCCGGACCACTGCGTGCAGGGAGCGGCCGGCGCGGCGTTCCACGCCGGCCTGGATGTCCCGCACGCGGAGCTGATCATCCGGAAGGGATACCGCCGCGAGATCGATTCCTATTCGGCCTTCTATGAGAACGACCGCACGACGCCGACGGGCCTTGCCGGGTATTTGCGCGAACGCGGTCTCAAGCGCGTGTTTCTTGCCGGCCTCGCCCTGGACTTCTGCGTGCGCTACTCGGCCGAGGACGGTCATCGCTGCGGCTTCGATGTCGCCGTGATCGAGGAAGCGACGCGCGGCATCGATCTCGATGGCTCGGTCGGCGCCGCGCATCGTGCGTTCGCCGAGCGATCCATTCCGATCCTCGGCGCGGATGCCATCGCCTGATCAGCGGCCCGCATACGCGCGCTTCTCCCAGTATTGAACGGCCGCGAAAGGGCGCGATGCGCGCGTTGGCGTGCGTCCATCACTTCCGCTATCGCACCGCCAGATGTGGCAGGCTGCGCGCCGTCGGACGGGCTAATTTTCAGGCGCTTGTATGCTATTTTGTATGCAAACATGCATATGCGCGCGGGCGGAATGAGGCTGATATAGCCGGGTCGTCGCGCGAGATTCCATTTTTGGATCAGGAGATTGATTGAAATCTGGACGGCGTGTTCAGAGTTGGCACAAAGGTTGCTGTTAACCCTTCGTTGGCGTCTCCGCACGCGCACGCAAAGAAGGGAATTGCTCATGAAACGTCGCCAGTTCCTGAAGTCATTGTCGGCCGCCGGCGCCGCGACCGCGCTGCCCATGCCCGCCATTTGGTCGAGTGCGAAAGCGCAAGCGCGGCAGGAGACGCTGCTCGTCGTGTCCGAGAGCGGTCCGAACAATGTCGATATCCATGGCGTCGGCACGAACGTGCCCGGCTACGAGGTGTCGTGGAACTGCTACGATCGTCTCATCAGCCACGAGATGAAGACGCTGCCGAACGGCACGCAGTACTACGATCGCGACAAGTTCAAGATGGAACTCGCCGAGGACATGAACGTCGGCGACATGTCGGCGACGTTCAAGTTGCGCAAGGACGCGAAGTTCCAGGACGGCACACCGGTCACCGCGAAGGACGTGAAGTGGTCGCTCGATCGGGCGGTCAGCGTCGGCGGTTTCCCGACATTCCAGATGGGCGCCGGCTCGCTCACGAAGCGCGAGCAATTCGTGATCGTCGACGATCATACGGTGCGCGTCGACTTCATCAAGAAGGATCGGCTGACACTTCCCGATCTCGCGGTGATCGTGCCCTGCATTATCAACTCGGGTCTCGTGCAGAAGCACGCGACGGAGAAGGATCCGTGGGGGCTCGAATACACGAAACTGAATACCGTCGGCAGCGGCGCCTACAAGATGACCAAGTGGACGCCTGGCGCCGAGGTCATTCTCGAGCGCAACGAGGATTGGAAGCTCGGCCCCAAGCCTAAGGTGCGCCGCATCGTCTGGCGCATGGTGCCGTCGGCGGGCAACCGTCGCGCGCTGCTCGAGCGCGGTGATGCCGATATCTCATACGAGCTGCCGAACAAGGATTTCGTCGAGCTGCGGGATGCTGGCAAGCTCAATATCGTTTCGACGCCGTTCTCGAACGGCTGCCAATACATCGGCATGAACATGACGAAGCCGCCCTTCGACAACGTGAAGGTACGACAGGCGGTCGCTTACGCCATTCCCTACCAGAAGATCATGGATGCGGCGCTGTACGGACTGGCGAAACCGCTCTACGGCTCAGGCCTCGACAAGGTGAAGGAGGCGGTCTGGCCAATCGCACACAACTACAACACCGATATCGCGAAGGCCAAGAAGCTGCTTGCAGAAGCCGGCTATCCGAACGGGTTCGAGACGACGCTCTCGTTCGACCTCGGCTTCGCCACCGTCAATGAGCCCATCTGCGTGCTGACGCAGGAGAGCCTGGCGCAGATCGGCATCAAGGCTCAGATCAGCAAAGTCACGGGCGCGAACTGGCGCACCGAGCTCAACAAGAAGACGATGCCGCTCTACACCAACGTGTTCTCGGGCTGGCTCGACTATCCCGAGTATTTCTTCATCTGGTGCTATCACGGCAAGAATTCGATCTTCAACACGATGAGCTATCAGTCCAAGGAGATGGACGCGTTCATCGATGGCGCCGGCGCAGCGGCGACCTCCGGCGACAAGGCTGCCTACGAGACGAACGTGAAGGGCTTCCTCGATCTCGCCTTCACGGACATTCCCCGAATCCCGATCTTCCAGCCGTACTCCAACGTCGCCATGCAGAAAAACGTGTCGGGCTATCAGTACTGGTTCCATCGCCGACTCGACTATCGCGCGCTCGCCAAGGGGTGAGCGTTCGTCACGACGTCGAAGGAGCTCGGCCATGCTGGGAATGGTGCTCAAGCGTCTCATGCTTGCGATCCCGAGCCTGATCGGCGTCGTGATCGTGACGTTCCTGCTCACGCGCGCGCTGCCGGGCGATCCGGCGGCGTACTTCGCGGGGCCTGCGGCAACAGAGGAAGCCGTCGCCCAAATCCGGAAGCAGCTTGGTCTCGATCAACCGCTGCCGCAGCAGTTCGTGCGCTATGTCGGTGATCTCGCGCGTGGGGACATGGGCGTCGCGCTCACGACGGGACAGCCGGTCACGACAGAGATCATGTCGCGACTGCCGGCCTCGGCGGAACTCACGTTGCTCGGTCTGCTCGTGTCGGTGCTCGTCGCGGTGCCACTCGGCATCCTGGCTGCGACTAGTCCGGGCTCCATGATCGATCATGTGTGCCGCATCGTGACCACGGCGGGCGTGTCGTTGCCGGTGTTCTTCACGGGCCTCGTGCTCGTGTACGTCTTTTATTACCAGCTCGGCGTGGCACCGGCGCCGCTCGGGCGTCTGGATGTGTTCTTCAGCGCGCCGCCTCAGGTGACGGGCTTCTACCTGATCGACAGCCTCATCGCGCGCGACGGCGAAGTATTCGTCGCGAGCCTGAAGCAACTTCTGCTTCCCGCTCTGACGCTCGCCATCTTCTCGCTCGCGCCCATTGCGCGCATGACGCGCGCGTCCATGCTGGCGGTGCTCGGGTCGGAGTTCGTGCGCACGGCGCGCGCGAGCGGGCTCTCGCCCGGGACGGTGATCGTTACCTATGCATTCCGCAATGCCATGCTGCCGGTCGTGACCACGCTCGGCATGGTCTTTTCCTTCCTGCTCGGCGCCAACGTGCTCGTCGAGAAGGTGTTTGCATGGCCGGGCATCGGCTCATACGCGGTCGAGGCGCTGATCGCGTCCGACTTCGCGCCCGTGCAGGGCTTCGTGCTCACCATGGCGGTGATGTACGTCATCCTCAATCTCCTGATCGACGTCCTTTACGGGCTGATCGATCCGCGTGTGAGGATCGAGGCATGAGCGACATGGCGGCGACCCCATCCGCGCCGACGCACGGGATCGGTGCCGTACTGCGCCACGCGCAGTATGTGATCGGCGAGAACAAGGTGACGGGCTTCGCGTTTGGCCTGTTCATGCTGATCCTGCTCGCGGCGTTGATCGGACCCTACGTCGTTCCTTACGATCCCCTTGCGAGCAACACGACGGCCGCGCTCCAGGGACCGTCGGCGGCACATTGGTTCGGCACCGATCAGCTCGGCCGCGATGTGTTCAGCCGTGTGATCGCGGCAACACGGCTCGACTTCGTGATCGCTGTAGCGTCGGTTGTGCTGGTGTTCCTTATGGGCGGACTGGCGGGCGTGGCAGCCGGGTTCTTCGGCGGCTGGACGGATCGCATTGTCAGCCGCATTGCCGACACCATCATGGCCTTCCCGCTGTTCGTGCTCGCCATGGGTATCGTGGCTGCGCTCGGCAATACGGTCGAGAACATCGTGCTCGCGACGGCCATCGTGAACTTCCCGCTTTACGCCCGCATCGCGCGCGCGGAGGCGAACGTACGGCGCGAGGCGGGCTTCGTGCAGGCGGCGCGGCTCTCGGGCAATGGCGAGTTCCGCATCCTGCTCGGGCATATCCTGCCGAACATCATGCCGATCATGGTCGTGCAGATGTCGCTGACCATGGGCTATGCGATCCTCAATGCCGCCGGTCTCTCGTTCATCGGCCTCGGCGTGCGCCCGCCGACGCCCGAATGGGGCATCATGGTCGCGGAGGGCGCTGCGTTCATGGTGTCGGGCGAATGGTGGATCGCGTTCTTCCCCGGCCTCGCGCTCATGCTCGCGGTCTTCTGCTTCAACCTGCTCGGTGATGGTCTGCGCGACATCATCGATCCGCAGCGGCGCACGTGAGAGGCGGAGCCATGACCGCAGCCGCCGACTTGTCGAATGCGCCGCCCGAGGTTCCTCTACTCGATGTGCGCGACCTGACGGTCGAGTTCTCGACCCGGCGCGGGACTGTCCAGGCGGTCAAGCACGTGGACGTCACCGTCGGCAAGGGCGAGACCGTCGCGATCGTCGGCGAGTCGGGATCGGGCAAGTCCGTGACGTCCTACGCCGTCATGCGCATTCTGGATCGTGCCGGGCGCATTGCCGAGGGCGCAATCACCTTCGGCGGCGTGGATATCGGCAAGGCCGAGGAGCGCGACATGCGCGATATCCGCGGCCGCGAGATTTCGATGATCTTCCAGAACCCGCGCGCTGCGCTCAATCCCATCCGCAAGGTTGGGCATCAGATCGAAGATGTGCTGCGCCAGCACGCGCAGGCGGGCGCGGACGACGCCAGGGCGAAGGCCATCGCGATCCTCGAGCAGGTGCGCATCGCGCGGCCGGAGGAGCGTTATCACGCTTATCCGTTCGAGCTGTCGGGCGGCATGTGCCAGCGCGTCGTCATCGCGCTCGCGCTCGCGTGCCGGCCGCAACTGCTGATCGCCGACGAGCCGACGACAGGGCTCGACGTGACGACGCAGAAGACGGTCATGGACCTCGTCGTCGAGCTGACCCGCGAGCGCGGCATGT
>DATMRT010000135.1:0-19452 GCA_035565975.1 Hyphomicrobiaceae bacterium
CTGATCGCCTCGATCTACGGCATGAACTTCAAGCACATGCCGGAGCTCGACTGGACGGTCGGCTATCCATTGGCGATCGTGCTCATGGTGTTCGCCGCCGTACTCCCCTACGTCTATTTCAGGCGCAAGGGCTGGCTGTAGATGCCCTGGGCCGTCTGGCTGGCCGTTGTGTTCGCGATTTCTCCTGCTGCAATCGCGCGTGCGCAGGCGCCGCCGTGCCCGCTTGCTGCGGGCGATACGCGCGCCATTGCTCGGGTGATCGATGGCGAGACGCTCGCGCTCGACGATGGCCGCGAGTTGCGTCTGATCGGCGCTCTCGCGCCGCGGGGCGGTGATGCCGGCGCCGCGGCGGGGAGCTGGCCGCCCGAAAATGCGACGCGCGCGGCGCTGGCGTCATTGGTCGAGGGGCGATCGGCGAGGCTCTGGCATGATGCGCGGCGGAGCGACCGCTATGGCCGTATCCTCGCGCAGGTCATGATCGACAGCACGTGGCTACAGGGCACTCTTGTGGAACGTGGCCTCGCACGGGCCTACGGGCGTCCGGGCGTCGATGCGTGCGCGGAAGCGCTGGTGCGGCTCGAACGGCACGCGCGCGAGAAGGGCCTCGGCTTGTGGAGCAATGCCGCCTATAGCGTGCGCGCGGCATCTCGCAGCGATTGGCAGCGTGCGCGCGCCTCCTTTCAGATCGTGAGCGCGACAGTGCGGCGTGTCTCGCGCGGCTCGGGCGACGTCTATGTCACGCTCGGTTCACGCGGTCGCGGCTATCCGCTTGCTGCGGTAGTGCCGGCCAATCGCTCGGATCTCACTGGCGGCACCGCGCCGCGCCGCCTTATCGGCCGCCGCATTCTGGTGCGCGGCTGGATCGAACAGCGGCGCGGACCCGTGATCGTCGTCGACAGTAAAGGGCAGGTCGAGCTGATCGAAGAGTAAATAAAGGCGGGTGGGTTTGGGAGGGTGTCCCTCCCGATAGAGCGCGAGACTAGTCTCGCTCGCGCCGAAGGCGCAAACAGGGCTACCGCCCTGTAACCCGTCTGTAACCCGTCTGGGGGACACCCCCGGAGCCCCCGTCTTTTATTGACTTTCGCTCTCCGCGATCCGGCGGCGCTCAAGCTCCACAACCGGTCCGTCCGGCTCGGCGAGGCCGCGCGAGATCAGCTCGATGGAGGGACGGTTGTCATTGAGCGCGAGGCGATAGAGGTGATAGCGAGCCGGCGGCTCCTTCTTATAGGGGCGCGCAAGCGACGCGGACGGCACGCCGATGACCGGGATGGCGCCGGATGAAGACGGATGCCAGTGCTCGCTCGCGATATGCTCATGACCATGCAACACGAGTTCGGCGCCGTGACGCGCGAGGACGTCGGCAAGCGCATCGGCATCCTCGAGATCGTGGCGGGCTTTCGCGAGACCCGGCAGCGGCGGATGATGGATGAGGACGACGCGCGTGAGACCTTCCGCGCCGAGGCGATCGAGAATGCGGCCGAGGCGTTCGAGCTGCGCTTTCCCGATGCGGCCGATGGCGTAGAACGGCCACGTCGGCACGGCCGAGTTCAGCGCGATGATCGCCAGCTTTCCGAAGCGGCGCACGAAGGGAAACGCGGCCGCCTCGCTCAGCGCTTCTGCGATGGCGTAGTCGGCCGCCGCTGTGTTCGGCGACATGTGCGGATGCCAGCGCGCGGTGCCGACGTCGGTGCCGATCCTGCTGTAGATGTCATGATTGCCGGGGATGACCGTTACGCGTTCGGGATCGCCGAGTGCCCGGAGCCAGGCGAGTGCGGCCTCGTGCTCGGCCGGCAGCCCGAGGTTCGCGAGGTCGCCCGTCACAGCGATGTGGTCGGGTGCCTGCGCCACGATGTCGGCGACGATGCGATCGAGGACGTCGCGGCTGTAGAAGTGGCGGCGCCGGTGCTGCCAATTGAGCCAGCCGAGGAGACGCTTCACATTCCAGTGACGCGCGCCGATCGGCGGCAGCGGGCTCAAGTGCACGTCTGAAAGGTGCGCGAGCGTGAACTCCGCGTCGCTCCTGCCTGCGGCCGCCATTCTGTCCGGACCTGCCATGCTATGATCAATGTGGGGCCTTATACGCGAGCTGCCGAGGTGCGGCAAAGACGCCGGGCCTTAAGCAATCCTCTTGATGTGTTCGGCCTAGCGGGCGTTCATGCTGGAAAGGCAGGGCCCCGGCGCGGTATACGGGCAATCATGAGCGACATCCTCAGCAAGATCACCAAGTACAAGCTCGCCGAGATCGCCGAGGCGAAGCGTGTGCGGCCGGAGGCGGCCATCGAGGAGGCGGCGCGCCGCGCGACGCCAGTCAGGTCCTTTGCCGGCGCACTCGAGCGCCGCGTCCGCGAAGGCCAGTTCGCGCTGATCGCCGAGATCAAGAAAGCCTCGCCGTCGAAAGGCCTCATCCGCGCCGATTTCGATCCGCCCACGCTCGCGAAGGCCTACGAGGCGGGCGGCGCGGCGTGCCTCTCCGTGCTGACGGATACGCCGTCCTTCCAGGGGGCACCAGAGTATCTGACGGCGGCACGCAAAGCCACGCGGCTTCCGGCGCTGCGCAAAGACTTCATGCTCGACACCTATCAGGTGGCCGAGGCGCGCGCGTGGGGTGCGGACTGCATTCTCATCATCATGGCGCAGATCGAGGATGCCGTGGCGCGCGATCTCGCGGCCGCCGCACAGGCCTGGGGCATGGATGCGATCGTCGAGGTGCATGACGATGCCGAGCTCGATCGCGCGCTCGCATTGCCGTGTCGTCTGATCGGCATCAACAACCGTAATCTCAAGACGTTCGAGACGACGCTCGCGACGACCGAGCGGCTGGCGCCGCGTGTCCCGAAGGACCGCATCGTCATCGGCGAGAGCGGCATTGCGAGCTACGCCGATCTCCAGCGTCTCGCCAAGGTCGGCGTGCACGCCTTCCTTGTCGGCGAGAGCCTCATGCGCAAGGAGGACGTCACGGCCGCGACGCGCGAATTGCTGACGGGACGCACGTCATGAGCCGCCTCTCGCACATCAACGAGGCGGGCGATGCCGTCATGGTCGATGTGTCCGACAAGGCCGTGACCGCGCGGACCGCTGTCGCCGAAGGCTTCGTGTCGATGGCGCCGGAGACGCTGGCGCTGGTGACGACCGGCGAGGCCAAGAAAGGCGACGTGCTCGCGGCGGCGCGTCTCGCCGGAATCATGGCGGCCAAGCGCACGCACGAGCTGATTCCGCTCTGCCATCCGCTCGCGATCAGCAAGGCGAGTGTCGACTTCGAGATGCGCGAGAAGCCCTGCGGCATCGCCGTGCGCGCCGAGGTGAAAGTGAGCGGTCAGACGGGCGTCGAGATGGAGGCGCTGACGGCCGTATCGGTCGCCTGCCTCACGATCTACGACATGCTGAAGGCTGCGGATCGCGGCATGATCATCGGGCCCGTGCAACTCGTCGAGAAGAGTGGCGGCCGTTCCGGTACCTGGCGCGCGGCGCCGTCGAGCGCAAAGGATTGAGGCCATGGCATCGCCATTGCTCTCCGTCGAGGACGCGCTCGCCCGCATTCTTGCGGATGCCCAACCGCTCGGGCGCGAGCGCATCGCCATCGAGGCCGCGCACGACCGCATTCTCGCCGAGCCACTCGCTGCCAGACTGACGCAACCGCCGTTCGCCGCTTCCGCGATGGATGGCTACGCTGTGCGCGCCGCGGACGTCGCACGATTGCCGGTGAAGCTGAAAGTGATTGGCGAATCTGCCGCGGGGCATCCGTTCGGTGGTCGGCTTGGAGCGGGCGAGGCGGTCCGCATCTTCACGGGGGCGCCGGTGCCCGAAGGCGCCGACGGCATCGTTATCCAGGAGCACACGGAGCGCGAGGGCGATCAGGTTCTCGTGCAGGGCGATGATGTTCAGACCGATCACATTCGTCCGCGCGGCGGCGATTTCCGCGAAGGCATGGTGCTGCTCGACGCCGGCCGCCGTCTCGGACCGCGCGAGCTGTCGCTCGCGGCGTCCATGGGGCACGGCGAGGTCGAGGTGTTCCGGCGGCCCAAGGTGGCGATCCTCTCGACGGGCGACGAGCTCGTGCGTCCCGGCGAAACGCCTGGCGCAGGTCAGATCGTGGCCTCGAACCATCTCGGTATCGGCGCGATGATGCGCGCTTTCGGCGCCGAGGTCATCCAGCTCGGCATTGCGCGCGATACGGCGGAAAGCCTGATGGACCACGTCGCGCGTGCCAAGGATGCGGATGTGCTTGTGACGATCGGCGGCGCTTCGGTCGGTGATCATGATCTCGTCGCGCCGGTGCTCTCGAAGCAGGGCATGGAGCTGGCCTTCTGGAAGATCGCGATGCGCCCCGGCAAGCCGCTGATGAGCGGGCGTCTCGGCGCGTTGCGCGTCATCGGCCTGCCCGGCAATCCTGTATCGGCGCTCGTGTGCGCGCGCGTCTTCTTGGCGCCACTGGTCGAGCAATTGGCGGGACGGCCCGTGGCCACGGAAGCGACGCGGCTTGCGGAGGCGGCGGTTGCCATCGAGGCGAACGGCCCGCGCCAGCACTACATGCGCGCGACGCTGACGCCCAGCGTCGACGGCTTGCCGCGCGTGACGCCCGTGCGCTCGCAGGACAGCTCGCTCCTCTCGCCGCTCGCGATCGCCGATTGCCTCATCGTCCGCCCGCCGAAGGCTGCGGCCGTGTCAACGGGCGAGACCGTGCGCGTGTTGCCGCTGGATTTCTGATCGCGCCTTCAGCGCGAGCAGGGCCGCAGGCCCTGCACCCGCGCGGGGGACACCCCCGCACCCCCGTTCTTTATGATTTGGGAGTTCATGAATGCGGGTGGGTCCGGGAGGGTGGGAGCGCGAGGGCTAGCCCTCGCTCGCGAAGCGATTAGCTACTTACGCCACCCGCGAGCGTCGGCACGTCGAAGGGCAGGAAGCCGTAGTGACGCAGCCAGCGCATGTCGGCACTGAACATGTCGCGCAGATCGGGGATGCCGTACTTCAGCATGGTGATGCGATCGAGGCCCATGCCAAAGGCGAAGCCCTGGTACTTCTCCGGATCGAGGCCGCACGCGGCGATCACATTCGGATGCACCATGCCGGAGCCGAGGATTTCGAGCCAGCGCCCCGGCTTGCCGATCGCGGCGGCATCGACGTCGACTTCCATGGAGGGCTCGGTGAAGGGGAAGTGCGAGGCGCGGAAGCGCATCTTGACTTCGTCGACCTCGAAGAAGGCCTTGCAGAACTCCTCGAGGCACCACTTCAGATGCCCGAGATGCGTCTCCTCGTCGATGACGAGACCTTCGATCTGGTGGAACATCGGCGTGTGCGTCTGGTCGCTGTCGGAGCGGTAGACGCGGCCGGGCGCGATGATGCGGATCGGCGGCTTCTGGCTCAACATCGTGCGGATCTGCACCGGGCTCGTATGCGTGCGCAGAACCATGCGCGAGCCGTCCGCGCGCGGGCTCAGGTAGAACGTGTCGTGCTCCTGGCGCGCGGGATGCTCGGGCGGGATGTTGAGCTTGGTGAAGTTGAGGTCGTCCGTCTCGATGTCCGGGCCTTCGGCGACGGCGAAGCCCATATCGGCGAAGATTTCCGTGACCTCGTCCCAGACCTGACTGACCGGGTGAATGCGGCCATCGGCTTGCGGCCCGAGCCGCACCGGCAGCGTCACATCCGCCGTCTCGTTCGCGAGACGCTGCGAGAGCGCTGCATCCTCGAGTACGCCCTTGCGGCGCTCGAGCGCTTCCGTGACGGTCGACTTGAGCTGGTTGACTGCCGCGCCGAAGGCCTTGCGCTCCTCGGGCGCCATCTTGCCGAGCTGGCTCATGAGCTCGGACACGCGCCCCTTCTTGCCGAGCGCGCCGATGCGCACCTGCTCGATGGCGCCGAGGTTGTCGGCGCGCTCGATCTCACCGATCAGCTCGGTTTCGAGGGTTGAAAGGTCGGCGGTCATGGCGCGCCTCGTCGAATTGAGGGACGAGACTTACGCAACTTTGGAAGCAGCCGCGCTCGCCTGCTCGACGAGCGCCTTGAAGCCGGCCGGGTCTTTCACCGCGACATCGGCCAGCACCTTGCGGTCGACCTCGATGCCGGCGACCGACAGGCCATGGATGAAATTGCCGTAGGTCATGCCGTGCTCGCGGGCGGCGGCATTGATGCGCTGGATCCAGAGCGCGCGGAACGTGCGCTTCTTGCGCTTGCGGTCACGGTAGCCGTACTGCAGGGCCTTCTCGACGGCCTGCTTGGCGACGCGGATCGTGTTCTTGCCCCGGCCGTAATAGCCTTTGGCGGCGTCCAGGACTTTCTTGTGCTTTGCGTGAGCGGTCACGCCACGCTTGACGCGGGCCATGGGAATTCTCCTCGAGCTTCAAAATCTTACGTTGGACAGCGGGGGCTGACGGCGGGGCCGTTCAGCGGTGGTACGGCATGTACTTCTTGACGATGCCGGCGTCGCTGTCGTTGAGGGTCATGGTGCCGCGGGCCGAGCGGATGAACTTGGCCGTCCGCTTGATCATGCCGTGGCGCTTGCCCTGGGCCGCGGCAAGAACCTTGCCCGTCCCGGTGATCTTGAAGCGCTTCTTGGCGCCGCTCTTGGTCTTCATCTTGGGCATTTGGCTCTCCATATTCTTGATTTTACGCAGATTTCTCCGCGTGAGCCCGCGAAATGCAGGCATCATGCAAAGCATCTAAGCCGCCACGGCATGCCCCGCCGGGCGGCTCGAACGAGCGCGGTTATAGGGGAGCGGCCGGACTTAGGCAAGGTCGAAGGCGAGGGCCGAGAAGGCTGTTCCTATCGTCGGGAACCGGCCTTGAGCTGACCGGCTTATGGCTTTAACCCTGGCCGCCGGCTTTGCGGGGTGCAAGTCGGGCCGGCGCCCTGCGCGACGGTCGCGATCGAATGGAAAATACCGAGAGAAATCAAGAAATGTTCAATCTGGCGCTGAACAAGCGCCTCCGCGAGATCACGGCCGCGAAATTCCGCGAGCGCGCACTGATCTTCGGGCCGGTTCTGGCCCTCATCATCGCCAGCTTCTGGTTCGCCTCGCTCTTCGTGCAGCAGGCGCCACCGAGCCGCATCCAGATCGCGACGGGTGGCGAGACCGGCAGCTATTATGCCATCGGCGAGCAATACGCGCGTATTCTGGCGCAGTCCCACGTCACGCTCGACGTGCGCGCGACGGCCGGCTCGGACGAGAACGTGGGCCTCCTCGAGAAGCCCGGCTCCGGCGTACAGGTGGCGCTGCTCCAGGGCGGCACCACGAACCGCAAGGCTAGTCCGGACCTCGTCTCGCTCGGCCGCCTCTATCTCGAGCCCATGTGGATATTCTATCGCGGCGACGCCACGATCGATCGTCTCACGGACATCAAGGGCAAGCGCATCATCGTCGGTGGCGAGGGCAGCGGCACGCGCGCGCTCGCGCTTCGCCTGCTCGCGCTCAGCGGCGTCGACGCGACCAATGCTACCTTCCTCACGGCCCCCGCGCAGGCCGGCGCCGACATGCTCCAGCGCGGCGAGGTGGACGTGGCGTTTTTCACATCCGGCCCCGACGCGCCGCTCATCCAGGCGCTGCTGCGTGCGCCGGGCGTGCGCCTCATGAGCCTCGCGCATGCCGAGGCGTACGTGCGCAATCTGCGCTATCTCACACACATCACGCTGCCCGCCGGCGCCATCGACCTCGCCACGAACCAGCCGCCCGCTGACGTGCACATGGTGGCACCGGTGGCGGTGCTCGCCGCGCACAAGGACCTGCATCCGGCGCTCGTTTCCCTGCTCGTCGAGGCGGCGAAGACGGTGCACGCGCCGGGCGGCCTCTTTCATGCCGTGGGCGAGTTTCCCAAGGCGCAGGACCCCGAGCTCGACATGTCCTCCGACGCCGAGCGCGCCTACCGCACCGGTCCGAACTGGCTCAATCGCACGCTGCCCTTCTGGTTCGCGAACTGGATCGAGCGCATGACGGTGCTGCTGCTCCCGCTCGTCGGCGTGATGATCCCGCTCTTCAAGGGCGTGCCGGCGCTCTACCGCTGGCAGATCCGCCGCCGGCTCATCTACTGGTATGGTCGCCTCAAGGCGCTGGAGGCGGTCATCGGCGAGAAGGAAAGCGCGCAGGATCTCCAGTTGCACCGCGCCGAGCTCGACGTGATCGACGAGGCCGTGCGCAACATCCCGCTGCCCATCTGGTTCGCGGACCAATACTACATCCTGCGCTCCGCGATCGACCTCGTGCGCCAGCGTCTCGACGGCGTCGGACGCGGGCGGCGCATGGCAGCGGAGTAGCGGCGTCGCGTTAGCGCAGGCGGGAACCATCGCGCGGTGTGTGCCTTAGGAGGGCATGACCCGAGCGGAGGCGCCGCCCATGTCCACGATGGCCCATACGCACGCGCGCGGTCGCGATATCGCATTCTTCATCGCGCTGATGGCGACCGCGCTGGCGCTCGGCGGGGCGCTCGCCCATGCGCTCGAGCTGCCGAACAAGATCGGCATGAGCCGCGAGCACTATTTCGTCGCGCAGCAGCTCTATACGGGCTGGAACCGGCTCGCGTTACTGCTCGCCATCCAGGCCACGGGAATGCTGGCGCCGATCGTCCTGTACTGGCGCGAACCCGCCGTGCTGCGTCCGGTGGTCGTGGCGCTCGCGTGCCTCGTCGCGGCGCAGGCGGTTTTCTGGATGTGGACGTTCCCTGCCAACGTCGCGACGGATCAGTGGCGCGTGCAGCCGGAGAACTGGGCGCAGCTCCGCGCGCAGTGGGAGTATTCGCACCTTGCGGGCGCGGTGTTTCAGGTCGGCGCCATGGCCGCGCTCGTGGTGGGGGTGTTGCGGAGGGGTTAGGCGCCGCGTTCGCCGGCTGTCGCGCCGCTCGCCTGCCGAATAGCCTCGGCCCTTTTGCGTTGCCCTCGATACGCACGCGCTTCGCGCACGCATATCGAGGGCAACGGGTTCCGGTGACAGCCTCGACGTAGGCCGCATTGCGTGATCCTATTTGCGTAGCCGCTGCGAAGAGATCGGTAATGCCGGACACCAATTCCACGACACCCATCTTGGTTCGCGCGTCCGTTTTCGACGACGTCGACGATAAAAGGATCGTCACAGCTCTCGTCGATGAGTACGTCAATCCCCTCTTGGAACGGGGATATTATACGCGCTCTGAATTGCCGGCAAAGGCACTGCAGGCCTATCACGTCGACTACTACATGGCGCAGGTCGCGAATGGCGGGCATGGCCAGTTCATGGGCAATAGCGGCATGGAGCCGCTTCTTATCAGCGATGTTCGTGAAGGCCTCCGTTCCATCGGCATCAAATCCTTCAGGGACATCTTCGACGATTTAGTGCGCCTGTGGAGTGATAAACCAGACCCGGCCCACGCCATTGCAGGAAATTTCGGATTTGGCGTTCCCGCGGCACAAGAAAACGATCTCAATGACCGGTTCATGAATCTCGAATGCTACAAAACGCTGATGCCGGCCAATGGGCGCTGGATAAAGTCCTGGCCCGAGCTGCAAGTCCTACCAGACGAGAAATGGAGGGACGCCATCGAGCATCTTACTCTGCAAAATCCGCAGGCGGATGTCAGAAAATATGCGCGCCTGCAGGCGAACCTGTCGCGAGTTCTTTCAGAGCCTTTGCAGGTTGCGGCCCAGTTGCTTGGCCACAAACTGGGAATTCTGCCTCTGAGCCTGAGCGGCGTGGGGGATCCAGCAGCCAAGGCGCCCGATGGCCGCAAGGTGATAGGTTGGCGTGTGAGCTCCCAGCAAGCGCCGCTCATAATGTTTCTGGACGATCGCGATGCCCTACTCTGTGGGCAGTATTTGCCTGATGGCCGCATGCTCACATACGCGCTCATGGCCAAAATTCGCAATCAGCTCTTAACGAAGAAGGATATGGGCGCCGCAACTACATTCGCAGACGTTACCTCTAAGGAGTTGGGCCGATTGCCGTCTCCCTTGATTGCAGAAGCGATCGAGTTGGCTGCACGATCACAAATAGTGGCGGCAGCGGCGCTCGTCTGCAAGCGTCTCAAGGACGAGCTTCAGTCCGTGGCTGTTCTGGAAAAGTCCGGAGAGGGCATTTGGTCCTGGCGCATCCGGGCGAAGTCGGCCCAGTACTTTCTCGAGTTACGGTCGCGGGACATACTGGTCATGAGTGCCGAGTCCAAGCCGATGTTCCCATTGAGCTTCGATGAGGTCGATGAGTTTGCGCGGGCAGCAAGAAGCGGCCAGGCCTGAAAGTACTTCGCTGGCTTGCCATATCCCCTACCTCCTCCCCCCAAACACTGACTTGATGATCGCGTTCTTCACCTGGGTGATGATGGAGCGCATGATCGAGCGGGAAACGTCGCGCGTGATCTGCTCGCCCATCGACATCCCGCCGCGCGGGCCGCGGCCGAAAATCGTCTTACCGAGCTGGCCGCCCCAGCCGGCATCCGCCTCCTTGGCCTTCTCCGCGTCCGCAGCCGCCGCCTCGGCGCGCTTCTGCAGCATCTCGTAGGCGCTCTCGCGGTCGGCCACGTCCTCGTACTTGCCCTGAATGGGGCTCGTATCGATGAGCTTCTGGCGCTCGGCGGGCGTGACAGGCCCCATGCGGCCCGAGGGCGGGAGGATCATGGTCCGCTGCACCATGGAGGGCTCGCCCTTGTTGTGCAGCACCGAGACCAGCGCCTCGCCGACCTTCAGCTCCTGGATGACACGCTCGACGTCGAGCGCCGGATTGGGCCGGAAGGTCTCGGCGGCGGCGCGAATGCCCTTCTGCTCGATGGGCGTGAAGGCGCGCAGCGCGTGCTGCACGCGATTGCCGAGCTGGGCCGAGACGGAATTCGGCACGTCGCGTGGGTTCTGCGTGACGTAGTAGACGCCGACGCCTTTGGAGCGGATGAGGCGCGTGACGCGCTCGATCTGCTCGAGCAGCGCTTTCGGCGCCTCGTTGAACAGCAGATGCGCCTCGTCGAAGAAGAAGACGAGCTTGGGCTTTTCCGGATCGCCGATCTCAGGGAGCTCGTTGAACAGCTCCGAGAGCATCCACAGCAGGAACGTCGCGTAGAGACGCGGCGTGTTCATGAGCTTGTCGGCGGCGAGAATATTGACCATGCCGCGGCCGTTCGGCGCCGTGCGGATGAAGTCCTTGATGTCGAAGGCGGGCTCGCCGAAGAAGTGGTTGGCGCCCTGCTCCTCCAGCACGAGCAGGCGGCGCTGCACCGCGCCTGCCGAGGTCGCGGAGACATTGCCGTACTTGGTCTGCAGCTCCTTGCCGCGCTTTGCCACGTCCGCGATCATGGCGCGCAGGTCCTTGAGGTCGAGCAGCGGCAGGTTCTCGTCCTGCGCCACGCGGAACATGATGTTGAGCACGCCCTCCTGCACCTCGTTGAGCTCCATGAGGCGCGAGAGCAGGAGCGGGCCCATGTCCTGCACGGTCGTGCGGATCGGATGGCCCTGCTCGCCGAAAATGTCCCAGAAGATGGTCGGCGAGGCGTGGTTCTCGTAGTCCTCGAGGCCGATTTCCTCGGCGCGCTTCAGCAGGAAGTCCTTGGGCTCGCCCTTCATGGCAATGCCGGAGAGGTCGCCCTTGATATCGGCGGCGAAGACCGGGACGCCCGCGGCTGAGAAGCCCTCGGCGAGCACCTGCAGCGTGACGGTCTTGCCGGTGCCGGTGGCGCCGGTGACGAGGCCGTGGCGGTTGGCGAGCTTCAGCTCCAGGCATTCCGGCCCGCCGCCGTCGCCGGCATTGCTCTGGCCGATGAAGATCAGCCCTTCCTCAAGCTTTGCTGCTGCGCTCGTCATGCCCGTCTCTCCCACCCGTGCCGTGCGGCGTGCTCACGCTGATTCGCCGTCCGTTGCGGCTCGTATCCTGATTGCACGTGCTTTTTGGCAATGCAACGTAGGCGGGGAATGTAACTGTTTGGAGCTGTGGCGCGAACTCAACCGTTCAACGCGCGGCCGCCTTGTTCGGGCTGGTGAAATACTGGAACAGGCCCTCGATCAACGTCCTGCCCGCTTTCTCGGCCTCGGCCCGACTGATCGTGGCACTGAGAATGGCGCCCTGCGTATAGATGATGCGGCGCTGCAGGCCGTGCGCGCCCGGCTGCTGGAGCGCGATGCCGTCGGCGTTCAAGCTGATGCTCCACCCTTTCTCCGCGCGGGTCAGCCGCTGGACCTTCACCAGCACCCATTCGGCATTCGCGGGATCGAAGCCGGCTGCGCGCGCCTTCTGCTTGTTCGTCGTGTCGGTGTCCTGGGTCGTCAGGGCGACGAAGCGGATGTCGTTCGCCTTGGCGCGCGCGATCGCCTCCTTGTCGATGGCAGCGCAGAGATCCTTGGTCCAAGGATCGGCGGCAACGGGCATGCAGTAGAGCAGCATCCCCGTGACCTGATCGATGGGACGGGAGGGGGGCGCCTTGTCCTGTGCCGTAGCGGCACCGCCCGCGAGCAGCGCGAGTGCTGTCAGGATGCCGATGCAAGGTCTGCGTAGAACCATGATGTGCAACTCATCCAGCTATTGCTGCTGCGGATGAGTGCCATGATTCAGGGTTTTGGCGCTGGCGGAAAGTGCACGGCCTCAACGCGGTTACCATCGAGATCACGAATGAAGGCGCCGAAGTAGGTGGTCATGGCGGCTTGGCGGGGGCCGGGCGGGCCGTCGCATCTGCCGCCGCTCGCGAGCGCTGCGGTATGGAAGGCCGTTACGGCCTCGGGGCTCGGAGCCCTCAGCGCGATGTGGGCGCCGGTGTCGGGAGCGATCGGCACCATGCCGGGGCGTGCATTCAGCCAGATCTCGGGATAGCGCTTGCCGAAGCCGATGGTGTGCGGCCGCTCGACGAGGCGGGTCAGTTCCAGGGGGCCGAGGATGGCCGCATAAAAGGCGGCGCTCGTCTGAAGATCCCGCACGGCAATGGAGAGATGGTCGATCATTGCCGTCTCCCCGAAAGCATCAGCCGCGCCGGACGTCGGCGAGGGCCTGGTCGAGCGCGTCAGCCAGGTCGCGACGCTCGTCATCCGTGAGGAAGCTGCCGACCGAGTAGTGCTGGCCATGCGAGCGCAGATAGAGCCGGTTGGCGCCGTCCTCGCGCTCGGCAAGGTGCGTGCGCGCCCAGTAGGGATTGAGCGCGATCTCTTCGCGCTGCCCGTTCGGATGCACCCGGACGAGCTTCAGATCCTCCGGCGTGATCTCGACCACCTCGAGGCGGCGGCCGGCGCGGTAGTTCAGCTTGAAGGCGCCGTAGATCAGGAAAGCATCCAGTCCGAAAAAGCCCATGACTGGCCAGGCGCCCATGGCGAGGAAGCTCATGCCGGCGCAGAAGCTCACCACGCCGACGAAGATCATGAGGATCAGGAAGCCGCGCGGGGAAAGCGAGCGATGCGGCGTCAGCACGGCGCGGAACGCGCGCGTGTCTTGCACGCTGTCGGCCGCCTCGCCCTCGTTCGGCGACGCCTCTTGCCTCAAGGGGGGATTTTCGTCCATCACCACTCGGTTACGCTCGCGACAAACTCGGCAACCTTGCGATCAGGACACTAATCCAGCATGGACCGCCCTGCAAAGCCATCGGCGCCCAAGACCGCTGTGGGAAAACGGCGCTCAGTTGCGCAACGTAAGGGCGACGGGACGCGTTCCCTGCCGCGCCGGCGCAATGGGCGGGTCGATGCGGCGACAATTGCCGAGATATTCCGGCGCTTTGCGGCCGCCAATCCCCATCCTGAAGGCGAGCTCGAGCACACCAACGCCTATACGCTGCTAGTCGCTGTCGTGCTCTCGGCGCAGGCGACGGATGCGGGCGTGAACAAGGCGACGCGCGCGCTTTTCAAAGCGGCCGACACGCCGCAGAAGATGGTCGCCCTTGGTGAGGAACGCGTGCGCGAGTACATCAAGACCATCGGGCTTTATCGCAACAAGGCGAAGAACGTGATCGCCCTGAGCGAACAGCTCATTGCTTCGCACGGCGGCGAGGTGCCGCATGATCGTGAGGCACTCGAAAGCCTGCCGGGTGTTGGCCGCAAGACGGCGAACGTCGTGCTCAACATCGCCTTCGGCGAGCCGACCATGGCGGTCGACACGCACGTGTTTCGCGTCTCGAACCGGCTCGGCATTGCGCCCGGCAAGACGCCGCTCGCGGTGGAAGAAGGGCTCATGAAGCGCATTCCGTCTGAGTATCTCCAGCACGCGCACCACTGGCTCATCCTGCACGGACGCTACGTCTGCAAGGCACAGCGTCCGCGCTGCGAGGTGTGCATCGTCAGCGATCTCTGCACGGCGCCGGACCGCATTCTGCCTGTGTCGCCGCCGGTCGAGGTGTGATCATGGCATCAGCGGGACGTCCCGCCGTTCGTGGACCTGCCGATGCGCCGACATCCGTGGTGATGCAGGCGCTCGAGACTGTGGGAGCCGGCGCGCGGCCGCTCGTGGTCGACGAAAGCTCCGGCCAGCTCGCGGCCGCTCTGCACGCGCGCGGTGCCGAGCCGCAGACCTGGCGCCGGTTTGCGGTGCGCGATGAAACGGCGTCCGCATGGCCGCAGGCGCCGGCGTGCACGGCTGCCTTCGTGCGCCTCGGGAAGGACAGGCGCGCGCTCGCCATGGCGCTCCATGCCGCTGCGAGCGTGGTTCCGTCAGGCGGCGCGATGGTGCTGTTCGGTGCGAATGCGGAGGGTGTGAAATCGGCAGGGAAGGCGCTGGATGAGGTTGCCGAAAGTGTTGTGACAATCGATACGCGCAAGCATTCGCGTGTGCTCGCCGGCCGGCGGCGCGCGGACATTCCGGGCTTGCGTGCGACGCTCGAAGCGTGGCGCGAGGTGCGGCAGATCACGCTGGATGGGCGCGCGCGGCCCTGGGTCAGCTATCCCGGCGTGTTTGCAGGCGGCGGGCTCGATGACGGCACGGCGATGCTGCTCGCGCACTTGCCGCCGCTCGCGCCCGGCTCGGCCGTGCTGGATATGGCGTGTGGCAGTGGCATCATCGGCGCTGCGGTGCGCGCACAGTTCTCGGAAGCGGTCGTCGATCTCGTGGATAGCGATGTGGTCGCGGTCGAGGCAGCACGCGAGAACGTGCCGGATGCGACGGTCATCTGCGGCGATGGTCTACACGCGGCGCCGCGGGCCCGTTACGACGTCATCCTCTCGAATCCGCCGATCCATGATGGTGTCGCCGAAAGCCTCGCCTTCCTGCAGCGCCTCATTGCCGAGGCGCCTGCGCGGCTGAAGAACGATGGTGTGCTGCAGGTGGTCATCCAGAGCCGCATTCGCGCGCTACCCTGGTTCGAGGCCGCCTTCAAGGAAGCCACGGTCGTCGCGCAGGATCGGCGCTATCAGGTCATCCGCGGGATTGCCGGGGGCGTTGTTAGAGCTAACCGTCGAGGCGCACGCTGATACCGGCAGCGGCCATGTGGCGCTTGGCCTCGCCGATCGTGTATGTGCCGAAGTGGAAGATCGAGGCGGCGAGCACGGCGCTCGCGTGGCCTTCCTTCACGCCATCGACGAGATGATCGAGATTGCCGACGCCGCCCGAGGCGATGACCGGCACCGTGACGGCATCGGCAATCGCACGCGTGAGCGCGATGTCGAAGCCCGCCTTCGTGCCGTCGCGGTCCATGGAGGTCAGCAGGATCTCGCCGGCGCCGAGTTCCACCACCTCGCGCGCGTACTCGATGGCATCGATGCCGGTCGGCTTGCGTCCGCCGTGCGTGAAGATCTCCCAGCGATCCGCTTCGCCCGCAGCCGACACCTTCTTCGCGTCGATGGCGACCACGATGCACTGTGCGCCGAATTTGTCTGCGCCTTCACCGACGAAGGCGCGACGGTTCACGGCCGCCGTGTTGATCGACACCTTGTCGGCACCGGCCGTGAGGAGGCGGCGGATATCTTCGACGGTGCGTACGCCGCCGCCGACGGTCAGCGGCATGAAGCAGCGCTCGGCCGTGCGCTCGACGATGTCGAAGATGGTCTCGCGGTTGTCCGAGCTTGCCGTGATGTCGAGGAAGCAAAGCTCGTCGGCGCCGGCTGCGTCATAAGCGGCGGCGGCTTCGACCGGGTCTCCCGCGTCGATCAGGTCGACGAAGTTCACGCCCTTGACGACGCGGCCGTCTTTGACGTCGAGGCAGGGGATGATGCGGGTCTTGAGCATGGTGGGTTCGTCTCGCTAGGCTCCGCCGGCATAGCATCACGGCAGAGGCGGAGCACCTCTTTCCAGCAGCCGGCGGACTACTACTAATGCAGCTTATCCGGTGGCGTGCCGCTCTCGCGGTCGCCGCGCGTCACCTCGGCCTCGTCGCCGTCCTCGTCGGCATCGCTGTCGCCACCCGGCACGACATAGGTCTCCGACATCCAGCGCGCGAGGTCGATGTCGGCACACCGCTTCGAGCAGAAAGGCCGAAACGCAGGGTCGATGGGCGAACCGCAGATCGGACAGCGGCCGCCTTTGGGCGCACGCTCACTCATTCGATCTCGCGCTCACCTGCCTTCAGCCAGTTGAAATGGAGCGGGAAGCCCTCACCCGACAGCAGTGCCGTCACCTCGGTCAGCGGCAGCCCGACGACATTCGTGTACGAGCCGACGATCTTCTGCACGAAGCAGCCGGCGAGACCCTGGATGGCGTACCCGCCGGCCTTGCCGCGCCACTCGCGTGAAGCGATGTAGCTCTGGATGTCCTCCGTCGAGAGCCGTCGGAAGCGTACGCGCGTATCGACGACCTTGAGCCGCACGTGATCGTCAGGTGTGATCAGGCAGAGGCCTGTGAGCACGCGGTGGGCGCGCCCCGATAGCAGTTTGAGGCAGGCCAGCGCTTCGTCGATATCTTTGGGCTTGACGAGAATGCGCCGGCCGACGGCGACGACGGTGTCTGCGGCCAGGATATGCGCGTCGGCAAGATCGGCGTCATTGGCAATGAGGTCGCGCGCAGCTTCCGCCTTGGTGCGCGCAAGCCGAGTGACCAGCGTGCGCGGCATCTCGCCCTTGCGCGGCGTCTCGTCGATCGAGGCCGGGCGCAGCGCATCGGGCTCGATCCCTACCTGCGAGAGCAGCATGAGCCGGCGCGGGCTCGCGCTCGCGAGCACGAGGCGCGGCCTCAGCTCCGCGCGCCGCCCCTGCGGCTTGTTGCGCGCGCGCTGGCGCCGCAGCGTCTCGCGCTGGGGAGCGAGTGTGCCGCCGAGTAATGAGAAGAGCCCTGATTTCGTCGTCGCCATCGTCAGGAGAATCCGCGTTTCCCGCACACCATGGTCACGGCACACCGGCGAAATCAAGCACGGGCGTAGTCGCGCTGTCGGCTCGAGCGAGGGCTAGCCCTCGCGCTCCCGCCGGGAGGGACACCCTCCCGGACCCACCCGTCTTTATGACGAATGCCTTTGGCCCAGACTCCAAGTCAATAAAGGACGGGGTTTCGGGGGTGTCTCTTAGCGGTGGGAAGCGGCAGCCCCTCTCGGGCAGCGACACTCGCTCTAGCGCCCGGAAATCCGCGCGAAGAGCCGCATCCAGCCGCCCACATCAGAAGTCGCAGCCGGCGGCAGGCGGTAAATGACCTGCGCGGCCTCACGCTCGAGCCGCCAAATCGTGCAGTCGATATCGTGGCCGCGAGCAATGCTCTGCGCGCGCATCCGCCCATTGGCCGTGAAGCCGAGCTTGGTCAGGATGCGGGCCGAGGCCGGATTGTCGATGAAGTTCGCCGAGGTGAGGGCCTCGAGGTTGCCGGCCGTGAAGGCGTAGGTCACCACCGCGCGGGAGGCCTCGGTCGCGAAGCCCTGGCCCCAGTAGTCCTGGCCGAACCAGAAGCCGAGTTCCCCGACGCGCGGGCGCTGGCAGAAGTAGCCGACGCCGCCGATGAGCTGATCCTGATAGTCGATAGCGAAGCGCACCTCACCGCGCGCCTGGCGCAGCCAGCGCCGGCACTGCCAGATGTACAAGGGATGCGGGATGTCGCTCGTCATGCGGGCGACGGCGAGATCGCCCGCGAGAGAGACAAAGCGGCTCGCATCACCGAGCCGGAAGGGCCGGAGTGTCAGTCGAGCGGTGTTGAGCACGGGCGTCTGCGCCATGACCGAACCGCTTGCGAGGATCCTTACTCCGCCGCCTCGACCTTCTCGGGTCGGACCGAGATGTAGACGCGCTTGTTGCGCTTGGTCGCGAACTCGACGGTGCCATCGACGACGGCGAAAATCGTGTGGTCCGTGCCCATGCCGACGCCGGTGCCCGGGTGCCACTTCGTGCCGCGCTGACGGCAGATGATGTTACCCGAAATCACGCGCTCGCCGCCGAACTTCTTGACGCCGAGCCGCCGGCCGGCGGTATCGCGGCCGTTGCGGGACGAACCGCCTGCCTTTTTCTGTGCCATGACTTAGGTCTCCTCGCTGTGCTGCGCCGATCGCGATTGAGCGCTCCGCCGAGGCGGAGGCCGCGCGCTCAGGCGCCGATGATCTCGGTGATCTTGACGATCGTCAGGTCCTGACGGTGACCGCGCTTGCGGCGCGAATTCTTGCGGCGGCGCTTCTTGAAGGCGATGACCTTCGGACCGCGGCTCTGCTCGACGACCTCGGCCTTGACGAGCGCACCGGAGACGAGAGGCGCGCCGATCTTGACGCTATCGCCACCGACCATGAGAACTTCGCCGAATTCGATCTTGGCGCCGGGCTCGCCTTCCAGCTTCTCGACGGTCAGGACGTCGTCGGCTGCCACGCGGTACTGCTTGCCGCCGGTCTTGATGACTGCGTACATCGTTGACTTCCTTGTGTTATCCGCGTCCTTCGGCGGACCCGGCCGAGGACCGGATCACTTTGGAGCCCGGCATTCGTCCCGGCGGGGACAAGCGGGCAGGCCTCGAACAGCGCATGAGCGCGGCAGCCGGCTGGCTCCGCGCGATGCCGTCTTATGTTGGAGGGCGCCTGAACTGTCAACTTAAAGCTGACCGGTCACTTTGAAGCGCCGACGCCCGGAGCTGCAGTCAGAATTGCTTGCGGTAGAAGATGAAGCCGGTGTTATCGGCAACCTTATCGTAAAGGAGACGGGCGGTCGCGTTCGTCTCGTGCGTGTGCCAGTAGACGCGCGGGCTGCCGGCCTTGCGGGCTTCGTCGTAGACGGCCTCGATGAGCGCGCGACCGACGCCGCGTCCGCGTGCCTCTTCACTCGTGAAGAGGTCATTCAGGTAGCAGACGAGCCCTTCGGTGGTCGTCGTGCGGTGGTAGAGATAGTGCACCAGCCCGAGGAGGCGGCCATTCTGTTCGGCGACCATTGCGTGCACGGGCTCGCTCGTATCGAAAAAGCGCTGCCAGGTCGTGCGCGTGATCTCAGGGGCGAGGGCCGTCGGTCCCGAGCGGCCGTAGAAGGCGTTGTAGCCATCCCATAGCGGCAGCCATGGTTCGTAATCCTCCGGCCGGACGGGGCGGACGATCCAGTCAGTCATCGGCGGCGGCCTCGTGGTCGGGCTGCTCGAGCCTCAGCGCGTTGGCACCGGATGCTCGCCGCGGTAGTCGTAGAAGCCGCGTTGGGTCTTGCGGCCGAGCCAGCCTGCTTCCACGTACTTCACG
>DATMRT010000136.1:0-23790 GCA_035565975.1 Hyphomicrobiaceae bacterium
TTGCCCGGGTTTGACATGATGACCTCCAGCACGCGCGGGCGCGGGCGGGCGAACTTCAGGGCCTTGTAGCGGGCATAGGGCTCGGTCATTGGCGTTTCCTCACGTGCTGGGCACTGGCCAAGGTGTAGGCGGCGCGTGCACGAGGCGCAACCACATGCCCCAAGCGCGAATCCGTTTGGCGGGGCCACGAGAAGGCCCCAAAATGCCCGTAGCGCGATCTTCCCGCCGACACGCACCGCCAACGGACCTCCGACATGAAGCCGCAGAAGCCGCAGCCGATCCTGCTCAAGAACTACACGCCGCCGCCGTACCTGATCGACGCAGTGGACCTCGACGTCGCGCTGCATCCGACGAAGACGCGCGTCGTGGCGACGCTGAGCCTCAGGCCCAATCCGGCAGCGCGCAAGGAAGGCGGCCCGCTCGTCCTCGATGGCGAAATGCTCGATCTCGCCTCGATCGCGCTCGACGGCAAGGCGCTCGAATCCTCATCCTACAAGCTGACGGACAAGACGCTCACGCTCCCGCGCGTGCCGGCGAAGCCTTTCAAGCTCCACATCGAGACGTTCTGCAATCCCGACGCGAATACGGCGCTGAGCGGTCTCTATCGCTCGCGAGAAATCTACTGCACGCAATGCGAAGCGGAGGGCTTCCGCCGCATTACCTACTATCTCGACCGGCCGGACGTGCTCGCGACCTACACGACGCGTATCGAAGCCGATCGCGAGGCGGCGCCAGTGCTGCTCTCGAACGGCAATCTCGTGAAGACCGGAAAGCTTGCGGCCGGGCGCCACTTCGCCATCTGGCATGATCCGCACCCGAAGCCGGCGTATCTGTTCGCGCTCGTCGGCGGCAAGCTTGCCGCGCACAAGGACACCTTCAAGACCCTGTCCGGCCGCAAGGTCGACCTCGCCATCTATGTCGAGCCGGGTAAGGAGGACCGCTGTGCCTGGGCCATGGATGCGCTCAAGCGCTCCATGACGTGGGACGAGGAGCGCTTCGGCCGCGAGTACGATCTCGATGTGTTCAACATCGTCGCCGTGTCGGACTTCAACATGGGCGCGATGGAGAACAAGGGCCTCAACATCTTCAACGACCGCCTCGTGCTCGCCAAACCCGAGACGACGACGGATGGCGCCTACGCCGACATCGAGCGCGTCATCGCGCACGAATACTTCCACAACTGGACGGGCAACCGCATCACGTGCCGCGACTGGTTCCAGCTCTGCCTCAAGGAGGGGCTCACCGTCTATCGCGACCAGGAGTTCTCGGCCGACACGCGCTCGCGCACCGTGCAGCGCATCCAGGACGTGCGTCAGCTCAAGGCGCGCCAGTTTCCCGAGGACGCTGGCCCGCTCGCGCATCCCGTGAGACCGTCCAGCTACATCGAGATCAACAACTTCTACACGGCGACGGTCTACGAGAAGGGCGCCGAGCTCGTGCGCATGATCGCGACCATGCTCGGGCGCGAGACCTTCCGCAAAGGCATGGATCTCTACTTCGAGCGCCACGACGGCGAGGCGGCAACCGTCGAGCAGTTCCTGCAATGCTTCGCGGACGTGAGCGGGCGCAATCTCGACCAGTTCATGAACTGGTACAATCAGCCCGGCACACCGGAGCTCGTCGCGAGCCTGAAGTACGACGCGCGCGCGAAGACTGCGACGCTCGAGGTCCAGCAGGTACAAGGCCCCTCGCCCGGCATGACGAAGAAAAAACCGGTGATGCTCCCGCTGAAGATCGGCCTGCTCGGCTCGAATGGCCAGGAGCTGCCGCTCACGCTCGCCAATGGGCACGACGTCCCCGATGGTGTGCTCGAAATGACAAAGCGCACCGAGCGCTGGACCTTCCGCGATATTCCCTCGAAGCCGGTTGCGTCGTTGCTCCGCGAGTTCTCCGCACCCGTCAATCTCACCGTCAGCCACAACGAGCGCCAGCTCGAATTCCTGATGACGCACGATAGCGACGGCTTCAATCGCTGGCAGGCGACGCAGGATTACGCCATGCGCCTGCTCGTCGGCGCCGTGAAAGACTTGCGCAAGGGTGAGCGGCCGACGCGGCCCAACGCCTATTGCGGTGCGCTCGCGGCGGTGCTTGCCGATGAGAGCCTCGAGCCTGCGTACATCGCGCAGGTGCTCGCGGTGCCGAGCGAAAGCGACATTGCCCGCGTGCTTGCGCGCGATGTCGATCCCGCACTCGTGCATCGCGCGCGACGCTGGCTGCGCAAGGCAATCGGCAACGAGCTCGGTGAGCAGCTTGTCGAGATCTACGAGTCGAACGACAGCGGCCGACGCTATTCGCCGGATGCCAAGAGCGCCGGCATACGCGCACTGCGGCTCGGCGCGCTCGGTCTCCTCGCTGCGCGCGGGCAGCCAGCGGACATCGCCCGTGTCACGCACGACTTCAACGAGGCGCGCAATGCCACCGACGAGATCGGTGCGCTCGCGATCCTTTCCACTCTCAATGTTCCCGAACGCGCCAAAGCCTTCGACCGCTTCTATGCGCGCTGGAAAGACGACCACCTCGTCATCGCGAGTTGGTTCGGCTTGCAGGCGACGTCACCTCTCGCCTCGACGCTGCGCACCGTGAAGCAGCTCACGGCGCATCCGCTCTTCTCCATGCGCACGCCGAACAAGGTCTACGCGCTCATCGGCGCATTCGCTGGCAGCAATCCGGTGCAATTCAATCGCCCGGACGGCCACGGTTATGCTTTCATTGCTGACCGCGTTACTGAGCTTGACAAGATCAACCCGCAGGTAGCGGCACGCATACTTGGCGCATTCCGAAGCTGGCGGTCACTGGAAAGCGGCAGGAAACGCTTGGCGATGCGGGCGCTGGAGAAGATTGCATCTACGCCCGGGCTCTCCAATGATGTACATGAGATCGTCTCGAAGATGCTCGACTAATACTGCATAAACACCTACATCCATCTGCGATCTGCAAGTATTACCAAAACATTAAACTCGACAGATCGCGAATCGCACCGCCATAATGTCCATGTGATTCGGGAGCTTGGGGGCCCCGGCTGAGTTGCTGATAGATACGACGGGGGCGGGAATGGTGCGGGCGATTTCACTGGTCCGGCGGGAAGTATTCGCTGGCACCAAAGACCAGATCACGGCTCTCGTCAGAGACTTCGCCGACCACACCCCCCACATTGACCTCCGCCGCATTGCCTTCGACCGCACGCTCCATGCCGCCCTTGCGCTGGCCCATCTCGCGCTCGCGGTGGCTTTCACGATCGCCGTCGGCGACGTGATCGGCCCCCTCGCCGGCGCCGGCATCTGCCTCAGCGCCGCCGCCGTCGCGCTCATGCTCATGCTCCGCGCAGCCGAAGACCCTGCCCCGCTCGCGCGGCGCGAGCCTGCCGCCAGATCCGGGTCGGTTCGCGAGACCGCCGGCCCTGCCGCATCGGGCGCCCTGACGCTCGAAGTCGCCCGCCGCGAAGTCTCGGGACTTCTCGCCATGATGAGCCACGAGTTGCGTACGCCCCTCAACGCCATCCTCGGCAATGCCGACGCCATCCGCCACGAGATCCTGGGACCCGTCGGAGCGCCCCGCTACCGCGACAGCGCCATCGACATCCTCGAGGGCGGCCAGAACCTGCTCCGGGCCAGCGAGGACATGCTGACGCTCACCGGGACGGTCGCCGCTGCCGCCTTCGCCCCCCATCAGCACGTCGACATCGAGAGCGCGGTGCGGGACGTGCTGCGCAAGGCGGCGCCCGAAGCGGCGGCGCGAAAGGTATCTCTGAGCTGGCAGACGGCCACAGACCGCGCGGTCCTTTCGGAAGCCTCCGCGCTCCACCATGCGATCGCGCGCATCATCGATGGGGCGCTCGCCTATGCCGACAGCGGCGCCGGCATCCACGTCGAGCTCACGCCATGCGGCAGCGCGATCGAGCTGATGGTCACCCTCTCGTTCGGAGAGGCTGAAGCCGGTGCGCGCACGGCCGGGCGCGTGGACTGCGGCGGCGATCGCAGCCCCGCCGCTCTCCAGATCGCCGTCGCCCGCACACTCGTCATGCTGCTCGGCACGCACCTGCATACAGCCTACGGCATCGACGGGCGCTGGCGCGCCATCGTCGAGCTGCCGGCGGCGCCTGCAGCCTGAGCAGCCCTGACAGCGGCGGGCAGGGGTTGGCACAGCCCCATCCCCGCGCTAACCTCGCACCTGTCCGGACGTGCGCACCGCCGTCCGGTCCGGGCTTTTCCCGCTTAGCTGCCGTCCGCCGAGGAGACCGGTACGCGCACCCTGCGCACCGAATTGAGAACTGCGCCCCGGAGCGTGTGCCCCGAGAGATCGATCAATCGCTCGACCAGGAGATCGACCGACCCATGCCTCAGATCACGCTTACGGTGAACGGGACGCGGCACAGCCTCGACGTTCCGGCCAACGCCCTCCTCGTCGACGTGCTCAGGGACACGCTCTCTCTCACCGGAACCCATATCGGATGTGACACGAGCCAGTGCGGCGCCTGCACGGTCCACATGGATGGCCGCTCCGCCAAGAGTTGCACCGTCCTCGCCGTTCAAGCTGACGGCACCAGCATCACAACCATAGAAGGTCTCCAGAAGGGCGCCGAGCTCCATCCCATGCAGGAGGCCTTCCGTAAGCACCATGGCCTCCAGTGCGGCTTCTGCACGCCCGGCATGATCATGGCTGCGGTGGCGCTCGTCGCCGACAAGCCGGACATCGAGGAGGCCGCCGTCCGCCACGGCCTCGAAGGCAATCTCTGTCGCTGCACCGGCTATCAGAACATCGTCGCAGCCGTGCTCGATGGCGCGCGCACCATGCACGCGGCCGGCACGACAGGAGGCTGATCCATGGGCATTCCGGCTTTCGACTATCTTCGCCCTTCTAGTCTCGCCGACGCGCGCAAAGCCTACGAGGCGAGCGGCGAGGCGCGCTACATCGCCGGTGGCCAGACCCTGCTACCCGTGATGAAGCAACGTCTTGCGCAGCCGGCCTCCCTCATCGATCTCGGCGGCATTGCCGGTCTTTCCGGCGTTCGCCTGGAGGGCCATACACTCACGATCGGCGCCATGACCCGCCATGCTGACGTCGCGGCCTCACCGGACGTCCGCCGCCTGATCCCCGCGCTCGCGCATCTCGCGAGCCTCATCGGCGATCCGCAGGTCCGCAATCGCGGGACCATGGGCGGCTCACTCGCGAACAACGATCCTTCGGCCGACTACCCGGCGGCCGTACTCGGCCTCGGCGCGACGATCCTCACGGACAGCCGCAGCATCTCCGCCGACGATTTCTTCGACGGTCTTTTCACGACCACGCTCGAGGAGGGCGAGATCATTCGCGCCATCTCTTTCCCGGTGCCCGAGCGGGCGGCCTATGAGAAGTTCGCGCATCCGGCGTCGCGGTTCGCCCTCGCCGGCGTGATGGTGAGCAAGAGCGCCGCAGGCGTGCGCGTGGCGGCCACCGGTGCCGGCCAGGCCGGCGTCTTCCGCGTCGCGGAGATGGAGTCGGCGCTCGGCAAGGATTTCAGCGCCAAGGCGATCGAGGGCATCAAGCTCGCGGCCGACGACATGATCGCCGATATCCACGCGCCTGCCGCCTACAGGGCGCAACTCGTCAGCGTTCTCGCACGCCGTGCGGTTGCGGCCATCGCCTGAGCACCAAGGCTCGCGCACGGCCACGATCCGCAGTTCTCAGGCCCGCTATTTCTTGTAGCGCCAGTAGGCGCCGTGCTCGCTCTCGATCAGCTCGAAAGAGTGACCGCGCGTGCTCGGTGGCCGCATACCGCTGCTGATGAGGCTGCGGATATCGCCGAGGAGCGCCTCGCGATCGGCGAACGTCGAGTGGTTGATCGAGAAGAAACTCGTATCGAGGCTCGAGATGTCGATCGTGTCGGCGGCGCCTGGCACGACGACCGGTCCGTCGCTCGAGACGTAGCCGGCCGGGCTCTCGCCGAGCCGAGTCCAGCGCGACGCCGCCAGCGCACGATCGGACGACGATGCGTAGAGCGTCATGCCGCGGCGCAGGCCCGTGATCTGGGCCGCGATCAGCTCGAAGCTTTCGCGCGTGACGTCGGGTGCCGCCAGAATGATCTCGCCGAAACGTGGCTTGCCGCTTTTCGCAATCTGCGGCTCGCTGCGCTGGATGTCGCGCAGCACCTCGAGCAGCGGATCGGCGCCCATGCTGTGGGCAATCAGATGGATCTCGGTCGCGCCGGTCTGTTTCGCGATGACGTCGATGAACTCGCGAAGCTGGTCGCGCGCATCTCGTGCTCGGCCGCGATCGAGCACGTAGCCCGTGAGGCCGGCCACTGACGGCCAACTGAAGACGAAGGGCACGCCGTCGAACTCGAGGTCGTGCGCGATCTGGGCAGCCCGGAACAGAGCATCGTCGAACGTGACGAAGTAACCGTGCACGAACACGAACGCCTGGCCGGGGAATCGGCGCGAACCTGCGAGCTTCTGGCGCGCCTCGCGCACGAAGTCCCGCTCCGACATGACATCGACGGCGAACACGGTGAAGTCGCGCGACAGATCTTCGTCGCGCAGCGCAAAGCGGGCGACGATGAGATCCCACTCGGGCCGCGGAATGGAGCCCTTCTCGCGACCTTCCTTTGGCACGGTCACGACGGCCTTGCCGAGCGTGAGCTGGTTCGAGCGTCCGGTGCCGAACGCTGCGACAGAGCGCCCGAACTTGCTGCGGTCCGGCTCACGCTTGCGGTCCGTTCCGAAGAAGACGTCCACCTCGGTGTAGGGTTTGCTGGGATCGGCCGAGGAAAACGAACGGCTCGACGCCTTGGGATGTGGTGCGCTCGGCGCCGCGGACGGCGGCGGCGGTGGCGCGGCCGTTTCTGCACTCGGCGAGGGCACCCGCATGCTGCGCGTACGCGGTGCGTCACCGGATGGCGATCCCCCCGGCGGAGGGGGCGGCGGTTCGGCGCTGCGCGCCATGGGCGCCGGCGCCTCCGGGCGGCGCGCCATCGCGGGTGGCGCGCTGCCGCCGCTCGGCGCGTCGAGCTTGAACGAGCGCGGCTGAGCCGTCTCCGGGGCGCCGCGGAACCTCCGCAGCGGAGCGGGCTGCAGTCCCCAGAGTTCGATGGTCGCGGCACGCGCCGAGCGGTCCACGCGTGAAAAGCGGATCGTGACCAGGCGGATCGGGCGCGCCTCATCCGTCGCAGCGAACACACGGCTCTGCGCGCCGGGCCCGACCCTTACAGGCGGCGAGACGTTCTCGGCATGGACGCGGCCGGTGGCATAGACGATCGAGATGTGCTCGATCGCGATCGTCCCATCCCGGACGGCGATCCGGATGCCCCTACAGCCCTGCTTCCAGCCAGAGGCATCGACAAGCACCTGCTTACTGCCGACGCCGGCCGTCACGGAGTTGATGCGAGCCCAGCGATCCTGCGCACTGGCACTGTCGGTAAGTCCGACAAGCAGAAGGAGAAATGCCAATAGCCACTTGGTCATGACTGTCGCCCCGGCCGCGCACGGACACCGGCCGCCACAGCCGGCGTGCACGCGCAAAGTCATTGTTCTCAAACCCGCCCCATATCCCATGCGATTGCGTCAACTTGCGGACAGAGCGATGAACTGTCCGCGAGCATCCGCGCCTTTCTATCTAGGCCATACCGAGCCGCCGCGCCATGTCGAGATCCCAGAACGTCGCTTCGATCTTGTGTCCGTCGGGATCACGCAGAAAACAGCCGTAGTACGGCGCGCCGTAGTCAGCCCGCGAACCAGGCGCGCCATCGTCCGTCGCACCCGCAGCGATGCCCGCCGCATGAAAAGCATCCACCTGCGCCCTCGAAGCGGCAAAGAAGCCGAAATGTGTGCCATTGCCGATGCTTGCCGGCTTGCCGTCGATCGGTAACTGGACCCAGAACTCGGGATAGACGCGACCGTACGCGACGGCGCCGGGGTGCTCCATGATTCGTCGGCAGCCGAGAGTTGCAAGTACGGCGTCGTAGAAGCGCGTAGCGCGCGCGAAATCGCGCGTCCCGATTGAGACGTGCGAGAGGATCGATGGATTGGCGTCCGTCATGGCTGTTGGCTCCCCGATAGGGCCGCGCGAGCGCCCGACAACCTGCGCGCTAGTGATCCGCACCCTAAGATGGACGAGTGTGGAACACGGCCGTCAAGCGGGCATCAAAGTGGCGGCGGCATTCCGCGCCGCGCCGCTGCGGCCGCAAGGGTGTTGCGCAGGAGGCACGCGATCGTCATCGGGCCGACGCCGCCGGGTACCGGCGTGATCGCTCCCGCCACCTTTCTGGCGTCCTCGAAATAGACGTCGCCGACCAGGCGGTTCTTACCGCCCTCGCCCGGCACGCGATTAATGCCGACGTCGATCACGATTGCGCCCGGCTTGATCCAATCGCCACGGATCATCTCAGGCCGCCCGACCGCCGCGACAAGCAGGTCGGCGCGCTGGGCAATCCCGGGGAGCGAGCGGCTGCGCGAGTGCGCGATCGTGACCGTGCAGTTCTCCGCGAGCAGAAGCTGGGCAACGGGCTTGCCGACGATATTGGAGCGCCCGATGACGACCGCTTCGAGCCCGGTCAGATCGGGTTGCACCGACTTCGCCAGGATGATGCAGCCAAGCGGCGTGCAGGGAACCAAGGCCGGCTGACCGGACGCGAGGCGGCCGGCGTTGATGGGATGAAATCCGTCCACGTCCTTGGCAGGATCGATCGCCTCGATCACGCGTCCGGCGTCGATGTGCGGCGGCAAGGGGAGCTGGACGAGAATGCCGTCGACATCGGGGCGACGGTTGAGTCCGTCGACGATCGCAAGCAGGTCGGCCTCGCTCGTCGTCGCCGGCACTTTGACTTCGAAGGAGTTCATGCCGGCGGCGCGCGTCTCGCGGTCCTTGTTGCGGACGTAGACCTCGCTCGCAGGGTCATCGCCGACGAGGACAACTGCGAGCCCCGGCGTCACGCCGTGCTCACGACCGAGGCCTGCAACGGCAGCCGCCACATCCGCTCTCAATTTTGCGGCAATGGCCTTGCCGTCGATCAGTCTCGCACCCGACATCGCGAAGATTTCCCCCCAACTCAATCCTGCACACCCAGCCGGCGCGCGCACTCAGCCGCGAGCGTTGCGCCGTCTCCGGCAATGGCGAGGCTTTTGACCCGCGCCGTGCTTCCGGCGATCAGCGTAATCGAACTCTTCGCCACGCCGAGCCAGTCCGCGACGGCCTCGACTACGGCCGTGTTCGCCGCGCCCTTGTCCGGGACAGCACGCACGCGCACCTTGAGCGCCGGCCCCTGCGCACTGGCCTCCAGGCCTTCCACCATATCCTTGGAGGACTTAGGCGTCACCCGCACCCGCAGAACCAGCCCGTCGCGAGAGCGTGTCCAGGGCAGCGTTGCATCGGTCGTCATCGCAAGAGGTCGATGAGGCTCGGAATGATCACGCTCTGCAGGAAGTAGCAGCCGAGCAGCAAGATGACCGGCGAGATATCGATGCCGCCGAAGTCCGGCAGGACGCGGCGGATAGGCCGCAGGAGCGGCTCGGTGACGGCGTTGAGCCCGTTCCACAGCGACCGCACGAAGGGGTTGTAGGCGTTGACGACGTTGAACGCCATCAGCCAGCTCAGGATCACGCTGGCGATGATCACCCAGGTGTAGAGCGAGATGAGGTAGCTTGTGAAATCGAGCAGTCGGATGAGCAGCACGGACGCCGTCTCCTGTTGAGCCTCGCTGGTACTTCTAGCCGCGTGCCGCCGCTGGTTTCACCGTGGCCGCCCGCCTTATCCCCGATAATGCGAATACTGACCCTTGGTGCGATAGGCCACGAGATACGTTGGCACGATGGTGTCGATGGCGTGCGGCCCATGGACACCGAGACCCTGCAGGGTCCGGTTCTCCTTGGCCGCGGCCTCGCTCACGACATTGTCGACCTGCAGCATGCGCACCTGGTCTACGGTGAGCGGGCGCATCGCGTTGGGGAGCGGCGCCGTCAACGCCGCCATGAGCTTCGCGAGCCAGAACGGCAGCGGCAGATAGCCTCGCGCGCGGCCGGCGTGCTCCTGTACGCGATCGAGCAGTGCCCTGAAGGTGAGCACCTCGGGGCCGCCGAGTTCGTAGATCGTGCCGGGCTTGCCAGCTCCTTCGCAGATATTGGCGATAGCTGCTGCGACATCACCGACATAGACGGGCTGAAAACGCGTGCGCCCACCGACGAGCGGCAGGACGGGTGATACCCGTGCCATGGCGGCGAAGCGATTGAAGAGACTGTCCTCGGGGCCGAAGATCAGCGACGGGCGCAGGATGATGGCCTCGGGGAATGCGTCGAGCACCGCGGCTTCGCCCTGGGCCTTGGTGCGTCCGTATTGTCCTGGCGCGTTCGTGCTCGCACCGATCGCCGAGACGTGCACGAGGCGGCCTGCGCCGGCGTCCCGGGCGGCGCGCGCCACGGTCCGGGCGCCGGCGACATGGATCGATTCGAATGTCTGGGTGCCGGATTTGGCGAGGATGCCGACCAGGTTGACCACCCCGTCGGCCCCCTCGAGCGCGCGCGCAATCGAATCGGGATAGCGGACATTCCCCTGCACGGCATGGATCTGTCCGACGCTGCCCATCGGCTGGAGATAGCCGGCGAGATCGGGGCGCCGCACGACGGCCCGCACCCGGAACCCATGGCGGGCCAGTGCCCTGACTGTGTGCCGCCCGACGAAGCCCGAGCCGCCCACGACCGCAATCAGCCGCCCTTCTTCCCGTATCACCATGCCCAGATCCCCACTGCCTGACCGCGGAGCAATACATGGCCGGGCCGCGGGTCTCAAGGGTGTGGGACGGTGGAGGTTCCGGTGCGGCGCCTGTCCGGCAGCCAGCCGGTCCGGTGCTTCCGCAGTTCCTAGGGGTTTTCCCCGCCGGCCTCCATGGGTGAGCCATCGATGATCGCGGGACCGGCATCGATTTCGCGCTGGCGCCTTCCGTGGCCTCCTGCCGCGGGTGGAAATTCCGGAGGCGAACATGGCCAGCAAGACATCGCAAAAGCCGAATATCCTGTTCATCATGGCCGACGACATCGGCTGGTTCAACTTGAGCTGCTACAATCTCGGCGTCATGGGCTACAGGACGCCCAACCTCGATCGCATCGCCAAAGAAGGGGCGATGTTCACGGATTTCTATGGCCAGCAGAGCTGCACGGCCGGACGCGCCGCCTTCATCACCGGACAGTCGCCGATCCGTACGGGCCTGACGAAAGTCGGCATGCCGAGCGCGACAATCGGCATCAAAGCCGAAGACCCGACGATCGGGCAGTTCCTCAAGAACCTCGGCTACGCGACGGGCCAATTCGGAAAAAACCATCTCGGGGATCGCAACGAGCATTTGCCGACGGTCCACGGCTTCGACGAATTTTTCGGCAACCTCTATCATTTGAATGCCGAGGAAGAGCCGGAATACGTCGACTATCCGAAAGATCCGGAATTCAGAAAGAAGTTCGGCCCGCGCGGCGTTCTCAAATGCTGGGCCACCGACAAGGACGACACGACGGTCGATCCCGTGTTCGGCAAGGTGGGCAAGCAGAAAATCGAGAATACCGGCCCCCTGACGCGCAAGCGCATGGAGACGATCGACGAGGAGTTTCTAGCGAGCGCCCTCGACTTCATCGAGCGGAAGTCGAAGGAGGACGCCCCCTGGTTCTGCTACTTCAATCCAACGCGCATGCACGTCTTCACGCACTTGAAGCCCGCATCTGTCGGCAAGACGGGACACGGTCTCTATCCCGATGGCATGGTCGAGCTCGATGGCTATGTCGGGCAGCTCCTCGACAAGCTCGATAAGCTCGGCGAAGTCGACAACACCGTCGTCGTTTTCACGACGGACAACGGCGCTGAAGTCCTCTCCTGGCCCGATGGCGGTGCGACGCCCTTCCGCGGCGAGAAGGACACCAACTGGGAAGGTGGCTGGCGCGTTCCGTGCGTCATGCGCTGGCCCGGCGTGATCAAGCCTGGCCAGATCCTCAATGACATCTGCTCGCTGCAGGATTTCATCCCGACGCTCGCGGCAGCCGCGGGAGAGACCGACCTCGTTGCGAAAGTGAAGAAGGGCTACAAGATCGGCAGCACCACATTCAAGGCGCACCTCGACGGTTACAATCTCGTGCCGTTCCTTTCGGGTAAGGAGAAATGCCCGCGCGACGGCTTCCTCTACTGGAGCGACGACGGCGACCTGATGGCACTACGTGTGCATCAATACAAGATCGTGTTCGCGGAGCAGCGCAGCAAAGGACTTGACGTCTGGCGTGAGCCGTTGTCGGCGTTGCGCATCCCGAAAATGTTCGATCTGCGGTCCGATCCATTCGAGCGCGGAGAGGAGAGCTTCAAATATAACGACTGGTTCATCGAGCACGTGCCCTATCAATATGCCGCCCAGGCGATCGTTCATCAGTGGCTCGAGAGCTTCAATGAATTCCCGCCGCGCCAGAAACCGGCGAGCTTCACGGTCGACCAGATCCTCGAGAAACTGATGCCGAAGGATTAGCCACCGCGGGCGCGATCCCGAGCCTCGATTTCGGGGTCGCGCGTGGGCCGCCGGCGGAATAACCAATTCAGCGGTTGGATTGGCGTTCTTTGAATATGGTTAAGCCATCGCCAATGGCTTTTTCTCCACCGCCTCTCGGTCTGTCCCGAAATTGCGCAAAAATCTCTCGGGCGGACGTTCCTTAGGGAACAGCTAACGAATGCGCTTCCGAGTCATTTAGTCAAAAGCGCATCGAATTTACGTCTTCTCAGTCAGACCGCGGACATCGTGCGCTTATGCCCGCCCCGAGATTAGCGTGGCAGCATTCGACAGTTTGATATCGGGATAGGAGTTGGTTCCCCATGGCCAGATTTGACGTGGCATTCCACGAGATGCCTGCCCTCGCAGCCCAGGGCGGCGCGGCGGACGCGCTTTTCGAGCTCGGGCTTGCCTATTGCAGCGGCCGCGACGTCGAGGTCGATCTGATCGAGGCCCACAAGTGGTTCAATCTTGCGGCCCTGCGCGGCAATAGCGAGGCGAAACGCTACCGCAGCGAGCTTGCGAGCGAGATGAGCCGCGCCGAGATCGGCCAGGCCCAGCGTCGCGCCCGCGAATGGCTCGCACTGCACTGATCTTTTGATGGTCCGCGCCTGCCGGAGGATCCGCGGGCGAGCGGGCGGGCATCAGGGCGTCCCGTTCCGCCCGTGCGCGAGATACGCCGGCCGATCGCTGAGCCGCTCGTAGTATCGCAGCACTGCGGGGAGCTGCGGCTTCTCGAAGTCCAGCCCGAACCACCGGTTGACGACCAGACCGGCCGGAATGTCGGCCAGCGTGAACCTCTCGCCGGCGAGATAGGGCTTGTCGCTCTCTCCAAGCTCGGCCTCGAGCAGTTGCATCTGCCGCGTCCACTGCCAGAGGCCCCACTCAATGGCACCGGGCTTGTCGGCGAACTCGGGCGTCTTCACGTGCAGCCCGATGAAAACCGGCCGCAGGCCCGAGAAGAGATCGGTCGCCACCCAGTCCATCCAGGCCTCGATAGTGGCGCGTGCCTGCCCCTCGGACGGGTAGAGATCCTCCCGGCCATGCTTCGCCGCAAGATAGCGGATGATGGCATTGCTCTGGGACAGAACGAACCCATTGTCATCGATCACCGGCACCAGCCCGAAACGGCTGATCCGCTGGAAGGCCGGGTCGCTGGTCGGCCGGAAACCGCGGCCCCAGTCCTCGCGCTCGTAAGGAAGACCGATTTCCTCGCAGAGCCAGAGGATCTTGCGGACATTGATCGAGTTCGCGCGACCGTAGATCTTCAGCATCGATGTCCCCAAGCGTTTGCGCGACCTTAGCCCACGCGTCATGCATCCGCCAATCATGCGGCTGCTCAGCGGGGCCTTTGTCTGCGGGCTGACCACCTGCTATCGAGAGAGGAAGGAGCGCACTTGAAGAGCTCCCACCCTTTGCTTCGTGGAAATGCCCCATGATCTATGACTTCATCATCGTCGGCGGCGGCTCGGCGGGATCGGTGCTCGCCAATCGGCTGTCGGCCAAGACCGCAAACAAGGTCCTACTGCTCGAAGCCGGGCCGGACACACCGCATGGCGCCGTCCCCAAGGAGATCCTCGACAGCTACCCCGGGACGGCCTACTTCGACCCGCGTTTTCATTGGACGAAGCTGCGCGTGCGCACCGAGGTCGTCTCGCACAACAACCCGACCGAATCTCCGCCCCCCATGCGCAAGTACGAGCAGGCGCGCGTGCTCGGCGGCGGCTCCTCGATCAATGGCCAGCTCGCCAATCGCGGCGCGCCGACCGACTACGCCGAGTGGGAAGCGCGCGGCGCGCGCGGCTGGAACTGGGACGGCGTGCTGCCCTACTTCCGCAAGGTCGAGCGGGACATGGATTTCGACGGCCCGTACCATGGCAAGGACGGGCACATTCCTGTCCGCCGCATCTTTCGCGAGCATTGGACCGGCTTTTCCAAGGCCGCCGCCAAGGCCTTTGAGGCCCAAGGCTGGAAGTATGTCGAGGACCAGAACGGGGCTTTCGAGGATGGCTATCTGCCACTCACGCATTCCAACGCCAACGAGCAGCGCGTCTCGGCCGCGATCGGCTATCTCGGTCCCGAGACGCGCCTCCGGAAGAACCTGACGATCTCCACCGGCACGGAAGTGAGCGAGCTTCTGTTCGAAGGCAGTCGCTGCGTCGGCGTGCGCGCCGACGTCAAAGGGCAAGCGCAGGAATTCCGCGCCAACGAGGTCATCCTGTGCAGTGGCGCGATCCACTCGCCATCACATCTCATGCGCTCGGGGATTGGTCCCGTCGGCCATCTCAAGGACCTCGGCATCGACGTGCGCGCGGCGCTCCCCGGCGTCGGGCAGCGCCTGACGGACCATCCGGCCATCTCCGTCTCGGCTTATCTGCGCCCCGAAGGCCGCATGAACAGTTTCACGCGTCGGCACATGACGCTCGGCCTGCGCTACTCCTCCGGTATCGGCGGCCTGCCGCCGGGCGACATGTTCGTGAGCGTCGTCTCCAAGTCGGCTTGGCACGACGTCGGCAAGCGTATTGCGTCGATGCTCATCTGGGTGAACCGCACCTGTTCCGAGCGCGGCGAGGTCAAACTCGTCTCGCGTGACCCGCGCGAGGAGCCGCTCGTCGAGTTCAACCTGCTCTCGGACCGCCGCGACCTCGAGCGCCTCATGGACGGCTTCAAGCGCATGGGGCAGGCCTACGCGCACCCCGAGCTGCAGAAGATCACGTCGAACCCCTTCCCGGCGGCCTATTCGGATCGCGTGCGCGCCCTCGGCGTCGTGTGCACGAAGAACAAGATCATCACAGGTATTGCGGGCCGCCTGCTCGACGGCCCGCAGTTCGTGCGCAACTACCTGTTCGACAACGTCATCGTCGAAGGCTTCAAGTTCAACCAGGTCATGCAGGACGACGAGGCGCTCGAGGCTTTCGTGCGCAAGGCCACGATCGGCGTGTGGCACGCCTCGTGTACCTGTCGCATGGGCGCGGACGGTGATCCCATGGCGGTCACGGACACTCAAGGACGCGTACGCGGCGGCATCAGCGGCCTGCGCGTCGTCGATGCCTCGATCTTCCCCATGGTGCCGAGCGCGAACACGAACTTCCCCGTCCTCATGTCGGCGGAGAAGATCGCGGACGCGATTCTGGCGGCTTAAAGCATGGCCCAACGAGTTCTTGTAACCGGCGCTGCCGGACGCATCGGACGCGCTGCCGTCGCGGCCATTGCTGAACGCGGCCATACTGTCGTCGGGCTCGACATCCGGCCATCACCCGGCCTGCCGCCGGCGCAAGTGTTCGTTGCGTCGCTGCTCGAGCAGGACAAACTTTCGGCGGCGATTGCAGGCGCCGACTGCCTCGTGCATCTCGGCGCAACGCCGGACGATGCCGTCTACCCGCGCCCCGCCCCACCCGGCGACGTCGACAACTTCGAAGACGAGCTTGTGCCGAACAACATCGTCGGCGCCTATCGTGTGATGGAGGCCGCACGCAAGGCCGGCGTGAAAAAGGTCGTGCTCGCCAGTAGCGGACAGGTGATCGTCGGCCACCGCAAAGCTGGCAACATCCCCGTCCGCGCAGACGTGTCATACGCGCCCCGCTATCTCTACGCCTGTACCAAGGTCTTCCTCGAGCAGCTCGGCCAAGTCTATGCGGCCCATCACGGCATGAAGGTGATCGCGGTACGGCTCGGTTGGTGTCCACGCAATCAAGGGCAGGTCGCTGAGTTGACCGCCAACCCCGACGATCAGGACGTCTACCTGAGCCCGGCCGATGCCGGCCGCTTCTTCGCTTGTGCCGTCGACGCGACACGCGATCGCCTGCCGCCCTTCGCGCCCGTCTATGTCACGAGCAGGCCGCTTGCCCGCGAGCGCTACGATCTCGGGCCCGCGCGCGAACTCGTCGGCTATGAGCCGCAGGACTGTTGGCCCACCGACGCCGGCGCGTTTTGAACCTGGCCAGGCCGGCGGTAGTGGCGACGTAGCGGTCGATCGCACCTCCGGTGCGAGTGGGCTGCCGCCCACACCCGCTCGGGGAGACCCCGAACCCCCTTCTTTTTATGAACTCGGAGCTCGCGGCGAACGCATCGCGGTCCCCTCTCCCCGCTTGCGGGGAGAAGGGGAAGGGGCGACCCCCGGCATGAGCGCCGGTATGGCCGCCGCAGGCACAACACCACGGTAGGAGGCGATAGCACCCCTTCCGAGCAACGCGCTGCAAAACAAATTAAACCCGCGGACAGCCCATGGCATCGGCAACGCCGTTGAAGCTATCCGTCGCGATGTCCCAATTGGTGCCGTCGGCTGTATCGGCCTTCTTCTTCGGCCCGTATTCGTTCGGCCGTGCGACGAATGCCGTGCGGAAGCCTGTCTTGGCCGCTGCTGCGAGATCGCCGTTATGCGCAGCAACCAGCATGACCTCGTGCGGCTCCAGATTGAGCGCAGCAGCACTGCCGAGATAGGCCTGCGGCGTCGGCTTGAAGGCGCGCGCAACCTCGGCGCCGACAATGACGTCCCACGGCAGGCCGGAATGCTTGGCCATGCGAATGGCGAGGCCAATGTTCGCGTTCGAGCACGTGCCGATGATGTAGCGTTTCTTAAGCCGCGTCAGGCCCTCTACGACATCCGGCCACGGCTGGAGACGATGCCAGATCGTCACAAGATGCTGGATGTCCTGCTCGTGGAGGCCCTTGATCTCATACTTCTCGAGCAGCTTCTCGAGGCTCTCGCGATGCAGGATGTCGAGGATCGTGAAGGGGCGACGGCCGGAGCGGACTTCCTCCATCGACGGCTGGTAGAACCCGCGCCAATCGTCGGCGAACTGCTCCCAATCGCGCTTCAGATCGCGTGCATTACCGAACGACGTCAGCTCGCGAATGGTGCTTCCGCGCCAGTCGACGACCGTGCCGAATACATCGAATACCAACGCCTTCACCTGATCCTTGGCCGCCATGGTTCGCCACCCTTCTCGTGAGTATTTTCTTCGGTGTCCGGTCTACGCGGCCGGCTGCTCACGCGCCGCTGCCGACTGCCAATCCTCTGCGATCATCGCCGCAGCCTTCTCCGCGATCATCAGCGTCGGTGAATTCGTGTTGCCTGACGTGATGGTCGGCATGACCGAGGCATCGGCGATACGCAGGCCCTCGAGACCATGCGCCTTGAGACGTGGCGAGACAACGGCGAGATCGTCGGTGCCCATCCGGCATGTCGAAACAGGATGGAAGATGGTCGTCGAGATCTCGCCGGCAGCGCGGGCAAGATCCTCATCGCTCTGGATGTCAGGACCGGGGCGGAACTCCTCCGGGCGGTACTTGGCGAGTGCCGGCATGGAGACGATGCGGCGCGTGACGCGCACGCTGTCGGCGGCGACCCGACGGTCGTCCTCGGTCGAGAGGTAGTTCGGCCGGATCTCGGGGTGCGCATTCGGATCAGAAGAGAGAATGCGCACATGCCCGCGGCTCGTCGGACGCACATTGCACACGCTTGCCGTGAAGGCCGGGAACGGATCGAGCGGCTCGCCGAACTTCGGCAGTGTCAGCGGCTGCACGTGGTACTGGATGTTGGGCGTCTCACGCGAGGGATCGGAGCGCGTGAAGGCACCGAGCTGCGAGGGCGCCATCGTCATGGGGCCGCTCCGGAACAGCGCGTACTCGAGCGCGAAGCTCGCCCGCTGCACGAGGCTTTGATAGCGCTCATTCATCGTCTTCACGCCCTGGACTTTGTAGGCACAGCGGATCTGCAGGTGATCCTGCAGGTTCTCGCCGACACCTTTGAGCTCGTGGCGCACGGAAATGCCGTGCTGCTGCAGGAGCGCGCCCGGACCGATCCCGGAGAGCTGTAGAATCTGCGGCGTGCCGATGGCGCCGGCCGCCATGACGACTTCGCGCCGCGCGTTCGCCTGCCGCATGGCGCCGTACTGATGAAAGGCAACGCCCGTCACGCGACGGCCCGACATCTCGAGCCGGTGCACGGTGGCATGCGTCGCGATCGTGAGGTTCGGGCGGCCCTTGGCCGGACGCAGGAAGCCCTTCGCCGTGTTCCAACGTATCCCTGAGCGCTGGTTGACGTGGAAGTAGCCGCAGCCTTCGTTGCTACCGCGATTGAAATCGTCGATCTTCGGGATGCCCGCCTCAGCAGCCGCGTCGCGGAAGGCATCGAGGATTTCCCAGGAGATGCGCGGCTTCTCGATGCGCCACTCGCCGCCGCGATCGTGCAGCTCTTCGAATGCATCCGGCTCCAGCGCCCACTGATCCTCGTGACGGCGGAAGTAGGGCAGCACATCGTCCCAGCCCCAGCCGGGATTGCCCATCTGTCGCCAACCATCATAGTCGCGGGCCTGGCCGCGCATGTAGATCATGCCGTTGATCGAGGAGCATCCGCCGAGCACTTTGCCGCGCGGATAGCTGAGCGAGCGGCCGTTGAGGCCCGGCTCGGCGGCCGTTGCATAACCCCAGTCGGCGCGCGGGTTGCCCATAAGGTAGAGATAGCCGACGGGGATATGGATCCAGTGATAGTTGTCACGGCCACCGGCCTCGAGCAGCAGCACGCGCTGGCTCGGATCGGCCGAGAGGCGATTGGCGAGCAGGCAGCCTGCCGTCCCCGCGCCGACGATGATGTAATCGTAGGTCCCCTCAGCGCCCATTCGTTGCCTCCCCGCCCGCCATGCGCCGGAGCCCGCGACCGGCCAGCCGGCGATATGATTTTTTCCTGCAGCGACTGTTCATAGCGCGCACGCGGGGGCAGGCAATGCGGAAAATTAGGTGTCGTGCAGCCCGCGATCGAAAGAAAATATGCGAGAGGCGGCGCATGGATGGTTGGTATGCGCGCAGATCAAAATCAGGTTGCCGCGGCAATCACTACGGGAGAGCCCGATCGAAGGATCATGGTTTGCACGGAGGTTTCTGCAATCCCTGCGTGTACTTAAGTATAGTAGCACCATACAATTGTTTAACGCGGCTGCACCAGAATTCATCCTTTGTAAACAATTTTTCGTGGCAGGCCTTGCAGTTTTCCGCAAGATGAGTGCATATGGACACACTGAAATCGTGGCGCCGTCCCACCTATCCCCCCCATAGAGGCGTCACGTGATAGCCCGCGGTCTCCCCCCGACCGCGGGCTTTTTTCTTTGAAGCCTTCCACTCCGCGACGGGCACAGATAATCGCCGGTTGAATTCCTTCACCGCGGCCCCAAGTGCAGTCCAGAATGGAAGGGCCATGTCATGCGTACAACGATGCTTGCCTGCGCGCTTGCGGCAGCAGCGCTCATGAGTTCCACCGCACCGAGCGCTGCTCAGTATCTCTACAACGGCTTTCTCCGCATCGATCCCATGGGCGTGGATCGCCCGCCGGGACCCGTGCCCAATTCACGCAGAGGCTCACGCCGCGTCTACGAGCCGATCCGCGGCAATTTCCCGGCCTGTAAAGGATTTCTCTGGGTCGGCACGCGCTGCCGTCTGCCGACGGGCCAGGTCTGCATGATCTACAAGCACGGGCTCGATAGCTGCATCTGACCGGCGCGGTTGAGAAAACAATGGGCACGCGCTCTGTATTCGAGCGCGTGCCCGGAAGTAACCAGCATGAACCGGCCTAGCTGTTCGATGCCGTCTTCATCACGAACGGGTTGCCGCCGCCGCCAACCGCGTTGTTGATCCACACGCTCTTCGTCTGCAGGTAGCCCTCGATGGCTTCCGCACCGTTCTCGCGGCCGAGACCGGACGCCTTGTAGCCGCCGAACGGCATCGTGAAGGACACGGCGCGATACGTGTTCACCCAGACCGTGCCGGCCTTGATCTTCTGCGCCATCATCGTCGCGCGGCGCACGGACTGCGTCCACACGCCTGAGCCGAGACCGTAGGCGATGTCGTTCGCGATCTGGATCGCTTCGGCCTCGTCCTTGAACTTGATGACCGAGAGGACCGGTCCGAAGACCTCTTCCTGCGCGATCCGCATCTTGTTGTTCACGCCGGTGAAGATCGTCGGTTTGACGAAGTACTTGCCGCCGCCTTCGGCTGCCGTCGCCGGCCCACCGCCGAGCACGCACTTGGCGCCCTCGCCCTTGGCAATGTCGATGTAGCCGAGGATCTTCTGGTACTGCGGCGGCGTCGTCACCGGACCGACCTGGGTCTCGAAGAGCTGCGGATTGCCGAGCTTCGCCGACGCGGCGACCTCGACCAGCTTCTCGACGAACTTGTCGTGAATGCTCTCCTGCACGAGCAGCCGCGAGCCGGCGATGCACGTCTGCCCCGTCGCCGCGAATATGCCCGAGATGGCGCCGTTCACAGCTTCGTCCAGGATGCAGTCGTCGAACATGATGTTCGGCGACTTGCCGCCGAGTTCGAGCGAGACTTTCTTGAAGCTGCGCGCGGCAAGCTCGTTCACCCGCGCGCCCGTCGCCGTCCCGCCCGTGAAGGCGACCTTGGCGATCTTGGGATGCGTGACCAGCGGCTCGCCGACGACAGCGCCATAGCCCGTCACGACGTTGATCACGCCCGGCGGCACGCCCGCCTCTTCGACGACGAGCTTCATGAACTCGAGTAGCGACGCGGACGTGAACTCGCTCGGCTTGATGACGACGGTGCAGCCTGCGGCCAGTGCCGGCGCGAGCTTCCAGCCGACCAGCATGAGCGGCGAGTTCCACGGCGTGATGAACACGCACGGGCCGACCGGCTCCTTGAGCGTGTAGCAGAAGTGATCAGGCTTATCGACCGGGATGGTCTGGCCGGTGATCTTGTCGGCAAGGCCGCCGTAATAGTAGTACCACTCCGGCAGATACTGCGTCTGCGCGTACATCTCCGAGATGAGCTTGCCGTTGTCGCGCACCTCGATCTCCGCGAGATGCTTGGCGTGCTTCGCGATGAGATCGCCCATCTTGCGCAGCAGACGGCCGCGCGCCGTCGCCGTCATCGCCGGCCAGGGACCGCTCTCGAACGCGCGCGCCGCGGCGGCACAGGCAAGCTCGGCATCACGCGCGTCACACTCGGGAATGAGCGCCCAGGGCTCGCCCGTGTAGGGATCGCTCGTCTCGAAAGCCTTGCCCGAGGCGGCATCGGTCCATTTGCCGTCGATGTAGGTCTGGTAGCGTTTCAGTGCCGTCGGCCGGTCCTGCATGTTTTTCTCCCATGAATGGGCGCGCGTCCCATGCGCGGCGCGCGCGATTGTTCATCGCCCGGCAAGCTATCCCTCGGAGATGATCGCAGCAAGGCCGGCTGCGCAGCTTTGAATCGCTCTATCCGCGCTCGGCGAGAAGCGCATCGAGATCGAGGCGCTTGGTGATCATGGACAGCGCGCCTTCCGCTGTCCGCGGCCATTCCTCCTTCGGCTTATCGCGATAGAGCTCGACGCCGTTACCATCGGGATCGTTGAGATAGAGCGCTTCGCTGACGCCGTGATCGCTGGCACCGGTAAGCTTGATGCCGGCGCGAACGAGGCGGCGCAGCGCGTCGGCGAGCGTCGCCCGGTCCGGATAGAGGATCGCCACATGATAGAGCCCGGTCGTGCCTGGTGCCGGCGGCGACCCGCCCTTGCTCTCCCAGGTATTGAGCGCGATGTGATGATGGTAGCCCCCGGCCGACAGGAAGACCGCCCCCTCGCGCCGCTGGGTCACCTCGAAGCCGAGCACGTCGCGCCAGAAGCCGAGCGCCCGTTCGATATCGGCAACCTTGAGATGAACGTGCCCGATGCGCGTGCCGGGATTGATGGGCCTGGCGACCGTCTCGCTCATAGTCGTGCTCCCGCGTGGCTGGGCTTTCCGGCTTGGAACCTCAGCACAGGCGCCGCCCACGCGGCAACCGGCCCGCCGTCACAATGGCGTGTCACGAAACCGCCGACGAGGGGTGCGGTCCCCCGGTTTGAGTGTTATATTGTTCAGCCAAAGACCAGCTTCCACATATGGAATGCCATCATGCGCCGCGCATCGAATTCACCAGCCGTCCCGGCGACGTTTCCCGATCCTGGACACGACCACGGCCCCTGTCTCAAGGGCACGCTGCAGCGCGCCGCCGAAGTCTTTGAGGCGAACGGCCTGAAACTCACGCCGCTGCGCCGCCGCGTGCTCGAGGAGGTCGCGGCCTCGCACCATGCCGTCGGTGCCTACGAGATCCTCGAACGGCTCTCCCGCAAGGAGCGCACGCGCATGGCGCCGATCTCCGTCTACCGCGCGCTCGAGGCCCTGCTCGAGATGGGCGTCGTGCACCGGCTCGAGAGCCGCAATGCTTACTTCGCCTGCCATGCGCCGCATGGCAAGCACGCGGCGCGCCAGATCGTCCTCGCCTGCGAGCGTTGCGCGACGGTGGCCGAGGTCGCAGCCTCTCCAGCCTTCGATGCGATCGACCGCGCCGCCGACACGGCAGGCTTCGCGACAACGCGCGTCATGGTCGAGGTCACCGGCGTCTGCGCGAGCTGCGCGGCATCACCCGCATGAGCACGCCCACGCACGCGCAGGACGGGCATCACGCGCACGGCCATCATCATCATGGCCACGATCACCATCACGGGCACGACCACCATCATCATGGGCACGCCGGCACGTTGCCGGGACGGACGGACATTCTGCTCGGCGCGCGTGACGTGCACTTCGCCCGCGCCGGGCGGATCATTCTGGAAGGCATCGACCTCGATCTGGCGCCGGGCGAGATCGTCACGCTGATCGGACCGAACGGCGCCGGCAAGACGACGCTCGTGCGCATCCTGCTCGGGCTCGAACGGCCGGATCGCGGCACGATCACGCGCCGCGCCGGCCTCACCGTCGGCTACGCCCCCCAGCGCTTCGATCGTGATCCAGCCATTCCGATGACCGTCGCGCGTTTCCTCGCCCTCGGCAGCAAGCATACGCCGGCTCAGGCAGAAGCCGTCCTCGACGAAGTCGGCGCGGCGCGCGTCATCGGCCAGCAGCTTTCTCAGCTCTCCGGCGGCGAGTTGCAGCGCGTCGTGCTCGCGCGCGCACTGCTGCGACGGCCGGATCTCCTGGTCCTCGATGAACCCGTGCGCGGGGTCGACTACACGGGCGAGGCCGAGTTGTACGACCTCATCGGACACATCAGGAATGCGCGCGGCGTCGGCATCCTGCTCGTGAGCCATGACCTGCACGTCGTCATGGCGCAGAGCGACCGCGTCATCTGCATCAATCGCCACATCTGCTGCTCCGGCCAGCCCGAGACCGTCGCGCAGCATCCCGAATACGTGCGCCTCTTCGGCGCCGAAGCCGCCCGCTCGTTCGCGCTCTACCAGCACCAGCACGATCACAGTCACGATCTGACGGGGGCGGCGTTGCCGACGAAGGACGAGGACGGCGAACGCTAGACCGCGCGTTCGGCGCGACGGGGCTTTCGCCCCGCGCACC
>DATMRT010000137.1:0-15966 GCA_035565975.1 Hyphomicrobiaceae bacterium
CCAAGGCGCGCGAGGCCATGGGCGTGCAGGCGATCAATCGCTATCTCGAAACGGTATGGGCCGTGGTCGCGGATGCGAACCGGTACTTCGCCGCCGAAGAACCCTGGGCAAAGCGCAAGAGCGATCCGGCGCGCATGGCCACCATTCTCTACGTCACGGCCGAGGTCGTGCGGCAGGTGGCCATCCTCGCGCAACCGACGACGCCGACGGCGGCAAGCCATCTGCTCGACCTGCTGGCACAGCCTGCCGAAGGACGCCTGTTTACGGCGCTCGGGGCCGGGTCGCGGCTCGCGCCGGGCCTCGCTCTCCCCGCTCCGACCGGCGCCTTCCCGCGTTATGTCGATCCGGCTGAAGCGGCAGAGGCGCCCGCCAAATCCAAGGGCAAGGCGAAGGGTTGAAGAAAGCACTGGAACGATGCTCGTCGACCACCATTGCCACCTCGACTATCCCGACCTCGCGCGCAACCGCGAGGAGGTGATCGCGCGCGCCAAGGCCGCCGGCGTCGGCCGCATGGTCACGATCTCGACGCTCATCCGCAACTACGACACCTATCGCGAGATCGCCGAGGCAAACCCAGAAATTTTCTTCTCGGTTGGCACGCACCCACATCGCGCGCATGAAGAACTCGACATCCCGGTGAGCGAGATCGTCCGTCTTGCGCAGCATCCGAAGTGCGTCGGCATCGGCGAGGCGGGTCTCGATTACTTCTACGACAAGTCGCCGCGCCCGGCCCAGCGCGAGGGCTTCCTCAAGCACATCGCAGCGGCACGCGAGAGCGGCCTGCCGCTCGTCATTCACTCGCGCGATGCGGACGAGGACACGGCCGCAATTCTCGAGGAGGAAATGCAGCGTGGCGTCTTCGCGGCCGTGTTGCATTGCTTTACGGGCGGCGCCGAACTCGCCCGCCGCGCAGTCGCCGTCGGTCTCTACATCTCGTTCTCTGGCGTCATCACCTTCAAGAAGAACGACGCACTCCGTGCCATCGCGGCAGAAGTCCCCATGGATCGCGTGCTCGTCGAAACGGACGCTCCGTTCCTCGCGCCGGAACCGCATCGCGGTAAGCGCAATGAGCCGGCGTATGTCGTGCACACGGCGGCCGCGCTCGCACGCGTCAAAGGCGTGTCGGAGGACGAGATCGCCGCGACCACGACCGAGAATTTCTATCGCCTGTACTCGAAGGCCCGCGGCACAGAAAGCGCATCGGCATGAGCGGCAAGCTGACGCTTCTCGGCACAGGTTCGTCGGGCGGTGTGCCACGGCTCGGCAACAATTGGGGCGCCTGCGATCCCGCGAACCCGAAGAATCGCCGCCGCCGCTGTGCCGCCCTCGTCGAGCGCATTTCCGGACGCGGTCGCACGCGCGTCCTCGTCGACGCGCCGCCCGATCTGCGCGAGCAGCTCCTCGATGCCGAGGTCGGCACCATCGACGGGGTGCTGTTTACGCACGATCATGCCGATCACACGCATGGCATCGACGATCTGCGCATGCTCGCCTACAACGCCAAGCGGCGGGTCGACGTGCATTTCGACGTCGTGACACGTACGTCGCTCTACGAGCGCTTCGGCTACTGCTTCGAAAGTCCGACCGGCAGCATGTATCCCCCGATCCTCAACGGCCACGTCATCGATCCACCGAACATCGTGCGGATCGACGGCGCCGCTGGCCCCATCGAGGCCCTTCCGGTCGTGCAGGCTCACGGCGATGCCTTCTCACTCGGTTTTCGCTTCGGCGACGTCGCCTACTCGCCCGACATCAGCGGCCTTTCGGTCGAGGCGCAGGACCAGTTGCGCAATCTGGATCTCTGGATCGTCGATGCGCTGCGCTATATTCCGCATCCGAGCCATTTCACCGTCGCGCAGGCACTGGAATGGATCGAGAAGCTGAAGCCGAAGCGCGCGATCCTTACGCACCTCCATGTCGATCTCGACTATGCGACGTTGAAGCGTGAGCTGCCGGCACACGTCGAGCCGGCCTACGACAATATGGCCGTGCATTTCGACTGGGCGTCAGGCTGAGGATCAACCTTTGCCGCGCGTCCCCGTATCACCCGGCCGCGCATTCTCTTCGAGATAGGCGATCATCGCGCCGGCAACATCGATGCCGGTCGCCTGCTCCATACCCTCGATCCCGGGCGAGGAGTTCACCTCCAGCACCAGCGGGCCGCGCTTCGAGCGCAGCATGTCGACGGCTGCCACGTTGAGCCCCAGCGCCTCGGTGGATTTCAGGGCCGTCTGGACCTCATCCGGCGACAGCTCGACGGCTTCTGCTTTGCCACCGCGATGCAGGTTCGAACGGAACTCACCCTTGCGGCCGGTGCGCCGCATGGCAGCAACGACATTCTTGCCGACGACGAGCGCCCTGACGTCGGTGCCCATCGCCTCGCTGATGAACTCCTGGACGAGAATATCGACATTGGCGGCGCTGAAGGCCTCGATCGTCGATTTCGCGGACGCCTCGGTCTCGGCGAGGATCACGCCCATGCCCTGCGTACCCTCGAGGAGCTTGATGACAACCGGAACGCCGCCAACCTCGGCCAGCACTTCCAGAGCCTTGCGCGGCCCGTGCGCAAAGGCCGTCGCCGGCAGACCCACGCCTGCGCGCGCCAGAAGCTGCACCGCGCGGAGTTTGTCCCGCGCCCGGCCGATCGCGACGCTCTCGTTCAGTGAGAACACGCCCTGCATCTCGAACTGGCGCACGACGGCGAGGCCGTAGTGCGTGATCGACGCGCCGATGCGCGGGATGACGGCATCGTACAGCGGCAGCGTCTTGCCGCCGTAGCGCAGCAGGGCGTTGTTCGACGTGATGTTCATGTGCACGTGGAGCGTATTGATCACGTCGATCGTGTGCCCGCGCGTGCGCGCCGCTTCGACAATCCGCTTATGGGAATAGAGGCCGGGATTGCGCGCCAGCATGACGAGCTTCATCGAATGCGCTCCAAGGGGCCGAAAGCTCCCGCAGCAGGCCCCGTCAGCGCCACGCGCCCGGCCGCGGCCAATGCTCAAGGTGAGACATACCACGCGAGTGCGGACCGTAAAGCGCACTCGGTGGTGAACGTCGCCGCACCTCCGGGCCGGAGATGAACCGCGAAAGATGTATCAGCGGGGGTTCGCGGGCGTCGCGATGAGGCTGCCGGCGCCTTCGGCCGCATCGGCCGCCGGGTCGATGGCCGCGTGCATCAACAACGCGCCGCCGATGCTCAGAGCGGCGACGGTGACCACGCAGATGAGGAGGCGCAGGAGGAGGGACCACCCCGAAATGACGGCTCGGGGCCGGTCGGACATCGCAGTGTCGTTCATGAGCGTTTCCACGAAGCGCGCAAAGTTGAGGCCTGCGCGTGAGGCGCTCCATTCGCACTTCGAATCAGGCTTGATCAAGGCATCTCGGTATCGCGAATCAAGACGCTCATTCGACGTAGCGTGGAAGCCACAGCGCCTGCCGTCAGCGCTTGGTCAGGCGCGGGCCGAGGATCAGGATTGCGGCCAGCGGCACGATGACGCCGATGCCGAAAACGACCACGACGAGCGCGGTCAACTGACCGTATTGTCCGCGATCGACGGGAAAAAGCAGGTTCAGATATTTGGTCTGCAGCGAGCCTGCGACGAGCGCCAGGTTCATGAGCGAGGCCATGAGGGCGAACCAGGTCGCACGGTGCCCGGGCGGCGCATTGACGGCCACCAGCGTCAGCAGCGGGATCATACTGACCTGGGCGAGTGGCGACTGGGCGGCAGCATCAATGAGAGCGATCGAACGTGCGCCCATGCCGAACACGCGCTCGGTCCATTCGTAGGCGCCCGTCACGAGGATCAGGTTGGGGATGGCGAGGAGCCCGCCGATGATCGTAAGCCAGAGCAGGACACGGGGCACTGGCTGCCGCGTAACAGCGTCGGCGAGCAGCCACGCTGCAGCAAGACCGATGGCGGCACCGATCTGCTGGAGCACGCCGAAGAACGCCTGGTCGAAGCCGAGCACGTCGATCGAGAACCACGTATAGCCCTGCCCCACGCTCGGCGTGGCCCTGAAGACGAAGATGATGATGGCGGCGATGACGATGTGCCGCCGCGCATCGGCAGGGACGTGCGCGATCACGCGGCGCAGCATTGCGACGATGATCACGATCGAGACGACGAACACGATCTCCTGAGCCGCCGGCACGCCGGCGACGGCAATGGCCGTCACGACGATGCCGAATGCCAGCCCGCCGCCGAGAATGCGCCAGTCGATATCGCGGGTCTCGCTCGTCTCCAGCCGCACGAGCAGCGCACCGGTCACCGAGATCGCCGGCACCACGAGACCAATGAGAAAAACGGTCGCATAGCCGAGGTACTGCGCCAGGAGCCCCGAGAGCCCCGCTACCATGAAAATGCCGAGCGACAGGGCGAGTCGCCCGAGAACCTGCACCATGCCGAGATCACGGGTGACGTCCTGCTCGGACCGCGGCGTGCCGTCCTCTTCGACGCGGCTCACGACCTCGGTGCTCATGGCGTCCGCGACGACGTCCTGGAGCACCACGCCTGTGACGATGATGAGCTGGGACGCGACATAGATCGTATCAGGATGCACGCCGGGGAAAGTTCCGGCGGCAGCGCCGGCCAGCAGCAGCAGACCGGCGGCAATGAGACCGGCGCCGATAAACACATAGATGCGGCGCTGCGACCCAAGAAGGGGCACGGCATCCACGAGCTCGCCAAAGACCATCTTCACGGCCCAGGGCAGGCCAAGCCAGACGGCAAGCGCCGCGAGATCGGCCGGCGTGAGCGTGAGCGCCGACTTCACCCAGAAATCCTGCGCGACAGCCACGATGCCGAGTGCGCCATAGGCGAAGTAGATCATCAGCAGCGGCAGGTAGTGCCAGCGCATGGCGCGGATAGGCGTCAGCAGCGCGGCCTCGATCTGCGCACGAACGTAGCTTTTTCCTGCCGTCTCGGCCTTCTCCGACGCGGGATTGGCGCTTTCCTCGGTCATGCTACGGCACGCCGCCGTCGAGCAGGGCCAGCCATTCGTCCTCGTCGAGGACGGTGACGCCAAGCTCGCGCGCCTTGTCGAGCTTCGAGCCCGCGTCGGCGCCTGCGATCACATAGTCTGTCTTCTTCGAGACCGAGCCTGCGACCTTGGCGCCGGCGCGCTCGGCGCGCGCCTTCGCCTCGTTGCGCGACATCTTCTCGAGCGTGCCGGTGAATACGACGGTCTTGTCGGTGACAGCGGAGGCGACCGTCGCCTGGCGCACGTAGGGCTGGATCTCGATCTCGTCGAGCAGGTCCTTGACGACCGTCCGGTTGTGCGGCTCGCCGAAGAAGTCGATCAGCGAATCCGCGACCACTTCGCCGATGCCGCTCAATCCCGCGAACGCGCGGTAGTCGTCCCCCGGCATTTCGCGGGCTGCCGCGCGCGCGGTCTCGATGAACGTCGCGACGTCGGTAAATGCGCGTGCCAGTGCCTCGGCAACGCCCGTGCGCACGCCCTTGATGCCGGCAACGACCGCTTCAAACGAGGCCGGCTCGTCGTCGAAGAGGTCCTTGCGGTTACGCGCCGCAATGGCCTGCATGAGCGTCTCGGCCGTCTTGGGGCCGATGCCTCTGGCGGTGACAAGCCGGCGATAGGCGGGGCCCGGACGGGCCTTGGAGGCGAGATCGACCTGGGCACGGAACGCGTCGTACGTGCCGAAGGCGCGGGCGAGGTCGCGCGCCGTCGTCTCGCCGACATGGCGAATGCCGAGGGCAAACAAGAAGCGCTCGAGGCCGATGCGGCGGCGCGCTTCGATAGCCCGGAAGAGGTTCTGGATGGACTTCTCGCCGAAGCCCTCGCGCAAGGCGAGCGGATTGTGGCTCTTAGCGTCACGCTTGGCGAGCGTGAAGATATCGGCAGGCGCGCGGATCAGGCCTTCGTCGTAGAAAAGCTCGATACGTTCGCGGCCAAGGCCCTCGATGTCGAAAGCGAGGCGCGAGACGAAGTGCCTCAAGCGCTCCTTGGCCTGCGCCGGGCAGATGAGCCCGCCCGTGCAGCGACGAACCGCTTCGGCATCTCCGCCCTCCTCGCCTTCATCGCGCGCGGCGTGGCTGCCGCAGACCGGGCAAGTATGCGGAAACTTGTAGGGCTTCGTATGCGCGGGGCGCTGTTCGAGCACGACCCGCACAACTTGCGGGATGACGTCCCCCGCCCGCTGGACGACGACGGTATCGCCGATGCGGATGTCCTTGCGCTTGATCTCGTCCTCGTTGTGCAGCGTCGCATTCGAAACAACGACGCCGCCGACCGTGACGGGCTGCAGCTTGGCAACGGGCGTCAGCGCGCCCGTGCGCCCGACCTGGATCTCGATGTCATGCAGGATGGTCGTTGCCTGCTCGGCGGCGAACTTGTGCGCGGTCGCCCAGCGCGGGCTGCGTGAGACGAAGCCGAGTCGATCCTGGTAGTCGAGGCGGTCGACCTTGTAGACGACGCCGTCGATGTCGTACCCGAGGCGCGGGCGATCGACGCTGATGGCATCATAGAAGGCGATGAGCGCTTCCGCGCTCGCGCAGCGTTCCATGCGCGCGTTGACCGGCAGTCCCCACTTCGCGAAAGCGTGCACGACATCGTACTGCGTCTTGGCCGGCAGCGCCGAGACCGCGCCCCAGGTGTAGGCGAAGAAGCGGAGCGGCCGCTTGGCCGTGATCCCGGCGTCGAGCTGGCGCAGCGAGCCGGCAGCCGCATTGCGCGGATTGGCGAAGACCTTCCCCCCTGCCGCGGCCTGGGCCTCGTTGAGCCGCCGAAAGTCCTCGGTGCCGAGGTAGATTTCGCCGCGCACCTCGATCAGCTCCGGTACGCCCGCTCCTTTGAGCGTATGGGGGATCTCGCGGACAGTACGGATGTTGGCGGTGACGTCCTCGCCCTCGATGCCGTCGCCACGCGTCGCCGCCCTGACGAGCTGGCCGTCTTCGTAGCGGATGGAAATAGAAAGCCCGTCGATCTTGGGCTCGGCGGTGAAGACGAGGGGATCGCTTGCCCGAAGCGCCAGGAAACGGCGGACGCGTTCCACGAACTCGGCGACATCCTCGCTCGAGAACGAATTGCCGAGCGAAAGCATCGGCACCTCGTGGCGCACCTTGCCGAAGGCCTCGACCGGCGCCGCGCCGACGCGCTGAGTGGGACTGTCGGCCCCGACAAGATCGGGATACTGCCCTTCGATCGCGAGGAGACGAGCGCGCAACGCGTCATACTCGGCGTCGGAGATCGCCGGCGCATCCTGCTGGTAGTAGAGCGCGTCGTGACGGGCGATCTCGGCCGCAAGCTTCTTGTGCTCAGCCGCAGCCTGACGGCGAGACAGCTTCTCCGGCGAGGGCGACTTGGCGGCCTTCTTGCTCATGGCCGCCAAAATAGCCGCAGCCCATCCTGCCCGCCAGCCTCAGAACTGGCGCAACTCAGTTGCGGAGAAGGCTATTGAAGACCGGCGCCCATGGGCCGCGGGATGCTGCCCGTCGGCACCTCGTTCGGCGGCGTCCGGCGAACCATCGGCGTATCCTTGGCCGGCGGCTTCTTCGCGGGCGCTGGCGTCACGGCCGGCGGGTTGCGCGGGTCGATATCGACGGGCTGGGCAGGCTTGCCGACGGGTTTGACGGTCACCTGCTTCCACTGCTGGCTGACCCAGGTTCCCTCGCCAGCCTCGGGCTTCAACCCGTGCTTTTGAAGAAGAGCATGGGCATCCCGATACCAGGATGACCGCGGGAAGTTGTATCCGAGCACAGCCGCGGAAGCCTGCGCCTCGCGCTGAATGCCGAGCGCCAAGTACGTCTCGGTGAGGCGCATGAGCGCTTCCTCGACCTGAGCGGTCGTTTGATACTCGGCAACGACGGTCTTGAAGCGATTGATCGCCGCGACGTAGTTGGAGCGCTGGAGATAGTAGCGCCCGATCGTCATCTCGCTTGCAGCGAGTGCATCCTCGCCGATGCGGATGCGATTCTCGGCCTGCCGCGCGTACGGGCTCTCCGGGTAGCGCGTGACCAGGATCTTGAGCTCGGAAATGGCCTTGCGGGTCGCCGCCTGATCGCGCTGCGGATCCTTGATCTCGTCGAAGTGCGACGACGCGATGATGTGATGAGCGAGTGCGGCATCCTTCGTACCGGGATGCATGACGACATAGCGCTGCGCTGCCGCGACGGCCTCGGGATACTTGCCCGCTTTGTAGTAGGCATAAGCCGCAAGCACCATCGCGCGCCGCGCTTCCTGCGCGTACGGGTGATGGCGGTCGATTTCCTCGAATTTCTTTGCTGCCGCCTCATGCCGTCCGGCGGCCAGCATGCCATCGGCTTCGGCGTACATGACGCCGGGCGGATCCGGATTGAGTGCTTTGAGCGCGTCCGTATTCGACGACGAGCAACCCGCAAGCGCTAGTCCCATCAGCAAGATCGCCACACGAACCCTGCGGGCGTGCCTTGCTCCGGCATTCTGCGGCATCTGCATTCCGTCGTCCTCACGGTGTCAGCCCGCATGTACACACGCGAACTGAGCCCGCCCCACTCACCCCGTTCAATCGGCGCGGCGTGCGCCGTACCGAATCATCTAGCACGGCGGGCTACGTGCGAGCCACTCATGCCCGTGATGGCCGAAGCCTAGTCCACCGATATGGCGCTGATGCGGCAGCACATATCGTGATCGCCGAAGCGCGTTCGTCTCAGTTGCGATTGGCGGCGAACTGCACCGAAGCCAAGCCAAGCGAGGCGTCGTAGCCGGCGACGTGCGGCGTCTCGCGCACCATCGGGGCATGAACCACCGTCCAGGCATCGGCATCAGCAAACAGCGCCTTGAGAACCGTGGCATTCAGCCGATGACCGCCACGCACGGACCGGTAGGAGGCCAGCAGCGGGGCACCGGCAAGCGCCAGATCGCCGACCGCATCCAGCATCTTGTGACGCACGAACTCCTGTGGATAGCGCAGGCCTTCCGGATTCATGATCCGGTCCTCGCCGATCGCGACAGTGTTCTCGAGTGAGGCGCCGAGTGCGAGGCCCGACTTCCAAAGCATCTCCACGTCGCGCATGAAGCCGAACGTGCGGGCGCGGCACAGTTCCTGGCGGAAGGCCCCCGGGCTCAGATCCAGCGACATGCGCTGGCGGCCGATGACGGGGCTGTCGAAATTGATCTCGACGTCGAGATGGAAGCTCGAATGCGGCGTGAGCTCACCCCAGCAGTCGCCCTCCTGGATGCGGATCGGCTTCAGCACCTTGATGAACTTGCGTGGCGTCGCCAGCTCGCGAACGCCGACCTCGTCGATCGCATCGACGAAAGCGGCAGCGCTTCCGTCCATGATCGGCACTTCTTTGTTGTCGATTTCGATGAAGCAGTTGTCGACGCAGAGACCGCGCAGCGCCGAGAGGAGGTGTTCGACCGTGCCGACTGTGACCCCCCGGTCATCGCCGAGCACCGTGCAGAGCGTGAGGTTTCGCACCGCCCGTACATCGGCCTCGATCTGGGAGATGATGCGCCCCCGTTTCGAGACGATGAAACAGATCCCGGTATCTGCCGGGGCCGGGTGTATAACCACTGAAACCGGCGCCCCGCTATGCACCCCCGTGCCGGACACCTCGATCTCGCGCGCAACCGTTGTCTGGCGTGCACCGATGAATCGCTTCGACATGTAGCGCCGTCCCTCGATCCCCTTACGGCTCTCGCGTCGCAGTCATACTGCTGGAAGAGAGAGCCCCCCAAGATCGTATCCAGTCGCTTGCCTACGCCACTTCCCCGGTGGAGCTGTTTTTGGTTGCCCCGATGCAAGCGTTCCGGAACCCGTCTTAATCACGACGATAACGTGATGCGCACCGCCATAACAAGTCACGCTTTCTTACGAAATGTTGCCGCGGCGCCTCACCATCTTAGGTCTTGAATTATATTCTCTTTTCGCCTTCGCCTCGAAGCGCATCACGGACTTTTCCACAAGCACGGAGCAAAGAACGGTTCAGTGGCTTGAGTGTGTCGCTTTTGTGATTCGCGCCCTGCCGACACGGTGAGCGTGCTCGGTTTGAACGCAGCCGTATGTATATGCCAGGATTCCAGGCTCGACCACGAGACGCAACGGCCGGGCCTCAGCTTCTCCGACCTTTCGCACTACCGACCAGACGCTGAAGGAGACCGCCCCGCGGCGGCTCCGGCGGCATCGGAGACTCCAATGGTTGCATCCGCGATTGCTGCCCCGAATAGAGCGGCGCCTTGGCGGCGTACTCGCGCTGGCCGACGGGCGGAAACTCTTCGACCGACGGCATCCGGCGATAGTCATTGTCCGCACCGTGGCGAATCGGCGGCGGGGCCGTCGTCTCACTACGATCGATCGGGGCAGATGCCCTGCCGTGCTGCGGGCCGCCGTTCTCCTCGATGACAACGCCGCCCGGGGCACGCCACAGCTCGCGCGACCCGTTGGAATGTGCCTGGCGCTCGCGAGGGGCCGTGCGCTCATGCGGCTCGTAGTAGTCGGCGTGAGGGTTCAGATCCTCTGGATCGAATCGGCGACGGGACTGCTGATCGCCGGACGGCGGCACGGCCGATGCCGCAGGCTCAGACGCAGTCTGCGCGCGCGCGGCAGGCGACGCTTGCGTCGATGGTGCCGCCTGCTGAGCAGCGGCAACGCCCATGCCGGACGCGACAATCGCGATTCGCATGGTGTTGGTCATGCTGTCGTCGAACGACGCGCCAACGATGATGTTCGCGTCCTCGTCGACCTCCTGGCGAACGCGGCTCGCGGCCTCGTCGACCTCGAAGAGCGTCATGTCCCTGCCGCCGATGATGGAGAGAAGCACGCCCTTGGCGCCGCTCAACGAGAGGTCGTCGATCAGGGGATTGGCAAGCGCCATCTCGGCGGCCTTGCGCGCGCGCCCTTCGCCTGAAGCCTCGCCCGTGCCCATCATAGCCGCGCCCATGCCGCGCATGATGACCTGCACATCGGCGAAGTCGAGGTTGATCAGGCCGTCCTTCATGATGAGGTCGACGATGCACGCGACACCGGCGTGCAGCACCTTGTCGGCGAGAACGAAGGCCTCGGCGAAGGTCGTCCGCTCGTTCGCGATGCGGAAGAGGTTCTGATTCGGAATGACGATCAGCGTGTCGACCGAGGTCTTGAGCTCGGCAATGCCTGCTTCCGCGACGCGCATCCTGCGCGCGCCCTCGAAGTGGAAGGGCTTGGTGACGATGGCGACCGTGAGAAGCCCCATATCGCGGGCCGTGCGCGCGATGACCGCAGCCGCGCCGGTGCCTGTGCCGCCGCCCATGCCCGCGGCGATGAAGGCCATATGCGCACCCTGGAGCCCCTTGGTGATCTCCTCCTTCGCTTCCTCCGCCGCAGCTAGTCCGATCTCCGGCCGCGAGCCCGCGCCGAGCCCCTGCGTCAGGTTCACACCGAGCTGGATGCGGTGCTCGGCACCAGACGACGCCAGTGCCTGCGCATCCGTATTGGCGACGATGTAGTCCACGTCCTGGAGGCCGGACGCGATCATGTTGTTGATGGCGTTACCGCCGGCGCCACCGACCCCGATCACCTTGATGATCGGACGCAGCTCGCTGAACGGCGGTGATTGCGGACCTGTGCCCATCGATGCCTCGTGTCCGTCCTGTCCTCGTGCGCCGCATCCGGGCTCAGCCCTTGGCACGGCTCAACCAGTTACCGATCCAGCTCACGTAGCCGCTTCCACGCCAACCCCTGAGGCCGCCAGTCCTCGCAGCAAAATGCTGCTGCAGCGAATCGCCGATGAGCCCGCTCACCGTCGCGAACGCGGGCCCCAGCATATCGGCGGACATACCCTCGATCGGGCTCGGCCGGCCCACACGCACCATACTTGCGCGCGCCACAGCCGCCATGCCTCCCGAGGCTTCCCGCATGCTTCCCCAAACGCTGTCGATCCCCTCGAGCCCGGCCCCGCCTCCGGTCAGTACGACCCGCTCCAGAATGCTCCTGTCGAGCTTCGCAGCGACGAGCCGTTCATTCACCAACGCCGCGATGCCGTGGATCCGCGGCTCGATCAGCGAACGCAACTCTGCCCGAGAGATCCGAGCCGTCGCTTCGTCCTCGCCATCGGCGGCGGAGAACGAGAACGACTCGTGATCGTTCGAGCGCGCCGGTAGCAGTGTGCCATAAAGCGTTTTGATTCGCTCGGCTTCCGTCACCGGGGTACCGAGACGGCGGGCAATGTCGAAAGTGACGAGTTGCGCACCGACCGGCACGACCTCGGCCATGGCCAGATGGCCGCCGGCAAAAGCCGCAATCGAAGTCACGCCGGCACCGATATCGATGACGAGCACGCCGAGCTGGCGCTCCTCCTCCGTGCTGACAGCCATGGCGCTTGCGTAGGGTGTAGCCGCAAGCTGATGCGGCTCGAGATAGCAGCGCTCGACGACGGCGAGCAGATTCTGCAGCGGCCCGTCGTCGGCCGTGACCGCGACGAGGTCGGCGCTCAGCTCGTTCCCCGCCATGCCGCGCGGATCGGCGACGCCCTCGGCACCGTCGACGTGCCAGGCCTCGTTGTGAAACTGGATGAGCGTGCGCCCGCCGCGCGCCGCAAACGCCTCGCCGCCCGAGAGTGCCCGCGCGACGTCGCCATCGCCCGCGATGCCGGTCTCGGTCCCGACGCGCGCAGCAAAACGCTGCGACTTGAGGCGCCCACACGCCACCGCGACGCTCACCTGCTCCATGGTGACGCCGGCCATGCGCTCCGCCTGCCCGACGGCTGCGCGCACAGCCTGCTCCGCAGCATCGGGATCGACCACCATGCCGGCCTTTATGCCGCCGCTGCGCTGATGGCCAATGCCGAGAAGCCGCGTGCGGCCGCCCTTCTCGCCCGTCGCGATGAGGCAAACGACCTTGCTCGTGCCGATGTCGAGGGCGGCGATGACCGGCGCACTGCGAGGAAGTGGCGGAGGCTTGCTTCTGCTGCGATCCATGCTGCTCATGCGTACGCCCCCTACAAAGCCGAAGCTGATTTGCGTGGTTTTGGTATCGCTGCCGGCGCCGGCTCGGCTGATGCCGCCGCAGGTGCTGGCCGCGCGGCGACAGCAATGCGGTCATCGATCCTGAGATCGACGATGCGGCCGGGCTTGCTGAGCAGACCGGCGCTGTCGGCCAGTTTCATGAGGCGCGCGAGCGCCGCGCCCTCGCCTTCCGCTGGAAGATGAATGCGGCTGCCGTTGTCGAGATCGAGCGACCAGCGGCGCTTGCCGATACGCTCGGAAACGCGCACGCGCGCAGCAAGGGCGGGGTGCTGGCGAAGCGCGGCAAAGAGCTTGGCTGCAGCTTCGGGAGCACCGGCGCCCGAAATCCGCGGCAGTTTTTCCTGCGTCGAAGGTGGAACGCGCGCGAGCTCGCGGCCTTCGCCATCGACGAGACTCGCGCTGCCGTCGCGGAGCCACAGCGCGATCGGCGTGCGCTCGGTGACACGCACTTCGACCGTATCCGGCAATAAGCGCGTGACCGTCGCGCGCCAGATCCAGGGAAGCGCCTCGACGCGCTGACGGGCGGCTTCCGGATTGTAGCGGAGCAGCGACGTCGGTTTGTCGAGATCGAGTGCCGCGAAGATCTCCCTCGCCTCGGTGTAGGCGTAACCCGTGACGTGAATCTCATCCACGCCGAGGCCGGCCATGATCATGAGCTCGTCGACATGGGCGCTGAAGGGTGCTGACGCCGGGAGCTTTCCCGTGCGGCTCACGACCACGAATGCCGCGCCGGCGAGGAGCAGGGCTGCAGCGAGGGTCGCCGGCATCCGGGATCGCCGGCTGCGGATCTGCGGCGGCCGCGGCTGCGCAGCCTCGGGCCGGGCAGCCGGATCGAGCATGGCAAATCGCGGGCGCGCCTCGGCTCGTGCGGGCGCGCGGGGACGCTCGCGCTCGACAGCGCGCCACCAGAACCTCGGTATTTCGAGCCGCTCCCGCACGCCGTCCCATCCGCTGGCGGTTATGCCGCGCCCGTCCGAGCCAATCAGCCGCCTGCGCGACCCTCGTCAGCGCGCAGGCGCGACCGGCCCGCGAGAGCTGGCGCACCATCGTTAACCATTTCGGCGATTTGGTTAATTTTCGGTGAAAGTTGCAGCGGCGCCTCGCGCGCCACCGCACTCACCGCGCAATCGAGGCGTCCTCGACGAGCCAGGCAACGAGCTGGCCGAATGTCAGGCCCATGTGCTGGGCGAGTTCCGGCACCAACGATGTCGGTGTCATGCCAGGCTGGGTATTGATCTCGAGGAAGACGAGCTCGCCCGTCGCCTCGTCCCAGCGGAAATCCGACCGCGAGACGCCACGGCATCCCAGCGCACGGTGCGCGGCGAGCGTGTGCGTTTGGATGGCGCTGCGGACCTTGTCCGGAATACGGGCTGGCAGAATGTGCTTCGAGCCGCCCGGCGCGTACTTGGCCTCGTAATCGTAGAATTCGAGATGGTCGGCGGCGACAATGTCGATGATGTCTGTCGCCCGGTCGCCGATCACGGCGCAGGTGAGTTCGCGCCCTGCGACGAACTTCTCGACCATGAGCTGGCCGTCGCGGCTTACGGGCACTTTGCGGATGGCTTCGGGCGGGCGGTTGGCGCCGGCCTTCACGATCACGACGCCGACGCTCGAGCCTTCGGCCACCGGCTTCGCGACATAGGGCGGCGGCAACGCATGATCGGCAAGAGCCTCATCAGGCGTCACGAGAACGCCTTGCGCGACCGGCACGCCAAGCGCGCTCACGATCTTTTTTGTGCGCTCCTTGTCCATGGCGATCGCGGAAGCGAGCACGCCCGAGTGCGTGTAGGGCATCTCGAGCACCTCGAGCAGGCCCTGCACGCAGCCGTCCTCGCCCCAGCGCCCGTGCAGCGCATTGAAGCAGACATCGGGCTTGAGCTCGACGAGCTGCGCCGCGAGATCATGGCCGACGTCGAGGCGCGTCACCTGGAAGCCCTCGCCTTCAAGGGCATTGGCGCACTCGCGGCCCGAGGAAAGGCTCACCTCGCGCTCGGCGGACCAGCCGCCCATGAGAACGGCGACATGCGGCTTACCCTGCGCGGCGGTGGCGGCGCTCATCGTACGTGCTCCTCGACCAAGGCAACGCCGGTCGCATGTCCCGGAAGGGCCTCGCCGACGCGCACGATCTCCCATTGCAACTCGATGCCGCTCGATGCGCGAACGCGCGCGCGGACGGTCTCGCCGAGCCGTTCAATATCTTCCGCTGTCGCCTGCCGGTCGTTGATGAGGAAGTTGCAGTGCATTTCCGAAACCATGGCGCCGCCGACACGCAGGCCACGACAGCCGGCCGCATCGACAAGTTTCCAGGCGCTGTTGTCGGGCGGGTTCTTGAACGTCGAGCCCCCCGTGCGCTCCTTGATCGGCTGATGCTTCTCGCGGTACGCGGCGACCTCGTCCATCGCGCGCACGATTTCCTCGGGCTCACCGGGCGTGCCCCCGAAGGTCGCGCTCGTGAAGATCCAGTCAGGCGGTATGGCACAGCGTCGGTAAGTAAAGCCCATATCCGTGTTCGAAAGCTCGTGAATGCGCCCGGTGCGATCGACTGCTCGCGCCGAAAGCAGCACGTCCTTGGTCTCGCAGCCATGCGCGCCGGCATTCATGCGCAGCGCGCCGCCGATCCCGCCCGGAATGCCGCGATAGAACGAGAGGCCGGCAATGCCCGCATCCGCCGCCGCACGCGCCACCTTGACGTCGGGGACGGCCGTGCCGGCCCGCAGGCGGCGCGCATCGAGTATCTCGATCTCGCCGAAGCCGCGGCCGAGACGCACGACGACACCGCGCACCCCGCCATCACGCACGAGCAGGTTCGAGCAGAGCCCGATCACGAAGACGGGCACCTCCGACGGCACGCGGGCCATGAAGTAGGCCAAGTCGGCCTCATCGGCCGGCGTGTAAAGCACTTCCGCCGCGCCCCCGACGCGGAACCACGTGATGTCCTTGAGCGGCGCGTCGGCAACGAGGCGCCCGCGGAGGTCGGGCAGCAGGACTTTCAGTTCCTCGGCGAGACTCGACACGGTCAGACGG
>DATMRT010000138.1:0-33060 GCA_035565975.1 Hyphomicrobiaceae bacterium
GCGCGCGTAGATGAACGGCTTGAACAGCTCGAGCGCCATCTTCTTCGGCAGGCCGCACTGGTGCAGCTTGAGCTCGGGACCGACCACGATCACCGAGCGGCCGGAGTAGTCGACGCGCTTGCCGAGCAGGTTCTGACGGAAGCGACCCTGCTTGCCCTTGAGCATGTCGGCGAGCGACTTCAGCGGACGCTTATTGGCGCCCGTGATGACGCGGCCGCGCCGGCCGTTATCGAACAGCGCATCGACGGCCTCCTGCAGCATCCGCTTCTCGTTGCGGATGATGATGTCCGGCGCGCGCAGCTCGATCAGCCGCTTCAAGCGGTTGTTGCGGTTGATGACGCGACGATAGAGATCGTTGAGATCGGACGTGGCGAAGCGACCGCCGTCGAGCGGCACCAGCGGGCGCAGCTCGGGCGGGATCACCGGGACGACCGTCAGGATCATCCACTCGGGACGATTGCCGCTCTCGATGAAGGCCTCGATGACCTTGAGGCGCTTCGCGAGCTTCTTGGGCTTCAGCTCAGTCGTGGCTTCGGCGATCTCCTGGCGGATCTCCTCCTTGATCTTGTGGAGGTCCATGGACGTGAGGATCTCGCGGATCGCCTCGGCGCCGATGCCGGCCGTGAAGGCGTCGGCACCATGCTCCTCGATGGCCGCGTGATACTGGTCCTCGGAGAGGAGCTGCTTCTCCTTGAACGGCGACACGCCCGGCTCGATCACGATGTAGCTCTCGAAGTAGAGCACGCGCTCGAGATCCTTGAGCGTCATGTCGAGCAGAAGGCCGATGCGCGACGGCAACGACTTCAGGAACCAGATGTGCGCGACGGGCGCTGCGAGCTCGATGTGGCCCATCCGCTCGCGGCGCACCTTGGCGAGCGTCACCTCGACGCCGCACTTTTCGCAGATCAGGCCCTTGTACTTCATGCGCTTGTACTTGCCGCACAAGCACTCGTAGTCCTTGATCGGTCCGAAAATGCGCGCGCAGAAAAGGCCGTCACGCTCCGGCTTGAACGTGCGGTAGTTGATCGTCTCGGGCTTCTTGATCTCGCCGAACGACCACGAATGGATGTCCTTCGGGCTCGCGATCGAGATGCGGATCTGGTCGAAGACGGGGAGCTGTACCTGCGGTTTGAAGATGTTCGGAATTTCGTTCATCTCGTCACTCCTCGATCGGGACGGGGGCGGCGTCCCTGATGGTCGGATCCTGGCCGTTCAGCGCGCCCGAGATCCGGGTATTGGGCGCGCGATCTGTTCCTTGTCCTTCAGGCGGCGGTAAACTCAACCGCTGAAGGGACCGCCGCCCAACTCGAAGGGCGGCGGCACATTCATCACTCGGCGGCGGACGGGAGCTGCGGCTGCGGGCCGGGTTCCGCCGGGGCCTCGTCCTCGATCTGCGGCGTCTCGCTGTTGACCAGCTCGACATTGAGGCCGAGGGCACGCATCTCCTTGACGAGCACGTTGAAGCTTTCGGGGATGCCCGCCTCGAAGGCGTCGTCGCCGCGCACGATCGACTCGTAGGCCTTCGTGCGGCCCGCGACGTCGTCCGACTTGACGGTCAGCATCTCCTGCAGCGTGTAGGCTGCACCGTAGGCTTCCAGCGCCCACACCTCCATTTCGCCGAAGCGCTGTCCGCCGAACTGCGCCTTGCCGCCCAGTGGCTGCTGGGTGACGAGCGAGTAGGGGCCGATCGAGCGGGCGTGGATCTTGTCGTCGACAAGGTGGTGCAGCTTCAGGATGTACTTGTAGCCAACCGTGACCTTGCGATCGAAAGGATCGCCGGTCCGCCCGTCGCGGAGCGTCACCTGTCCCGACGTGTCGAAGCCCGCCTTCTTCAGCATCTCGACGATGTCCGGCTCGCGCGCACCGTCGAACACCGGCGTCGCGATCGGAACACCCGTCTTGAGCTGCTCGCCGAGCATCTCGAGCTCGTCATCCTTCATCTTGGCGAGGCCATTGCCATCGCCGTAGATGGTGGTGAGCTGCTTCTTCAGCGCCTCGGCCTCGCCGCTCGCATGGAACTGCGCGAGCGCGTCATCGATCGCACGGCCGAGACCGCGGCAGGCCCAGCCGAGATGCGTCTCGAGGATCTGCCCGACGTTCATGCGCGAGGGCACACCGAGCGGATTGAGCACCACGTCGACGTGCGTACCGTCCTCGAGGAACGGCATGTCTTCGACGGGCACGATCTGCGAGACGACGCCCTTGTTGCCGTGCCGGCCGGCCATCTTGTCGCCCGGCTGGATCTTGCGCTTCACGGCGACGAAGACCTTGACCATCTTCATCACGCCGGGCGGCAGCTCGTCACCGCGCTGCAGCTTCTCGACCTTGTCGACGAAGCGGCGCTCGAGGCTCTTCTTGGCATCCTCGTACTGCTTGCCGATGGCCTCGACGGCGGCCATGGCCTTCTCGTCCTTGAGGCCGATCTCCCACCACTGGCTGCGGGGGATATCGTCCAGGATCTCGTCGTTGATCTCGGTGCCCTTACGCGCGCCCTTGGGTCCCTTGGAGACCTCGCGGCCCATGAGCGACTCGCGCAGGCGGCCATAGACGTTGCGGTCGAGGATCTGGAGCTCGTCGTCGCGGTCCTTGGCGAGACGCTCGATCTCCTCGCGCTCGATCGACATGGCGCGCTCGTCCTTCTCGACGCCATGACGATTGAAGACGCGCACTTCGACGACCGTACCGGCGACACCCGGCGGCAGACGCAGCGACGTATCGCGCACGTCAGACGCCTTCTCACCGAAGATGGCGCGGAGGAGCTTCTCTTCCGGCGTCATCGGGCTCTCGCCCTTCGGCGTGATCTTGCCGACGAGGATGTCGCCCGGCTGGACTTCGGCGCCGATGTAGACGATGCCCGCTTCGTCGAGGTTCTTCAGCGCCTCTTCCGACACGTTAGGAATGTCGCGCGTGATTTCCTCGGGGCCAAGCTTCGTGTCGCGGGCGCTGAGCTCGAACTCCTCGATGTGGATCGAGGTGAAGATGTCGTCCGCGACGACGCGCTCCGAGAGCAGGATCGAGTCCTCGAAGTTGTAGCCCATCCACGGCATGAACGCGACGAGCACGTTCTTCCCGAGCGCCAGATCACCGAGGTCGGTCGAAGGACCGTCGGCGATGATCTCGCCGGCTTGCACGCTGTCGCCCACCGTCACGAGCGGACGCTGGTTGATGCAGGTGTTCTGGTTCGAGCGCTGGAACTTGCGCAGACGATAGATGTCGACGCCCGGCTTCGACGGATCGGTCTCGGCGGTCGCACGGATGACGATACGCGTTGCGTCCACCTGATCGACGATGCCGGTGCGGCGCGCGGCAATCGCGGCGCCCGAGTCGCGCGCGACGACTTCCTCCATGCCGGTGCCGACGAGGGGCGCCTCGGCGCGGAGAAGCGGCACGGCCTGACGCTGCATGTTCGAGCCCATGAGGGCGCGGTTGGCGTCGTCGTTCTCGAGGAACGGGATGAGCGCCGCTGCGACCGACACGAGCTGCTTCGGACTCACGTCGATGTAGTCGACCTTGTCGGGCGTCACCAGAAGCACGTCACCGTTGAAGCGACACGTAATGAGGTCACCGGTAAGCTGGCCCTTGTCGTCGATCTCGGCGTTGGCCTGGGCGACGTGGTGGCGCATCTCCTCCATGGCGGAGAGATACACGACCTCGTCGGTCACGCGGCTGTCCTTGACCTTGCGGTAGGGGCTCTCGATGAAGCCGTACTTGTTGACGCGCGCGAACGTCGCGAGCGAGTTGATGAGGCCGATGTTCGGGCCTTCCGGCGTCTCGATCGGGCAGATGCGGCCGTAATGCGTCGGATGCACGTCGCGGACCTCGAAGCCCGCGCGCTCACGCGTGAGACCGCCCGGACCCAGCGCCGAGAGACGCCGCTTGTGCGTGATCTCGGAGAGCGGGTTCGTCTGGTCCATGAACTGGCTAAGCTGCGACGAGCCGAAGAACTCGCGCACCGCAGCAGCCGCCGGTTTGGCGTTGATCAGGTCCTGCGGCATGACCGTGTCGATATCGACCGAGCTCATGCGCTCCTTGATCGCGCGCTCCATGCGCAGGAGGCCGATGCGGTACTGGTTCTCCATGAGCTCGCCGACCGAGCGCACGCGCCGGTTGCCGAGATGATCGATGTCGTCGATCTCGCCCTTGCCGTCGCGCAGATCGACGAGCGTGCGCACGACCGCCAGGATGTCCTGGGGCCGCAGAACGCGCACCGTGTCCTCAGCCGGGACGAAATCCTTGATGTCGCCGAGGCGCATGTTCATCTTCACGCGGCCGACAGCCGAGAGATCATAACGCTCGGGGTCGAACATCAGGCCGTGGAAAAGCGTCTCCGCCGCATCGATGGTCGGCGGCTCGCCGGGGCGCATGACGCGGTAGATGTCGAGCAGCGCCTCGTCGCGGTTGGCGTTCTTGTCGACCTTCAGCGTCAGACGGATGTGATCACCGACAGTGACGTGGTCGATGTCCAGCACCGTGAACTCGGCGACGCCGGCCTCGGTCAGCTTGTCGAGCAGCTTCTGGTCAAGCTCATTGGCGGCTTCGCCATAGATCTGGCCCGTCGAAAGATCGACGATGTCCTCGGCGAGGTATTTGCCGACGAGGTCCTCGGGCGCGATCAGAACTTCCTTGATGCCACTCTCAGCGAGCTCGCGCGCACGGCGCACGGAAACCTTCTCGCCAGCCTTGGCGACGACCGTACCGGTCTTGGCGTCGACGATGTCGGCCGCCGGCGTCACACCGCGCATCTTCTCGGGGATGAACGGCATGGTCCAGCCCTTCTTGGTCTGGCGGACCAGGATCGAGCCGTAGAACGTGCCGAGAATCTGCTCGTCATCGAGACCGAGAGCATAGAGCAGCGTCGTCACCGGCAGCTTGCGGCGACGGTCGATGCGCACATAGACGACGTCCTTGGCATCGAACTCGAAGTCGAGCCACGAACCACGATAGGGAATGATGCGCGCTGCGAACAACAGCTTGCCAGAGGCGTGCGTGCGGCCGCGGTCATGATCGAAGAAGACGCCCGGCGAGCGGTGCATCTGCGAGACGATCACGCGCTCGGTGCCGTTGATGATGAACGTGCCGTTCTGAGTCATGAACGGCATGTCGCCCATATAGACGTCCTGCTCCTTCACGCCTTTGATGGAGCGCGAGCCGGTCTCCTCGTTTATGTCGAACACGATGAGGCGCAGCTTCACGCGCAGCGGTGCTGCGTATGTCATGTCGCGCTGCTGGCACTCGTCGACATCGAACTTCGGCGGATCGAAATCGTAGCGGACGAATTCGAGCGTGGCCTTGCCCGAGAAGTCGGAAATCGGGAACACCGACTTGAACACCGCCTGCAGGCCTGTCTCGGGACGGCCGCCGGCCGGCTCCTTGACCATCAGGAAGTCATCGTAGGAGCTCTTCTGCACCTCGATCAGGTTCGGCATCTCCGCCACTTCGGCGATCGAGCCGAACCGCTTCCTCATCCGCCTGCGGCCGGTGAAATTTTCAGCCATGTGCGCTCCTCTCGCGTCGCAGATGCCGGTGATGGGGCTCACCTCCCATCGACGCATCTCGTGAATGTCATCTCGCAGGCGCGGGACCGATGGGTCTCATCCAGTCCTCGCGCAACTCGCCGGAAGGTCCTTTGCCACGCTTCATGGCAGCAGGGCCATCGGGGGAGTTGCCGGGCCGGCGCAAGGCCGACCCGGACACCCGCTATTACTTAATCTCGACCTGAGCGCCCTGGTCCTCGAGCTGCTTCTTGAGCTTTGCAGCCTCGTCCTTCGGCACGCCTTCCTTGACGGGCTTGCCGCCGGCCTCGACGAGATCCTTCGCCTCCTTGAGGCCGAGACCGGTGATGGCACGGACCTCCTTGATGACGTTGATCTTCTTGTCGCCCGCCGCCTTCAGGATGACGGTGAACTCGGTCTGCTCCTCGGCAGCGGCAGCAGCGCCACCGGCAGCCGGCGCAGCCGCAACGGCGACAGCAGCCGCAGCCGAGACGCCCCACTTCTCTTCGAGCATCTTGGCGAGGTCAGCCGCCTCGAGAACGGTCAGCTTCGACAGGTCGTCGACGATTTTCGCAAGATCGGTCATTTCAATGTTTCCTTGAGTTCGGTTCGAACCGCTCGGCGGTCCAGGTTCTGATGTTCGTTTCGCTCGCGGCGATCAGCGCCGCTCCACTTCTCAAGCAGCCTCGCCCTTGCTCGCCTGCGCCTGGATGACGCGCGCGAGCTTGGCTCCCGGCTCCTTGATCGTGCGGGCGATCTTCGTCGCCGGCGCGTTGAGGAGACCGATGAGCTTCGCCCTCAGCTCGTCCAGCGAGGGGAGATCGGCGAGTGCTTTGACGCTCGCGGAGTCGAGGATGTTGCTGCCCATCGCACCGCCGAGGATCACGAGCTTGTCGTTTTCCCGGCTGTACTTGACCGCAATCCTCGCGGCCACCATCGGATCGCTCGAATAGGCAATGCACGTTTGCCCCTTGAACAGATCCGAGATGCCCTCTGACTTCGTCTCCTTGAGCGCCAGAACCGCCAGCGTGTTCTTCGCCACTTTGACCGTTCCGCCCGCTTCTTTCATGCGCCTGCGGAAATCGGTCATCTGGGCGACGGTCATGCCGGCGTAGTGGGCCACGACAATCACGCCCGTGTCCTTGAACACGTCGTGGAGCGTCGTGACGAGCTCTTGCTTGGCAGCTCTATCCACCTGGCTACACTCTCCATCGTGCGACTACGCCCTTGCGGGCGAAATCGCGGGTTGCACCTTGCCACCGGGAGCAGGGAACTTGCGGTTCCTCGCTGCGGCGACGCTGCGGTCCTGTCCGCCCGCGCGTCGAAACCGACGGCACGGCGCTTCCCAAGAGGTTCGAACCGGCCCGCACCTTTCGGCGAGGGAGCGCCCTTGCGAGCGCCGACTTCCGGCCGTCTCCCGTCTCATGCTGGCCCGGTTGGCTTAAGGTGGCCGAGGCCACCACCAGCAATCTCGGACAGGTCGGAGAGAAAGCCGGGCCCTCTCTCCTCTCCCGGATCTCACGATCCGGGAATTCTCAACTCGCGATCAGGCCGGGGCCGTTGCCCCGCTCGTCACGCTCGCGGTGTCGACTTTCACGCCGGGGCCTTGCGAGGAGGTCACGGCGACCTTCTTCAGGTAGGTGCCCTTGGCGCCGGTCGGACGCGCCTTGATCACGGCATCGACGAACGCCTTGATGTTCTCGACCAGCGCCTGCTCCGTGAAGCTCGCCTTGCCGACGCCGGCGTGGATGATGCCGGACTTCTCGACACGGAACTCGACGGCGCCGCCCTTGGCGCCCTGCACGGCCGCCGTGACGTCCATGGTCACGGTGCCGACGCGGGGGTTCGGCATCAGGCCGCGGGGGCCGAGCACCTTACCCAGACGGCCGACGAGACCCATCATGTCCGGCGTCGCGATGCAGCGGTCGAAGTTGATCTGACCCTTGCTCACCTGCTCGACGAGGTCCTCGGCACCGACGATATCGGCGCCGGCGGCCTTCGCCTCTTCAGCCTTCGGCCCGCGCGCGAATACAGCGACGCGCTGCGTGCGGCCCGAGCCGTGCGGCAGGTTGCACACACCGCGCACCATCTGGTCCGCATGGCGCGGATCGACGCCGAGGTTCATCGCAAGCTCGACCGTCTCGTCGAACTTCGCCTTGGCATTCGACTTCACGAGCTTCACGGCCTCGTCGATGCCGTAGCTCTTGTTGCGGTCGACGGTCGCCCGCAGCGCCGCGAGACGCTTTCCGCCCGCGAGACGCGTTGCGCTGATCACTTCCTTGGTCGCTTTTGCCATCGCCCGTTACTCCGTCACCCGAAGGCCCATCGACCGTGCGGAGCCGGCGATGATCTTCGCCGCGGCATCGAGGTCGTCGGTATTGAGGTCCTTCATCTTGGTCTTGGCGATTTCGCGCACCTGGGCCATCGTCACGCTGCCCGCCGACGTGCGACCGGTCTCCTTGGAGCCGGACTCGATGCCCGCGGCCTTCTTGAGAAAGTGAGACGCCGGCGGCGTCTTCATCTCGAAGGTGAACGAGCGATCGGAGAAGACCGTGATCTTGACCGGGATCGGCGTGCCCTGCTCCATGTCCTTCGTCTTGGCATTGAAGGACTTGCAGAACTCCATGATGTTCACGCCGCGCTGACCGAGCGCGGGCCCGATCGGCGGTGCAGGATTGGCCTGTCCGGCCTTCACCTGCAGATTGATGTAGCCGTCTATCTTTTTTGCCATCTTTCTACTCTATCCCCTGTCTCTACGTTCGGAGGCGGAGCCCCCAGGGTTAGCGGTCAATCGGGCCGGCTTCAGCCCTCCCGCACGAGACGCGACGCAGGGTCCTTTGGCTCTCGCCATCTGGACGTCCGCGTCGTGCCTATTCTGTCATCTCCCGCGGCGGCGTGCCCTACATTCGAAGGCCCCGCTCGTATTCCTTGTTCTTCAGTCGTTAGCGCTCGAGCAGCACCGGAATGTGCCTCATCCCACCTTCTCGACCTGCGTGAACTCCAATTCCACCGGCGTCGGCCGTCCGAAGATCGAGACCGCCACTTTGAGGCGGGACCGCTCCTCGTCGACCTCCTCGACAAGACCGCTGAAACTCGCGAACGGCCCGTCGGCAACCTTGACCTGCTCGCCGATCTCGAACGTGACCGTCGGCTTCGGCCGCTCGACACCTTCCTTGACCTGGTTGAGGATGCGCATGGCCTCCTCTTCCGAGATCGGAACCGCCTTGTTGTCCGCGCCGAGGAATCCGGTGACCTTCGGCGTATTCTTGATCAGCAGGAACGCCGGGTCGGTCATCTCCATCTTCACGAGCACGTAGCTCGGGAAAAGCTTGCGCTCGGCGTGGATCTTGCGGCCACGGCGCAACTCGATGACGTCCTCGGACGGAACCAGAACCTCCTCGAACAGGTGGTCGAGGCCGGCGGCCTTCGCCCGCTCCTTGATGGCCTCCGCGACCTTCTTCTCGAAGTTCGAGTAGGCGTGAACAATGTACCAGCGCTTTGCCATGCTGCCCTGCTGTCAACCAATCCTCACGCGCCGGGCCGGCTCAGCGACCGGCCGCCGTCCCGTCAGCGGAACGCGTTCAGCACAAGCTGCACGAGCCATCCAATGCCTTGATCCACAAGCGTAAAAAAGATCGCCGCGAGCGTGACCATGACGAGCACCATGGCCGTCGTGATCCAGACCTCCTTCCAGGTCGGCCACGTGACCTTGGCCGTTTCCTGGCGCACCTGCTGGAGAAACTCGAGGGGATTGGTTCTCGCCATCTCTTCTCATTCCCTGCCTGCCCGTGGCGAGAGGACCAACGAGGACGCTCACGCACAAATCCTGGCCGTCGCGGACACCGATCTCATTCCGGGGTCGATTGGCAGGGGCGGAGGGTCTCGAACCCCCAACCTTCGGTTTTGGAGACCGACGCTCTACCAATTGAGCTACACCCCTCGAGGTCCACCCCCGAACACGGTCAGGCATGCACATTCAGCTGGATCGACCTTCGCGAGACCCCGCAGTCCGCGCCGCAACGGACACCGCAAACGAAGTGCAGCCGACAACGCAGTTCCCGGGTTTTTCAGTCCCGTCTGCTGCTCTGTCGACTTTCGCTTGGATGTGTTTCGGACGCCTCTTATAGAGGTTACCCGCAGCCGATACAAGCCCGCTCGTAACTTTTTTCTTGACTTCCGTCAGAGGGGGCCGCGCCACGCGCCACCACACCTCACGCAGTTGCTATTTTACGTAATAATCGCATCGACTTAATTCAAGGTCCTGCGGCCGTTTCAGGGGCCCCCAAAGGCCCTCAAGCAGAGAATCTCGACATGCTCATGAGTCGGAGCCGTAGCCAGCTCCTATTGATCGATATTCAGGATCGCTTGGCGCCCCACGTGGCGGGCGGGGAAGCCATCCTGGCCAACTGCACGCGCCTCGCTCACTATGCGCGCAGGCTTGCGGTACCGACCAACCTGACCGAGCACTACCCGGAGGGTCTCGGCCGTGTGGTTACGAGCGTGCGCACCGCGCTTGGCGACAGTACAGCGCCCCTCGCCAAGATCGCTTTCTCCGCGTGGCAAGAACCGGCGATCCGCACGCGCATCGAAGCTTTCCGGGCAGCCGGACGCTCGCAGATCATGGTCGCCGGCATGGAGGCGCACGCATGCGTCTGCCAGACGACGCTCGACCTTGTCGCGGCGGGGCTCGATGTCTTCCTGGTTGCAGATGCCGTCGGATCGCGCTCGGACGAGGTCCGCGATCTTGCGCTGCGTCGCATGGAGCGCGCCGGTGCCCATCTGGTGGCGCACGAGATGGTCGCCTTCGAATGGCTCGGGCGCGGCGACACGAAGGAGTTCAAGGACCTCATCGAAGTGATAAAGTGATCCGCGAACGCACCTCAACGGACGAATTGGAAAATCGGATCATGCAGGACAAAGCCGCCAAGGCATCGCGCGCCGCCTTTCAGTGGGATGACCCCTTCCTCATCGAGGAGCAGCTCACCGAGGACGAGCGGATGATCCGCGATACGGCGCGCGACTATTGCCAGGACAGGCTCGCCTCGCGGGTTATCTCCGCCTATCTCGAGGAGCGCACGGATCGCGAGATCTTCACGGAGATGGGCGCCCTCGGCCTGCTCGGCGTGACAATTCCGGAGAAGTACGGCTGCGCGGGTGCGAACTACGTGTCCTATGGACTCGTCGCGCGCGAGGTCGAGCGCGTCGATTCCGGCTACCGCTCGATGAATTCGGTGCAGTCGTCACTGGTGATGTATCCGATCTACGCGTACGGCTCGGAAGAGCAGCGCATGAAGTACCTGCCGAAGCTCGCAAGCGGCGAGTACGTCGGCTGCTTCGGCCTCACCGAACCCGATGCCGGCTCCGACCCCGGCGGCATGAAGACGCGCGCCGAGAAGGTATCGGATGGCTACCGCCTAACGGGTAACAAGACCTGGATTTCCAACGCACCGATTGCCGACGTGTTCGTCGTGTGGGCGAAGTCGTCGGCGCACAATGACGAAATCCGCGGCTTCGTTCTCGAAAAGGGCATGAAGGGGCTTTCGGCACCGAAGATCGGCGGCAAACTGAGCCTGCGCTGCTCGATCACCGGCGAGGTCGTGATGGACGGCGTCGTGGTGCCGGAAAGTGCGATGCTGCCGAATGTCTCGGGCCTCAAGGGACCGTTCGGCTGCCTCAATCGCGCGCGCTACGGCATCGCGTGGGGCGCCATGGGTGCCGCCGAGGACTGCTGGCACCGCGCGCGCCAGTACACGCTCGACCGGAAGCAGTTCGGCCGTCCACTCGCCGCAACCCAGCTCGTGCAGAAGAAGCTCGCCGACATGCAGACCGAAATTTCACTCGGCCTGCAGGCGGCGCTCCGCTGCGGACGCCTCTTCGATGAGGGACGGCTGGCGCCGGAAGCGATATCGATCATCAAGCGCAACAACTGCGGCAAGGCGCTCGACATCGCCCGCGTCGCGCGCGACATGCACGGCGGCAACGGTATCCAGATCGAGTACCATGTGATGCGTCACGCGGCGAACCTCGAAACGGTCAACACGTACGAGGGCGCGCACGACGTGCATGCGCTCATCCTCGGCCGCGCCCAGACCGGGCTGCAGGCGTTCTTCTGATCCGGAGGCCGACGATGCTCGCGCTCAGACCCAATTGCGAATGTTGCGACAAGGATCTGCCGGCGGACGCGCCGGACGCACTGATCTGCTCCTTCGAGTGCACATTCTGCGCGGACTGCGCCGAGCATCGGCTGCCGGGCGGGCGTTGTCCGAACTGCGGCGGCGAGCTCGTGCGCCGGCCGGTGCGGCCCGCGGATCGTCTGGCGAAATTCCCGCCGTCCGATAAGCGCGTCGTCAAGGCGCACGGCTTCTGCGGGAGCGCGTGACGCCGACGCGCACGCAAAGTCAAAGCCCGCGGCCACCCGCAACGTCGATCGTCACGCCTGTCACGTAAGAGGCTTCCGGCGAGCAGAGCCAGAGCACCGTCTCGGCGACCTCGCGTGCGGTACCGCCGCGCCCGATCGGCACGCTCGAAGCAATGCGCGCGACACGCCCCGGATCGCCCGCGCTCGCGTGGATGTCCGTCTCGATGACGCCGGGGCGCACGCCATTGACGCGAATGCCTTCGGCTGCGTGCTCCTTCGCAAGGCCGATGGTCATCGTGTCCATGCCGCCCTTCGACACGGCATAGTCCACGCACTCGAAGGCCCCGCCGAGGCGGGCCGCCATCGACGACATGTTGACGATCGCGCCGCCGTTGCCGCCGAGCCGTGTCGACATGCGCCGGATGGCGTGCTGGTTGGCGTGGAACGGCCCGACAAGATTGACGGCGATCGTACGCGAGAGCTGCTCCGCGCTGATGTCGACGAAGCGCGTGTGCGGCCAGAGGATACCGGCATTGTTGAAGAAGGCATCGAGGCGGCCGAAGGTGCGGTCTACGGCCTCGAAGGCGATGCGGATCGCCACCGGATCGGCGATATCGCACTGGATGGCAACAGCCCGCCGGCCGAGCTTCTCGATATCGGCGACCACGGCCTCTGCGGCATCCTTGCGGCCGATGTACGTCAAGGCGACGTCATAGCCGCGTTCCGCCGCGAGATGCGCCGCCGCCGCGCCGATACCGCGGGAACCACCGGTAACGAAGAATATTCCGCTCATGCAAATGCCCAAAATTTTGGAGACCATACAGTATGAAATCATCCCATAGCCCGCGGGAATGATCGATCGCAAATCATGGCCAATGAAATTGCGCAATCATCCCCTTGATCCGACCCTGACCGCCTCCCACGTCCTAAGTACGGCCAGCCGTTCAACCGCAGGAGAAAGGTTGCCCCAGCATGACGACACCCCTCGAGATCTCGTTTCACGGCGTAGACAAGAGCGATGCGCTCGAGGCGCGCATCAATGAGAAATTCGCGCGCCTGCATGGTCACTTCGACCGCATTACGCACGCACGCGTCGTGATCTCGTCGCCGAACCGGACGGATGCCCGCGCCAAGATGTTTACCGTCAAGATCGATATCGGGATGCCCGGCCAGCAGCCGATCGTGATCAACAGCGAGGGGGACTATTCGGACGTGTTCCTCGCGCTACGCGACACATTCAATGCGGCGCAGCGCAAGCTCGATGCCGTGGCCGGCAAGATGAACAACGCGGCCAAGCGCGAGCGTGCGCGCCGCAAGCCCGCATCGAACGGAGCTGCCTAGCCCCAGCCTATTCCGCGCTCGCGTTCGATGCGCTCATAGTCGCGCTGCACGTCGAGGGCGTAGTCGCGCGCGATGGGCGCTGCGTCGCGCCTCTTGGCGAGCTGCATGTGAAAGACTTCCTGCGAACCCGTGCGGAACATCATCTCCGCGCTGATCAGGTAGAACTCCCACATACGGCAGAAGCGCTCATCGTACATGTTGGCGATCACTGCGCGGTTGGCCTCGAACCGCGTGTGCCAATGCCGGAGTGTCGTCGCATAGTGCACGCGCAGGAACTCGAGGTCGGTGACCCAAAGGCTGTTGTTCTCGGTTGCCGGAAATACCTCCGACAGGGCCGGCGAATAAGCTCCAGGAAAGATGTACTTCCTGAGCCACGGGCTCGCCGTGCCGGGCGGGCTCATCTTGCCGATCGAGTGCAGCAGCATGAGACCGTCGTCGGTCATGAGATCATTCACCTTGGCGAAGAACTCGCCGTAGTGGCCGACGCCGACATGCTCGAACATGCCGACAGAAACAATGCGATCGAACTTCGTCGTCAGTTTGCGATAGTCCTCAAGCGCGAACTTCACCCGCCCTTCGAGGCCCGCAGCTTTCGTGCGTTCGACAGCGAGCGCATACTGCTCCTTTGAAAGCGTGACGCCCGTCACCTCGACATCGGCCACCTGCGCGAGATAGCGCGCGAGCCCGCCCCAGCCCGAGCCGATATCGAGCACCTTCATGCCCGGCTTCAGACAGAGCTTCGCCGCGATGAGCCGGCACTTGTTGCGCTGCGCGGCTTCGAGTGTCTCGTTCTCGTCGCGGAAATAGGCGCAGGAATAGAAGAGCTCCTTGTCGAGGAAGAGCTCGTAAAAGGCATTGCCGAGATCGTAGTGGTGCGCGACATTCTGCTGCGCCTTGCCGATCGGGTTCGCCTGTTGGAAGCGCTTGAGCCCGCGCGAGACGCGCCGCAGGACGCGCTGCATCGGCTGATTGCCGAGCGACAGGCGATTGACCGAAAAGAGCGTCAGGAAGGCACGCAGTCCCGTATCTGGAAACGTCAGGCGCCCGTCCATATAGGCTTCGCCCGCGTGCAGCTCGGGATTGAAGAAGAGCTTGCGATAAAGGCTCGGGTCCGTGAGTCGCATGTTCGCGCTCGGCCCCGGCTTCACGCCGCCGAACACATGCGTCCTGCCCTCCGCATCGACGACATTGAGCGTGCCGACCTTCACAAATGAGGCGAGCATCTTGGACAGTGGAAACATGCTACCCCCGCGCTTTCCGCGACGCCGTCTATCCAAGACTTTGGCGCGCGACGGCCGCTCAGTCCACCGCTGATGACGTCGCGCCGAGATGTTTCACCATGTGAGTCAAGGACCGGTCGCTCAGTTCCTCGATGCGTTCGACGGCAAAGCCATTGCGCCCATACCAGTCGACCAGATGGCGCAGAACAGTGCCCGTATAGAGGCGGACCGTACCGAGCCCAAGCTCGTGCGCACGTGCATCCGCCGCCGCGAGCATGGCATGCCCAAGACCGCTCTTTTGACGCTGTGGATCCGTACCGATGCTCCAGATCAGGAGATCGTCGGCGCGCGGCTCCAGAATGAGCACGCCGGCAATAGCGCCGCCGCTGGTTACCCAGACTTCGTAGTCGCGGAGAACGACCGCGTAGTCCTCCTGTAATGGCAGCGGCTCGGCACCGAGCAATTCCCGATTGCGCGCATAGGCCGCACGCTGAAGGGCGACGATCGCGTCGAGGTCTGCGACCACGGCCCGGCGTAGCACGAGATTGCCAGCTTTGAGCATCTGCCATCCTCCCCAGCGACGCGCGGCACCTTGCACGGCGTGGCCCCTCGGCACAATATCGACCCAACATTAGAACCATGCCAGGGAGGTCCCGAGGATGACCGCACTGCACGCGCCGGAAGCAGCGGCCTTCGATTACGCAAAACTCGCCGCCGATGTCGAGCGCCTCCTCCGGCTGCGCTCCTTCCCATTCGCCATGAAGCTCTTCGAGGATCGCAGCGAGATGGAGGCCATCCCGCGCATTCGCCGGCCCAAGGCGGTGCACACGCTCGATCAGGTGGTGGCGCAGGCGTCGCGGCTCGGCTGGACGGTCGGCATCACGTCGGACGACCTCGTCGGCGCACAGTGCCGGGCGGTTGTCGGCCTCGGGAATGCCAAGGACCCCAAATGGATCTCGGGCGCGCATATGGTGAATGTCTGGTTCTCGACGGCTGAGGACGCGCGCCAGCACCAGGCAGCGATGCACTGCGTGCCCGATGGTCAATATGAGGCGCTGGCGGTGGCACCCCTCTCCGCAGGCCGGCTCGACCCACCGGACATCGTCCTCTTCTATGCGACGCCGGGCGCCATGATGTACTTCATCAATGGGCTGCAGTGGGCAGGCTACAAGAAGTTCGATTGGGGCGTCGTCGGCGAAAGCGCGTGCGCCGATAGCTGGGGGCGAGCCCTGACGAAGCGCGAGCCGTCCCTTTCGATTCCCTGCTTCGCCGAGCGGCGCTATGGCGGCGTGCTCGATGACGAGATGCTGATGGCGTTGCCGCCGGATCAGCTCTCGAAGGCCATCGTCGGCATGGAAGCCCTCGCGAAGAACGGCTTCCGCTACCCCTTCCCGCAGTACGGCATCCAGAACGATGTGCGCGATGGGATGGCGCGCAGCTATCCGGATCGCGGGAAAAAGTAACGAAGAAGTAACCATGTGTCCCGAGGGCCGCGCCGCGCGACGAATGACCGCTCATTCAGCATATTGTGCAAGTCGGCCATGAATCAGCCGGCGGATCAGGCTAGAATGCTTGTTCGTTGGATGTGTTTTTCGCCGTCGTGACGGCCGGACGGTGGTTTGGGCACCGCGCCACGAGTTTGGCGTCGGCAACCACATACGCGGAAATCAGAGGGACTGAGCAGAATGGTCGTGCGGAAGACCGCCATTGCGCTGGCATTGATGCTCGGATGGTCGGGCACTGCAGCGAGCGGGCCGGCGTTGCTGTTCGACACCGCGAGCGGAAGGGTCCTCTACGCTGAGGACCAGGATCAGCCCTGGCATCCCGCTTCGCTGACCAAGATCATGACGGCCTATGTGGTCTTCGGCGCTCTGAAGAGCGGCGCGATCACCCTCGAGCAGAAGATCCCGGTGAGCGCCAACGCGCACGCGCTGCCGCCGAGCAAGCTCGGCCTGCCGGTTGGCGCCGAGATCACCGTCAATCTGGCGCTGAAGGCGCTGATCATCAAATCCGCGAACGACTCGGCGGTCATGCTCGCGGAAGCCATCGGCGGCACCGAAGAGGCGTTCATTCAAAAGATGAACGAGACGGCCCTGCGGCTCGGCATGACGCAGACGCGCTATGTCAATCCGCATGGCCTGCCGGCACCGGAGCAGGTGACCACGGCGCGCGATCTGGCGCGGCTCACGCGCGCCGTCCTCGCTGATTATCCCAGTTACGGCGAGCTGTGGGCCATGGCGGACATGCAGATCGGGCGCCGGCGACTGCGGACTCACAATGGTCTCTTGCGCACCTACGAGGGCGCCGACGGCCTGAAGACAGGCTTCATCTGTGACTCGGGGTTCAACGTCGTCGCCACGGCGACACGTGACAACCGGCGGCTCGCGGCGGTCGTGCTCGGCGAATACACCTCACGTGATCGCAGCTTGCGCGCGGCGAGCCTGCTCGAGCATGGCTTCCGCACCTACGGCTGGAAGGAAATGTTCACGAGCGCCACGGTCGACACGGTTCCGGTCAGTGCCGAGAGTTCGACGCCGCGCAGCGTCCGCGAACTGGTCGCGTCCTTTGCGTGCAACGGAAAGCGTCATGCGCGTGCAGTCCCCACCCGGCGACACAAGAAAGCGCGCACGAAGAAGCGTCCAGTCGCGGAGGCCGCAGCCCGCGCGACCAAGCGTGTCGAGAACGGTGGCAGCTCGACATCTGCGGGGAAGGGCGACTGAAGGCGCTGACAGCTTGCCGCCTGATCAGACGATCAAGTCGAGCTTGTTCTCACGATAACGACAGCCTGTGGGCGGCAAGTCGAACTCGTCCTCGGTTCGCGCGGGCGGCTCGGCCTTGCGCTCGCGCGGCGGCTGGGACTTGCGGGATACCGGCGGCGCGGGCTCGGTGCGTACAGACTGGTCATTACGCTGCACGCCGCCCTCTGCCGGGCCGGTCGTCTGCGCGGCTCCGGGAAGCGCCAGGACGAGGCTGAGCAAGACTGCGGCTGCAGTTGTTCGGGCTGGCATCATGGATGGCCGCTCACTTTTTATTGAGGGACGCTCTGCGCCGCCGCGAACTGCACCCTCTGCAAGACTGCCATGCGGGTCGACGCAGCGCGTTCGTCCTGAGGCTAATCCTATGCGGCCATTCCGGCAATCCGGGCCCAGCGCCCGAAATACCGAATGTCCGCCGAAGGGCGACATAAATCCTATGTCAATCAGGAGAAAATGCCCTCAGGGCGCTGACTTTGTTTCAGCGGGGCCGATGGATTGCGCGCCTTGCATGGAAGGCTTCCAGACGGCCGTAATTATCGCGACGCCGGCCAGCGCCGTTACGACGGCGGCGACCAGCACATCGCGCGACGACAGCCGCAAACGGCGCCGATAAGTCTCGGAAATTCGTGAGTTTCGCGCCATAGCTCCGTGCCCGATTACATTTACCAATTATGACGGCGGCGAGCACCGGCACCAGGGCACGTTTGGACGCGCGACAGAACATCTCATTGTCTTTCGAAGCCGGATATCGCCTTTGCTCCCCGGCGCCGCAAACCGCCTCAGGACGAGCCGTCACAAACTCGTCACGAACCAGCCACTATCCAAGGCTTGAACACGCGGCCGCCGATGCCAACTTACCAAACGGGAGCAAAACGTCGGCAGTATTGGGCTGAATTGTGCTTCAAGATGGGAAAAACTGGGGTCATTGCAACGAGATAGCCTAGATCAATCCGAATGCAAACAGTGTTTGCTGAGGACGATCTGAATACACCGAGCCAATCGGTGGGCGGCCATTAACGAAAAACGGCGGCCTCGCTGCGCGTGATCCCAAAAGAGTTGTAGAACTTCGGTCTTTGGGGTAGCAACCCCAAATCATCGGACACAATCAAAGAGTTCCAGCGACGTGTCGAGTGGACGTTTGAAGTGCTGCGTGCTCGTCGATTTCGACGGGACAATAGCAACGGTTGATACGACGGACGCCCTGCTCGAGCGTTTCGCTGAGCCCGGTTGGCTGGATATTGAAGCCGACTGGCAGGCGGGTCGTATTGGCTCGCGCGAATGCTTGGTGCGCCAGATCGATCTGATCAAGGCAACCCCCAAACAATACGACGACTTCGTGTCGGGGATTAAGATCGATCCGGGTTTTCTGCCTTTTGTCGCAGAATGCAAAGAGCGCGATCTCGACATCATGGTCGTTTCCGACGGACTCGACCGAACGGTAAGCACGGTTCTCCAGCGCGCCGGTCTTGATCTGCCGTATCGCGCCAACCGCCTGCAAGCTGTCGGAACGGACCGTTGGCGGCTGACGTTCCCTCATGCACGGGGTGACTGCCAGCCACTTTCCGGAAACTGCAAGTGCCAGTTTGCAGATGCGGCACGCGGATCAGTCCGTGTCGTTGTTGGTGACGGACGCAGCGACTTCTGCGTCGCCGGCCGCGCCGACCTCGTCCTCGCCAAGAGCTCGCTCGTCGAGCATTGCCGGAGGAGCGCACTTCCGCACTTCGCCATCGAGAACTTCGACGAAGCCACCGAGATCTTCGTGCGCTGGCTCGACGATCGCGCCGGCGGCGGCGAACCAATCATCGTCACAGAACAAGCAAGAGACGAGTAGCCTCATGGACAAGTCCGTACACTGGAACGATGCCGGCGCCACCACGGCATCGGGCTCTGCCACGCCGAGAACCGAAGAAGAGCTCCTGAAGCTCGAGGACATTTACTGCTCGCACGGCGACACGGTGCACTACACCAACCCGCCGAAGATCTTCGATCGCTGCGACGGCTCGTTCATGTACGACGCCGAGGGCCGGGAGTTCCTGGACCTGCAGATGTGGTATTCGGCCGTGAACTTCGGCTACCGCAATCCGCGCCTCAATGAGGCCGCGCATCGCCAGCTCGAGCGCCTGCCGCAGGTCGCCTCGCAGTATCTTCACCGCGAGAAGATCGAACTCGCGACGATCATCGCCCAGGACGCCGAGAAGAAGTTCGGCATGAAGGGCCGCGTGCACTTCAATGTCGGCGGCGCGCAGGCCGTCGAGGACAGCCTCAAGCTCGTGCGCAACTTCAAGAAGGGCAAGAGCCTGATGTTCGCGTTCGAGGGTGGCTACCACGGCCGCACGCTCGGCGCCTCGGCCATTACCTCTTCGTACCGCTACCGCCGCCGTTACGGCCACTTCGGCGAGCGCGCACAGTTCATCGAGTTCCCCTACCACTTCCGCGGCCCCAAGGGCATGTCGAAGGAAGAGTACGGAGAGCTGTGCGTGCAGAAGTTCGCGCGCCTCTTCGAGAGCGAGTACAACGGCGTTTGGGATGCGAAGGCGGGTGAAGCGGAATACGCCGCGTTCTATATCGAGCCGATCCAGGGCACGGGCGGCTACGTCATTCCGCCGCCGAACTTCTTCAAGGGCATCAAGAAGGTCCTCGACGATCACGGCATCCTGCTCGTCGCCGACGAGATCCAGATGGGCATCTATCGGACCGGCAAGCTCTGGTCGATCGAGCACTTCGGGGTGAAGCCGGACGTCATCGTGTTCGGCAAGGCGATCACGAACGGTCTCAATCCTCTCGCCGGCCTCTGGGCACGCGAGGAGATGATCAACCCGACGATCTTCCCGCCGGGCTCGACGCACTCGACGTTCAACGCGAATCCCATGGGCACCGCGGTCGCGCTCGAAGCCATGCACATGATGGCGGAGACCGACTACGAGACCATGGTCGCGGAGAAGGGCAAGTACTTCCTCGAGGGCCTCAAGGATCTTCAGAAGCGCCACAAGGTCATCGGCGATGTCGATGGTCTCGGCCTCGCGCTGCGCGCCGAGATCTGCGAGGCGCACGATAGCTTCACGCCGTCGAAGCGCCTCGTCGACCTGATGGTGGACGAGGGACTCAAGGGCGACATCGACATCGATGGCCGCAAGTACGGCCTCGTTCTCGATATCGGCGGTTGGTACAAGAACGTCATCACCTTTGCACCGAGCCTGCATATTTCGAAGAGCGAAATCGATCTCGCTCTGCGACTGCTCGATGCACTCATCACGCGCGTGACGCGCAACTAGAGGCTCTGAAAATCGTTTGACGCACAAAGGCGCCCGCTCCGCCGGTACGGAGCGGCCGCCGGATCCCGGGGCTGAGAATGGGGTCGGCGCGGCAGCGGAAATCAAAAAAGGACATGATCTCAATCATGCAGGCAGTTGAGAGTACGGGTAAAGTCGTAGCAAACGACCGGTATGTCTATGACCAGCCGGGTTTCGGGGAGAACGGCCGCATCGGCTTTCTCCTCATCCATGGGCTTGGCGGGACACCGGTCGAGTTGCGCTTTGTGGCGCAGGGCCTGACCAGGGCGGGTTTCGCCGTGTACTGCCCGCTGCTCGAAGGGCACGGTGGGACCGAGGCAGAGCTCAACGCCACCACCTGGCAGGATTGGTACGATAGCGTCGTCGCCGCGCATGACGAGTTGCGCGCGCGTTGCGACATGATCATCGTCGGTGGCCTCTCGTCCGGCGCACTGCTTGCCCTGCGCCTCGCGGCCGAGCGGCGCGACGAGATCGCGTCAACTGTGCTCTTCGCGCCGACGTTGTGGCCGAACGGCTGGGCTGTTCCGCGTGCCCTGCGCCTCATGAAGTACGTGCCGCAGAAGCAGATCGCCAACCTCTTCAGCTTCGCCGAGACCGCCCCTTACGGCATCAAGGACGAGCGCATCCGCGAATTTGCGCTTGCCTCGCTGCAGGGAGAGGGCCGCTCGATGAAGGATGTCTTCGGCCGCAGCGGCTCGATGCTTTGGGAGCTCAAGGCGCTACGTAGCGCCGTCCGCAAGCAGCTCGCCGACGTGAAGCAGCCGACGCTCATCTTCCACCCGCGCAATGACGACCAGGCGGATCTCTCCAACACGACGGAGATTCAGCGTGCGCTCGGCGGCCTCGTGGATGTGATCGTGCTGGACGACAGCTATCACATGATCACGCTGGACCGGCAGCGCACGCTTGTCGTCGATCGCGCCGTCGACTACGGCCAGCGGCTCGTCGCTAAGCTGCAGCCGCGCACGGAAGCGACGCCGGCGGTCAACCAGCTCGCCGCCGAGTAAGCGCGGCGCGCTTCACGCCTTCAGACAAGCTTCGAGATCTGCTGCGAGATTGCGCAGCAGGGTCGGGTAGTGCGCGACACCGGCCGGTATCGCAACGCCGAGCGGATCGAGCACGCCACGGCGCGCATTCGTCTTCTCGGTAATCGTCGCGACGAGCCGCGGCTCGAACTGCGGCTCCGAGAAAACGCAGACCGCCTTGAGCGCACTGATCTTACGGCGCAGCGCCGACAAGCGCCGCGCGCTCGGCGCGATGTCCGGGCTGACGGTAACCGATCCCGCGGCTTCGAGGCCGAAGCGGCGCTCGAAATATTGATAGGCATCGTGGAAGACGATGAAGGGCCGATCGGCGAGGGGTTTCGTCCGCGCTTCGAGCTCCGCCATGAGCGCGCGCATGTCGCGACCGAAGGCTTCGGCATTCGCCTTTAAGCGCTCGGCTGATGCTGGATCTGCCTTGCTCAAAACCTCCGCCATATGCGTGGCGATCAGGATCGCGTTGGCAGGATCGAGATAGAGGTGTCCGTCGATCGCGTTCTTGTCGTGATCGTGCGAATGACTGTGCTTGCCGCTCTTGCCGTGCGTGTGGTCGTCGTCATCGAACGTGCCGCCGCTGCGTATCTCGAGAAGCGTCAGCCCCGGCACCTTTTCAAGAGTCACGACTTCGGCTGACTTCGGGAGCGAGCGGGCCACCTTGATCATGAAGGGCTCGAGCCCGTCGGAAACGCGGAACACGACGCGGGCCGCGCTCAGCGCCTTCGCATCCGACGGCTTGAGCGTGAAGGTGTGTGGCGATGCCGTGCCGTCGATGAGCAGCCTCGGCTCGCCAACGCCCGCCATGACGGAAGCCGCAATCGAGTGGATCGGCTTGATGGTGGCCACGACGTTGAGCTCGTCGGCACGCGCGGCTCCGCCCACCAGGACGAGCCCGAACGCGGCCAGTAGCCCCAAATGCCTCATCATCACCCTCATTTCCGGCTCCCATACATCGACCAGGGCATCCTATTATATGTTATAATGTTACGTGTCCAGTCGAAGGCTTTGGGAGATCGGCGCGTCCATCCGAAAGCGACGAAAAGGCGCGAGCACCGCCACCAGGCCGCAGGTCGTGGGGCTTCAGGCACTTGACGTCGGAGCGCAAGCTTACATATTAGCTTTTCATCCGTGGTGATTTGGCCGGCCGGCTTGCAGCCACGTAAAACAACTCGCTAAAGAGGCCGCGCGCATCCGGAATTCGGTTGAGCACGGCATTGATCGCCGGCCCCGAGTCCGGATTTTTTTGTCGGTGGCAGCCGACCGCGCGGAGGGACTGCATGGCGAGCGTTTCGATCGAGCCGAGCCGGCAAGCCTCGCCCGGCCCCAAGGCGCCTCCGTCCCCCGAGATCGTAAAACGGAGCGCACTCGAGGAGGCGCGGTCCCCGACCAGTGCGTCGGTGACGTTCCCCGCTTCCGAACCGCTCAAACTCGACTGCGGCAAGACGATCGCCCCTTTCACTGTGGCTTACGACACGGCCGGCACGCTCAACGCGTCCAAGTCGAACGCAATCCTCGTCTGCCACGCGCTGACGGGCGACCAATACTTCTTGCGCACGCATCCCGTCACGAAGAAGGGCGGCTGGTGGGATCAGATGATCGGTCCCGGCAAGCCGATCGACACAGACCGCTTTTTCGTCATCTGCGCGAATATCCTCGGCGGCTGCATGGGTTCGACCGGCCCGGTATCGATCAATCCGGCAACCGATAAGCCATACGGGCTCGACTTTCCCGTCATCACCATTCGCGACATGGTGCGCGCGCAGGTGCGCCTGATCGATCACCTCGGCATCGACAAACTGTTTGCCGTGGTCGGCGGATCGATGGGCGGCATGCAGGTCCTCGAATGGGCCGCGCACTTCGGTGATCGCGTGCATTGCGCCGTGCCGATCGCGACGGCAGCCTGGCATTCAGCCCAGAACATCGCTTTTCATGAAGTGGGGCGCCAGGCCGTCATGGCCGATCCGGAATGGCTCGAAGGACGCTATCTCCTCGAGGAACGTGTGCCACGTCGCGGCCTCGCTGTTGCACGCATGGCGGCACATATCACGTATCTTTCGGAGGCCGCGCTGCACGCCAAGTTCGGTCGCAATCTGCAGAACCGCGATGCGCGCACGTTCTCCTTCAACGCGGATTTCCAGGTCGAAAGCTATTTGCGCCATCAGGGTTCGACGTTCGTCGATCGCTTCGACGCCAACAGCTATCTCTACATAACGCGCGCCATGGACTATTTCGATCTTGCCGCGGAGTTCGACGGCGTACTCGCGAACGCTTTCCGCGGCACGAAGACCCGTTTCTGCGTCGTATCATTCACGAGCGACTGGCTCTATCCCACCCACGAGAACCGCAAGATCGTTCAGGCGCTGAATGCCGTTGCCGCCAATGTCAGCTTCGTCGAAGTCGAGAGCGACAAGGGCCACGACGCGTTTCTACTCGAAGAGCCCGTGCTTTTCGACACCATCCGCGGCTTCATCAACTCCACCGCTTCACGGCTCGGCCTCTCGACTGCAAGGAGCGCGGCCTGATGCTCGCCCGCCAGGAAGACCGCGCGCTCGCGCCGCCGCGCGTCGATCACCTGCTGATCGCCAACCTCATCAAGCCCGGCGCCCGTGTGCTCGACGTCGGATGTGGCGACGGCGCGCTGCTCCAGCTTCTCGCCGAGCGGAAAGACGTCGACGCCCGCGGCGTCGAGATCGAGCGCGATCGCGTGAACGCCTGCGTGGCGCGCGGCCTCTCGGTCATCCAGGGCGATGCCGACCAGGATCTCGATGCCTATCCGGACGACGCCTTCGACTATGCGATCCTCTCGCTCACCATTCAGGCAACGCGCAACCCGAAGAAGGTCCTCGCCAACCTGCTGCGCATCGGCCGCCACGCCATCGTCTCGTTCCCGAACTTCGGTCACTGGCGCGTGCGGACGAAGCTCCTCATGACCGGTCGGATGCCCGTCACCGAGCACCTGCCGGACACCTGGTACGACACGCCCAATGCGCACCTCTGCACGATCAAGGACTTTGCCGACCTCTGCCGGCTGGTCGACGCCCGGGTCGAGCGAGCGGTCGCGTTCAACGCCTGGGGCCAGCAGCTCGGCACCTGGGTCCGCCTGCCGCTGACCATCCATAACCTCCTCGGTGAGAAGGCGGTGTTCCTCCTGTCTCGTCGGTCGGCCGCGCGGTAAGTCCGCTGACGTCATATCCTACTGAAGTGTAACCCTCTGCGGCGGACGAGCCCTGGCCGTTTACCAGCGGGGCAAGACCCTGCGCCAGATCGACCTTCTCGGCTTCCGCCGCCGCAATTTCGGCTGCAATATCCTTGACAGACAGCAGCCGGATAGCTACCTCCTCCGGCAGTGACTGGCACTCTAGGATTATGAGTGCTAACAGTCGCCGGCGACCGCACCCCGCGGCTCCCCAACCCAGAGCAAAAACCCCATTCGGAGCAGGTCCTCTATGAAGTTCCGCCCCCTTCACGACCGCGTGGTCGTGCGCCGCACCGACAGCGAGACGAAGACCGCTGGCGGCATCATCATCCCCGACACCGCTGCTGAGAAGCCTCAGCAGGGCGAGGTCATCGCGGTTGGCCCCGGCGCCCGCGACGAGAGCGGCAAGCTCGTCCCCCTCGACGTCAAGAAGGGCGACAAGGTGCTGTTCGGCAAGTGGTCGGGCACCGAGGTCAAGATCGACGGCAAGGAGCTGCTGATCATGAAGGAGAGCGACATCATGGGCGTGCTCGACAAGTAAGTCGGACCGGCCCCTCGCTCCTTCAAACACGAATTTCCCTTTACCCCACCAGGAACCCTGCACATGGCAGCCAAAGACGTAAAGTTTTCCGCTGACGCCCGCGAGCGCATGATGCGCGGCGTCGACATCCTCGCCAACGCCGTGAAGGTGACGCTCGGTCCGAAGGGCCGCAACGTCATCATCGAGAAGTCCTTCGGCGCCCCGCGCACGACCAAGGACGGCGTGACGGTCGCGAAGGAGATCGAGCTCGAGGACAAGTTCGAGAACATGGGCGCGCAGATGGTGCGCGAAGTGGCCTCCAAGACCAACGACGTTGCCGGTGACGGCACGACGACGGCCACCGTCCTCACGCAGGCGATCGTCCGCGAGGGTCTGAAGTCGGTTGCGGCCGGCATGAACCCGATGGACCTGAAGCGCGGCATCGACAAGGCCGTCGGCCAGGTCGTCGAGGAGATCAAGAAGCGCTCGAAGAAGGTCAAGAACTCCGACGAGATCGCCCAGGTCGGCACCATCTCGGCCAACGGCGAGAGCGCCATCGGCAAGATGATCGCCGAGGCCATGCAGAAGGTCGGCAACGAGGGCGTGATCACGGTCGAGGAGGCGAAGAGCCTCGAGACCGAGCTGAATGTCGTCGAGGGCATGCAGTTCGACCGCGGCTATCTCTCGCCGTACTTCATCACCAACGCCGACAAGATGATCGCCGAGCTCGACGATCCCTACATTCTCATCCACGAGAAGAAGCTCTCGGGCCTGCAGCCCATGCTGCCGCTGCTCGAGGCCGTCGTGCAGACCGGCAAGCCGCTCCTGATCATCGCCGAAGAGGTCGAGGGTGAGGCGCTCGCGACGCTCGTCGTCAACAAGCTCCGCGGCGGCCTGAAGATCGCCGCCGTCAAGGCGCCGGGCTTCGGCGATCGCCGCAAGGCCATGCTCGAGGACATCGCCGTCCTGACCAACGGCCAGGTCATCTCTGAGGATCTCGGCATCAAGCTCGAGACCGTGTCCCTCGACATGCTCGGCCGCGCCAAGCGCGTGTCGATCGACAAGGAAAACACGACGATCGTCGACGGCGCCGGCAAGAAGAAGGACATCGAGGCCCGCGTCAGCCAGATCAAGATCCAGATCGAGGAGACGACCTCGGACTACGACCGTGAGAAGCTGCAGGAGCGGCTGGCGAAGCTCGCCGGCGGCGTTGCGGTGATCAAGGTCGGCGGTGCGACGGAAGTCGAGGTGAAGGAGCGCAAGGACCGCGTCGACGACGCGCTCAATGCGACCCGCGCCGCAGTCGAGGAAGGCATCGTTCCGGGCGGCGGCGTCGCGCTGCTCAAGGCGACGCAGGCGATCACCGTCAAGGGTGAGAACGAGGACCAGGAAGCGGGCATCCAGATCGTGAAGCGCGCCCTCCAGTCGCCGATCCGCCAGATCGCCGAGAATGCCGGCGTCGAGGGTTCGATCGTCGTCGGCAAGGTGCTCGAGTCGCGCGGCCAGACGTTCGGCTACGACGCCCAGGGCGACGAGTACGGCGACATGATCGAGAAGGGCATCATCGACCCGGCCAAGGTCGTGCGCACCGCTCTGCAGGACGCCGCTTCGATCGCCTCGCTCCTCATCACCACCGAGGCGGGCGTTGCCGAGGCGCCGAAGAAGGATAGCCACGCCGGCCACGATCACGGTGGCATGGGCGGCATGGGTGGCATGGGCATGTAAGCCCGCCGCTCAGGCAGCTACGCGAAATGAAGGCCGCTTCGGGAAACCGAGGCGGCCTTTGTTATTTTGCCGCGGGCTGCCGGGAAGAGGTGCTTCGCAAGCATTGCGCGGTGCCATGCCCGCGGCGGCAATAGCGACAGCGCTGAGCTTGTTTCGCGGGCTGCCGGGAAGAGGTGCTTCGCAAGCATTGCGCGGTGCCACGCTCGCGGCGGCAATAGCGACAGCGTTGAGCCTGTTTCGCGGGCTGCTGGGAAGATGGTGGCCTTGTCCCTTCTCCCCGTCCTTACGGGGAGAAGGTTAGGGTGAGGGGCGGCGGCATACGCCGACGTCAGCACAAGCGGCCGCCCCTCTCCCCGCCCCTCTCCCCGCCCCTCTCCCCGCAAGACCAGGGAGAGGAGAATGTCGCTAAGCCAACCGCAGCATCACGACGCCCGCGAGGACCAGCACGCCGGCAATAACGCGTAGCTTCAGCAGCGGCTCGCCGAGAAAGACGACGCCGATCAGCGCCGCGAACAGGACGCTCGTCTCGCGCATGGCGCCGACGATGGCGATCGGTGCCTGCGTCATGGCCCAAAGCGCGATCCCATAAGCGCCGATCGACATGGCGGCGCCGAGCAGCAGCATCCGCGCCGACCCAAGAAACGCCGTTACGAGGCCGCCGCGCCAGCGCCACCCGCCGTAGAGAACGAGTACGATCGCACCAGCCAGGAAATCCCAGGCAATGTAGGCGCCGACATGTCCCGACAGACGGACGCCCATGCCATCAACGACCGTGTAGGCGCCGATGGATGCTGCCGTGAGCAGGGCGAAGGCGACCGCGCGCACCTCGATCCGGCTCGAATCGCGGGCGCCTTTGAGAGAGAGCAGCACGACGCCAAGCGCCAGGCCGACGACGCCGAGCCATCCGAGCAGGCCGATCCCTTCCCCGACAAAGAGCGCAGCCCCGATGGCTGTGAGGAGCGGCGCGCTGCCACGCGCGAGCGGATAGACCTGTCCGAGATCTCCGGTCTCGTACGCAATGCCCAGCGATTGAAAGTAGACGAGATGGATCAGTCCCGACGCGACGAGAAAGGGCCATGCTTCTGGGGCCGGCAGCGGAAAGATGAAGCAGAACGGCAGCGCGACGACGCCGCCCGCAATGCCGAGCAGCGTGCTCGCGATCCGCGGCTCGACGCGCAGCTTGAGGAGCGCGTTCCAACCGGCGTGCAGCGCGGCTGCGAACAGCATGACCGCGAATACGAAACTGTCCATCTGCTTGAACTGTTCAGAGCCGGACGGCTCTGCCCCCTGCGGGCGCCGCGGGATACTGCTGATGCAGTGCGCTCCGGTTCGAGCCGCGTGACCGCCGGCGCTATTGTGACAGCTCCCGACGCTCTTACCAAGGGCCGCTCAACCGACCTCGTTCCCGACGAACACGGCGTGGTTGTCCCAGCTCCATGACGTCGATGCCGCGATAGGCCGTGCGTCGTCCTTCTCGTAAACGCGCTCGATGAGCCCCGTGCCCGCCGTCATGAGGAACTCGGCCGGCATAGCCGTCGGTGCGATGCCGGAAACATCGTCGAGCCTATGCGTGTGGACGAGCTTGCCCGACGCAACGTCGAGGACAATGGCACGCGCGCCCTTCGAGCTCGTCACCGCGACGAAAGCGCCATCGCGATCGCAGGCAACGGAACTGACATAGCCAGACAGGCCTTGCTGTGCTTCAGGCGGCAGCGCGACCGTATCAAGGGATCGCTGGCGACGATGCCGATAGACGAGCGCCTGCGCACCGACAGGGCCATTGGCCACCTGCGCGCCGATGATGATCGTGCCGTCACGTGCGACGTCGAGATGGCGCAAGGATAATCCGCCTCCCGTGGCGATCTCGTGCCGCTCGAGCAGATCGCCGGTGCGCACGTCGACATAGGCAAGCGTCGTCTCGATCGCGTCGGGATTTAGAATGCGCCGGCCGCCGCCGAAATCCGGATGCTCCAGGAGGCCCCCGTTGGCGATGGCGAGCACCGATCCGTCTCCGATCAGCGCGAGATCATGCGGCCCGATGCCGCCCGAGGCAAACTCGCCGACACGCCGGAAACCCGCCGTCGCGTCGTAGACGCCGATAACCCCGCGCGCGCCGTCGAAGTCGTTCTCGGTCGTGTAGAGAAGGCGGCCGTCGCGCGAGAACACGCCGTGTCCGTAGAAGTGCCGGTCTGCCGGTGTCGTGAACGCAATTGGCGCCCTGCGGCTGTCCGCCGTGAACGCAATCGCGAAATTTCCCGGTCGCCGCGCGAACACGACGCACGTGCGATCGGTCGGCGAGACCGTGATGTCATGCCCGCGCCCCGGCAGGGCGACTGCATGAATATCGCGGCCGTCGGCCGTGAAGAGTGCCGCGGAGTAGCGGCCATCCTCGCCGCGTCTAGCGGCCGCGTAGAGCGCTTCGTGCGTTCCGGATCTGGCACGGACCGGAGCACCGGCCGACAAAACGCCTGCCGCAGCACCGAGCAGCAGTGATCTGCGATCAATCGCCATCGCTTGCATTGAACCCCATGGAAAGCCCAGCCGTGAGCCCCAGCAGCGCGACGGCCTGCTCGCGCGCGTTCTTCAGCGGAAAGCCGACAGCAACAAGCGGCTGCATCATCTTGTCGGCATCGAAGGGCTTGCCCTGTCGCGCCAGCTTGACGATCTCGCCGCGCGCCGTCTCGATCTCATTGCGCACGAGCTTGGCATTGAGCGGCACGGTCACGCCTGGATGAGCGGCGCTCGTGTCAAGAATGGCCTTGTGGAGACCGCCTGCCGTGTAGAGGTGATGCAGCCCATCCATCCCCGCCTGAAAGAGCCTGAGTGTGCGCTTGCTCTTTGCCAGGACCGGCGTGAGCTTGCGTCGCTGGGGGTTGAGGCCAATCGCTGCGCCAATCCATTCGTCGCGCACGCGCTCGAGCCCGTTGTCGAGCGACTTCGCGAGCGCAAGTGTCGTTTCAGAAGCCTTCAGGAAGTGCGGATTGCCATCGCCGGGATTGAGCCAGTCGCGCGCGTAGCCCCCAGGCCCGGTCCATTCGGCAAGAACGGCCGCGGCGAGGTTGCCGATGTTCGCGCTGATCGCCTTGGCGTACGCGCAACGGAATGTGCGCTCCTCGGGCTCTTTTGCCGGCGTGTCGAAGAGCGCCGTCTCGAGCGCGCCGAGGCCCTGTATGGCGACACGCTTCTTCGCAAGCTTGTCCGGATCGAGCGCATCCCCCTCGCGCGCGCGAATGACCTGAGCGACCTGCCGTGCGCCGATCCCGCGCCGATCCGGCCAGAAGAAGATCCGCTCGAGCCGGTTGTCCTCCGTGATCGGGCCGAAACGAATGTGCTCGATACGCCCCCACGCCGTGACGAGGCCATCGAAAGCGCGTTCCATGCCGCGCTGCTGCTCCGCCGTGCGGCGCGCGCAGTAATCATCGAGCGACTTTGTCAGCGTCGCGGCTGCCGAAACGAGCGCGGCATAGCCCGGCTGGATGTGCTTCTCGAGCGCCCGACGCGCGAGCCCGGCGTGATCGAATGCGCCCGGCTCCGCGGCACGCGCAGCACCACACGCGATGAAGCCCGCAAAGATCACGCTTGCGGCGGTGCTCACCAAGCGTTCTGCGAGGGACACGACACGTCTCCTCAGAGCGAATTGACAAAAGCCAGGAGCCGCCGCCGGTCCTCCGGCGTAAGCTGCGCGAAGGCGTCGCGCGCGCGCTGCGCCTCGCCGCCGTGCCAGAGGATAGCCTCGGTCAGATTGCGCGCGCGGCCGTCGTGCAGGAAGAACGCGTGACCGTTCACCACTTCTGTCAGGCCGATGCCCCAAAGCGGTGCCGTGCGCCATTCCTGTCCATCGGCCCGCGCCTCGGGACGGCCGTCGGCAAGTCCATCCCCCATGTCATGCAGCAGGAAATCCGAGTATGGCCAGATCTTCTGATTGTGCAGATGGGGATCGGATGCGGCGTTCCCTGTCGTGAAGCTCGGCACGTGGCAGGATGCGCAGCCGGCCTCATGAAAAATACGCTTACCCGCAAGCACGTCCGGCGCGGCGGGATCGCGGCGAGGCGGCACCGCAAGATTGCGGGCATAGAAGCCGACAAGATCGAGCAGCTTGGTGTTGATCTCGATGTTGGGGGACTGCGGCGTGCCGCCATGCGGCGCTTGTCGGCAGAAAGCCTGCGCCGGCGTGCAGTCGCCCCACGGATAGGGGGCAACCCAGTTGCCGATGCCGATATCGCCCGCGAAGGCGTCGGCGGATTGCTGGAGGACGCTCGGCTGGCCCGCCTTCCACCCGAAGCGGCCAAGCATGACCTTCTTGTTCTCGACCGACCAGACCCAGTTGGCGCGACCGGAGATGCCATCGCCATCGCGGTCGTCTGGATCCTCGTGCGCGAGAATATCCTCGGGCCGAATGGCTTCGATGAGCCCGAGGCCGATCATCTGCGGCGTCATGCGCGGCGAGATCATCGTTTTAGGATGCATCGGCCCGTAACCGAGATCCTCGATGTGGTAGGTCGGCGGCCGAAGCGAGACGACCTCGCCACCCGCGAGCGTGACCGGCACTTCCTCGTAGCTGATGACCATACGCCCCTCGCCGGCATGGCCCTGGACGCCGAACTCCTGAAGCTGCGTACCGTAAGTCGGCTCAGGAACAACCGAGATGCGGCCCTCGGCGAGCGCTTTGCGCTGCTCTTCGGTCTCCGGCGGAATGGAAAGGCGCAGGAACATCGACACGGAGCGGTCTTCGATGTCCGGCCCGCGTGGCGGCTCACCGCGGCCATCCTTCAAGTGGCAAGCCTGGCAGGCGCGCGCATTGTAGAGCGGCCCTAGGCCGTCCGACGATTTGGTCGACGCGGGAGCGGAAACCCAGAACTTGCGGAAAATGCCGTTACCGATCTTGAAGTCGAGCTCCTTGGCGAGCCCCATGTTCGGCGAGAAGTGCGAGAAGGCGTCGATGGTATCCGTGCGGTGGTCGGAGGTCGCGGCGCCGCCCGGATGCTCCTCGCCGACCTCGAGCGTGCTTTGTGGCGCCCCTTCCGAAAGCGCAATGCCGACAGCAAGCACCAGGACGCCTGCGAGCGCCCCCAGTTTCAATGCGCCCACGATCCCAGACACCCGCCATTTCTTGTGCATGCTACTTCTTGCCTTCGAGCGCCTTCATGGGATTGTCGAGGCTGTCTGAGCCTTCGAACGTGATCGCGCGCAACTCCAGCACCGCAACCGCGCGCTCGAACTCCTTGGTCTGCGCGATGAGCGCCTCGATCGCCGCCTCGATGACGCCATTTCCTTCCTTGTTACCCTCGCCGAGCATCTGGTCATAGGCCTCGATCGTCTCGGCGCGCGTCTTGAGCGCAGTCATGCGTTTGTTCGTCAGCGCGAGCGCCTGGCGCACGCGATCGTCGATCTCCGGAGACTTCGCGCGGACGAGATCGGACGCGCTCGGCCCCTTGATCGTGCTGCCGTCGATCCGCGTATAGCGGCCGAAGTAAACGTTCTCCATGCCGATGACATTGTAGTAGTGCGAGTTGTGCGTGTTGTCGGAGAAGCAGTCGTGCTCCTCCTCGGGATCATTGAGCAGCAGGCCGAGCTTCATGCGCTCGCCCGCGAGCTCGCCATAGGAGAGACTGCCGAGGCCGGTGAAGAGTGCGGTGAGCGGGTCGGCTTCAGGCGCGAAGAGCGCCTTGCGCGCCTCGCCTTCAGGTCCCCACTTCGCTGCCATATCCTCGAGGTCTTCGATCAGAAGGTCGGTGGCGACGCGCAGGTACGCGATGCGCCGATCGCAGTTGCCGCCCGTGCACTTTTTCAGATCGAAGTCGGTGACCGGCCGATTTCCCGCGCCCGGCCCCGTGCCGTTCAAATCCTGGCCCCAGAGCAGGAACTCGACGGCATGATAGCCGGTCGCCACGTTGGCCTCGATCCGGTCGGCTTCCTGAAGCTGATCGGCGAGCAGCTCCTTGGTGATCTTGCTGGCATCGACCTTGCGACCGCCGATGGTAAGCGTCCGGTTGGCGATGACGTTTGCGGTGTAAAGCGGGTTGCTGTCGGATCCTGTGCCGTAGCTCGAATCTACATAGTCGATAAGGCCTTCGTCGAGCGGCCAGGAGTTCACGCGGCCCTCCCAATCGTCGACGATCTTGTTG
>DATMRT010000139.1:0-9494 GCA_035565975.1 Hyphomicrobiaceae bacterium
TGCCAAGGCACTGGCGTCGAAGAAGCTCGTCGATCCGGTCGTGCTTGCACTGCCGAGGGGCGGCGTCCCGGTCGCGGCTGAAATTGCGAAAGCCCTCAGCGCGCCGCTCGACGTCGTGCTCGTGCGCAAGATCGGCGTGCCCTATCAGCGCGAGCTCGCCGTTGCTGCCGTTGTCGATGGCGACCAACCGGAGGTGGTCGTCAATGAGGACGTGGCGCGGCACGCCGATCTCCCTCCAGGCTACATCGAAGCGCACGTCAAGCAGGAGCTCGAAGAGATCGAGCGGCGGCGCGAGGTCTACCTGCAAGGGCAAGAACGGGTGCCGCTCGAAGGACGCACGCTCATCCTCGTGGACGACGGCATCGCGACCGGCGCCAGCGTCCGCGCGGCCTTGAAGGCGCTCAGGAGAAAGAAGCCAAAGGCCCTGGTGCTCGCCATTCCCGTGGCTCCGATCGAGACCCTCGATGAGATGAAAAACGACGTCGACGATATCGTCTGCCTGCACACCCCGGAGCCGTTCTTCGCCATTGGCGTCCACTATGTCGACTTCCACCAGATGAGCGACGATGAGGTCATTTCTCTCCTTGCGGGAAAAGCCGACAACACCTCGTCTCGCGGATTGCGGACGGGACGAAACAGTCCGCCATGACGCGCAAAATCCTTATCATGGGAGCCGGCGGGCGCGATTTTCACAACTTCAACGTCGTCTTCCGCGAGGATCCCGATTGCGACGTGGTGGCCTTCACTGCGGCGCAGATTCCGGGCATTTCCGGACGGCGCTATCCGGCGGCCCTCGCCGGCGCGCGATATCCCAATGGTATCCCGATCCTTGATGAAGCGGACCTCGAGCGTATCTGCCGCGATCGTTCCGTCGACGAGGTCGTATTCGCCTACAGCGACGTCGCGCACACGCTGGTCATGCAGAAGGCCTCTATTGCGCTCGCGGCAGGTGCGAGCTTTGTCCTGCTCGGTCCGAGGCAGACCATGCTCTCCTCGCGCCTGCCCGTCATTGCCATCTGTGCCGTCCGCACAGGCGTCGGGAAATCGCAGACCGCGCGCTGGCTCGCACGCTTACTGAAAGAGCGGGGCTTGAGGGTCGCCGTGATGCGCCATCCCATGCCCTACGGCGATCTCGAGCGGCAAGACGTGCAGCGCTTCTCGACTTTCGGTGACCTCGACGCGGCCGAGTGCACCATCGAGGAGCGCGAGGAGTACGAACCGCATGTCCGTGCCGGTAACACCGTCTTTGCCGGAGTCGACTATGCGCGCATTCTAGCGCTTGCCGAGCGCGAGGCGGACATCATCGTTTGGGATGGCGGCAACAACGACTTCCCCTTCATCCGGCCCGACCTTCAGATCGTGCTCGTCGATCCGCTGCGCCCGGGACATGAGACGACGCACCATCCGGGCGAAGCCGTCCTCCGCATGGCCGACATCGTCGTCGTGGCAAAGACGAACTCCGCGACCGAAGCGAATATCCAGGCGGTAACGAAGACAGCTCACCGCCTTGCGCCCAGAGCGCCGGTCTGCCGTGCGGCGTCGATCATTACGCTGGACGACCCGGCCGCCGTGGCCGGCAAGCGCGTTCTCGTCGTCGACGACGGACCGACGATCACGCACGGCGGCATGGCCTATGGCGCCGGATATGTGGCGGCGATCCAGGCGCAGGCCGCCGAAATCGTGGATCCGAGGTCATCAGCCGTAAGCGGGATCGCCGACGTATTCCATCAGCATCCTCATATCGGCAAGGTTCTTCCGGCCATGGGCTACTCGGCAACGGAGCTTCAGGAGCTGCAGGCCACGATCAATGGATCCCGCGCCGATGTCGTCGTTGCTGGCACGCCGAGCGACCTCACCCACCTCATGCGCCTCGAGAAGCCCGTCGTCCGCGCACGCTACTCGTTCGCCGAGATAGGTGAGCCGCGCCTGAGCGCACTCGTTGCGGATTTCCTCAAGCGGCGGACTGTCACGGCGCGCTCCTGACACAATCCGACGCGAAGGCGCATCAGCAGGCATCTTGACCTCGGTCAATGTCGCGACGGCTGCCGGACCTAAAAACAACAACATGCAACGCGGTGCGCCTGCTGCGCGCGCGCAGATCGGGTTCACGAGGTCTTCCCAATGCAGGTTCCCCTTCAAATAGCTTTCGAGCATCTTGATCATTCCGATGCCCTCGAGGCGGCGGTGCGCCGAGAGGCCGCACGGCTTGAGCGCTTCTATGAGCGGGTGACGTCCATGCGGGTCGTGCTCGGGCGGCCGCAGCACCGACACACCAAGGGCGATACCTACAGCGTTCGCATCCATATCGCCGTGCCGGGCGGCGCGCACATCGACATCAGCCGCGATTCGGCAGCGATCGGCCGCCATGAGGATATGCATGTCACGATCAGGGACGCCTTCGACGCGGCCGGCCGGCAGCTTCAGGACCATGTCCGCAAGATCTCAGGTGACGTCAAAATGCATAATGGCGCCAAGCCGAATAGCCCTTCCTGACGTACAATCGACTGGATCACAATATGAAGACGAGTATGCGTATCGTCCGCCTCGCGGGCCTCGGTTTGGTTTGCGCTCTGGTTCTCGCGCTCTTCACAATGGATGCTTACGCGCAAAGGCGTGACGGCTCTCGTGGCGCGTCGAGCGCGAGACAGAGCCTGCCTTCGAGCCGGAGCTTCTCTTCGGGCAGAAGCTTTTCTTCTGGAAGGAGCTCTTCCTCGAGACGAAGCGTCGCGCCGCGATCGAGCAGGTCCTTCAGCGCACGCTCCTCGCGCGGCAGCCGATCCGTCACGCGACGTTCCAGCAGATCCCTCACTTCACCGCGATCCTCCAGGCGCGCTGTCACGCCACGCAGGCAGGTCACCAGACCCGCCGTCACCAGGCGTGCGGCACCGCGTGTTACGAGGCGCCCACGCACGGCAGCTCCCGCATTGAGGAAAGCCCCAGCCAATGCCGCGCTGATCAACAGGGGGCAGCGCCGGAACCCGGGCTGGAACAAGCCGGCGAGCGTGCAGCACAACGACAAGCACCGAGCCGGCAAGTCGGGCTGGGCGCACCGGCATCGGCCCTTCTACTTCAAGCACGACGGTAAGCGCTGGCGTCGGCACTACTACACCTATCTCGTCGGCGGGCTTTGGTACTGGTACTGGTACGATGTCGTCGCCGACGCAGGCGTCGCCATCTACAGCGACGCAGAGCTGCCGGAGTGTGATCTGGATGTCGATGCGTGCAGCGAGCTCGAAACAGCGACGGTGCTGATCGCGCCTGCCATCCTTGAAGGGCGCGCTACGGAGGAGGCCATGGCCCGTTGCAGGGCGCGCTACCGGTCATTCGATGACGAGACCGGGACCTTCGTGGCCTATTCCGGCGAGATCCGCGTCTGCCCTTATCTCGAGTGAAAGCTCGGGCAATTGCCGGAGTGCGCGCGCGGACGGATGCACTCGGATGAAATGCCCTTGAGACAGCTAGGCGGTCCGAGCTGCTTTCGCTGATGCAGATCAAAGCGGATGGCTGGCGGACTTCCTATCCTGTGAAGCGTCGACAGAAGAGGTGGCATCGGACTTGGTAGAGCCGGTGCGATGATTGACGAGGATCAAGGGCCACCTTCGATCGGCGCTTCAGAAGAGTTCTGCAGACATCTCTCGATGTACGTCAGGAGGTCGCAATGTCTAATCGTAGAAAAGGCGTTCTCGCTGTTCTTACGATATCGGCTCTCGCAGTTTCCTCTCTGGCTCTGGCCCAAGGCCCCGGCATGATGGGCAATGGGGGCGGTCCTGGGCGCGGTTGGCACATGGGGGATGGCTGGGGGCCCCGCTGGGGCGGCCCCGACATGATGATCGATCGGATCGATGGCCGGCTTGCCTTCTTGAAGGCCGAGCTCAAAATCACTGACACCCAATCGGCGGCATGGAACAAACTTGCCGATGCGATCCGCAAATCGGTCGCGACCCGCACGGAGCGCATGCGCGGCAAGTGGTCAGGCGATGACAGCGGTAAAACGCTGATTGAGCGCCTCGAGGCGCACGAGCAGTACATGACCGCACGGCTCGACGAGCTGAAGCAGATCAAAGCTGCCTGGACCGATCTTTATCAAGTTCTCTCCGACAGCCAGAAGAAGGAGGCCGATGAGGTCGTGCTGCCGATGATGGGGATGGGCGGCCCTGGGATGGGCATGGGCAGGGGCTGGCGGTGATCCTGCAGTGCGCGGGTGATGGCGGCGGTTGCCGGGCTCGGAGCCATCGTGGCGCCGCCGGCCTCCGCCTTCTATTTGCGGCCCGAGCGCCTTAGTCCAGAACGCGGCTCAGTCCCATGACAGCCTACGGCACCCCGGTTCCGAGATACACGAGCTATCCGACTGCACCTCACTTCTCGTCGGAGGTCGATCACGTCCAATATGCAAGCTGGCTGTCGGCGCTGCCAACCGGAAGTGATCTCTCGCTCTACGTCCACATCCCGTTCTGTCATCAGCTCTGCTGGTACTGCGGGTGCAATACCAAGGCGACCCGGCACTACGCGCCGGTCGCGCGGTATCTGAGGTCGCTCGAGGCCGAGATCGACCAAGTCGGCGAGCCCCTGCCGGATCACCGCGTCGTGCAGATCCACTGGGGCGGTGGATCGCCGAATATGCTCGCTCCGACCGATATCCGCGCCCTGTCTGACACAATCCGCGCGCGCTTCAATGTCGATCGTGACGCGGAGTTCGCCGTCGAAATGGATCCGCGCCACCTCGATCCCGAACAGATTCGCGCCTTCGGCCGAGCGGGCATCTCCCGGCTCTCGCTCGGCGTTCAGGATTTCAACGAGGCCGTTCAGGCCGCGATCGGCCGCGAACAAAGCTTCGAGATGACACGGCGGGCTGTCGATGCCTTTCGAGACCTCGGTGTGGCCTCGATCAATATCGACCTCATGTATGGGCTCCCGCGCCAGACGACGGAGTCGGTGGAGCAGACAGCCGCTCAGGTGCTCGCGCTCGAACCGGACCGCATCGCGGTCTTCGGCTATGCTCATCTGCCGCAGCGCATGAAACACCAGCGCCTGATGCCCGCGCAGGCACTGCCGAACGCCGCCGAGAGGCTCGCGCAATCGGCAACGATCGGGCAGATTCTTGTCGATCGCGGCTACGTCAGGGTCGGCTTCGACCATTACGCCAAGCCGGCCGACAGGCTCGCCGCCGGCAATATCGCACGCAACTTTCAGGGCTATACGACCGACCGCTGCAGCGCCTTGATCGGAATTGGCGCCTCTGCGATCGGGCGGCTCCCGCAGGGATATGTTCAGAATGCCGTCGCGGTCGCCGATTATGCGCGGCGCATCGGGCAGGACGGGCTGGCAACGGCAAAGGGCATCGCGCTCAGCAGCGAGGACAAGGCGCGTGCCTACGTCATCGAGCAGCTCATGTGCGAGCTGCGCTTCTCCGCCATCGAAGTCAGAGAGAAATGCGGGGCATCAGCGGATGACATCCTTCGGGATGCCGACAGGGTTCTCGAAGCCGACGAGAACGCGGACTTCGTCGAGCGCACGGCAGACGGCTTCGTCGTCACCGAGCGCGGGCGACCATTTCTCCGCAGCATCTGCGCCCATTTCGACGCTTACCTGCCCGGCTCCCCCGCACTCCATTCATCGGGCGTGTGAGGCGCTTCGTGTTGGTTGTCATGAGCGCGCCTTCGCAACCGTGTCATTGCGTTGTAGGGGCAGACCGCGCGCAGGCCCATGCAGGCTCTCGACGCAGCCGACCGAAGGCGCAGAGACGCTAACTATTGATCGCATTTGGCGAAAACTGGTGCTGCCAGTGAGGATTGAACTCACGACCTCTCCCTTACCAAGGGAGTGCTCTACCACTGAGCTACGGCAGCGGACTGGCGCGAAGCAGCGCTGAAGGCCCCTGATCTAGCCTTATTCACCCCACCCTGCAACCGACGAATTTGGCGGCGCCGAGCCCCGCCCTCGGCACAAATCCGGTCCGCGATCACGCATCTTCAATAGCACGTGTTTCGCAGGGCGAACACGTTGCACGTGGCAGTACGATCACGGATGGTTGCCTGTCGTCGGGCTTGCGAATCGTCTGCTGAGCAGTGCACCGAGACGGGGAACTCAGAATGAGAGGACGATAATGGAATTTCTGCGACCCTACGCGCCTCAGCTCTTGAGCGTGCTGCGCTTCATGTCCGGCCTGCTATTCCTTCAGCACGGTACGACCAAGTATCTCAATATCCCGGTCGGCCCCATGAACAATGCCTCACCGATGACCATGAGTGGCGCCGCCGGTGTCATCGAGCTCGTTGCCGGCGCACTGCTGGTGGTGGGGCTCTTCACCCGCCCGGCAGCCTTCATCGCCTCGGGCATGTGCGCGGTCGCCTACTTCTACGCCCATGCGGGCCGCAGCTTCTTTCCGATCCTGAACGGCGGCGAGCTCGCGGTCCTCTATGCCTTCGTCTTCCTCTATCTGGCGGCGGCCGGCGCCGGCCCCCTCAGCCTCGACAGGCTGATCCGCAAGGAAGCCTGACGCAAGCCGGATCCTTGCGACGGTGAGTACCCGCCCCTTGCGCTCGGCGCACGAGGCTGTAGACAATCCCAGGGCGGCCGTGCCGGCAGACCGGCGCGGCCGCCCTCTTATGTTGCAGCGAGCATTTTACGACCCAGGAACGTCCTCATGACCGCCCCGAGCAGCGCCGGCGCCCTTGCCGGCATCAAGGTGATCGATCTTTCGCGCGTGCTCGGAGGGCCGTTCGCCACTCAGCTTCTGTCCGACCACGGCGCCGACGTCATCAAGCTCGAACCGCCGCAGGGCGACGAGGTGCGCGACTGGGGGCCTCCCTTCAACGAAGGCGACGCCTCGTACTTCATCGGCATCAACCGTAACAAGCGCTCGGTCGGCCTCGACCTCGCCCAAGAGGAAGGTCGCGCCGTGTTGCTGCGCCTGCTCGAGGGCGCCGACGTGCTCATCGAGAACTTCAAGCCGGGCTCCATGGAAAAGTGGGGTATCGGCTATGAGGAACTCGCGAAGAAATTCCCCCGCCTCATCTACTGCAAGGTCTCGGGCTTCGGCGCCGAGGGACCGCTCGGTGGTTTCCCTGGCTACGACGCGATCGTCGGTGCCATGGCCGGCCACTACAGTGTCAACGGCAGCCCGGAATCCGGCCCCATGCGCATGGGCCTCGCGGTCGTCGACATCACAACGGGCCTCTATTCCGTCATCGGCATCCTGCTCGCCATGCACGAGCGCGAGCGCTCCGGGAAGGGCCAGTTCATCGACATGGCCCTCTACGACAGCGCGCTGAGCCTCATGCATCCGCACTTCGCCAACTACTTCCTCTCGGGCAAGATCCCGGGCCTCACCGGCAACACGCACGGTAATCTTGCGCCCTACGGCATGTTCCCGACCAAGACATGCCGCGTCATGATCGGCGCCGGCAACAACCGCGCCTTCAAGCGCGTGTGCGAGGAGCTCGGCGTGCCCGAGATGGCCGAGGATCCGCGCTTTGCCACCAATGGCGACCGCATCAAGCATCGCGACGAGCTCAACCGCATCATCACGGAGCGGCTTTCGCAGGTGGACGGCATGGCTTTCTCGCTGAAGCTGCTCAAAGCGGGTCTCCCCTGCGGCCCCGTTCTCAATTCCGAGGAAGCGCTGAACCACCCGCACGCGGCCGCACGCGGCGCGATCGTGCAGTCGGGCTCGTACAAGGGCATCGGCACGCCGGTGAAGCTCTCGCGCACCCCGGGAAGCCTCAAGTCGCCGCCGCCACGCTTCTCGCAGCACACGCGCGAGGTGCTCGGCGAGCACGGCTTCGACGAGGCCGCCATCGAGCGCCTCATGGCCGCCGGCGTACTCGTGGAGAAGCGACGCGCTTAATTCGCACGCGCCCTTCTTTCCCTGTAATAAGCGGAAATAATTCCACAAAAATTAGCCCTCTCGCTGCCCCATTTCAGCCACTGGAGTTTCCAACTCTGACGGTGCTGAACGGGCGGCGCGTGGGGCGCCGCGTTGGCTTGCGTTTCATTGCGGGGTGAGACGACGGCACCGCTCAGCGTCGCAATCAGATCGGGGCACGATCTGACTGTAGAACGAGGGGTGTTTGCGTATGAGCCCGCCATCCGGCGCCAGATCGGCGCTCGAGGCTATCACCGCCGAACCATCCGCCACGAGCGATGTCCCGATGGAGCAGTTCATCTGGGAGGGCGCGCCCGCGTGCGCGACGGCCGCCGCGGTAGAAGGCAACGAAATCAAGGCCAGCAATCAAGAAGCAGCGACTGTGGCACCTTGCGATAGCGACGAGGCTCCCACGCGCATCGTCGTGCTCTCCGAGGATGAGGACGAAACATCCGACTCCTGGCGCCGCCAGCTCATCAGTGCGCTGCGCGACGCCGATCGTGACGCTTCGCACCCGGCATTGCGTCCGAACGAGCCGCCGCCCATTCCGCCTGCCGAGATCCCGCGCCGGCCACCGATCGCGCTCGTCACGAACCGTCAGGAGCGCGGCGTCACACCGCTTCCGGCGGAACGGCGGCCGCGCAGCCGCATGGCACCGGTGCTGTTCGGCATCTCGGCAGCAGCGGGACTGCTGGCCATCGCCGTACCACGCGTCGCGAACACGCCAGAGGCGGCTGCCGACGCAGCCGCGTCCGCGCAGATGATTACCGGCGCGCTCGTCCCCGCCAAGGGCGACGATGCATTGAAGCCGATCATCATGAACTCGCCGGTGCTGGTTCGCGAGGGCATGTCGCGCGGCCCCCAAGCTGCGCTACCGGTAGGCCCCGTCATCGAGACCGTACGGACCGTCCCCGTCCAGATCGGCGCCCCACCGCCGGCCGGTGTGCAGGCGGCGGCACCCGGCATCGAGCCGCCGGCGATACCGCTCGCGTTGCCACAGCCACCTCCGGCCCCTCCGCTCGACCGCGAGCATCTGGCGGCGCTGATTTATGACGAGCCAGCCGCGCCTCCGGCACCAAGCGCGGCAGCTCCTCTGCCCCCCGAGACGCCGGCACCAGTCGAGCCGAAGGAAAAGACAACAAGCGCACCACCAACCGAACCAAAGAAGCCCGCCAAAGTCCGCAGTCCGCAGGTTTCAACATCCTACCAGCGGTCCCTGCGCGAAAAGCCGCGAGCGAAGAGCGCCAGCAAGAAGCGCGCCCCAACCAAGACGGCAAGCCGGTCTTCCGATCGCGCGAAATGGGACACACGCCGCCAGGGCTTGCGGACGACGGAAGTGAAGGAAGTAGAACCGTCGACGATGGTGAAGTTCCTGAAGTCGCTCAATCCATTCGCCTCAAAGGAAGAGTCCCAGGCCCGGCCAAAGAAGAATATCTTCGAATGAGGCCCGGCCAGCAGGACTATCGAGCGGCAAAATAATTGACCTGCGCGCCGCGTCGTACTTCAACGGAAGCAAAGCCGCCAACGACGCTTCCGGAGGAACGCCATGTCGCTCACGACGCTGCTCTCGTCCTTCACCGCCGCCGTCGAGAAGAACGACGGTAACGCGCTCGCCGATTGCTTCACGGCC
>DATMRT010000140.1:0-12172 GCA_035565975.1 Hyphomicrobiaceae bacterium
CTACGGGCACGGTTTGCGCTCGACGAAGAGGCCAGAAAATGCGCTCTGACGATCTCGCAGATGTGATCGCGCGGCGTTCCCTTCACGCCGCCGCCATGCGCACGCGCCGCCAGCCCCATGCGAAGACGGGCCACAGCAGCGCGCCGATCGTCATCGCCGCAAGCACAGCCGCAACCGGACGGTCGAAGAATGGGAGAACGCTGCCATCGGACTTCATGATCGAGGTCACGAGGTTCTGCTCGACCATCGTACCCATGATGATGCCGAGCACCATGGCTGCGACGGGATAGCCGTTGCGCTCCATGACATAGCCGAGGACGCCGAACGCCGCGACCGTCAGCACGGCGAAGAGGTTGTTGCCGGTCGCAAATGAACCCACCGCGCACATCAGCACGATAACCGGCATGATCGCCGATCGCGGCGCGCGCAGCACCCGGCTCGCGAGCCGGATCATCATGATCCCGAGCGGGATCATGATGATGTTGGCGATGATGAAGATGATATACAGCGCGTACATGCTGGAGGCCTGCTCCGTGAAGAGCGTCGGCCCGGGGTTGAGGCCCTTCATGTAGAGCACGCCGATGGCAATGGCCGTGATCGTATCGCCGGGGATCGCGAACAGCAGTGCCGGCACCCAGCCGGAGGCGAGGCTCGCGTTGTTGCTGGCGCCGGCCTCGATCAATCCTTCCGGATGGCCGGTTCCGAACTTCTCCGGCGTCTTGGAGAAGCGCTTGGCCATGGAGTAGCTGACCCAAGCGGCCATGTCGGCGCCGGCGCCTGGCAGCACGCCGATGATGATGCCGACGATGTTGCCGCGCACCTGCGGCGCGACATACTGCTTGGTCAGGTTCCACTGGTTCTTGAGGATGCTGCCAAAGCGGCGGAAGGGGAGCTTCGGCGGTTCGGCGGACATCATCGCCCGCATGACCTCGGATACGGCGAAGACGCCGACCAGCGCCGGGATGACTTCGATGCCGCCGAAGAGGTCGGTCATGCCGAACGTGAAGCGCGGCGTGCCGGCGGGGTTCTCGATGCCGATGCAGGAGACCAGCAGGCCGAGCAGCATGCTCGCGATTGCCTTGACGGGCGACGAGCGAGCCACGAGCGTCGCGCACATGAGGCCGAGGAAGGCGAGCCAGAAATTCTCGTAGGTCGAGAACTGGAGCGCCATCTCGGCGAGCGGCGGCGCAAGCAGCATGAGCGAGAGCGTGCCGGCGATCCCGCCGAGCGCGCTGAACCAGAGGCCGATGCCGAGCGCCAGCTCCGGCTGGCCCTTGCGCGTCATCGCATAGGCTTCATCCGTATAGGCAGCCGATGCCGGCGTACCCGGAATGCGCAGCAGTGCGCCCGGGATGTCACCCGAGAAGATGGCCATAGCCGAAGCGGCAATGATCGTCGCGATGGCGGCAATGGGCGAGAGATAGAAGGTTATGGGGACGAGCAGCGCCGTCGCCATGGTCGCCGAGAGGCCTGGCAGCGAGCCGACAACCAGGCCGTAGATCGACGCGAGCAGGATCGCGAGCAGAACGTCCGTCTGGAAGACCAGGGCGAAGGCTTGCGTCAGATTGCTCATGCGGGCGCGCTCACGGGAGGCCGATCCACGGCAGCGGCAGCATCCCCGATGGCAGAGGTACGCGCAGCAGCTTCAGGAAGACGAGATTGACGAACAGCGGAGCGATGAGCGCGAGCGGGACCGCCAAACGTGCGCGCGCGCCCAAAGCCAGCGATGCGACGAGTATGACCACCCCCGCCGTCGGAAGGAAGCCGAGCCGATCGACGGCGAAGTAGTAGAAGAGCAGCAGTGCCGGCGGGATCAGCGCGCGCAGCTCCCACCAGCGACTGTGGTGCGCGGCTGCGGGGATACCGTCGGCTTCGGTTTCGGCGGAGATCTTTGCGAGGTCGGCTTCGGCCTCGTCCTCGTAGCTGCGGCCGATGCCGGCCGCGATCATCCCGCCACAAAGCGCAAGGCCGATGCCGACCACCATCGGGAAGACTTCAGGCCCGATTTGCTGGCCGGGTACGGGCGGCAGGCGCGAGCCTCCATAGGCTGCGACGCCACCGAGGGCGACGAGGAACAACCCTGTCACGCGATCGGATAGGTACATCAGAAGTTACGGCTCCGATGGGCACTGGTCATGAGGAAGGGGCCCGCGCGTAGGCGAGCCCCGACCGCGGATCAGCCCTTGGCGAGGCCGGCGGCCTTCATGGCGACGCCCATGGCCTTGTTGCCCTCGTCCATGAACTTCGCCGTGCCGGCAGCATCGGCCCAGCGGACGCCGAAGCCACGACTGGCCATGAAGTCCAGGAATTCCTTCGACTCGTTGACCTTCTTGAGCGCCGCCGTCAGCGTGCTCGCGACGTTCGCAGGAAGTCCCTTCGGGCCGAGGAAGGCGCGCCACGCACCCGTTGTGTAGTCGATGCCCATGGCTTCCTTGAGCGTCGGCACGTCCTTGAAGGCCGGATTGCGCTCCTTGGCCATGACAGCGAGGCTGCGTGCCTTGCCCGCTTCGATGATCGCGCGCGCTTCCGGAACGGAGCACGTGACGAGATCGAGGCCGCCGGCGGCGAGATCCTGCATGGCCGGCGCAGCGCCGTTGAGCGGCACCCATTTGACATGATCCGGCTTCAGGCCCATGGCCGTCAGCCAGCCGACGAGAGCGAGATGCCAGATGCCGCCTTGTCCCGTGCCCGAAGCCTTGAGCGAACCGTGCGGCGCGGCCTTGATGGCGTCTGCGAGTTCCTTGACCGTCTTGTAGGGGCTCGAGGCGTTCACCTGGATGCCCGGCGGATCCTCGTTCATGAGGGCGAGCGGTGTGTAGCTGTCCGGCTTGAGCTCGGTCAGGCCCTGCCAGTGCATCATGGAGATTTCGACCGTCGCGAGGCCGATCGTGTAGCCATCGGGTGGCGCGGCCGCGATCGCGGCATGGCCGACGACGCCGGAGCCGCCGGTCCGGTTCACGACGTTGAAAGGCTGCTTAAGCTCCTTCTCGAGCCCGGCGGCGACGATGCGCGCCGTCGCGTCTGTGCCGCCGCCGGCTCCCCAGGGGCAGATAACCGTAACGGGTCGCGCCGGATACGTCTGGGCAAAGGCGGGGCCGACGCCGGTTGCTGCCGCTGCTGCAAGAGCACTGCCCCCAACGAGCACCTCGCGGCGGGTATGTTTAGCCATCTTCGTTTCCTCCGTGGGTATTATTGATTTGCGCGAAAGATAACCAAACTAGGATATCAGCGCCAGCAGTCCCTGGCGTGCCATGGGCAAGCGCGTTATGCGAGTGTGCATATTTTCAGGCCGGGCGAACGATGCTAACGCTCAGCGCGCCAGATCAATTCGCGCCGTTCTGGCGCCCAAGCCGGATCCCATCATGATCGCTCGCATCTATCGTCCCGCCAAAACCGCCATGCAGTCCGGTCAGGCCCGCACGAAAGCCTGGGTGCTCGAATTCGAGGGAGCCGCCCCGCGCGAGGTCGACCCGTTGATGGGTTGGACGAGCTCCACCGACATGCGCGCGCAGGTCCGCCTCGAGTTCGAGACCAAGGAAGAGGCGATCGCCTACGCGAAGCGCAATGGCCTTGCCTTCCGTCTGAGTGAGCCGAATGTTCGCCAGCCGGTTCGCAAATCCTACGCCGACAACTTCAAATTCGGCCGTCGCGAGCCCTGGACGCACTGACGGCACGTGGCCTTTTTGCGGCCACCATTGCCGAAACGCATTCCGCCCCGGCCGGAAACTTTGCTGGGGAAAGACATTTTTCGATATTTTTGATCGAAGGCGCGAGCGGGCGCCCGGCGGCACCTAAGTCCTTGAGCATTAATAAGTTCGGTTGCGGCGTGGCCGAACTGCGACGTGTCCAGCCAGAAGCAATTGTGATCGTTGAGAAACTGCTTGTACGAAAAATGACAAATTCCTGTCGGATGATCACAACGCTGAGCAGGGTCGGGGGGCCGCACGCACAGCGACGGGGGAATGCATGTCCGAGCGGATTGCCCCGATGGTCGAACGCCGACCGTCGTATGGGGGATTTGCGGTTGAACTGGCAGCATGTCTGTTGAGTGTCGAGGGGGACGAGCCAGTAGTTCTTGTCGACGAAGGAAGTACGAGCGAAGCCCGCTTTCCAAGCGTGGCCTTCGATCCGGGAGTCCATAAGTGTCTCGACCTCGGGGTACGGGACTGGCTCCTCGACAATACCGGGCTCGAGGTGGGAAGGCTCGAGCAGGTACACACCGCGCGCCGAACCGGCGCCGGCAGCGGGATCGGGGATCCGTGCTCCGCCCTTTCGATCGGTTTTCTGGGGCTCGTTCCGCCCCAGCAGCGCGCAGGTGTCGTACGGGGCACATGGCGTCGCTGCCTCGACTACATGCCTTGGGAGGATCGCCGCCGGCGCGGCGGCCTGACGGGGCATGAGCGTGTCGGGCAGCTTCTGTTGAGCCGTGCCCAGTCCGCGACGCTTGCCGGAGATCAGGCGCTCGAGCGTCAATCACGGCGCATTCGCAGCGCGTTCGGTCTCGACAGCACGCCCTGGGAAGAGACCAGCACGCTCGAACGCTGCGCGCTCGTGCAGAGCCTCGCGCCATGTGCTGGCGAGGGGGGCTACCTGGAGGGCATGGACGCCGAGGGGCTCCTGTCCTCGCGCATGGTCGCGGATCATCTTCAGATCCTCGCCGCTGCGCTCGGCCGTCTCAGGGCCCGACTGCGTGTTCGGCCCATCGCCATGGATCTTGTTCCGCCGGTGTTCACGCTGCTCGATCTGCAGCGTTCGGCGGAGGCGATCCTTGGCCCGAGCCTGCACAAGCAGAATTTCCGTCGCTATGTGGAAGGTGCCGGCGTGATCGAGGCAACGGGAACCATGCGGCAGCAGACGGGAGGCCGGCCGGCGCAGCTTTTTCGGTTTCGTCGCGAAGGATTGAGCGAGCGTCGCCTGGCGTCCCGGCGGCTGCTGGCATCGGGCACGCTTCAGCGCGCTTGATTTCCACCTCACTGGATGCCACGTCTGGGCGGGCTGCGCTTGCGGCCCGCCACTCATTTTTGGAGCACAATGTGGGGCTAAAGCGTCGGACCTTAAATGCGACCCGCGCGTGGGTTGGTCTCGAAAGTCGCATTTAATGTCCAAAGACGCTTTAGAAACGTAGTGTTCTAAAGCAACTTTGGACTTGAAATTCACGCCCCGCCCCGCCGCGAACTGAGGCGAATTTCAAGTCCGTTGCTTTAGGAGGAGAGATGGAAGCCGTAAAATGGATCGTTGTCTGGGGTCTGGTCGCGACCGCCTCGGCCGTGCTCGGTGGTATTATCGCGAGCTACAAGCGGCGTGACCACTCGGCCTGGGCCGCGTGGTGCTTCGTTTTTCCTCCGCTGGTGATTGCCGTCGCTCTGCTGCAGAACAATCCGGGTCCCCGTCCTCGCCGTCCCTCCATGGATGAGGACGACGCAACCGCGGGCTGAGGCGCGAGAAGCGCCGCCAATTTTCAGTCTCTGGTGCTACCGACGACGCCCGCTGTGATTGCGGCCTGCGCGGCGGCAAGGCGCGCGATCCTTCAATCCTTGTCGCGCGCCGCAGTGTCGGAGCTGATTGCCGCCTGCGCGGCGGCAAGGCGCGCGATCTTTCAATCCTTGTCGCGCGCCGCAGTGTCGGAGCTGATTGCCGCCTGGGCGGCGGCAAGGCGCGCGGTCTTTCAATCCTTGTCGCGCGCCGCAGTGTCTGAGCTGATTGCGGCCTGCGCGGCGGCAAGGCGCGCGACGGGCACGCGGAACGGCGAGCATGAGACATAGTCGAGGCCGGTCTCATGGCAGAACGTGACCGAGCGCGGATCGCCGCCGTGCTCGCCGCAAATGCCGATCTTCAGATCGGGTTTGACCTTTCGCCCGCGCTGGGTGCCGATCGCGACAAGCTCGCCGACGCCGTCCCGATCGATCGAGACGAAGGGGTCGACCTCGAAGATGGCCTTCTCCGCGTAGCTCGAGAGGATCGGCGCGGCATCGTCGCGCGAGAGGCCGAGGCACGTCTGCGTCAGATCGTTCGTGCCGAAGGAGAAGAACTCCGCGCCCTTCGCACCCTCGGCGATCTCGCTCGCCTTCAACGCCGCGCGCGGCAGCTCGATCATGGTGCCGATGAGGTAGGTGAGCTTCGCGCCGCTCTCCTTCTCGACGGCGCGCGCCGTCTCCCGAATGACGCGCGCGAGAAGATCGTACTCCGTGCGATAGGCAATGAGCGGGATCATGACTTCGGGCGTCACGCTGATGCCGGTGCGCCGTGAGACGGCGATGGCCGCTTCGAAGATCGCGCGCGCCTGCATCTCGGTGATCTCGGGATAGCGGATCGCAAGCCGGCAGCCGCGGAAGCCGAGCATGGGATTGAACTCATGAAGCTCGGTGACGCGCGCTTTCAGCGTCGCCGGCGAAATGCCGAGCGCTTTCGAGACCGCGGCAATCTCGCGCTCCTCGTGCGGCAGGAACTCGTGCAGTGGCGGGTCGAGCAGGCGGATGGTCACCGGCCGCGCGCCCATGATCTCGAAGAGCTGCTCGAAATCAGCGCGCTGCATCGGCAGGATCTTGGCGAGCGCCTTGCGCCGTCCGGCTTCGTCGGTCGCGCAGATCATCTCGCGCATGGCGAGAATGCGGTCCTCCTCGAAGAACATGTGCTCGGTGCGGCAGAGGCCGATTCCCTCGGCGCCGAAGCTCACGGCGGTCTCGGCATCGCGCGGCGTGTCGGCATTGGCCCGCACACCCAGCCGGCGCACGCTGTCCGCCCAGCCCATGATCGTCGCGAAGTCGCCCGACAGCTCGGGCTGGCGCATGGGCACCGCACCTTCGATGATCTCGCCGGCCGTTCCATCGATGGTGATGAGATCGCCTTTCTTGAAGGTGCGCCCGTTGGCCGTGAGCGTCCCGGCGGCCATGTCGATGCGCAGCGCACTCGCGCCGCACACGCAGGGCCGGCCCATGCCGCGCGCCACGACCGCGGCATGGCTCGTCATGCCGCCGCGCGCGGTGACGATGCCCGCAGCGGCGTGCATGCCGTGAATGTCCTCCGGGCTCGTCTCGATGCGCACGAGGATGATGTCGCGGCCCTGGGCTTTGAGCGCCTCGGCCTCGTCGGAATCGAACACGATCTCTCCCGCCGCTGCGCCCGGCGAGGCGGGCAGGCCCGTCGCGATGATGCGCTTCTCGGCGTCAGGATCGATGGTCGGATGGAGAAGCTGGTCGAGCGCGCCGGGCTCGATGCGCATGAGGGCTTCCTCGCGCGAAAGAATGCCCTCTTCGGCTAGGTCGACGGCAATGCGGAAAGCGGCCGCCGTCGTGCGCTTGCCGGCGCGCGTCTGCAGCATCCAGAGCTTGCCCTCCTGGACCGTGAACTCGATGTCCTGCATGTCGCGGTAGTGCCGCTCGAGCAGGGCGAAGATGCGCGTGAGATCGGCGAACGTCTCGGGCATGAGGGCTTCGAGCGAGGGGGCGTCCTCGCCGGCTTCCTTGCGCGCGGCTTCGGTGAGCGGCTGCGGCGTGCGGATGCCCGCGACCACGTCCTCGCCTTGGGCATTGACCAGGAACTCGCCGTAGAGCTGCTTGGCTCCGGTCGAGGGATTGCGCGTGAAGGCAACGCCCGTGGCCGAGGTCGGTCCCATGTTGCCGAAAACCATGGCCTGGATGTTGACGGCGGTGCCCCAGCTATCGGGAATGTCGTGGAGGCGGCGATAGGTGATCGCGCGCGCATTCTGCCAGGAGCCGAACACGGCCGCGACGGCGCCCCAGAGCTGCTCGTTCGTGTCCTGCGGGAAGGGCTTGCCGATCGCATCCTCGATCGCCGCCTTGTACTCGGTGATCACGCTCTTCCAGTCCTCGGCAGTGAGGTCCGTATCGAGCGAGAAGCCGTTCAGGTTCTTATGGTTCTCGAGAATGTCCTCGAATACGCTGTGGTCCACGCCGAGCACGACGTCGGCATACATCTGGATGAAGCGGCGGTAGCTGTCATAGGCAAAGCGCGGGTTGTTCGAGCGTGCGGCGAGCCCTTCGACGGTTTGATCGTTGAGGCCGAGATTGAGGATCGTATCCATCATGCCGGGCATTGACGCGCGCGCGCCCGAACGGACGGAGACGAGCAGCGGCGCTGCCGGATCCCCGAACCTCGCGCCGACGCCGCGCCCGATTTCCGCGATGGCGGCGCGCACCTCGGCTTGCACATCCTGCGGGATCTTGCCGCCATTGGAATTGTAGGCCGTGCAGACCTCGGTCGTGATCGTGCAGCCCGGCGGCACCGGCAGGCCCAGCGCCGACATCTCCGCGAGATTGGCGCCTTTGCCGCCGAGCAGGGCTTTCATGTCGGCCTTTCCGTCCGTCCGGGACGGTCCGAACAGATAGACGTGGCGGGTGGCTGCAGCAGTCGTCGTCATAGGATGGGACTCCACTTCCGGCGCAAGCGGAATTATTGCGCGCATGGCTTATCAGCCCGGCGGGTGTGGGGAAAGACAGAGGTGTCATATTGTTCAACGTTGTGCGACCAAGCGCGGTTGCAGTCGCGAGTTCGTCGCGCTTGACGGCCTTGGAGGGCCGCCCGATAGACTGGCCTGAACGCCGCCGCCGCCGACAGACAGGGATGTACAAGTATGAGTGACCAGCTCCGCGATGTTCTAAAGAAACTCGACGCCGGCCAGCAGGCGGCGCTGGATCGCCTTTTCGAGCTTTTGCGCATTCCTTCGATCTCGACCGATCCGGCCTACAAGGCCGACTGCAACCGCGCGGCCGAGTGGTGTGCGAAGGAGCTCTCGGACATCGGTTTCACAACGGCCAAGGTCGTCCCGACGACGGGCCACCCCATGGTGGTCGCGCATGACCGGACAAAGGTGCCGGCGGGAATGCCGCATGTGCTCTTCTACGGTCACTACGACGTACAGCCGCCCGACCCGCTCGAACTGTGGAAGACGCCGCCCTTCGAGCCGCGGATCGCAACCGAGAAGGGCAACGGCAAGGTCATCGTCGCGCGCGGCGCGGAGGACAACAAAGGCCAGCTCATGACCTTCTTCGAGGCGGCGCGCGCCTGGAAATCGGCCGTTGGTGAGCTGCCGATCGCGGTGACCGTGCTGCTCGAAGGCGAGGAGGAGTGCGGCTCGCCGTCACTTCCGGGCTTTCTCGCCAAGCATGGGAAGGAGGTGAAGCGCGATCTCGCGCTCGTCTGCGACACCGGGCAGTGGGACAAGGACACGCCCTCGATCACGACCCAGCTCCGCGGCATGGCCGCCGGCGAACTCGTCATCACGGCCGCGAGCCGCGATCTCCATTCCGGCCTCTATGGCGGCGCCGCGGCCAACCCGATCCGCGTCCTCACGCAGATCTGCGGCGCCATGCACAAGAACGGCAGGGTGCAGACCCCTGGCTTTTACGACGGCATCATCAAGCCAACAGCGAAGCAGCTCAAGCAGTGGCGGAGCCTCGGTTTCGACGATAAAGCGTTCCTCGGCGGTGTCGGGCTATCGGTTCCCGCAGGCGAGCCCGGCTATTCGGTGATGGAGCAGACCTGGTCTCGTCCGACGCTCGAATTCAATGGCATCAGCGGCGGCTATCAGGGCGTCGGCACCAAGACGGTCATACCGTCCAAGGCCTCGGTGAAAATCACGTGCAGACTGGTCCCCGGCCAGGATCCGAAGAAGGTGATCGCGGGGATCAAGGAATTCGTCGACGCACGCCTGCCGGCGGATTGCAAAGCCGAGTTCGCCAGTCGGCCCGGCAGTCCCGCAATCGCATTCGACACGACCGCGCCCTACATCGAGAAAGCGGCGAAGGCGCTCAGCGAGGAATGGGGAAAGCCGGCGCCGCTGATCGCGCTCGGCGGCTCGATCCCGATCGTCCAGTCGTTCCGCGAGGACCTTGGCATGGACAGTCTGCTGGTCGGTTTCGGCCTCGAGGACGATCGCATTCACTCGCCGAACGAGAAATACAACCTGACCTCGTTCCGCAAGGGTGCGCGAAGCTGGGCGCGCATCCTGGCGGCGCTCGGCCGCGCGGCTTGACCGTCCTCTCAGCTCGCAAGGTCCGACGGATAGAAGATGAGCATGTCCGTCTCCTGCCGGGTCAGCAAGGGATGGCCTCGCTGCACCGGAACGAGCTGGCACCGCTCTCGCGCATGATGATCGGTCAGGAATAGCGCCTCGTACCCGGCCTCGAAGAGGATGTCCGCCACTTTCGTGCGCGTAATGCCGTCACGCTGCGCCTCGTCGCGGTGAAGCTCCAGCAGAATGGTCGGCTTCGCCGTCCTCAGAAGATGCCCGGCGCCGCGCAGGATCTTGCCTTCATAGCCGTCGACGTCGATCTTCATGAGCCGCGGGGCGACGCCGTGGTCGGTACAGAAGCGGTCGAGCGTCGTCACCGTGAGATCCACCTCCCTGAGCCCGCGCCGCGCATCGCCTTTGAGAAAGAACTTGAGGCGGCGCCATACCGCCTCGCGGTACTCCTCCTCGCGCGGCTTGCTCTCGAACATCTTCATGCGCGCTGCCCACACGCGCGTCGCGCCGATGTGCGTGTCGGAGAGGCCGCAGAGGCGCGGGTGCACACGATCCGCCCAGCCGAGCTCTTGCACGCGCTGCACGGTGGCTTCGATGCCCGCTGGGCGCATGTCGAAGCCGAAGACGGTTGGCCGGGCCGCGATGTGCGACGCGGCGAGCAGGCTGAAGTATCCCTGCCATGCCCCGATATCGAAGACCGTCTCGGGTTGCAGCCGGTCGAGCAGGTAGCTGAACACGAGCGTGGCCGTCTCCTCGTAGAATTCCGCATTGCCCTGCCGCGACAGCCGCCAGCGCCGGTTCCGGTTCTCGTAGGAGGGGATGACACCGGCCTCGTGTCCGGGGACGGACAGCCAGCGCCGGCCTGCGCCATCCGTCAGGTTCTCGAGGCGTGGCTCGGCAAGGAAGTGGCTCAGCCCCTCCTTCAGCCCGACTTTCTGTTTCAAAGGATTCCCCAAGTGCCCACAGATGCGGGGCGCAGGTTCCCAGATACGTGCGCTTGTGTCGAGTGGCGCCACGGCGGCGCTTTTGAGGCGGATTTGTGACGGCGCGATTCGCCGAACTGATCCGAGGTCGGACTGACGGTGCTGCCCGGAAAATTGAACGTGAGATCAATCACATTCCCGTTATGGGCAACACGGGTTGTGTATTGATCACGATGGAAATCAACCGTGCAAATTCGCGTCGTCATTAAGTTGACGTTTGCCAAGTGCAAGCACTATCTCATTCCAATCCGCTCGTTTCTTGCTCACAAGCGATGAGCACCTCTCGGGCAGGCAGTTGAACCGAGTCGCGGAGTAGAGCGTTAAGCCGCCACTTGGGACCAGGAATGGGGGTTAAGCGAATGTCTCGTGGTTCACTAATCAAGAGTGTGATGGCTGCTGCCCTGGCGCTTGCCGTTGCTGCCCCGGTTGCCCAGGCAGCCGATCTCGGCGGCCGCACATCGTACAAGGACGAGCCGGACTACGGTCCGCCGCGCTACCTGTGGACGGGCCTCTATGTCGGCCTTCAGGCGGGCTATGGCTGGTCGGACGCGTATCTGTTCAACGGCGGCGGCGTCTACGCGAGCCCGGAGCCGGACGGTTTCATTGGCGGCGGCACGCTCGGCTACAACTTCCAGAGTGGTCAGGTTGTCTGGGGTATCGAGACCGACTTGTCGTATTCCGACATCAAGGGATCATTCGGTGTGTCATCGGCTGACATTGATTGGCTGTGGACGCTTCGCGGACGCGTTGGTCTCGATATGAATGGCTGGATGCCCTACTTCACGGGCGGTCTCGCTATGGCCGATGTGGGTGCAAGGGACAACATCGGGTCCGGCAGCGACACAATCACCGGTTGGACTATCGGTGGTGGTCTCGAAGTCAAGCTCGATCGGGCTTGGAGCATCAAGGGCGAGTATCTGTATGTCGATCTCGACGACTCGTTCCGATTGAGCGGTCCAGGCAACGCGCGTGCAACTGTGGAGGATCTCCACATCGTGCGCGGTGGCATCAACTACAAGTTCTGACCTGACGCGACGGCCGGCGCCCAACGGCCTGATATCAGCACAACGCCCGCCGGAGATTTCCGGCGGGCGTTTTGTTTTACGGCCGACGCAGCTTCACGCCGAGAGGTGCTTCACCTTCGGCAGCACTTCCTTGGCGAGCAGTTCGAGCGAGTTCCGCCATGCCTGCGGATGGTCGATGTAGT
>DATMRT010000141.1:0-48320 GCA_035565975.1 Hyphomicrobiaceae bacterium
GGCCGGGCGACCCCATGCGGCCCGTCTCGCCGACGGAGAAGGGCGGGAAGTTATAGTGGAGCATGAAGCGCTCTTTGCGCGTGCCCTCCAGCGCGTCGATCATCTGCTCGTCGTCACCCGTGCCGAGCGTTGCGACCACGACGGCCTGCGTCTCGCCGCGCGTGAAGAGCGCCGAGCCGTGCGTGCGCGGCAGCACATGCACTTCCGACTGGATGGGGCGGACAGTCTTGAGATCGCGGCCGTCGATGCGCTTGCCGGTGCGGATGATGTCGCCGCGTACGACGTCGGCCTCGAGCGACTTGAACACGCCGGCGAGCTTCACCTGCGTTGCGGCGTCCGCATCGGCCGGCAGCATGGCGGCCATGGCCTTTTCCTTGGCCGCGTCGATGAGCGCGTAGCGCTTCTGCTTCTCCGGGGTCGCGAAGGCCGTGCGCAGGTCTTCCTCGATGAGCGCCTTCATCTGCGCCTTCTCGGCGCTCAGGTCGACGGGCTGGAAGTCCCACGGCTCCTTGGCCGCCTTCTCGGCGAGCTTGATGATCGCCTCGATCACCGACTGGAAGCCGCGATGGCCGAACATCACGGCCTCGAGCATCTGCTTCTCGGAAAGCTCCTTGGCTTCCGACTCGACCATCATCACCGCGTCGGTCGTGCCGGCGATGACGAGGTCGAGCGCGCTCTCGCCCATCTCGTCGATCATCGGATTGAGCACGAGCTCGCCGTTGATGACGCCGACGCGCGCGGCGCCGATCGGGCCGAGAAACGGGAGACCCGAGAGCGTCAGCGCGGCAGAGGACGCGACCATCGCAAGAATGTCGGGGTCGTTCTCGAGGTCATGGCTCAGAACCGTGACGACGACTTGCGTCTCGTTCTTGAAGCCCTCGACGAATAGCGGGCGGATCGGGCGGTCGATGAGGCGCGAAGTCAGCGTCTCTTTCTCGGTCGGGCGCCCTTCGCGTTTGAAAAAGCCGCCTGGGATCTTGCCGGCGGCGTAGAACTTCTCCTGGTAGTTCACGGTCAGCGGGAAGAAATCAATGCCCGGCTTCACGCTCTTTGCCGCGACGACAGTCGCGAGCACGCTCGTCTCGCCATACTGCGCGTAGACCGCGGCGTCGGCTTGACGCGCCATGCGGCCGGTTTCGAGCGTCAGCTTGCGCCCGCCCCAGTCAATCTCGACCTTGTGGGTGTTGAACATTTCCGTACGTATCCTTCATCAACAGCTCGAGCGCCGCTGCCCCCATGGGCGCGGCGCCATTTCGCATCGTTCGGAAAGCGGGCTCGAGCTCATATCCCGCCTCGTCTTGTTAGAGTTCTGATCAGCGACGCAGTTCGAGGCGCTCGATGATCTTCTGGTAGCGGGCCTCGTCTTTGGCGCGCACGTAGTCGAGCAGTCGCCGCCGCTGGCTCACCATCTTGAGCAGGCCACGGCGCGAGTGATTGTCTTTCTTGTGCGTCTTGAAGTGATCAGCCAGACCGTTGATGCGCTCGGTCAGGATGGCAATCTGGACCTCCGGCGAGCCGGTATCCTTATCCTTGGTGGCAAAATCTTTGATCACCTGCTGCTTGCGCTCGGTGGTCAGCGACATCGGGTTGTCCTTTCGCTCTGGCGTCCGGCCAGACCGGGCGCACTCGTGTTTTTCGGGTGATGGCAGCTGGGCATCTGGTCAGATGTCGCGCCGCATCTGCGGCCACGGCCGGGATGTCGTCCAGCCGGGTCGCGTTACGGGCTGCGCCCCCTCGGAAGGGGTGCGCAAGACCGCAGCCTTATACACGAAAGCGTCCGCGAGGCGAGGGAAAAACGCCCTATGGGCGGCCCTTTCAAGCGTCCCCGGCTCACCGGCGGCCGGGCGTCGATTTCGTTCGTTCAGTTCACGTGGACGGGGCGCCAGCCCGCCGCGATGGCCTCGCGCTCGGAGCAGAACCAGCGCTCGCCCTTCGCCGTATCGATGCGTACCTTCTCGTACCAGGGGCTCCACGGCATGTGGTAGATGCGTCCGCTGGACGTGATGTTGCCTTTGATGGGGCAGCCGCCGGGGATGGCATTGTCAGCGGTCGTCCACCGGCCCGCGCGATAGTCCCAGGCGGTTATCGTCGGGGCCTGCCAGATGCCGGCGCCCTGTGAGCGCGCTTCGGCCTCCTCGGCGACGTACGTCCGCGAATACTTGACGAAAGCCCAGGCGAATCCGCGCCGTACCATCTCGGCGTTGATATCGGTTGCGCCGACGAAGCAAATGCCGAGCACCCGGCCATAGCTGTCCGAGCCCCGGTTCTCGCACCGCACGCTCTGGCGGCCGATCAGCTTCTGCAGGGCATTGGACGCCTCCTGCCCGCAGCGCCAGGTGCCGCCGCCCGCGCGGGCGCAGGCCTGGCTGCCTTCGGGGGCGTCGATGCCTTCGAGGCGGACGCGCTGGCCGGAAATCTCGATGGTGTCGCCGTCGAGCACGCGGGCCACGCCCTCGAGACCTGATACCTGGGGAAGAGCGCCCGCGCGATAGGCCTGCTCATCAGGGGTGCGCGCGAACGAGCCTTGCCGCAAGGCCACAGGGGTCCCCAGGAGAAGTGCCACAAGTGACACAATCACCCACGGGGTTGTGTAGAAGCGGGGGCCGAAGGGGCGGCGACGACCACGCATCGGATTTCTCCTTTCGAGGGGAAAGCTCGATGATTCGCGTGGTCTGGTAGAGACTTAATCGTGGCGGCTCGCCACTGTTCAGTCACAATGTGGTTGATAAAAAATTGAGGCGCCGTAATGCGTTCACGTTGGCGCCTCATTCTGAGTTCGGGTCTGGACCACACGTGCAGCGGACACAAGTGGACGTTGCAGAACGTGTGGCGATTCTACTCGTTATGCAACTAATGATTGTATATTGAGATTACGCAACCTGCCGCTGTGCCCAGCCAGCCACAGCACCGATCAGCAGGAGGGCGGCCGAAATGCCGAGGCCCGCTGCGAGGCTACCCGTGATGTCCGCGAGGTAACCCGTCGCCGCCGGCCCGAAGCACTGAAGTATCGAGAAGACGAGCGTGAAGGCGGCGAAGACCTCGCCCCAGAGCACGGGTGGTAGCGACGCCTTGATGAAAGCCGTAATGGCCGCCGGTACCATGAAGAAGCAGCCGAACAGCAGCGCGGATATGATCATGACCGGGAGGCCGCCGCCGACCAGCGGCAAAGCGGCGCCGACGCCGACGGTCGCCATGACGGCGGCGAAAGCTCTTCCGCCTGGCCAGATGGCAAACGGCCGTGCCCAGATATGGATCGACAGGATGGTCGAGAGTCCGAGGGCGGCCCAGACCATTGCGATCTCGCTGCCGTTCATGCCCAGCTCGCGCATCCACGCGACGACGAACGTCATGTAAGCGAAGTAGCCGAGCGCAAAGCAACCGTAGCCGATGAACAGCGGTGTCATCGCGCCCTTCGACCAGGGCATCGGCTGGCGCGTGCGAGGGGCCACGTTGACCGGACGGGCGGCGAACGTGGCAATCGCGGACATGACGACCGACATGAGGCCGAGCAGCAGCCATGCGTCCGGCCAGGCCGCATCGCCGCGCGCATCGAGCAGCCAGGGAATGGTGAGCGCCGTCACGAACAGGCCGAGCCCGCCGCCGGCGAAGTAGATCGCGATCGCTGATGTTGCTCGACGCGCGTCCTGGGCAAATACGCTGGCCGCCAACACACCACCTGTGACGAAGACGTAGGCCGCAGCGGCTCCGCTGAAGGCTCGAAGCAGGGCGATGATCGTGAAGTCGCGCACGAACGCCGTCGCCAGAACGGTCAGCGACGTCACCCACAAGCCGACGATGAACGGCATCTTCGAGCCCAGACGGCGCACGGTCGCGACCGCGAGGATTGCGCCCGCCAGATAGCCTACAGCATTGATCGTATTGAGCGCGCCGGCTTCCGTGTAGCTCCAGGCGAGATCGTTGCGCATGGCCGGCAGCACGAGCGCATAGGCAAAGCGCGCCAGACTCATGCCGACCGCCATGGCAAGTGAGAGGCCGAAGGCCGCGGCGTAGCCGACCGCCGGGCTCGGCGGCCAGCTTTCGAGCGATTGCTCAGAGACGGTAGCCACGCGCTTCGTTCTCCACTTCCCGCCTGCCACTGCGGGTTTGTCGCGATTATGTGACGGCGGATATTGGTGCGCTCGCGAGGGCGAATATCGCAGGGCAGAGCTGCATCGCCTTTCGCTCACGCTGCACCGCTGCTAAACCCTTGCAGCGTTGCGCCGTATGGCAACCGGGCACTTTCGTCTTGCCGCGCGTGCGCCTCGGAGGACTTTCCATGTTCACACTGGCCGAGCTCGAAGCTGCCGCCGAGGTCGTTGGCCGGCATATGCCATCGACGCCACAGCACTTCTGGCCGCTGCTTTCGCGCCGGGCCGGTTGCGACGTCTTCGTCAAGCACGAGAACCACACACCGATCGGTGCCTTCAAGGTGCGCGGCGGCATTACTTATATGAACGATCTTCGGCAATCGGGCGCGAAGATCGAAGGCGTCATCACGGCGACGCGCGGCAATCACGGTCAGTCCGTGGCTCGCGCGGCGACCGCCGTCGGCCTCAAGAGTGTGATCCTCGTCCCGCACGGCAACTCGCGCGAGAAGAACGCGGCCATGCGCGCGTTCGGTGCCGAGCTGATCGAGCACGGCGTCGATTTCGATGAGGCGAAGGACGAGGCTTTCCGTCTCGCGGCCGAGCGCAACCTGCACATCGTGCCGCCGTTCGATGCCGCACTTGTGAAGGGCGTCGCGACGGCGGGGCGCGAATTCCTGACGGCCCTGCCCGATCTCGACACGGTTTATGTGCCGATCGGCATGGGCTCGGGCGCCTGCGGCATGATCATGGCGCGCGACCTCATCGGCGCGAAGACGGAGGTCGTCGGCGTGGTGGCGGCCAATGCGCCGGCCGTCGCGCTCTCGCTCGCTGCCGGCAAGTCCGTCGTCACGAACGCCGCGGCCACGTTTGCCGATGGCATGGCGTGTCGTGTGCCCGACCCGACGGCCCTCGATGTGCTGGCAAGGGGTGCGGCGCGCATCGTCCAGGTCAGTGAGGACGAAATTGCGGGTGCCATGCGCGCCTACTATGAGGATACGCACAACCTCGCCGAGGGCGCCGGTGCCGCGGCCTTCGCCGCGCTCATGCAGGAGCGCCAGAAAATGGCCGGCAAGCGGGTCGGCGTGGTGCTCTCCGGCAGCAATGTCGACCGCGAGGTCTTTGCCGAGGTGCTCGCTGGCCGGACGCCGAAGGTGTGAGGCCGCAAGTTACAGACAAATTTGAGCTGATATCATTGGCTTGAAGCCGTGATATGACCTTTCCGCCGGACAGTGGCTTTTGCCATGGTTCCGGCTTCTTTCGCCCGCCCACGCGGCACCCGACCAATGGACCGTTCGTGAGATACATCAGTACACGCGGCGCCGCGCCGGCGCTCGGATTCGAGGATGTCCTGCTGACCGGGCTCGCCCGCGACGGCGGCCTGTACCTGCCCGAGCAGTGGCCGGTGTTCACCCGCGAGGAGATCGCGGCGTTTGCCGGGATGTCCTACGAGGACGTCGCCGTCCGCGTCATGAAGCCGTATGTCGGCGGTGAGATCCCTGAGGCCGATCTCGCGGCGATCGTCGCGGACGCCTATGCGACCTTCAACCATCGGGTCGTGACGCCGCTCGTGCAGATCGGTCCCGCGGACTGGATCCTCGAGCTTTTCCACGGGCCGACGCTCGCCTTCAAGGACGTGGCCATGCAGGTGCTCTCGCGCCTCATGGATCGCGCGCTGACGAGCCGCGGCCGCACCGCGACGATCGTCGGCGCGACGTCGGGCGACACCGGTGGCGCCGCCATCGAGGCGTTCCGCGGACGCGACGCGATCGACATCTTCATGCTCTTTCCCGAGGGCCGCGTCAGCGACGTGCAGCGCCGCCAGATGACGACGCCCGGCGAGGCCAACGTCCACGCTATTGCGGTCCAGGGCACGTTCGACGACTGCCAGAACATCGTGAAGGCGCTGTTCAACGATCTGGCCTTCCGCGATCGTCTCGGCCTTGCCGGCGTCAATTCGATCAACTGGGCGCGGCTCATGGCCCAGATCGTCTACTACTTCACGTCGGCCGTGGCGCTCGGCGCGCCGGGACGGCTGATCAGCTTCTGCGTGCCGACGGGGAACTTCGGCGATGTGCTCGCGGGCTATGCCGCGAAGCGCATGGGGCTGCCCGTCGACCGGCTCGTCATTGCGACCAACGTCAATGACATCCTCGCGCGCATGCTGGAGACCGGCCGCTACGAGAGCCGGGAGGTTGCTGCAACCTTCAGCCCGAGCATGGACATCCAGATCTCCTCGAACTTCGAGCGCCTGCTCTTCGAGCTGACAGGACGCAATGCCGAGCGCGTCAATGCGCTTATGCGCGAGCTATCCGAGCGCGGCAGCTTCGCCCTTACACAGGGCGAGCATGGCCAGCTCACCGAGGGTTTCGATGCCGAGCGCACGGACGAGGCGACCACGCTCGCCACGATCCGCTTGCTCGAAGCCGCAACCGGCTATCTCGCCGATCCGCATACGGCCGTCGCCGTCTCCGCCGCAGGACGCGTGCCGCGCAGGTCCGATGTGCCGATGGTCACGCTCGCGACGGCACACCCGGCGAAGTTCCCCGATGCTATGCGCCGTGCGGTCGGCCGCGTGCCTGCCGAGCCCGAAACGGTCGCCCGCCAGCGCACGCTTCATGAGCGCGTCACGGTGCTGCCGAATGATGCCGCGGTAATCGCGCGCCACATCGCTGCGCTTGCCCGTGCGGGGCGCGCCTGACATGCAACGCAACGGCCATCTCAACGAGACGCGCCTGTCGAACGGCCTGACGATCATCTCCGATCACATGCCGCACGTGGAGACGGTCGCGCTCGGCGTATGGGTAGCGACAGGTGCCCGCCACGAGGGCGCCCGCGAGCACGGCATTTCCCACTTCATCGAGCACATGGCCTTCAAGGGCACCGCCCGGCGGAGCGCTCGGGAGATCGCCGAGGGCATCGAGGAGGTCGGCGGCGAACTCAATGCCGCGACGAGCCTCGATTCGACCGCCTTCTACGCACGCCTGCTCAAGGACGACCTGGCCATAGCGCTCGAGATCCTCGCCGACATCATGCTCAGTCCGACTTATCCCGGGGAGGAGGTGGAACGGGAGCGGAACGTGATCCTCCAGGAGATCGCGGCGACCCGCGACAGCCCCGAGGAGATCGTGATGGACCTCCTCCAGGACGCGGCCTTCCCGCGCCAGCCGCTCGGCCGCCCCATTCTCGGCACGGCGCGGACCGTCGCGCGCTTCACCTCCGCCGACATGCACGCGTTCCGGGCCGCGCGCTATCATGCGGGCGGCATGGTGCTTTCCGTCGCGGGGAACGTCGATCACGCGGCGCTCGTGCGCCATGCTGAAGCCCTATTCGGGGCGCTTCGTGGGGGTAAGCGAGTCGTGCCCAAGCCGGCCAAGTACGCCGGCGGGGTCCGGCTGTCGTCGCGCCGCTTCGAGCAGGCCCACGTGGTCATGGGATACCAGAGCCCCTCGTACCGGGAGCCTGATTTCTACGCCGCGCAGGTCTTCTCGGGCCTTTTCGGCGGCGGCATGTCCTCCCGGCTCTTCCAGGAAGTGCGGGAGAAGCGCGGCCTCTGCTACGCGATCTATTCGAGCGCCTGGGGGCTGGGTGACACGGGGATGTTCAATATCCATGCCGCGACCGGGCCGGAAACCATGAGCACGCTGATCGACGTCGTGTCGGTCGAACTCGACAAGGCCGCCGCCGCGCGTCCGGAGGACGGCGAGGTGCGCCGCGCCAAGGCCCAGCTCAAGGCCGGTCTCCTGATGAGCCTCGAAAGCCCGATCGCGCGCGCCGAGCAGATGGCCCGCCAGATGCTGGCGCTCGGTCGTCTCATGCCGACCGCGGAGCTCATCGAGAAGGTCGATGCGGTCAATGGGGAGCAGGTGCGCGCGCTGGCCGAGCGCCTCGTGGCGAAGTCGAAACTTTCGTTTGCGCTCGCCGGTGCCGGTAAGGCAGGGCGCGGTATCGTGGACAACGTCGAACAGCGGGCGGTGCGCCATTGATCGGGCTCGATGGACTGGGGCACCATTGGACTTTGCAGCGGCCTCCGGGCGCGCGGTCGGTGATGGTCGTCTCTGAGGCTGGGAGAGGGCGGACATGGCGTTCCTGAGGCCTTCCTTCGTCGAGGAGGCGAGCGCGTTCATCCGCGGCGACGGGCTGTGGCTGCGCCCGCCGGCCATGTCCGACTACGATCAGTGGGCCTACGTCCGGCGCATCAGCCGCGACCATCTCGTGCCCTTCGAGCCGCAATGGGCCATGGACGAGCTGAGCCGTGCCGCCTACCGCGAGCGCATCCGGCTCTACCAGCGCAATCGTCGCGACGGCCTCGGCTATGCCTTCTTCATTTTCCGCGAGAGCGATCGCCACCTGATCGGCGCCATCACCTTCTCGAATGTCCGCCGCGGCATCACGCAGGCCGCTTCTCTCGGCTACTGGATCGGTGAGCCCTACACGCGCCAGGGCCACATGCGCCGCGCGCTCGCGGCGGTCTTGCCCTTTGCCTTCGAGGACCTGCGCCTCCATCGCCTCGAGGCGGCGTGCCTGCCGCACAATGCGGCGTCGCAGCGCGTGCTGGAGGCGAACGGCTTCACGCGCGAGGGGCTGGCGCGCCGTTATCTGCGCATCAACGGGCAATGGCAGGATCATGTCCTCTTCGGGTTGATCGAGGAGGACTGGAACGCATGATGGTGGGGGGCGTGCGCAAGGGGGGAAGCACCGTCGGACGTGGGGCCGCTCGCCCTGCCTCCGCGCGCGCTGTCCTCGCTCTCGTCGCTCTGCTGTTCGTCGCGCTTCTGGGGTTCGCTGCCGGTGCCTCGCCGGCGTTCGCACTCGAAGCGATCGAGGTCACCGAGGACGCTGAACGCATCGACATCACCAGCCACGGCGAGCTGTACGAGGGCCGCGGCGACAGCATCCAGGCCGAGACGGCACCGGACTCGACGGGCGGCACCTTCCGCATGAACGTGCGCGCCGCCACGCCCGGCACGAACCCGAGCTGGCTCGTGTTCGCGCTCCGCAATCCGACGAACAAGACCATCGAGCGGTGGCTGACCGCCAACCGCTACTCGACCACCCGCTCCGGCGTGATCTGGCCCGATCTCGATGCGCGCCGCATCGAGGCCATCACGCAGTCCGAGGGTTTCGTACCCGAGCGCATCAAGAACGACAGCGCGGACATCTTCCGCATCAGTATCGAGCCCGGCCGCACGGTTACGTTCGTCGTCGAGCTGGCCTCCGAGCGCGTCGCGCCGATCCAGCTCTGGCAGCCGCTCTCCTACGAGCAGCGTCATCGCGACCGCCAGCTCTTCAACGGCATCCTGCTCGGCTTCACCGGCCTGCTCGCGATCTTCCTGACCGCGGTCTTCGCGGCCAACCACAAGATGATCTTTCCGAGCGCGGCGCTGGTTGCTTGGTGCGTGCTGGCGCTGCTCTGCGTCGATTTCGGATTCTGGCCGCGGCTCTTTCCCATGCGGCCCGAGGACAATGCGCAGTACCGGGCGGTGGCGGAGGCCGCCGTCGCCGCAAGCCTTGTCATCTTCCTCTTCACGTTCCTGCGCGGCAACCTGTGGAACAGCTTCCTCAGGATGCTTTTCCTCATCTGGATCGCCGGCCAGCTCGTGATCGTCGCGACGGCTGTGCTCGATCCGCGCCTTGCCGCAACCGTCGCGCGGCTCTCGCTCGGCGCCATCGGTGCCTTCGGCGGCCTCGTGATCCTCTACTTCTGCCTGCGCGGGCTCGATCGCGCGCTGGCGGTGGCACCGACGTGGATCCTCCTCCTCGTGTGGCTCTTCGGGGCCGCCGCGACGCTGACCGGCCGCCTCTCCGGCGAGATCGCCATCTCGGGCCTGCTCGCGGGGCTCGTGCTGATCACGCTCCTGATCGGCTTCACGGTGACCCAGTTCGCCTTCCGCGTCACCGAGCCAGCTTTCGCAAACAGTCCCTCGGACCGCCAGCTCCGCGCCACGGCCATCGAGATGGCGAGCGTCGGCGTGTGGGAATGGAATGCCCGGCGTGACGAGATCAAGATGGACCCGCTCATTGAGGCGACGCTCGGGCTCCGGCCCGGCGACCTCTCGGGCAAGGTCGACGATATCCTGAGCTATCTTCATCAGGCCGACCGCGAGCGTCTGCTGCTGCTGTTCCAGGGCGTCAAGGACAAGTCCGGCGGCACGGTGAACCTCGACTTCCGCATCCGTCATGCCGACAGCACGTACCGGTGGTTCGAGATCGACGGCGCCGCGGTGCCGACGTCCGACCGCCGCTCGCTGCGCTGCGTCGGCCTCATCCGCGACGTGACGGACTCGCGGCGCGCACGCGAGCGCCTGATGCACGACGCCGTGCATGACAGTCTCACCGGCCAGCCGAACCGCGAACTCTTCATCGATCGCCTCGCCATGGCGATCGCGCGCGGGCGCAGCGAGCCGGCGCTGAGGCCCACGGTCCTGCTGCTCGATCTCGACAAGTTCAAGAGCGTCAACAGCGCCTTCGGCCTCGTCGTCGGCGACAGCCTCCTGCTCACGGTCGCGCGCCGCCTGCAGCGCACGCTCAACACCAGCGACACGCTCGCGCGCATCGGTGGCGACCAGTTCGCGATCCTCATTCCCGCCCAGCACGACCCGCGCGAGCTCGCCATGCTCGCCGAGCGCCTGCGCCGTTCGCTGCGCTCGCCGATCAAGATCGCCAACCAGGAGATCATCCTCACGGGCTCGATCGGCATTGCGACGGCCGATGAGAACCAGACGGATGCCCGCGAGCTGTTGCGCGAAGCCGAGACGGCCATGTACCGCGCCAAGCGCGCTGGCACCGACCGCATCGAGATCTTCACGCCGCAGATGCGCGGCGAGAAGGACGAGCGCATCGCCATCGAGAGCGACCTGCGCCGCGCCATCGACCAGGGCCGCCTCACGGTGCTCTATCAGCCGATCGTCGCACTCTCGAACGAGAGCCTCGTCGGCTTCGAGGCGCTCGTGCGCTGGGAGCATCCGCGTTACGGTCAGCTCAGTCCCGCGGAGTTCATTCCCGTCGCCGAGGAGACCGACCTCGTCGTCAAGCTCGGCTCCTACGTGCTTTCGCGCGCCATCGGTGAGGTCGCGAAATGGCAGGCCGCGCTGCCGCGCGCCGAGCAGCCGGTATTCGTCAGCGTGAACGTTTCGAGCCGCCAGTTGCTCAAGGCCGATATCGTGCCGGAGATCCGCCATCTGCTCGGCCGCAATGTCGTGCCGCGCGGCTCGCTGCGCCTCGAGATCACCGAGTCGCTCGTGATGGAGAATCCCGAGCGCGCGACGCACGTCCTCGAGCTCATCAAGAGTGCTGGCGCCGACCTTGCGATCGACGACTTCGGTACGGGCTACTCGTCGCTGGCTTATCTGCAGCGCTTCCCCTTCGATACGCTCAAGATCGACAAGGCGCTCGTGCAGGCCGGTACGGAGAGCGACAGCGGCGCGGCCGTCGTCCGCGCGATCGTGCTGCTGGCGCACGAGCTTGGCCACAAGGTCATTGCCGAAGGTGTCGAAGCGCCGGAGGACGCCGCGTTCCTCCGCGCGCTCGGCTGCGAGTACGCCCAGGGCTTCTACTACGGGCAGCCCCTGTCGGAGCGCGACGCGCTGCAGCTCATCCGTCTCGTGGCCAAGTCCGAGAAGAAGATGGGCCGCCGGGCCATGAAGATGGGCGCACAGCGCCAGGCCGCCAACGGCAAGGAAGCTGCCAACGGCAAGGACAAGGAGCCGCCGGCGCCCGTTACGCAGCCTGCCGCAGCGCGCACCAACGGCGCAGGACCCCTGGCGGAGCCGCCACGGCCTGCGCCGCGGACGGGCGCGCCGCCTTTTGCCGCGAATGGGGCCGGCCCGCCGATCATGCCGAACGGGCCGCTCGCAACGCCACCGCCTGTCACGCCACAGCCTGGGCTCGCGGCCTCGGCGAAGCCGAGACCCGCGCCGCCGCCAGGTCCGGCGCCCGGGCCGCTGCCTGGACCGGCCGCCAGCCCGACGCGAACGGCACCGCCGCCCCCGCCAGCACCTCGGACCGCTGTCCCGCCGGCAGCCGGCAACGGCTCGCCGATCGGCGGCCGGCCATTGCCATTGCCGAACGGCCACGCGCCGCCGCCTCCGGTGGTCGAAGCGGCGCCCTCGAAAGGCGGCCCGACCCTTCCGGGCGTGCCGCTCGCCGCACAGTCGCAGCCCTTGCCGGGGCCTTCGCTCGGCCCCTTCCCCGCGAGTCCGCCACCGCCACCGGCACCACCTGGACCGCCGCCGGGTGTCCGTCCGCCCATGCCGCCGCCCGCCGCCGCGAAAGGTGCGCCGCCTGAGCCGCCGCCACCGCTGCCGCATCAGCGCCCGCCCAGTCCGCCGCCCCTCGACGGCCAGCGGACCCCGCCGCCGCCACCTATTCCCGGCCCTCTGCCTCCGCGCACACAAGGCACGCGCCCGCTGCCGCACGCCGTGCGCGAGACGACGCTGCCGCCCTCGCTGACGGCGAGCCTTGCGCGACTGGCCGGCCGCGAGCCGCCGAAGTCGCCCGAGCCGCCGCGCGAGGCTGCCTCACCGCCTCCGCAGCGCTCGCGATCCGGCACCTGATCGACGCGCCGGCGTCGATCTTGCGCGCACGTGGCAGGGCGGCAATGGCGCCCGCGCAAGGATTTGGCTAAGCTGGCTTCCTGCGTTGCGAAGTTGTGTCAGGATTATCATGCAAGGATTTGAGAATGCCCGCCGAAATCGACCTCGGAGAGGGCATTACGCGATCTCGGGCCGGCGTCGGCGCGGGGCTCTGATCGGCGCTCTTTGCATGGGGCTGATGGTGCTCGCGGCCGTGGTGCCTGATGGTGCCGTCGCACAGACTGAACCTGCGCCGTCCGCCGAGCGCCGGTCCTACGCGAGCAAGAGTCTGATCGAGAGAATTGCCGAGTGGCTGCATGAGACGAGCCGCGTGCACCAGGACCTGCTCGCGCGCTTGAGCCGCCCGGTTGAAAGCGCAACGCCTGAGAACAGGATCGCGGCGACGCCCCCCGTGTCGCCCGCGACGCCGATACCTGCTTCGCCGGCACCTGTCTCGCCGGCACCCGCGCCGGAGAAACGTGCGGAGCCGGAGCCTCAGATCGCCCGCCAGCCTGACGATGCCTCGCGCGCGGAAGCGCTGAAGCGGGCCGAGGAGAAGCTTGCGGCCGAGGAAGCACGCCGCGTCGCGGACGAGCAGCAGGCCGAGGCCGCGCGCCGTCAGCAGGAGGCTGCGCGCAAGGCCGAGGCGGAAGCGGCTGCCGAACGGGAGCGCGCCGAGGCCGCCCGTCGTGCCGCGATCGCCGAACGGGAAGCTTCTGAAAAGCGCCGCCAGGAAGAAGCAGCCCGCCTGCTCGAGCAGGCGCGCCGCGATCGTGAGGCGCGCGAGGCGGAGGAAGCGGCGCGGGCGAAGCTCGAAGCCGAGCAGAAGGCGCGGGCAGCCGAAGTGCGCCGCCAGGCGGAGGCGCTTGCCAAGGACATGGCCGAGCGCCAGGCGACGGAAGCGGAAACACGCGCGGCCGAAGCGCGCACGCGCCGGTTGGCCGAGGAAGCAGAGCGCCAGCAGCGCGAGGAAGCACGCAGGCTCGCCGAAGCCGCCGATCGCGCCGATGCGGAGCGCGCACGGCTCGCCGAGCAGCGTGCACGTGCGGCAGCGGCAGCACGAGCCGCGGAGGAGCGCAAGCGTCTCGCCGAGCAGCAGGCACGCGAAGCCGAGGCGCGCAAACTTGCCGAGGCCGCCACGCGAGCTGCGGAAGAGCGCCGCCGCGCCGAGGAACAGCAGGCCAAGGCCGCGGCGGAGAAGCAGCTCGCCGAGGCCCGTGCCGAGGCAGAGCGCGTGCGCAAGGCGGCGGAGCAGGCGCGGCCCGCGCCCGCACCCCAAGCCGAAGCGCGCGCCAAGGACGGCGAAACCAGCTCAGCCGCTGTCATTTCCCCGCCGATCGCCGGTGCGCCCTCGCGTGCGATCCCTTCGCGCAAGAAAGCGCAGCAGGCTGCCGCCGTCCGCAAGCGCGCGCAGGCGAGAAAGTCGGCGCGGCGTCACGCGCGAAAGAAGCCGCGAGTCGCCGCATATCGGCGCAAAGCGTATCGCGCACGCAAGGCACACGACGACGTCTTCATGTGCCGGCCGCCGAAGCGCACCCGCACCTCGCGGAACTAGCGGACGCACTGCATTGTTGCGTGCATAGGCCCGCCGCACGGGCGCATATTCTCGCGCCAGGTGCTATGAGCGATCCAGCCACCCACCCAGCAGAGAAACTGCAAGGCCGGCAGCGATCCAGGAGCCCATTCAATGCAGCTCGAAGCGAGCCAAAAACAAACGCCGCGCGCGAAGGTGGGCACTTCCTCGAAGCCGGCGCCGGGCGGCTCGCTGAGGGCGCTCAGGGGCATCCTGCCCTATGTGTGGCCGCATGATCGGCCCGATCTCAAGCGGACCGTCGTCTTCTCGCTCGTCCTCATGCTCATCGCCAAGCTGGTGACGGTCGCCATGCCGTTCACCTACAAGTGGGCGACCGATGCGCTCGTCGCCGCCGCCGGCGGAAAGCAGCCGAGCGGCATGGATTGGAATTGGCTGCTCGGTGCGCCCATCGCGGCAACGCTGCTCTATGGTGCCGCGCGCATCGGCATCGTCGTTTTCTCGCAGGCGCGCGAGGGGCTCTTCGCCAAGGTGGCGATGAATGCCGTGCGCCAGCTCGCGCTCACGACCTTCAAGCACATGCACGAGCTTTCGCTGCGCTTTCATCTCGAGCGCAAGACCGGGGGCCTCACGCGCGTGCTCGAGCGCGGCCGAACCGGCATCGAGAACATCACGCGCATGACTCTGATGACGTTCATCCCGACGGTCGTCGAGTTTGTGCTCGTCCTCGGCGTGCTCGCCTACGCATTCGACTGGCGCTACGTCGCCGTCGTAACAGCGATGATCGGCCTCTATCTTTGGTTCACGATCTTCGCGACCGAGTGGCGCATGCGCATTCGCCGCACGATGAACGAGAGCGACAGCGACGCCAACACGAAGGCGATCGACAGCCTGCTCAACTACGAGACGGTCAAGTACTTCGGCGCCGAGGCCCGCGAGGCACAGCGCTATGACGCCTCGCTCGCGACCTACGAGCGGGCCAGTACGCGCACGTATACTTCGCTTGCCTGGCTCAATGCCGGCCAAGCGATCATCTTCACGCTGGGACTCACGATCTGCATGGTCATGTCGGCACGCGACGTGATCGCGGGCACGAACACGCTCGGCCAGTTCATCATGGTCAATGCGCTCATGCTTCAGCTTTTCATCCCGATGAATTTCATGGGCGCGGTCTACCGCGAAATCAAGCAAGGCATCACCGATATCGAGAGCATGATGGATGTGCTCGGCGAGCCGGCCGAGGTCGCCGATCGGCCGGGGGCGCCCGCGCTCGTCGTCACCGGCGGTGCCGTACGCTTCGAGAATGTGCGCTTCCACTATGATGTCGAGCGGCCGATCCTCGAAGGCCTCTCCTTCGACGTGCCGGCGGGCAAGATGGTCGCGATCGTCGGCCCCTCCGGCGCGGGAAAGTCGACGATCAGCCGCATATTGCTGCGCTTCTACGATGTCGCCGGCGGGCGCGTGACCATCGACGGCCAGGACATCCGCGATGTCACGCAGGAAAGCCTGCGCGCGGCCATTGGCGTCGTGCCGCAGGACACCGTGCTCTTCAACGACACCATCCTCTACAATCTGAAGTACGGCCGCCCCGATGCGAGCCGGGCCGAGATCGAGGATGCCGCGCGCCTTGCGCAGATCGACGCTTTCATCAAGACCCTGCCCGAAGGTTACGACACCATGGTCGGCGAGCGCGGGCTCAAGCTCTCCGGCGGCGAGAAGCAGCGCGTCGCGATCGCGCGCACGATTCTCAAGGCGCCGCCCATACTCATGCTCGATGAGGCCACGAGCGCGCTCGACAGCCACACCGAGAAGGAGATCCAGGACGCGCTCGACAAGATCGCCAAGGACCGCACGACGCTCGTCATCGCGCACCGCCTCTCGACGATCGTCACGGCGGACAACATCATCGTGCTCGACAAGGGCCGCCTCGTCGAGCAGGGCACGCACGCCGAGCTCATGGCGCACGACGGGCTCTATGCCTCGCTGTGGAATCGCCAGCGCCAGGCCGAGAAAGCGCGCGAGGAGCTGGCTGCCGCACTCGCCCAGGAAGGCCAGCGCATTGCCGACGGGCGTCTCAATCTCGACGAGCCCATTCCGGTCAGGAATGAGCCCGACGAGGCAGACGACTGAAGCAGCTCAGCGCGGTGCCAGACGGATGGCGCCGTCGAGGCGGATGCACTCGCCGTTGAGCATCACGTTCTCGCAGATGTGCGTCGCGAGGGCCGCGTATTCGGTCGCGCTGCCGAGACGCGAGGGGAACGGTACCGACGCGGCCAGCGCCCTGCGCGCATCCTCCGGCAGGCCGTCGAACATCGGCGTGTGGAAGAGGCCCGGCAGAATGGCGCACACGCGAATGCCGCTCTGCGCGAGATCACGCGCCACCGGCAGCACCATCGACTTCACGCCACCCTTCGAGGCGGCATAGGCCACTTGCCCGATTTGCCCGTCCTCCGCCGCGACCGATGACGTATTGATCATGACGCCGCGCTCGCCATCGGGGCCAACCGGATCGAGCGTCAGCATACCGGCCGAGCTCTTCGCCATCATGAGGAAGGTGCCGATCAGGTTGATCGAGATGACGCGCGCGAAGCTCGCGAGGTCGTGCGGGATGGGAGGGGCGCCGTCCTTGCCCTTGCGCGCGATGCGCTGACCGATGGCGATGCCGGCACAGTTGACGAGAATGCGCTCCTGACCGTGCGCCTTGCGCGCTGTGGCGAGCGCTGCGTCCACGTCGGCTTCGCTGGTCACGTCGCACTTCGCGAATGTGCCGCCGATCTCCTTCGCGAAGGCCGAGCCGGCGGCCTCGTTGACATCGAAGATGGCGACCTTGACGCCTTTTCCTGCAAGCGCGCGCGCCGTCGCCGCGCCGAGACCCGAGGCGCCGCCCGTGATCACGGCGGCAACGTCTTTTCCAAGCTGCATGGTCGATGCTCCTTTGAGATTTTGAAGCCGGGCCTCGCCGGCACACGGCATAGGATCAGTTCGTTGGATCGCCGATCGGCGTGAGTTCAGATCTCCTTCGCCATCTCGCGCAGGCGGAACTTCTGGATCTTGCCCGTGGATGTCTTCGGCACCTCGGCAAACACCACATGGCGCGGGCACTTGTAGTGCGCGAGGCGTTCGCGGCACCAGGCCATCACATCGGAGGCGAGCAGTTCGGTGCCCGGCTTCAGCTCGATGAAAGCGCAGGGCGTCTCGCCCCACCGCTCGTCGGGCTTGGCGACCACCGCGCACGCCGCGATCGAAGGATGCTTGTAGAGCACGTCCTCGACCTCGATCGAGGAGATGTTCTCGCCGCCCGAGATGATGATGTCCTTCGAGCGGTCCTTGAGCTGGATGTAACCGTCGGGATGGAGCACACCGAGATCGCCCGAGTGGAACCAGCCGCCGGCGAAGGCCTCGTCGGTCGCTTGCGGGTTCTTGAGGTAGCCTTTCATGACGATGTTGCCGCGGAACATGACCTCGCCGATGGTCTGGCCGTCGCTCGGCACGATCTCCATGGTCTCGGGGTTCATGACGGTGAGCCCGTCGAGCGCGGCATAGCGCACGCCCTGGCGCGCCTTCTTCTGCGCGCGAGCCGAGGGATCGAGCACGTCCCATTCGCTCTTCCACTCATTGACCGTGGCGGGACCATAAGTTTCCGTGAGGCCATACACGTGCGTGACGTCGAAGCCGGCCTGTTCCATGCGCGAGAGCACCGCCTCGGGCGGCGGGGCTGCGGCCGTGATGAACTGCACGCGGTGTGGAAGGGCGCGGACCTCGTTGGGCGTTGCATTGAGCAGCGTCGACATGACGATCGGCGCACCGCAGAGATGCGTGACGTTGTGCTCGGCCATGGCCTCGAAGATCGCCCCGGCACGCACCCAGCGGAGACAGACGTGCGTGCCGGCGGCAGCGGTCACCGTCCAGGGAAAACACCAGCCGTTGCAGTGGAACATCGGCAGCGTCCAGAGATAGACGGAATGCCGGCTCATCTGTGCGGAGACGATGTTGGCGTAGCACATGAGGTGCGCGCCGCGGTGGTGATAAACCACGCCCTTGGGATTGCCGGTGGTGCCGGAAGTATAGTTCAGCGAGATCGCGTCCCATTCGTCGTCCGGCACGCGCCACTTGAAGCCGGCAAACCCGCGCTTGATGAAGTCCTCATACTCGACGGGGCTCAGCCGCTCGCCGACTTGCGGGAACTCCGGGTCGTCATACTCGACGAGGCGCGGCTTCACGCGGCACGTCTCGATGGCTTCCTTGATGGTCGCGGAGAACTCGCGGTCGTAGATGAGGACCTTGGACTCGGCGTGGTCGAGTTGGAAAGCGACGATCGCGGCATCGAGCCGGGTATTGATCGAGTGCAGCACGGCGCCGGTCATGGGCACGCCGAAGTGGGCTTCCAGCATCGGCGGCGTATTCGGCAGCATGACCGACACGGTGTCGCCGGGGCCGATCCCAAGCCAGGCCAGCGCCGAGGCGAGGCGGCGCGCGCGCTCGTAGAGCTGCGCGTACGTGAACCGCTGGCGCCCGTGAATGACGGCGACGTGGTCCGGGTGAATGGTGGCCGAACGCTCGAGGAACGTCAGCGGTGTCAGCGGCTGGAAGTTGGCCGGGTTCTTGTCGAGATGCGCGTTGTAGGGATTGCGGGACATGAGGGCCGCTCGTGTTGGGGTAGGCGGCCGCCAAGGGGCCTTGGGCCGAAGCTAGCCGACGCCCGGGATCGCAGCAACGGGCGGCGATTGCCACCGCCACTCGTTCATATGCAACGTCAGGATAGCGCCGAGCGTTCGCGGGAAGATAAGGGAAGCCAGTCGATCTTTCCGGCCCGATCCTTCCGGCATCGTCACATATCGGTGAGATCATGAAAAAGCGAATCACCCAATCGCGGCAAATCTGCCAAAGATATGGCGCAATCGATTGGAATGAATGGGTTTCGCTTGCGATGCCATGCCGAAGCAGTCATGCTGCCGAGAGCACTATGGTGTAGGCTGATGGGCGTTGATCCGTTGGCCGTGCCGGCCCTTAACCCCCGAACCGCCTGAGAGGCCTACTGCCATGCGGCGTGCTGCTTTATGTCTGTTTTCCACCATTGCACTTGCCGCCCCGCTGCCGGCCCTGGCCCAGGATGCGGCTCCTGCAACCGAGCAGCCGGCAGAGCGCACTCCGCCGGTCGTCGATCCTGCAGCACTCACGCCGAAGACGCGTGCCGATGGTGACGCGAACGTCGCCCCGGCTGCGACGCCCGCTCCCGTAAGCGAGGCTGCGCCGGCAAGCAACCCGATTGCAACGTCGTCGATCCCTGAATCGAAGCCATCGAGCCAGGACGCGCCCGCCGCCAGCGAGCCGTCTGCCGCGCCCGCATCGCAGGATACGGCGACGCCTTCGTCAGCGCCCGAGACCACGCCGGCGCCCGCGAGCACTGCCCCGCAGGCGCCTCAGACCGCCACGCCCGATCCTGCGCCGCAGGCGCCGCCCGCCGTCGCGGCTCCCGTCGAGCCGCCGCCGCCTGCACTCAACACGGTGCTTCTCGCCGCGATCGAGGGCAGCAAGCCGAGCGCGCGCCAGAGCCAGGAGCGCGAGTGGCACGAGGCGATCAGCGCCTTCTATGCTGCCCGCAAGGGGCAGCCGATGTGGGTGACGGATAGCGGTATCAACTCGAACGCCGAAGCCCTGGTCGCCGAGATGGGCCGCGCCGATGAATGGGGCCTCGATCCCAAGGCATTCGACGTCAAGGATCTGCCTTCGAGCAGCACCACGCCCGAGGCGCTGGCCGCTGCCGAGATCAAGCTCACCAACGCCCTGGTCACCTATGCGTGGCACGCGCGAGGCGGGCGTCTCGACCCCTCGCAGCTCAGCAAGTGGCTCGACCAGTCGCCGCGGCCGCTCGACGTGAAGGTGCTGCTCGAGCAGTTCGCCGCGACGAGCGATCCCTCGCTCGCGCTGCAGAAGCTCCATCCGCAGCATCGCCAGTTCGAGCTCCTGCGCCAAGCCTATCTGAAGGCGCGCGCCACGAAGGAGCAGGCCGAGGAGGGGGATCCACGCGAGGTCACCATCGAGGATGGGCCGATCGTGCGCCTCGGTGATCGCCATGCGGACGTCGAGCTTGTGCGCCGCAGGCTCGAAGTCCCGGCCCGCTCGCAGGACGATGCCGACCTTTATGACGAGGACGTCGCGGCGGCCGTTCGCGAGTTTCTCGGCCCGACGTATCGCGATCGCAGGGGCCGCACCGTGAAGCGGGCGACGCACCCTGCGCTCACGAACTACACCCGGTCGCAGCTCAGCAAGCCGATCCGCAAGGCCGAAAAGAGCAGCAAGCCGACGCTCAAGCAATATCTGGTCAATCTGGAGCGCTGGCGCTGGATGCCGGAGAACCTCGGCACGACGTACGTCTGGAACAATCTGCCCGAGTACACCACCCGCGTGATCCGCAACGGTCAGGTCATCCACCAAGAGCGCATCATCATCGGCAAGCCGACCAACCAGACCCCGATCTTCTCCGACGAAATGGAGTTCGTGGTCTTCCATCCGGATTGGGGCGTGCCGGGCACCATCAAGGTGACGGATCTGCTGCCCGCGCTGCAAGCCGGTGACGACTCGATCCTCGAGCGCCGGAACATGCGCATCGTGCACGGCAACCGGACGGTGCGCGCCTACGAGATCGACTGGGAGCGCACGGACATCCGCACTGTGTCCGTCATCCAGGATCCGGGCCCGAGCAATCCGCTCGGCCAGCTCAAGTTCATGTTCCCGAACAAGCATGACGTCTACATGCACGACACGCCCACGAAGAACCTCTTCGACTCCAAGGTAAGGGCATACAGCTCGGGCTGCATCCGCGTGCGCAATCCGACCCGTCTCGCCGAACTCGTTTTCGGGCAAGATCGGAACTGGACGATGACGGAGATCAACGATCTTCTGAAGCCGCGTGCACCCGAGAACAACCGGGTGAACCTCAACAAGCGCATCCCCGTGCACAACACGTACTTCACGCTTCTCGCCGACGAGAACGGTGAGGTGACAAGCTTTGCCGACATCTATGGTCACGACAAGCGCATCCGGGCCGTGCTTCTCGACGGCGAGAGCGTCGCCTCTGTCGCGCGCACGGATCCTGCCGCCGCGCTCGAGCGCAAGGTCAAGAGCCTGGCCTCGAACCCGCGCCCGCGCCGCGAAGAGTACGGCAGCTGGGGCGGATGGGGGTGGGGCCCGCCGCCGCGTGGGCGCCGGGGCTATTCCAACAACGATTTCTTCTCGGGAATCTTCGGCAATTGAGGCGATGAGGCGTCAGGCTGCCGCCTGACGCCTTGCGCGCTTGAGCCGTCGTGTGGCGCCGCGCCGCTGCGCGAGGTCCATCTGCACGATGTAGATCTCGGTCACCTCGAAACCGAGGAAGACGCCCGGCCCGGCGTTGATGCTCGGACCCTGGCCACGACGATCGGACATCATGATGCCGGCGTCGAAGCGGCCCTCGATGGTCTCGAACAGGCCCCTTGCCTCGTCCAACTGCGCCACGACCACGATGTGATCGTAAGCTTCGTCCAGCGCATCGAGGACGAGGTTGAGCCAGTTGGTGTCGAGGGACCGGTCCGGATCGGCTGGCGCGCCGCCCGCTGCGATGAAGTGGGCGTCGCTCTCCGGGAGCCGCGCGATGACGTCGTCGAAGCTTGCCCGGCCGTCGAGCAGCTCGTTCATGCCCGGGCGCGTAGCGGCGCCAAGTTTCGCAGCAACGCCGCGACCATCGCGCGACCAATCTACGAGCACGCAGCGCCTGCCCGCAATGGCGAGCGTGGAGACGAGATCGCGTGCCTCGGCCGCGCCATCGATGCGGTCGGCGACCAGCAGGGTGCGGTAGCCCTTGCGCCCCTTCGCCCGGCCGGCGAGGTGGCGCGCGGAATCGGCCGTCGACGAGAGAATGACGAACTGTCCAGGCTCGGCCGTCTGGAATTGAGGTTTGGCTGCCGACGGGGCGGCAGATTTCGGCGCGTGCTCCTCCGCGATGGGGCTTCGGAGCTCAGGTAGCCGCGCTTCGCTTGCCGCAGGCTCCAACCTTACATCGGCGCGATCGCGCGCTGTCGCGGCGAGGTCGGCGAAGCCGTTCTCGGCAGGCGAACGTCGATGGCTGCTCAGCAGCACGCGGATGATGACGGCCACGAACCCGATCATGAGGATGGACACGGCCGTCAGCAGCCCGAGCTGCCCCCTGCGTGGGAATGCGGGAATGGCGACGGCCTGTGCCGGCGAAACGCGCATGGGCACGCGCACGCTGGCATCTGCTTTGGATGATGCGCTGGCGCTCAAGCCTTCGAGCGCGCGCCGCTTCTCGGCCGCATCTTGCTCGAGCGCGGCAATACGCTCGACGTAGGATGGCGTGATGGCCGGCACCTCATTCCGAGCGTCGGCACTGGCGAGGCGCGCACGCGTCTCCGCTTCGCGTTCGGCGGCGGACTTCGCCTCGGCATCGAGCATCTCGGCGATGGCGGTCGCCTCGCGGAACATCTGCCAGCGCAGCTCGCTCAGCCGGGCCTGGAGGTCACGGATGCGCGGATGGTCCGACGGCAATGTGCGTTCCGCGCCGGTCTTCTGCACCTCGACGCGGACGCGCTCGGCGATAAGCTGGTGGAAGGTCGGCGACGTCTGCAGCTCGGCAATGGCCTCGACCTTGCCCTTGTTGAGGAGCGCGCGCACGGCCTCGGCCCGTGAGGCGGCATCGCTGCGCTCACGCTCCGCCTGCGCGACGGCTTCGGCGAGATCCTTACGCTGCTGGTCTTCGATCGGGTTCCCCGTGTGGCTCTTGAGGCGCGCGATCTCAGCCTCGACGGCTGCCAGGTCCTTCGCAAGCTGTTCCTTCCTGCTGCTGGACGCAGCGCGCGCATCCGGCGGCGGTGTCTCACTTGCGCGCGCGGCCGCTTCAATCTGGCGAGCAGCGAGGGCGTCGGCAATGCGGACGGCGAGCTCAGGCGAGCGTGCTGTCACGCGGATGCTGATGCCGTCTCCTTGGGCCGTGGGCGCAACCTCGAGACTGCGCATGAAGGATGCCAGCACCTGCTCGTTGCGTGCGCCCGGCTCGGAGCGTGCGTGGCGACCCGACAGGCGATCCAGCCAGCCGAAGACGTCGTGCATCGCATGCGCGCCGTTGAAGGCGGGAAGCCGTGCAAGATCGAGATCCGCCGCGACCTTGCGGGCAAGATCGGCCGACCGAAGGTTTGCGATTGCGGCCGCCACATCCTCGGACGCGGCCGGCGCGGGGAAGCGGATGACGGTGCTCGCCACGTGGCGTGCCGGCGCCAGGGCCAAGGCGGCGAAGACAGCCGCGCCGGCGAAGCCCGCGACGATCAGCACGCGCAGCCAGGAGCGCATCAGCACCGACCACAGCGACATGACGGCAATTTCGTCGGACGGCAATCGAGCCGAGTTACGCATGAGGATCACTTGAGCTGGCACGCACTGCCGACCCCCGACAGGCGATGAACATGTGTCCCGGATTAGAACGCTCTGCCCTTGCGATTTCCTTAAGCGCGCGCAGCATTTCGTGCGCTTAGTTCTTGTTAAGACGCACTAACAATTCATTGACGGCACGCGTCGCCGCTTATGCTCGGCGTGTGCCTTCCGCCGCCGTCCGGATGGCCGCGATGTTCCGGGCGTAGGCGTCCCGGCTGCCGCCCTTGAAGACGGCCGAGCCGGCGACGAGGACGTTCGCGCCAGCAGCCGTGACGAGCGGCGCCGTCTCCGGTGTGACACCGCCGTCGATCTCGATATCAATCGGGCGGCTGCCGACCAGCGCTTTCACTCGACGCACTTTCTCGACGACAGACGGGATGAAGGCTTGGCCGCCGAATCCGGGATTGACCGTCATGAGAAGAATGAGGTCGAGGCGGTCGAGCACGTACTCGATGACGCTTTCCGGCGTTGAGGGATTGAGCGACACGCCGGCCTTCTTGCCGAGCGCCCGGATCGCCTGCAGTGAGCGGTCGAGGTGGGGGCCGGCCTCGGCGTGGACCGTGATGATGTCGGCGCCCGCTTCGGCGAAGGCGGCGAGATAGGGATCGGTCGGTGCAATCATCAGGTGGCAGTCGAAGACCTTCTTCGAGGCGCCGCGGATGGCTTTGATGATGGGGGGGCCGAAGGTGATGTTGGGCACGAAATGCCCGTCCATGACATCGAGGTGGATCCAGTCGGCGCCGGCCGCATCGACGGCCGCGACTTCATCACCGAGGCGGGCGAAGTCGGCCGAAAGGATCGACGGCGCGATGATGAGATCCCGAGGCATCGAGGCCCTCCGTTCGCGCGGCATTCAGGAAAATCAGGCCGCATCCACGCGATAGCACGCCGGAAGGCCCATGCAACAGGCGCGCCGCATGGCAGGCGTGCCTATCCCCGGCTCGCTCTGAACGCTGATGAATCCTTCGACGCGCGGCCACGGCACGGGATTTCCCCACCGTCGCGATCACATTCCTGTTCAAACCATAATTTGTCCTTAGTTTCCCGTTGACGCCCATTAATTCCCATGTAATCCCATTAACGCCCGTCCGCACCGGGCAGGAGATGTGGGGCGTGGCGCCGGTTCAACAGAGGGCCTGAACCGTGCGACCGCCCGCTCTCCGGCCGGCTGGACGGGGATCTGCAACCTTCGGGGTGCCCAGGGTCAGGGCGGTGCTGTGCGGGACTTGAGTGTTTGAAGCGGGTTTTCAGTCGCGGTTGTCGTGTGACGTGTGAACGACGGGGCTCCGACTGAAGGAATGGACCGCTTTGTCTCGACATTCATCAACAAGATCGACGCCAAGGGTCGCGTATCCGTGCCTGCGCCTTTCCGGGCGATTCTCGAACGTGACGGCTTCCAGCAGGGCGGCGCCGGGCACGTCTACTGCTACCCCGCGCTCGACAGTCCTGCGGTCGATGCAGGCGGCGAAAGACTTGCGCGCACGATCGACGGGCTTCTCGCAGGCCTGCCGGACTATTCGATCGAGCGCGACGAGCTCTCTGTCGCGCTCTACGGTATCTCCCAGGTCCTCTCGATCGACCAGGACGGACGCATCGTGCTTCCTGAGAGCCTTCGCACCCACGCCGGCATCACGACCCAGGTCGCTTTTGTCGGGCTGGGTGAAAAATTTCAGCTTTGGGAGCCGGCTCAATTCGAGCGCCGGCGTGCCGAAGCTCAGCAGAAAGTTCGCGAGCACCTCAAACTGTTCGGCGCGGGCCGACGCAGCGGGGGCGACCCCGGCGGCGGCCAGCAGGGGGCGCGGGAATGATGGCGGGCCGCCAGGCACGCCCAGGGGAACGTGCCACTGAGGGTGCGGCCCGCCACATTCCCGTGTTGTTGGATGAGGTCCTCGCCGCCCTGAAGCCCGGGGCCGGCGAGGTCTTCGTCGACGGTACGTTCGGTGCCGGCGGCTACACGGCGGCCATTCTCGACGCCGCACCCGAGGTGCGCGTCATCGCCATCGACCAGGATCCGAATGCGCTCGCGGCGGGGCAGGCGCTCGTCGCGAAGTACGCGCCACGGCTGATCCTGCGCGCGGGCCGCTTCGGCGACCTCGACCAGCTTGCTCGCGATGCAGGCTTTCCCGCCGTTGACGGCGTCGTCCTCGACATCGGCGTCTCGTCCATGCAGCTCGATGAAGCCGGGCGCGGCTTCTCCTTCATGGCTGACGGGCCGCTCGACATGCGCATGTCGCAGTCGGGCCCGAGCGCCGCGGATGTGATTCGCGAACGCTCGGAGGAACAGCTCGCCGACATCTTCTTCCACCTCGGCGAGGAGCGCCGCTCACGAGCGATCGCCCGCGCCATCGGCAAGGCGCGTCAGAGCGGCGCCATCACGACGACGCGCCAGCTCGCCGATATCGTCCAGCGCACGCTCGGCCGTCCCAAGGGCGACGAAAAGCACCCGGCAACGCGCGTCTTCCAGGCGCTCCGCATCTACGTGAATGACGAGCTCGGCCAGCTCATGGATGCGCTCGCCGCGTCGGAGTGTTGTCTCAAGCCCGGCGGCCGGCTCGTCGTCGTCACGTTCCACTCGCTCGAGGATCGCATCGTCAAGCGTTACCTGACGGATGCAAGCGGGCGAAATCCGGCCGGCTCGCGCCACCTTCCGCCTGCGGCGACCGCCGGCGCCGCGCCCCGTTACCAAATTATTAACCAACGCCCGTTAACCCCGTCGGTAGAGGAACTTGCCGCCAATCCGCGTGCGCGCTCGGCGCGGCTTCGGGCCGCCGAGCGCACCTCGGCACCGGCGGTGCCTCCTGCGGATGAGACTCTGCTGGGTGTGATCCGCCCCGAGAGCCTTCTCCGCCGCTAGTGTCCTTGGACTCAAAAGGGACACTCGAATCGTGACTTTGCTGATCGAGAAATTCGCTCGGTACGTTGCTGCAAGATCTGGCGAAATTTCCCGGTCACGACACCAGCGTTGAGGAGTGGTGCCCCGATGTCTCGTCTCGCCGCAGTCGGCACGGTCCTGCTCGCGGTTGCTTCGGCGTTCGTGCTCTACGCCGTCACCTATGAGACACGGCGGCTCGAGCAGCATGTCGCCGGCCAGGTCCGGACCATCGAGAAAACGCGCCTCGACATCGCGGTGCTCAGGGCCGAGCGCGCCTATCTCGCGCGGCCCGAGCGCATCGAGCAACTGGCGCGCAAGATCGGCCTCGCACCCATCGAGCCGCGCCAGTACGAGACCCTGCCTCGGGCAGGCGAGCGCGCCCCATGAAGCGCAGGCCCGAGCCGCTGCGTGTCGGGCCGGTTCTGGCAGCGCGGCCCCAGTTCTTGCGGAAGGGCGCCAACGCCGCGCCGCGCCAACGCGCCCAGACCGTTCGCGTCGAGCTGCCGCGCGGGCGGACATGGCTCATGCATGCCGCTATCGCGTCCGTCTTCATAGCCATCGCCGGCCAGACCGTGCGGCTTGCTGCGAGCGGCGAGGAGGAGACGCGCCTCTCTCGCGCCGAGCCGATCAGCCAGACCTACATCCGTCCCGACATCGTCGACCGTCGCGGCAACCTGCTCGCGACGGACGTCGAAGCGGCATCGCTGTTCGCCGATCCGACGATGGTGCGCAACGTCGATCTCACGGCCGAGCGGCTGGCGGCGGCATTTCCCGAGCTCGATGCTGCCGAGCTGCGCCATCATCTCGCCGATAACACACGCCGTTTCATGTGGATCAAGCGTGGCCTGACACCCATCGAGGCGCAGAGCGCGCACGACCTCGGCCTTCCAGGCCTCGGCTTCCGCCGCGAGCCGCGCCGTGTCTATCCGGCAGGCTATCTCACCGCGCAGATCGTCGGCCATGTCGATGTCGACAATCGCGGCATCTCCGGCATCGAGAAGCACATGGACGACATCGGCGCACTCGATGCGGCGACGGCACCGCGACGCTCGAGCCGGGCGCCGGTCCGTCTCTCGATCGATCTCGGCGTCCAGAATGCGGTGGCCGATACGCTCGCCGATGCCATGAAGCAGTACAAGGCGGAGGGCGCCTCCGGCGTGATCCTCGATGCCGCGAGCGGCGAGATCGTCGCCGCCGTCTCACTACCCGACCAGGACCCCGACAAGTTCCGCGGCGCCGATGAGGACGATCGCAAGGATCGTGTCATGGCGGGAACTTTCGAGCTCGGCTCGATCGGCAAGACCTTCACGCTCGGCTTGGCGCTCGATGATCTCGGCGCCTCGCTGAACCGCATCTACGACACGCGCGAGCCGCTGCGCTTCGGCCGCTATACGATTGCCGAGCAGTATCCTCCCGGCCGGCCGATCACGCTCGCCGAGATTCTCATCCGCTCATCGAATGTCGGTGCTGGGCTCATTGCGATGGAAGCGGGTGTGCCGCGCCAGCGCGCGTTCCTCGACCGCGTTGGCCTGCTCGAAACGATGCGCACTGAAGCGGGCCCGGTCGCGAAACCGCAGATCCCCGAGCGCTGGGGTCCGCTCGAAGGTGTGACCATTGCCTATGGCCACGGGCTCGCGGTCGCGCCACTGCAGTTTGCGACCGCCGTTGCCGGTCTCGTCAATGGCGGCGTGAAAGTGCGGCCGACCATGCTGCAGCAGGACACGGTGCCGCCGGGCGAAGCGCGCGTCGTCTCTCCCGCGACCAGTGCGGCTTTGCGCGAGGCGCTGCGCCGTGTCGTCACGGACTCGCACGGCACTGGCCGCCGGGCGGAGCTCGAAGGTTACGACATCGGCGGCAAGACAGGCACGGCCGAGCAGCCGGGACGCGGTGGCTACCAGGACAAGACCGTGATTTCGTCATTTCTTGCTGTGCTGCCGGCGTCGGCGCCGCGCTACGTGCTGCTGATCTCGCTTTTCGAGCCCGAGGGGACGAAGGAGACGAAAGGCAAGATCACCGCCGGCCTCAATGCCGCGCCGACGACCGCGCGCATCATCGAGCGCATCGGCCCGATGCTCAATCTCGTGCCGGACCGCGTGGCGGGGGCGAACTGAGCGATCGCGCCTGCGGCGCGAGAGGGGCTGCCGCCCCTTCAACCCCGCCCGGGGGAAGTTTCCCCCGGCCACCCTCCTTTTTTTTTGGACTTTATCGACCCTTCCACCGCTCGAGCGCCGCGTCGTCGCTCTCTCGCGCGTCGACCCAGTGGCCTTCGCCGCTCGCGTCCGTCTCCTTCTTCCAGAAGGGCGCGCGGGTCTTGAGGTAGTCCATGAGGAAGGCGGCAGCCTCGAAGGCGGCGTGCCGATGCGCGGAGGCGGTGACGACGAGCACGATGTTGTCACCCGGCTTGAGCTCGCCAATGCGGTGCACGATGCGTGAGCCCTGGAGCGGCCAGCGCGCGTGGGCTTCCGCCTCGACGCGCGCGAGCTCTGCCTCGGTCATGCCGGGGTAGTGCTCGAGCGTCATGGAGCTGAGCGCGGCGCCGTCGCTCGTGCCGCGCACCGTGCCGGTGAACGTCACGATGGCGCCGATGTCCGTGCGGCCGGCCGTCAGTGCGGCGACCTCGCGCGAGATGTCGAAATCCTCGATCTGGACGGCGACGCTCATGCGAATGTCCCGATTCCGAAGTTCGCCCAACATTGCGGCTCGCGGGCTCTCGCGAACTTCGGAATTATAAAGGACATTGGGAGAAATATCCTGCCAGTGTGATTCAAATCGAGAAATTCGCTGAGACATGGGCCGCAAACACTGGCGAAATTCTCGATCATCACACTGGCCTCAGCCTCCTGTCACCGGAGGAAAGAAGCCGATCTCGCGCGCTCCAGCAATCGGCGTTTCGCGGCCGACGTGCGTGTGATCGATGGCGGCGCGGATGACGTCGGCGCGCTCGAAGGCGTTGGCGTACTCGGGGCCGCGCTCTCGGAGCCAGTGCACGAGGTCAGCGATGGTGCGCACGCCGGGCGGTACGTCCAGCACCTCTTCGGCGCGGCCGACCCGCTCGCGCAGCCAGGCGAAATAGCGCAGCGTGATGGTCATTTGCTTCTCTTCCCGCTCTCCCCATTCCTTCAATGTGGAGAGGGCAATCTCAGTTGTCCATCGCGTGACGGACGGCAGCCTTGAGGTAGTCGTAGCCGGTCCAGAGCGTCAACAGGGCGGCTACCCAAAGCAGCATGGTGCCGGTGAGTGTGACGCCGGGGACGATCTTGTCGCCGGCCGGCCCGGCCAGCAGGACGCCGAGCGCCAGCATCTGGACCGTGGTCTTCCACTTGGCGAGGCGCGTGACGTGCACCTTCACGTTGAGCTCCGCCAGATACTCACGCAGGCCCGAAACCAGGATCTCGCGGCAGAGAATGATGATGGCGGCCCAGATCGTGATGTAGTCGATGGTCGAGTCATTCACGAGCAGCAGGAGGGCGGTACCCACGAGCAACTTGTCGGCGATCGGGTCCAGCATCCGGCCGAGCGTCGACTGCTGTGCCAGCACGCGGGCGAGATAGCCGTCGAGCCAGTCCGTGAGGCAGGCGAGCGTGAAGATCGCCAGCGCCGACCAGCGGCCGGCGTCCCGCTCGATCAGCAGGAAACAGGCGGCCATCAGCGGCACGGCCACGATGCGCCCGTAAGTCAGGACGTTAGGCAGAGTGGTCAGTGTGGGGCGCGCGGCGGTGTGGTCCATGATCCTTGTTGCTACACGATTGGCCGCCCCCGTCCAAGGGTGCCGGCCGCGATGCTGCTCTGCGACGCGGCGGCGGCCTGGGGCATGCACGAAGTTGTGACCTGGGACGGGAAGCCCTGACGCACCAGCTCAGATCTTCTGATTGTACTCGCCGACGTCGGGGAACTTCCGCAGGCGCGCGTCGATGTCGGCGAAGATGGCGCGCTGGGCCGCCTCGGAGGTCGGGCTTTCCACGACCACGACGAGCTCGGGCTTGTTCGATGAGGCGCGCACGAGACCCCAGGTCCCATCCTCGAGCACGACGCGTACGCCGTTCACCGTGACGAGGTCGCGGATCGCCTGGCCGGCCACCTTTTCGCCCTTGGCGTGGGCCTGCTTGTAGGCCTCGACCATCTGCTCGACGATGCCGTACTTCTTCTCGTCGGCGCAGTGCGGCGACATGGTCGGCGACTGCCACGTCTGCGGCAGGTCGCGCTGCAGATCGGCCATGGTCTTGCCGGGGCTCCGGTCGAGCATGTCACAGACGGCGAGCGCTGCCACGAGGCCGTCGTCGTAGCCGCGCCCGAGCGGCGGCTGGAAGAAGAAATGGCCCGACTTCTCGAAGCCGACGAGCGCCTTCTGCTCGTGCGTGTAGCGCTTCATGTAGGAGTGGCCGGTCTTCCAATAGAGAGCCTTGGCGCCGTTCTTCTGAAGGACAGGATCGGTCAGGAACAGGCCGGTGGACTTCACGTCCGCGACGAAAACCGCGTTCGGGTGCAGGGCCGAGATATCGCGTGCCAGCATGACACCGACCTTGTCGGCGAAGATCTCGTGGCCCTCGTTGTCGACGACGCCGCAGCGGTCGCCGTCACCGTCGAAGCCGAGCCCGACATCGGCCTTGTGCTCGAGGACTGCGGCGCTCATGGCGTGCAGCATCTCGAGGTCCTCGGGGTTCGGATTGTAGCGCGGGAAGGTGTAATCGAGATCGCAGTCGAGCGGCACGACCTCGCAGCCGATGGCCTCGAGAACCTTCGGCGCGAATGCGCCGGCCGTTCCGTTGCCGCAAGCGCACACGACCTTGAGCTTGCGCTTGAGTTTCGGCCGGTTCGTCAGCGCCTTCGCGTAGCGCTCCGCCATGTCGGGGACGAAGATATAGCGCCCGCCGCCCGGCGCGTCATAGTCGCCGTTGAGCACGATCTCCTTCAACTCGCTCATGTCGTCGGGCCCGAAGGTGAGCGGCCGCGCGAGGCCCATCTTGATGCCGGTCCAGCCGTTGTCGTTGTGGCTGGCCGTCACCATGGCGACGCCCGGCACATCGAGCTCGAACTGCGCGAAGTAGGCCATGGGCGAGAGCGCGAGGCCGATATCGTGGACCTCGGCGCCGCCCGCGAGGAGGCCCGTGATCAGCGCCTGCTTCACGGATGCCGAATACGAGCGATAGTCATGCCCCGTCACGATGCGCGGCGGCACACCACGGCGCCGGAAAAGCGCTGCGAGCCCGAGCCCCATGGCGCTGAGACCCATGAGGTTGATCTCATTGGGGAACAGCCAGCGGGCGTCGTACTCGCGAAAGCCTGTCGGCTTGACGAGAGGCAGTCGCTCGAAATCAAGGGTGTTGGGCTTCAGGTCGGGGCGGGGCTTCGGCAACATCATAAGTTTCGGTCCTCGTCGGAAACGCGTGCGCCGGCGGCTGGTTGCATCAGGAACCGGCCGGCAGCGCTCCGAGCTAATATAGGTTCATAAGTATAGGTTCGGTTTCGGACCGATCGATGGCGCGTTTTGCCCCACGAAGTCAAGGAATTGCGGCAGACTGCCGTGTGTGGCGCCTGCCTAGCCTCCGTACAGCACCTCGGGGAGCCAGAGCGCGATCGAGGGGAAGATGATCACGATGATCAGGCCGAGGATCTGAAGGACCATGAACTGCATCATGCCCTTGTATATGTCGCCTAGCGACCACTGCGGAACCACGCCCTTGAGGAAGTAGGCCGATAGCGCGACCGGCGGCGACAGCCATGCCGTCTGCAGGTTCACAGCAACGAGGATGCCGAACCAGACTTTGTCGAAGCCGAGCTTCTCCACGAGCGGTACGAGGAAGGGCACCACGATCAGAACGATCGGCACCCACTCGAGCGGCCAGCCCAGCAGGAAGATCAGCGCCATGATGATGGCGAGGATCACATATCGGTTGAGCTCCAGCCCGAGCAGCGCTTCCGTGAGCATGTTCGGTGTGCCGAGCCGGGCGAACACGGCACCGAAGAAGTTGGAGGCGGCCACCAGGAACAGGATCAACACCGAGATTTCGAGCGTCTTCACGAGCGCGATATGGAAGTTGGCGAGTGTCAGGCGCCTGTAGGCGAGCGCCAGCACGAGCGAGCCGGCCGCGCCGCAAGCTGCGCCCTCGGTCGGTGTCGCGAGGCCGAAGACGATGCTGCCGAGTGCAAACATGACGAGCGCTGCGGGCGGTACGAGACCGGCAAAGAAGTCAGCCCACGCTTCGCGCCGGCTCCCCGCGCGCAGTTCCATCGGCAAGGGAGGTCCGAGCGCCGGATTGATCCAGCAGCGGACCATGGCGTAGCCCGTGAAGAGCACGGCGAGCAGCAGCCCTGGAAAGATCGCGCCGACGAAAAGCGTGGTCACCGGCACTTCGAGCACCGGCCCCATGACGACGAGCATGATGCTCGGCGGCAGCAGGATGCCGAGCGTGCCGCCCGCGGCGATGAGGCCGGCCGAGAGCTGCGTATCGTAGCCGGAGCGGATCATCTGCTGGCCGGCCATGATGCCGAGGATGGTGACGGATGCGCCGACGATGCCGGTCGCCGCAGCGAAGATCGTCGCAACGAACATGACGGCGAGAAAGAGCGAGCCCGTGAGATTGGCGAGCAGCTTCTGGACGCTGCTGAACAGCCGCTCCATGAGGTTCGACTGCTCCATCATCACGCCCATGAAGACGAAGAGCGGAACCGCGGCGAGCGTCTGCTCCATCATGGATGCGTTGAACTGAAGGGTCAGCAGATAGAAGACGAGCTGTCCGAAGCCCCAGTATCCGAAAACGATGCCGAGAAAGAGCAGCGTGAACGAGATCGGAAAGCCGATCATGATTGCGAACAGCATCGCCGCGATCATGAGCAGGCCGATAATTTCTTGGCTCATGCTTAGTGCCCCGACCTAGTGCCCCGATACCGAAGTCCGATTGCTCGCTGCCACGCCGCCAGATTTCGCGCTACGGCCACCGTCCGCTCTTCGCTGCATAGAGGGCCCGCAGCGTCTCGGCGACACCCTGCAGCGTCAGCAGTGCGATCCCAATCGGCAGCGCCATGCGGACCGGGCCGAGCAACGGCGCCCAGGCCGTGTCGCTGCCGCGCTCGCCGCGCATGAGGGAAGTGAGGGCCCAGTCGCCGCTAACCCACAGCAGGATCAGCATTGTCGGAAAAAAGAAGAGCACATAGAGAACGAGATCGACCCTGCCCTGTGTCTTCACCGACCAGTCGCGATAGAGAAAATCCGAGCGGATATGCACGCCTTTTGAGAGGGCATATCCCGCGCCGAGCACGAACATGGCGCCGTAGAGAAAGCGGCTTACGTCGTAGGCCCAGATGGTCGGCGCCGTGAAGACGTAGCGCGCGATGACTTCGTACATCATCGCGAAGATCAGCGGCGCGGTGAGCCACGCGAAAATCTGCCCGGCCCAGAGATTGAGCGTGTCAATCGTCGTGATCGTGCCGGCCATCCAGCGCGGCATGTCGTCCGGCATCCGACCGCCGGTCTCGCGACGGGCAGCGATCAGCTCGTCCGTCAACTCCGGCATCGGTCCTGGTTCGCTGGACATTCAACCACCCCCCTCATGTCGAGCTATCTGCAGCTCGCGCCCGCATCGACCGCTGCCAGCAACGTGTCGGCTGCAGATGATCCGCAGCCGACATCGTGAGAGGTCACTTCTTTTCGAGTGAAGCGGCGTACGCGCCGGTGATGCCGGCATTGGCCTTCTGTGCGCGTGCCCAGAACGGGATGGCGGTATCGGCGAAGGCCTTCTGGCTGTCCCACACCTTCTTGAAGAAGGCGTTCTCCGCGGCGTGCTTCTCGAAGGCCTTCTTGGCGGCTTCGCCATATTCTTTGAAATAGGCGTCGGGCGTGGCATGGAGCTGGACGCCGTGCTTCTCGGTCAGTTCCTTGAGCGCCTTGCCGTTCTCGGCGATGCGATAGGAGTGAGCCTTCACCAATGCGGCAGTGGCGGCGATCTCCATGGACTTCTGCTGATGTGGTGACATCTTCTTCCAGACGTCGCCGTTGAGATACATGTCAGCGTTGACGACGTTCTGGTGCAGGCCTTCGAGGTAGTAGTGCTTCAGCACCTTCTGGAAGCCGAAGACCATGTCCGGTTTCGGGCAGCACCATTCGGCGGCGTCGAGTGCACCTTTCTCGAGTGCCGGCAGGATGTCGCCGCCGCCCATCGCCACGGAGGCGACGCCGATGTCGCGATAGATCTGGCCGGGAATGCCGGGCGGCGTGCGGAAGCGGAGCTTGCGGAAGTCGGCCATATCCTTGATCGGGGCCTTGAACCAGCCGAGCGCCTCGGGGCCCACGGGCTGCAGGATGAAGCCTTTGACGTTGACTTTCATCTCCTTCCAGAGCTCGTCATAGAGCTCCTTGCCGCCGCCGTACTGGAACCAGGCGAGCCACGCGAGATTGTCGAGCCCGAGACCCGATCCCGCGGCCGGCGAGCCGAAGAGTGTCGCCGCCGGGTGCTTGCCCGACCAGTAGTGCGTCCACGCGAAGCCGCCTTCGATGAGGCCCTTGTCCACGGCGTCGAGCGTATCGTTGACGGCGACGACGGCGCCTGCCGGCAGGACTTCCATCGTGACGGTATTGTTTGTCAGGGCGGCCACGTCCGCGGCGAAGTCCTTGAGCATGGTGACTTCGTCCGCCGAGGTCGGGATTACCGACTGGATGCGGATCTTGATCGGCTTGTCCTGTGCGAGGACGGCCGGCGCGAAGGCCGTAGCGCCGACGGCGAGCGCGCAAAGAGTTCCCGCCGCCCAGTTGCGGATTGACATTGGTATTTCCTCCCAGCTTGCGCATCGCCAGCATTCTCTTGGAGCCGGCTCAGTCCCGCGCGATCACTTCATCTGCCTCACGGAACATCCTCGCAGGATGGTCTGTGATGCGAGAAGAAAGGTCTCATTATTTTGTTGCCCGATCAAGGCTGCTTTCTCAGGCCTGCCGTTTCGGCCGGCGTGTGCGGCGCAGCAAACAGGCCTCGCGCGGGGAGAAGCTGGCACGTCCACCAGCCGCCGTGGCGTCGCGGGAAATATCGGAATTTCAGGGCCGTTACCGGGTGCGCACGCTGCACGAAAACGAAACGTGCGACCATCCGGGGATGATCGCACGCCGATAAGAAGCCTGACGAAATTCGATCGCGGAAGACAATCGCTAGATCGTCTTCGCAAACGCGACCGCGGTGTCGCCCATGCGGTTCGAGAAGCCCCACTCGTTGTCGTACCAGGTCAGGATGCGCACGAGGTTGCCGTCCATGACCTTCGTCTGGTCGAGGGCGAAGGTCGAGGAGTGCGGGTCGTGGTTGAAGTCGATCGAGACGTTGGGCTGGCTCGTGACGCCGAGAATGCCCTTGAGCGGACCGCTTGCCGCAGCAGCCTGGATGGCCTCGTTGATCTCCTTCACGCTCGTCGCGCGCTTGGCGACGAACTTCAGGTCGACGACGGAGACGTTCGGCGTCGGCACGCGGATCGAGACGCCATCGAGCTTGCCATTCAGCTCCGGCAGCACGAGACCGACGGCCTTCGCCGCACCCGTCGAAGTCGGGATCATCGAGAGCGCCGCGGCGCGCGCGCGATAGAGATCCTTGTGCATGGTGTCGAGCGTCGGCTGATCGCCCGTATAGGCGTGGATCGTCGTCATGAAGCCCTTCTCGATGCCGACGGCGTCGTTCAGCACCTTCGCGACCGGCGCTAGGCAATTCGTCGTGCACGAGGCATTCGAGATGACGAGATGGTCTTTGCTCAGCTTGTCGTGGTTCACGCCGTAGACGACGGTGAGATCGGCGTTGTCGGCGGGCGCCGAGACGATGACGCGCTTGGCACCGGCGGTGAGATGCGCCGAAGCCTTTTCCTTCGACGTGAAGATGCCGGTGCACTCCATGGCGATCTCGACGCCGAGGTCCTTGTGCGGCAGCTCGGCCGGGTTGCGCACGGCCGTGACCTTGATCGGTCCGGTGCCGACGTCGATCGTGTCGCCCGATACCTTCACCTCGCCGGGAAAGCGGCCATGCACGCTGTCGAAGCGCATGAGGTGAGCATTCGTCTCGACGGGGCCGAGATCGTTGATGGCGACGACCTGAATATCCTTGCGGCCGCTCTCGACGATAGCGCGCAGGATATTGCGCCCGATCCGTCCGAACCCGTTGATTGCGACTTTTACGGCCATGGCTTTGCTCCTGCGTGATGCTGATGAATGCGGTCGGCGGCGCGCCGGCTTCGATCAAGCAGCCGGCAGGCGGCGAAAGGGTGTCCAAATGCCCTTACACCGCGCATTTTGGATGGCCGCAGCCATACCCTGAACATCCGCGCGCGCGCAAGGGCAACCCCGGACGGCTGCCATTCCTTGGTTGATGAACTCGCCGGTATAGCCGCGGTTGCGCGCGCGGCAGGCAGTACAACTTGGGCCGCCGGGCGAATGCACTCGTCGGGGCGGCCCGGCAACGCTCTTTCGCTGCCGGGCCGCGCTCTCCGAGTAGCTTGTTTAGGCCGGCAACCCATCGGATTGGGAGTGTGGCCCACCCGGCTGCGAGATGCCGGCGAGCGCCTTGCCGGCCGGCTGCGCCTCGCTCAATGCCACATCGCCGAGAGACAGAATGCCGACGAGTTGCTTGCTGCGGTTCACCACCGGCAGACGCCGCAGGCGCTGATCGCCCATGTTCTTGGCGACGTGCGCGGTGTCCTCGTCGTCGAAGCAGTATTTGACGTCGGGCGTCATCACGGCATGAACCGGCGTGTCCGGCCCGAGGCCTTGTGCGACTGCCCTGAGCGCAATGTCCCGGTCCGTGATCATGCCGACCAGGCGGTCGTTGTCGCCTACGGGCAGGGCGCCGAAGTCGTGCTCGGCCATCACCAGCGCGGCGTCGGCGATCGTATGATCCGGCCGGGCGATGGCCACGTTTGGTGTCATGGTATCGCGTACTTTCATCGGATGGTTTCCTCCTATTGCCGCCGGCTCAGGGCGGTCCGGCAAGGCTACAGGCGTGGTTGGCCTCGCGCGGGGCGCGAGCCTTTGCTTCCTGCCTCAGGAACGCGTTGGTCAGGGTGTGGTTGCGCTGAGCGGCGTGTGCGGCTCAGCCGCTGGCCTCTGCAAGGCCCGAGAAGCGGGCCGCCTCGGCTTCGAGGTCATCCGCAAGGGCAATCCGGTTCCGCCCCCGCGCCTTGGCGAGGTAGAGCGCGCGATCAGCGGCGCCGACAAGCTGGTCGCGCTTGTGCTGCACGCTCTTGCCGGGCCGCCCGTCGGTTGTCGCGGCGCCCATGCTGACCGTGACTATGCCGAACGGACTGCGGGCGTGGGGAATGCGGAGCGCTACAATGGCCTCGCTCATACGCCCGGCGGCCAGCAAAGCGCCCTCGGCACCCGTATCGGCAAGGATGGCGACCAGTTCCTCGCCGCCGTATCGACAGAGATAATCGCCTGGCCGCAGGAGGGCCGATTTCGCCGCGGTGGCCACGTCCGCGAGACATTGGTCACCGGCAATGTGGCCGTAGAAATCATTGAACTGCTTGAAATGGTCGACGTCGATGAGGACGATCGAGAGCACGCCGGTGCGGCGGTTGAGGCGCTTGAACTCGCGCGTCAGGGCATCTTCGAAGTAGCCGCGATTGTAGAGCCCGGTCAGGTGATCGTGGCGGGCGATTTCCTTCAGGCGATTGTTTGCGTCGGCGAGCTCGCGACCGATACGCACTTCCTCCGAGATGTCGACCAGAGCCACCTGGACGGCTGCCACCTGCCCGGCAGCGTCCCGCACCGGGGCGACGGAGACGTGGTACGTCTGGCCATCCCGGGCGAACTCGTGGTCCGGTACTGAACCGCCAGCATCGAAAACCGTGAAATCGCGATGAATGTTGGCGCTGCCCTCGGGGTCGAGATCGCTGATCTTGAGGCCTGTCAGCGCATCTGCTGTGATGCCGAAGAGCTTGGCGTACTTGTCGTTGACCTGCAGCACGCGCGTGCTGCGATCGAGCACGACAAGGCCGACGGGAGCCGCGTTGAATAGCGTCTCGAAGGGCAGCGGGACAGCCAGCGACGGCTTTCTGGATAGCAATTTGCTCATGGAATGCGCTCGGGGGGAATGTGCCGCGCCGCCGATGTCACGGGGCAGCTTCGGCTGCTGACGCTGCATGAGAGCACGCCCTGGTTGAGCATTCGCTTTCAAACATGTTCAACATTCACCTAAAATCGCGCACCTCCCCCACGACGCCGACACAGCGCCCCCCAACACGCCCGAACATTGACGCCGCGTCCGGGCATCCATAGGGTTCGCCACCTGTCCGAGGCCTGAAAGAGAGGGTGGCGCCTGCCGCGCTGCCGCACGCCGCCATGAGCATTCCGAATACCCCGCTCGGGATCGATCCCGACGAAATCGCCGTTGCCCACGCCTGCCGCGCCTGGCCGTTCGAGGAGGCGCGCCGCCTGATGGCTCGCCTCGACCGGCTGAAGCGCGATCCTGAAACGCCGGTGCTGTTCGAGACCGGCTATGGCCCATCGGGTCTGCCGCACATCGGCACGTTCGGCGAGGTCGCGCGCACGAGCATGGTGCGCCATGCCTTCGAGGTGCTGACCGAGGGGCGCCGCAAGACGCGGCTCGTGTGCTTCTCGGACGACATGGACGGCCTGCGCAAGGTGCCGGGCAACGTGCCGAACGGCGATCTTCTCGCCCAGAACCTCGAGAAGCCGCTGACGAGCGTGCCCGATCCCTTCGGCACGCACGAGAGCTTCGCCCATCACAACAATGCGCGGCTGCGCGCCTTCCTCGACCAGTTCGGCTTCGAGTACGAGTTCATGTCGGCGACCGCGACGTACAAGTCGGGTCTCATGGACGCGACGCTGCTCAAGATGCTCGAGGTCTACGACGAGGTCATGGACATCATCCTGCCGACGCTCGGGCCGGAGCGTCGCGCGACCTACTCCCCATTCCTGCCGATCTCGCCGCGTACGGGCCGCGTGCTGCAGGTGCCGATGGTTGAGCGCAATCCGAAGACCGGCACGGTCGTCTACGTCGATCCCGACACGGGCGAGAAGGTCGAGACCAAGGTCACCGGCGGCGCCGTCAAGTGCCAGTGGAAGGCCGATTGGGCGCTGCGCTGGGTCGCGCTCGGCGTCGACTACGAGATGGCCGGCAAGGACCTCATCGACTCTGTGACCCTCTCATCGAAGATTTGTCGGGCGCTCGGCAGCACGCCGCCCGAGGGCTTCAACTACGAGCTTTTCCTCGACGACAAGGGCCAGAAGATCTCCAAGACCAAGGGCAACGGCCTCTCGATCGATGAGTGGCTGACGTACGCGAGCCCGGAGAGCCTGTCGCTCTTCATGTACCAGAAGCCGAAGACGGCAAAGCGGCTGTATTTCGACGTCATTCCGCGGGCCGTCGACGAGTATCTGACCTTCCTCGCGAAGTTCCCCTCCGAGGCGCCAAAGCAGCGGCTCGACAACCCCGTCTGGCACATCCACATGGGCCATCCGCCGGCCGCCGAGTTGCCGATCTCCTTCGCGCTGCTCCTGAACCTTGTCTCGGCCTCGAACGCCCATGACGCGGGCGTGCTCTGGGGCTTCATCAAGCGCCACGTGGCGGGCGCGAGCCCTGAGCGCTATCCGCTCCTCGACAAGCTCGTCGGCTATGCCGTGCGCTACTACGAGGACTTCGTGAAGCCGGAGAAGAAGTTCCGCGAGCCGACGCCGGCCGAAGCGGCGGCCCTTTCGGCCCTCGACAAGGCGCTCTCCGAGGCGCCGGCCGATGCCGACGCCGAGGCTCTGCAGAATATCGTCTATGAGGCGGGTAAGGCGAACGGCTACGACAAGGATACGCTCCGCGACTGGTTCCGCGCCATCTACGAGGTTCTGCTCGGCCAGTCGCAGGGGCCGCGCTTCGGCTCCTTCATCGCGCTCTACGGCATTCCCGAGACACGGCAGCTCATTGCCGATGGCCTCGCCGGACGCCTCCGCGCCGCCTGAGGTCGTCCGCGTCGAGGCAGCCGCCGACGCCGGCGGCTGCCAGCGTCGACGTACAATCTCCTCTGCGCACATTTCTGATTATCGTGTTAGTCTCGCATCATAAGCCCGATGAACGGGCACTGATTCGTCCGTCGTGCCGGCGGGAGCGTACCCGGAGGGCTGGAAGCATGGCCTGGAGGCGGTGGTTCGCCCTGGGCCCTGGCCAGAAATGGAGGGGCTATGAAAACGATCCTCGTGCCATGTGATCAAAGCGACAGCATGCCGTCCGTGCTGGCCACCGCCGATCAGCTTGCATCCAAGTTCGAGAGTCTGATCGAAGGCATCGCGCTTCGCCCCGTGCATGTCGAGATCGTCGCGCCGGACCCGATCGTGGCCGTGACGTTCCCGCCCGCCGACTGGAACGATGGCGGCTTCGTATCCAAGGCCCGTGAGGGCTTCGACACGTACTTCGCCGGGCGCCAGACCCCACGGCGGCGCTGGAAGGCCGGTGCGTCGGTCGATGACGCCGGGCTCGGCTCGCTTTCGCGCGTCTACGACATCACTGTTCTCGGCCGGCCGACCGCCGAGGCCACCGGCCCGCGCATGACGACGCTCGAAGGCGTGCTGTTCGAGAGCGGCCGCCCGGTGCTGATCGCGCCACCGAAGCCGGTCAAGTCGTTCGGGGAGACAATCGTCATCTCCTGGAACCGCTCGACGGAGCAGGCCCGCACGAACGCCGATGCACTACCGCTTCTGAAGCTCGCCAAGTCGGTCGTCGTCCTTACCATCGAAGGCATCACGGTGCCCGGCCCCTCGGGCGAGCAGTGCTGTGACTGGCTCGCCGGGCACGGGATCAATGCGCGCGAGCTGACGCTCGGCCTCGATGGTCGCAAGCAGGGCGATGCGCTGATGGAGGAGGCAACGAAGCTCGGCGCCGACCTCATCATCAAGGGCGCCTACACGCAGAGCCGGCTGCGGCACATGATTTTCGGCGGGGCGACGAGCCACCTGCTCGCGCACGCGCAGATTCCGGTGCTCATGGCGCATTGAGGGATCATCACTGAATTTCGTTGCTGTGCGATTTTGAAGAGGAGATCGGTCATGGTCTGGCGCGCGGCGCTGCTCGGCCTACTGGTGTTCTCAAGTGCACCTGCGCTTGCGCAGGATCCGATCAAGACGGATGGCGACAAGTACAAGGTGAAGTTCGAGAATGATAAGGTCCGCGTTCTCGAATACAGGGACAAGCCCGGCGAGAAGACGAACGAGCATCGTCACCCGGCCTTCGTGCTCTATGCGCTCGGGCCCTTCAAGCGAACGCTCACGTTGCCCGGCGGCAAAGTGCTGACCCGCGAGTTCAAGGCGGGCGACGTTCTCTACTCCGAGGCGCAGACGCACATCGGCGCAAACGTCGGCGATACACCGACCCACGTCATTATCGTCGAGCTCAAATGAAACGAGCCGGAAGCGGTGAGCTTCCGGCCCGTGGCATGAAACGTGCGGATGAAGTGCGTTACTTCGGCTTCCACTCCTTCGCGGCTTTGATCACCGCATCCTTGTCGAACTTGTTGATGTCGTCGATCAGCGAGTTGTCGAGGACGTCGGTGGCGGAGGCCTTCTCCTTGAAGGTTCCATTGGCAAGCAGCCAGTCCAGATACGACTGGTAGTTCGCGACGAGGTTCTCACCCCACTTCTTGGCGCCGGACGACTCGAGGCGCCACGACACCGCACGCGCATTGAGCGTCGAGACGTCATGCTTCAACGCGGTCGCCTCGTCCTTGCTGGTGGACCGGGTCTGCGGCCACATATCCCACATGATGCGAATGGCAGCTTCGGGATTATTGAGCGCGAACAGCGTGCCCATGGCATATCCCTGGGCGACCGCGACAGCTTCCTTCCGCTTGTCCTTCAGCGTGCTCTCGAGCGCAATGAAGCCGTTGGAAGGAAACTTGTCGATCGAGGGATGCTTGAGGCGGCGCAGCTTGACGCCTGCGTTCTCGACGAGAGCGTACTGGGTGTCGAACTGCGAGAGCGCATCGACGGAGCCGTTGCGCACGAGCGCTGCCGTCTGGCCGGCTTCGCCCGCGACGACGACGGAGATGTCCTTGTCGGGATCCATCCCCTCTTCCTTGGCCAGCGCGCGGACGATAATCGCGCTCGCCGAGGCCATGCCGATCACACCGATCTTCTTGCCCTTGAGATCCTTCATCGACTGGATCTTGCTGTCGGCCGGCACGGCGAGGCCGTAGATGTTGCCCTGATAGGCTGTGTAGTAGGTCTTGAGCTTGGCGCCCTGGCCGCGCATGACCGCAACGGGCTCGACTGAAGGCAGAGCGAGCAATGTCTCCCCGGTCGCGACGAACTTGGCGCAGTCGCCCGAGCCCGGGAGGGGCACGAGCTCAACCGAGATGCCCATTTTCTCGTACCAGCCGAGCTTGGTCGCGATCGCAAACGGTGCGGCTGCCGAGCTGACCGTCTTGGCGCACCAGCCGACGCGCACTTTTGTCTGCGCTTCGGCGGTCGTCCCCGCAAGCAGGCTGCCAATCGCAGCAATGCCCGCGGCCAATCCGAGAACTCTCCTCATACCGTATCTCCCTTCTGTGAGGTGTTTGTCGTTTCTCCACCCGTATTCACCGTCTCCCAGAACAGAAGGCGGCGACGGGCCAGTGTCACAATGCCGTTCAGCACCAAGCCGAGCAGGGACAGGATGAGTAGGATCGAGAATTGTCCTGCTACGTCCATGTTGAAGTTCATGCTCTGGATCAGCATGCCAAGGCCCCGCTCGGCGCCCACGAACTCCGCGACGATCGCGCCAATGAGCGCAAAGATCATCGCGATCTCGAGGCCGGCGAAGATGTAGGGCAATGCATTCGGGAGCTGCAGCATGAAAAAGATCTGCGTGCGCGAGGCGGCCAGCGAGCGCATGAGATTGATGCGGTCCTCCTCTGCTGAGCGCAGTCCGACGATCGTGTTCACCATCAGCGGGAAGAAGGCGACGAGCGCCGCATTGATGACCTTCGAGGTGAGCCCGAGGCCGAACCAGACGATGATCAGGGGCGCCAGCGCCACCTTCGGCATGGCCTGGAACATGACGATGAAGGGATAGAGGAAGTACTCGACGCGGCGGCTGAGTGCTACGAGCGTCCCGAGCATGAAGGCGAGAAGGGTGCCGACGAGGAAGCCGAGCAACGTCTCGGAGAGCGTGACCCAGAAATGCACCGGATAGATATTGTTGACGATGCCGAAATACATGGACCTGAAGATGCTCGACGGCGCCGGCAGGATGTATTCGGGAATGCCTGCGAGCGAGACCAAAAGCTCCCACGCGCCGAGGACGACCGCGATGAGCAGCAGTCTCAAAGCGAAGTTCTTTGTGCCACCCATCAGTCCAGCCCTCCATCGGCGTTGAGCGCGACGCGGATGCGCTTCACGTAGGCGCCGAATTTTTCCGTGTTCATGATGTCGAGCGGTCGCGGGCGCGGCAGGTCCACGTCGAAGACGTCGCCGATCTTGCCAGGGCGTGCCGTCATCACGATCACGCGGTCCGCGAGGTAGACCGCTTCCGAGGTCGAGTGCGTGATGAAGAGAACGGTCTTGCCGCTCTCCATCCAGATGCGCTGCAGCTCGACGTTCATGGTCTCGCGCGTCATGGCGTCGAGGGCGCCGAACGGCTCGTCCATGAGCAGGATCGCGGGGTCATGGATGAGCGCGCGGATGATGCCGACCCGCTGCTGCATGCCGCCTGAGAGCTCGCGCGGATAGCGGTTCTCGAAGCCTTCCAATCCGACGAGGCGGATCAGATCCATGGCCCGCTTGCGCATCTTCTCCTTGTCGAGGCCCTGGACGTCGGCAGGCAGCAGCACGTTCCCGAGGACGGTGCGCCAGGGGAAGAGAACGGGCGTCTGGAATACGACGCCGATATCGCGGCGGGCGCCCTTGATCGGCGTGCCGTTGAGGCTGGCCTGCCCTTCGCTGGGCGGCAGCAAGCCCGCGAGGATCTTCAGCAAGGTCGATTTGCCGCAACCCGACGGGCCGACGATCGAGATGAACTCCTTGTCGGCGATCGAGAAGCTGATGTCGGAAAGTGCAAGGACGCCGCCCGCCGCCGAGCCGTACGTGAGAGAGAGGCGATCGACCGCGATGACGTCGTTCGCGCTCCGCAATGCCCCGCCGGCCGCACGCGCGGCGCCGTTCATTTCATTCAATTGCGTTCCTCCCGAGAACGGTAAGCTGCGCCCGTGGCGTGCTTCTTACTTTTATTGGATTGAACGCGGGACGCGCGTCCATATCGAGCTTTTTTTAGTGCTGTGCTCCTTGTACGCAAAAAGGGGGGGCTGGCAAGGGGCAATGAGTACGCAGGGCTGGGGCGAAATTAAAATGGTTGATGTCGGACCGCCGGTGCGCGGATCATTGGTGCTTGCCGAACGTGCGTACCGGAATACGAGGAAAGTCACTGTACATGCCCAACGACTTCGCCTGGCTCGGCGCCGCCGAGATCGCCGCCCTTATCCGCGACCGCAAGGTCTCTGCGCTCGAGGTCATGCAGGCGACCCTTGCGCGCGCGGAAAAAGCGCAGGCCGCGCTCAATTGCTTCATTACGATCTGCGCTGATGATGCGCTGCGCGATGCGAAGGCTGCAGACGAGGCTGTCGCGCGCGGCGATGCGCTCGGCCCGCTCCATGGAGTGCCGCTGCATGTGAAGGATCTCGTGAATACGAAAGGTGTGCGCACGACCTTCGCGTCGCACATGTACGCGGACAACATTCCTGCGGCCGACGCGGTCTCCGTTGCGCGGCTCAAGGCGGCGGGTGCGATCCTCATGGGCAAGACGACGACGCCCGAGTTCGGGCACATGCCCTTCACCGAAGCACCGCTCTTCGGGCGCACGTGCAATCCTTATGACGCGCGGCGCACGTGCGGTGGCTCGTCGGGCGGTGCGGCAGCGGCGATCGCGTCCGGTGTCGGCCCGCTCGCTGTTGCGACCGACGCCGGCGGCTCGACGCGCATTCCGGCAGCGTGCTGCGGTGTCGTCGGCTTCAAGCAGTCACTCGGGCTCGTGCCGCATGACATGTCGCCCGATACGTTCGGCAACATGTCCTACATCACGCCGACGACGCGCACGGTCATGGATACGGCGCTCATGCTCGAGGCCATGGGCGGCGCCGATCCGAGCGACATCCACTCCTTCGGCGCATCGACCGAAGGTTTGGTCGAGGCCGCGCGCGGCGATGGCACGCTCGATGGCGTGCGCATCGGATGGCGGCCTTACATCGGCAACACCGTCGTCGATAGCGAGGTGCTGGCGCGGTGCGAGCAGGTCGCCGATGCGCTCGGTGATCTTGGCGCAATCGTCGAGCCCATGGGCGACGACATGGAGCCGACCGAGCCCATGTGGCTCGTGGTCTCGACGGCGCTGTGGAATGCGCGCTTCGCCGACCAGCTTCCGAAATGGCGCGACAAGATGAGCCCGACGCTCCTGCGCCAGATGTCCGGCGGCGGCCAGCACACGGCGGAGATGCTTGCGCGCGCCAATCTCCAGCGCACAGCCATCTATCGCAAGGTCCAGGGCTGGTTCGATCGCTACGACATCATCCTGACGCCGACGCTGTCGCGCACGGCGCTGCCCATCCAGGAGCGCCTGTTCGATCCGATCGAGATCGAGGGCAAGGTCGTCGATAGCATCCGCAAGGCCTGGTACCCCTACACGCATCCCTTCAATCTCACGGGCAATCCGGCGGTGACGCTACCGGCGGGCCTGCACTCGGACGGGCTGCCGATGGCGATCCAACTCGTCGCGCGCCGCGGTGCCGATGCCGCGCTGCTCCGCGCGGCCGCGATATTCGAGCGCGCGCATCCATGGGATGAGTACAGGCCGAAGGTTGCGGGGTTGGAGTGACGTCGCGGCTTTGCCGCGAGCGAGACTAGTTTCGCGCTCTATCGGGAGGGACACCCTCCCGAACCCACCCGCTCTTATGAACCGAAGCAAGCCGCGGCACCTCATCCTAACCTTCTCCCCGTAAGAACGAGGAGAAGGGAGCGCTCGCGGCTCGCTCCAAATTTCAAAAAGAAGGGGGTTCGGGGTCTCGTCGTGTCGAAGACACGCGCCTTCGGCACGATATGGGTTTGGGCGATAGCCCGTTCGCGTCGAAGACGCGACTTACCGATGCCCGCGCTTTGTAAGCCCCGCCTGCATCTTCTCCAGCGCGGCGCGGAGGCCCTCATCGGCGACCGCGGCGACGAGCGGCGCGGTCTCGCTGCGGTCGAACGTGCGGCGCGCCGGCTGTGCCGCGGGCGCCGGCGGAAGCGCGCCCTCGACAGGTGCCTGTATGATGCGCAACTCGGCGACGGCGCGATAGCCGAAGTGGGCGTTGATGCGCTCGATGATCTGGCGGGCGCGATATTGCACATCGATGCCGCGGCCGAGGTCGACGCGCAGGACGAGCGTCGCGGCCCGCCGCTCGGGGCCGCCATCGTCATCCGCACCCTCGCTCACGCGCGGCCACTTCAGCCGATCCGGCGAGGTATAGCGGGCGAGGTCCTTGCCGACGATGCCGGCCCAGTCCGTGAGCAGGGCCGCGGTCGAAAAACCGAAGCGTTCGAAGGCCTTGCGGGTCAGGCCCGGCACCATGCTGCCGACCGCCTTGGCGCCGTAAGCGCCCTTGGCCGGCGTGAAATTGCGTGACATTTGCGACATCTACGGAACTCGGCTCGTTGAGAGCGCCCCCCGCTCAGTTCCCATTCGGTCGAGTCGTGCTTAACATCGGGTTAATGATTCGGGGCGCGGGCGCGGGGCGATCGCATGACCGCTGCGGCAAGACTGCAACACATCTGGCCGGCCCCCGGACCGGGCACGGTAGCGGCGCTTCTCGACTGGTACGAGCGCGAGCGTCGAGACCTGCCGTGGCGGATGGCGCCGGGCGAGGCGGCCGCCCCCTACCGCGTCTGGCTGAGCGAGATCATGCTCCAGCAGACGACCGTCAAGACGGTCATTCCCTACTACTTGAAGTTCCTCGCGCGCTGGCCCGATGTGGCGGCGCTCGCCGCAGCCGATCTCGAGGACGTGCTCGCGGCGTGGTCGGGTCTCGGTTACTACAGCCGCGCGCGCAACCTGCACGCTTGTGCAAAGGCCGTGGTCGAGCGGCACGGCGGGGCGTTTCCCGAGACGGAGGCGGCGCTTGGCGAACTGCCCGGCATCGGCCCCTATACAGCGGCAGCCATCGCCGCGATCGCCTTCGGTCGCCGCGCAACACCCGTCGACGGCAATATCGAGCGCGTCATCGCGCGCCTGTTCGCCGTGGCCGAGCCCGTGCCGGGCGCAAAAGCCGAATTGCGGCGCCTCGCCACAACGCTCACGCCGAAGAAGCGCGCCGGCGACTACGCGCAGGCCATGATGGACCTCGGCGCGAGCATCTGCACGCCGCGTCGCCCTTCATGCCTCGTCTGCCCCATCGAACGGGACTGCGCCGCGCACGCCATGGCCATCGAGGCGAGCCTGCCAGCACGTGCCGTCAAAAAGCCGCGGCCCGAGCGCTTCGGCACAGCATTCCTCGTTGTCAGCGAAAGCGGGCGCATCCTGTTGCGCCAGCGCCCGCCGACCGGTCTTCTCGCCAGCATGCTCGAAGTGCCGTCGACGGAATGGACGGAAATGCGTCCGGTCGCGAAGGACGCATTGCGCCGCGCGCCCGTGCGTGGCGACTGGTGGCCGGTGGTGGGCAGCGTCGTGCACGTCTTCACGCACTTCCGCCTGGAGTTGACGGTCTATCGTGCGCTCGTCGCCGACGAGGCCGTCGTCGATCTCTGGGCGGAGCCCGAGCGCTGCCGCTGGGTGCACCGCCGCGACCTCGACGAGGTCGCCCTCCCGAGCGTCATGCGCAAGGTGATTGCGCATGGGATGGCTTGAGCCCCCCGCTACCACTGCATCGTTGCAGACAGT
>DATMRT010000142.1:0-7638 GCA_035565975.1 Hyphomicrobiaceae bacterium
GACGCAGGCGGCATCCACGGCGCCAACCGCCTCGGTGGCAATGGTGTCGCCAACTCGACCGTGTTCGGCGGCATCGCGGGCGACGTCATGCCCGGCTGGATCGCCAAAAACCCCGGCCATCGCCCGCCGGATGAAGCCATGATCGAAGCCGAGATGGCGCGCGCGCTGCATCCCTTCTCGAAGGCCCGCGGCGACATCAACGAGATCCGCGAGAACCTGCTCAACCGCATGTGGGACAATGTCGGCATCATCCGCGATGCGGCCGGCTTGAAGAAGGGCCTTGCGCAGCTCGACGAGATGGAGGCCGAGCTTCTGTCCTCGGGCATTTCCGATCGCGGCCGCGCGTTCAATCTGACCTGGCACGACTGGCTGAACCTCAGGAGCCAGATCGAGGTCTCGAGGGTGATCGCGCTCGCTGCCCTCCAGCGCGAGAACAGCCGCGGCGCGCACTATCGCGACGACTTCAAGGATGCCGGCGACCTCGCGACGTCGGCCTATACGGTCGTGCGCCAGCAGGGCGGCAAGCTGCACGTGACGAACGAGCCCGTGAAGTTCACGCACGTGCGCCCCGGCGAGACGCTCCTCAAGGAGACGCAGGCGGCGGAGTAGTCAGGTCGCGCCGGCGTCTCACCTACTACTTGAAGATCACGGTCTGGCCGTCCGGGCGGTTCTCCTCGATCTTCGAGACCGAGCTGTAGGCGGTGCACGTGCCCCCCTGGCCGGCGCCTTGACCTGGCGCCGCTGCCGGACTGAAGGAAGCAACTTCGCAGGCGCCCGTATTCATGCACATGAGCAGGCAGCCGAGCGGCTGGTCGGCCGGTCCCTTCTTGATCTCGTCGCCGACGACGAGCGCGTATGTCCGCGTCTTGTAGCCGAAGCGCAGGGAGGCAACGACCGACTTCACCGCTGCCGGCTTCGGTACCGACGACGCGCTCGCCGAGGCCGTGGGTGGCGGCAGAGCCGGTGTCGCCTTATCGTAGGCCACGGGCAGCGACAGAGCGAGCTGGCTTTGGATGCCTGATCGCCAGCGCGTATCGACCGTCCGCTTATTGACCGCGCTGAAGATCTGGCAGGCGCTCGTCAGGGGTGGCATCCCGCCGAACTGATAGCCGACGCAGCCGATCGTCTCGTCACAGGCATTGCGGCACGACTCGACATCGGCCGTCGGCAGGGTGGAGATGATATCGCCGTCGAGGCGGGTGTGGACGCGGAAGGCGTAGCTTCCCGGCGTTGTCCGGGCCGCCGGAGGCACAGGCGGTTTCAGCGCGGCCGTCGCTCGTGACGCAGGCGCTGCCTGCGGCGGCAACGCCGGCTGTGGTGTCGGGCTCGGCTGTGGCGCGGCAAAAGCCGGCGGGTTCAGCGGCGGCGCGACGCGCGCTGTCGGGCCTGGTGCCAATGGCGACGGCTCTGGCCGCGACCGCGCTGGTCCGACACCATCGTTCCAGCCGAGCGAGACGATCTGGACACGCTGGTCGCGTGGCGGATGGGTGCTGCTCCCCTCCCCCGCACCGATGGCGCCGACGGCGGCAATGGCCTCGTCGTGGGTGGCGCCCATACGGCCGAGGATGAAGCCGGCGTAGCGATCGGCCTCGAGCTCGACGCGATGGTTCTGGCCGGCGAAATCCAGATGGCCGGCAATGTGATGGCCGACCTCGTGCGCGATCACGAAGACGAGCGCCCAGTATTTCTGCGTCTTCGCGCCGAGCTCGCGCATGAATGTCGAGTTGTAGAAGATATACCGCTGGCCATCCTCGCCGATCTGAGCCTCGGCATTGGCGGTCTCAGCGCTCGCCCGCACCTGTATGCGGTCGGCAACGCCGGGGATGCCGGTCGCGGCAAGGATCTCACGGAACGTGGCCGCCGCCTCGCGGTCGGATTCGAAGCTCCGCCTGATGCGCGGCGCGGTCGGACCATGCAGGCCCCTCAGCTTGTTGCCGCTCGTCTCGTGATCGATGATGAATTGCGCATCAGCCGGACCGGCCAAGGCAAAAAGTGCCAAACCGGCTGCCAGTGCGCTCCATAACCGCGCTTCCATGGCACCCCCCAACTGTCCCACGCTAAATCGTAGCTCGGGAATTTAGCCAATCCACGTGCGCCTGACTAGCCGTCCCAACGTGTCAGCCGGCCGCATGGAGAGCTATTGTCGTGCCAGCACACGCCCCTTAGGGTGCGACAACCGTTGAAAAAACAGGAAACGCCGATAGTGCGCCGGAAGTCGCGCACCAGGACTGCCGCGTCCGCGCCGATCGCGGGCGGGCCTAGCAAAATTCTGTGAGCAGAGAGGAAGACATGGCATTCGACGCGAATCGCGAGGACATGATCATCGGTGTCGTCGGCACGGGAACCATGGGCCGCGGCATCGTCCAAGTGTCCGCCCAAGGAGGCATGCGCGTCATCGCCTATGACGAGAAGCCGGGCGCAGCCGAGGCAGCCAAGGAATTCATCACCAAGCTCTTGAACTCGCAGGTCGAGAAGGGCCGCCTTCCCGCCGCCGACATGGAGGCGGCGCTCGCCCGCATTACGGTCACGAACGATCTCAAGGACATGGCGAAGGCGCACTGTGTCGTCGAAGCCATCTTCGAGCGGCTCGACATCAAGCAGGAAATGTTCGCCCGGCTCGACGAGATCTGCGGTCCCGAGACGATCATCGCGTCGAACACCTCGTCGCTGCCGGTGACGGCGATCGCCGCCAAGTCCAAGCACGCGGGCCGCATCGGCGGAATGCACTTCTTCAACCCCGTCCCCCTCATGAAGCTCGTGGAGATCATCCCAGGCCTCAAGACCGAGCGCTGGGTGACGGACGCGCTCATGACGATCGGTCGCCGCATGACACGCGAGCCCGTCCTCTGCGTCGACAGCCCCGGCTTCCTCGTCAATCACATCGGCCGCGGCATGGGGCCGGAGTGCCAGCGCGTTCTCATCGAGGACATTGCGACGTTCTACGAGATCGACCGCATCATGACGGGAGCACCCGGTTTCCGCATGGGGCCGTTCACGCTCTCCGACCTCGTCGGCATCGACATCGGCTCGGCGGCCATGGAGTCCATGTACGAGCAGTTCTATCAGGAGCCGGCATACGCGCCGTCCCCGTTGATGACACTGCGCGCGGCAGGCGGCCTCCTCGGGCAGAAGACGGGACAGGGCTGGTACAAGTACGAGGGCGGCAAGAAGGTCGAGCCCGAAGGCCGCCCGTCTCCGTCTGTGCTACCGAAGTCCGTGTGGCTGCGCACGAGCGAGCACAATCAGGATCTCCAGGCGCCCTTCATCGACTACCTCAAGAGCACGGGTGTGGAGATCGAAAGCGGCGCGACGCCGAGCAAGGATGCGCTGATCATCATCACGCCGGTCGGCTATGACCTGACGACGGCCGTCTCCGAGCTGAAGATGGATGGAGCGCGGACGGTCGCTGTCGACCTCCTGTTCGGCCTCAAGGGCCCGCGCACAGTCATGATCACGCCTGCGACCGATCCCAAGTATCGCGACCAGGCACATGCCCTCATGGCGCACGACGGGCAGGCCGCGATCGTGATCAACGACAGTCCGGGCTTCGTCGCCCAGCGCGCCGTCGCCGCGCTCGTCAATGTCGGCTGCAACATCGCCCAGCGCGCCATCGGCGTCCCGGCCGACATCGACAAAGGCGCCAAGCTCGGCCTCGGCTATCCGTTCGGCCCGATCGAGTGGGGCGATCGCATCGGTCCGGGCCGCGTCTGCTTCATTCTCGAGCGCCTCTTCGAGTTCTATCGCGATCCGCGCTACAAGCCGTCGCCCTGGCTCAAGCGCCGCGTCATGCTTGGCCTGCCGCTTTCGGCACCGGAAGGTCTCGTGCGCAACTGAGACCGCCAGCACAAGAGTGACCACCAGGATCGCGGCCCCGGCCGCGGTCCTTTCAGCAAATGAAACCCGCATCCACTCAGGAATTTCCGTAGATGTCGTTCGAGCGTCTGTTCGATCCCAATGCCATTGCCATCATCGGCGCTTCCAGCGACCTCACGCGCATCAGCGGCCAGCCGATCACCGCCCTCAAGGGTGCGGGCTTCAAGAAACCCATTTATCTGGTCAATCCGAAGTACGGCGAGTTGCACGGCCTCAAGTGCTACCCGAGCGCGGCGGCAATCGGATCGCCCGTCGATCTCGCGTTGATTGCCGTCCCGGCAAAAGGCGTGCCTGATGCCATCCGCGATTGCGGCAAGGCGGGCATTCCCTTCGCCATCGTGCTGACGGCAGGTTTTCGCGAGGGCGGCGCGGAAGGCCGCAAGCTCGAGGACGAGCTTCTCCGCGCCGCGCGCGAGAGCAACGTGCGTGTCATCGGGCCAAACTGCCAGGGCGCGCTGTCGGTCCCCTCGCGCATGTGGTGCGTGTTCGGCAGCGTCAGCCAGGAAACGCAGCTTCGCGAAGGTCCGGTCTCGTGCGCCTTCCAGTCCGGCGGTTTCGGCTATGCCGTCGTGAACATGGCCGAGGCGCAAGGGCTCGGCTTCCGCCACGTCGTCTCGACGGGCAACGAGACCGACATCACCATGCCGGAGCTGCTCGGCGAATTCCTCGATGATCCCGGCACCAAGCTCGCTTTCGCCTACATGGAAGGCACGCCGAATGCGCGGAGCCTGCTCGACCTCGGCCGCAAGTCGCTGGAAACTGGCAAGCCCGTGTTCATCTGGAAGGGCGCGCAGACCGAGAGCGGCACCAAGGCCGCCGCCTCGCACACCGCCAACATGACGGGCAACTACGACCTCTACCGCGCGGCGTTCCGCCAGTCGGGGCTCATCGAGGTGCAGGACGTCGAGGAGATCGTCGACGTCGCAAAGCTCGCGTTGCAGGGGCGGCTGCCGAAAGGCCGCAACATCGGCGTGCTCTCGATCTCGGGCGGCTCGGGCATCGTGTTCGCCGACCGCGCCGTGAAGGACGGCTTGGCGCTGCCGAGTTTTTCTCAGCGTTCCGTCGAGGCCCTGAAGACGGTCATTCCGAGCTTCGGCGCGGCCGACAATCCCGCCGATACGACGGCCGGCGTGTTCAATGATCCCGGCCTCTTCACGAAGGCCCTCGACATCATTCTCGAGGATCCAGCGATCGACCAGCTCTCGATCCTGCTCGCCTCGGCCGGCGGCAAGGCCATCGCGCTCGCCGCGCAGGCGATCGTCGCCGCAGCGGCAAAGACCGACAAGCCTGTGCACGTCGCGTGGTCCGGTCGCCGCGAAAAGTCCGAGGAAGCCTGGCAGATGTTCCACGAGGCCGGCATCCCGCACATGGCCTCGCCGATCCGCCTCGCGCACGCCGCCGCCGTGCTCGCGCGCTATGCCGAGGATCGCCGGCGCCTGCTGCCGCGCGTCGCGCCGACGATCGAGGTGCCAGCGGGGCTCGAACTGCCGGCCGGCGCTGTCACGCTCTCCGAGATCGAGAGCAAGGCGATCCTGTCGCGCTTCGGCGTGCCGGTGACGCGCGAAGTGGTCGTGCCGCCGAACGGTGATTTCGCGCGCCTTACCGCAAACCTCACCGGCCCCTTCGCCGTGAAAATCGTCTCGCGCGACATCGCGCACAAGACGGAAGCCGGCGGCGTGAAGCTCAAGGTCGCGGCTGAAGATCTGCCACAGGTCGCGAACGAGATTATCGCCAGTGCGCAACGCTACAAGCCGGACGCGCTGATCGACGGCGTGCTCGTCAGCGAGATGGCATCGGGCGTCGAAGCGCTGATCGGCGTCGTCAACGACGAGAGCTTCGGCCCCACGGTCGCGCTCGGCCTCGGCGGCGTGCTCACGGAAGTGCTGAAGGACGTCACCTTCCGCATTGCGCCCTTCGACATCGAGACGGCGCGCGACATGATCGCGGAGCTGCGCGGTGCCAAGCTTTTCGACGGCTATCGCGGCAGCCCGCCCGCCGACAGGGAGGCGCTCGCGGCGATGCTGGTCGAGGTCTCGCGCATGGCGGCGGCGCTTGGCGACCGGCTCAAGGAAATGGATATCAATCCCGTATTCGTGCGGCCCAAGGGCCAGGGCTGCGTCGCGGCCGACGCACTGATCGTGCTCAAATAGAAACGGCAGGAGAAACGCCATGGATCTCGACCTTGCGGGCAAGACGGCGATCGTCACCGGCGCCAGCATGGGCATCGGCCGCGGCATCGCCAAGGCGCTCGCGGGCGAGGGCGTGCGGCTCGCGCTCGTGGCACGCCGTCTCAATCTGCTCGAGGAAGTTTCGAGCGAGATCACCACGGCGGGTGGTATCGCACCGCTCCTCATTCAGCAGGACTTCATGGCCGAGGAAGCGCCGGACCGGATCGCCACACGCGCGCTCGCCGAATTCGGCTCGGTGGACATTCTGGTCAACAACGCGGGTGGCAGCCGCCACTTCGGCAAGGACGCTGGGGAAGAGCAATGGACGGAAGCCATGACGCTCAACTTCACGCGTCAGCGCCAGCTCACGCATCGCCTGCTCGACCAGATGATCGCGCGCAAGTGGGGCCGCATCGTCAACATCACAGGGAAGTCCGAGCCCGACGGCGTGAACGGCGCGTTCGCCGCTAAGGCTGCCATGCACGCCTGGGCCAAGGGCCTTTCGCGCGAAGTCGGCAAGGCGGGTATCACGGTGAACTGCATTCCCCCCGGGCGCATCATGAGCGAGCAGATCCGCCGCAACTACACACCCGAGTATCGTCAGTGGCAGGCCGACAACGAGATCCCCGTCGGCCGCTATGGCGAGCCCGAGGATATCGCGAACCTCGTCACCTTCCTCGTCTCGCCGCGCGCTGCCTACATCACCGGCGCTGTCATTCCCGTCGATGGCGGCCTGCGACGTTATCAGTTCTGACAGCTAAGCTCACAACAAGCACCACTTCATTCCTCCCCCCGTGTTAGGAGGGGGGATTGCAGACCATTAGCGGCAGGGATTCCCCTAACCCCTCCCCACAAGGGGGAGGGGGATGTGTCGCGCCCGCGTTGAGCGGTCAACCGAGATCAAAACGGGTCCTTCGGATCGAACTTCGGGCGGCGCTTCTCCACGAGCGCAGTCATGCCTTCCTTGGCCTCGGGACCCGAGAAGCCCATGAACTCCATGGCGAGGGAGGCATCGAACGTCGGCCCCGCCATCCGCAGCCAGTTGTTGAGCGCGTGCTTCGTCCAGCGCACGGCGGCCGGCGGCATCGCGACGAGACGCTCGGCGACGCCAAGTGCCGTCTCGACGACCTTGTCGTCATCCGCGACGAGCGACACGAGACCGATGCGCTCGGCCTCCTCCCCGGTCAGCGGGTCATTGAGCATGAGGTAGTACTTCGCCTTGGCCATGCCGACGAGCAGCGGCCAGATGATCGCCGCGTGATCGCCCGCCGCCACACCGAGCCGCGCGTGCCCGTCGATGATGCGCGCCTTGCGTCCCGCGACCGTCACATCCGAGAGCATGGCCGCCGCGAGCCCGGCACCGACGCATGGCCCCTCGATGGCCGCGACCACAGGCTTCGAGCAGTTGATGACGTTGTAGACGAGGTCGCTCGCCTCGCGCCAGACGCGCGTGCGCACGTCCCAGCTCTCGGTCATCTCCTTGATCATCGAGAGATCGCCGCCGGCCGAGAACACGCCGCCCTCGCCGCGCAGCACGGCGACGGACGTCTCCGGATCGCGGTCGATGTCGCGCCAGACTTCTCCAATCTCCCGGTGG
>DATMRT010000143.1:0-29615 GCA_035565975.1 Hyphomicrobiaceae bacterium
GGCCGCGACGTCTTCCTGCGAACCGCGGTCGAGGGGCGCGAACGCAGCTTCGCCCTTGGGTGTGAGCGCGATGACGGCGCGACGCGCATCGTCCTCGGCGGGCGCGCGTTGGATCAGCCCCTGGTCCTCGAACTTTTTCAGCATCCGGCTGAGGTAGCCTGCGTCGAGACCGAGCTCTCGGATAAGATCGCTCGCGGTGATGTCCTGTCCGTGGGCCAATTCGTAGAGCACGCGCGCTTCCGAGAGCGAGAAGGGGCTCGCCATCATGCTCTCGGCGAGAAGGCCGAGCTGGCGCGTGTAGAAGCGATTGAAGCGTCGGACGGCGGCAATTTCGTCGGCCGTTGGGCTGGCGGCTGGTACGCGGGTGATCTCGTTCATGGGCGGGAACCTCCGCCTCGATAGTCAATCAAGTACTTGACTTAGTCAAGTAACTGAATGCCGATGGCCCGTGTGCGGGCCGGCTTTTCCAAGTTCTGGCCAAGTCCGGGTGCGAGGTGTAAGAGCGCGCAACCCCGGCAGGGGACCATTTGGGGAGGAAGTCATGCTGCTCAACGACAATCTGAAACGGCTGGGCACGGAGACGGCATTCGAGGTGCTGGCGCGGGCCGCCGAGCTGCAGCGGCAGGGCAAGGACGTCATCAACCTCGGCATCGGCCAGCCGGACTTCCAGACGCCCGCGCACATCGTCGAGGCGGCCATCAAGGCGCTGCGCGACGGCCATCACGGCTATACGCCGGCCCAGGGCATCCTGCCGCTCCGCGAGTCCGTCGCGAAGGACCTCCACAAGCGCCACGGCGTCGAGGTGAGCCCGGACCACATCGTCATCATGCCCGGCGGCAAGCCGACCATGTTCTTCGCCGTGCTGATGTTCGGCCAGCCGGGCGTGGAGATCATGTACCCGGACCCTGGCTTCCCGATCTATCGCTCGATGATCCAGTACTCGGGCGCCAAGCCGGTGCCGATCGCACTGAAGGAGGAGAACGGCTTCGCTTTCAGCGCTGACGAAGTTCTCGCGCAGATCACGCCGAAGACATCGCTGATCATCCTCAACAGTCCCGGCAATCCGACGGGCGGCGCGGTGCCCAAGGAAGAGGTGGCGAAGCTCGTCAAGGGGCTCGCGAAGCATCCGCAAGTCGCCGTCATGTCCGACGAGATCTACAGCCAGATGCTCTACGACGGCCGCGAGCACGAGAGCTTCCTGCGCTATCCCGAGATCCGCGATCGCCTGATCATCCTCGACGGCTGGTCGAAGACATACGCGATGACGGGTTGGCGCCTCGGCTTCTCGGTGTGGCCGAAGTCGATCGTGGACACGGTTGTTCGCCTTTGCGTGAACAACCACTCCTGCGTCAACGCGCCGACGCAATTCGCCGGTATTGCCGCGCTCGAAGGCCCGCAGGATGATGTGGTGAAGATGGTGAAGGCATTCGACGAGCGGCGCCGCGCCATCGTGCCCATGCTCAACCAGTTGCGGGGCTTCACGTGTGTCAATCCGGGCGGTGCGTTCTACGCCTTCCCAAACATCACCGGAACCGGCATGAGCGCGCGGGAGTTGCAGAACAGGATGCTGGAGGAAGCCGGCGTCGCGACCGTTGCCGGCACGAGTTTCGGCATCCATGGCGAGGGATACATCCGCTTTTCCTATGCCAATTCCATCGAGAATATCCGCAAGGCCATCGAGCGCGTGGGTGCGCTGCTCATGGAGAAGCGATAGGCAGTAGCATCCCCTCTCCCCGCGTGCGGGGAGAGGGTCAGGGTGAGGGGCGGCCCCAGATGCTGACGGTTGTCTTTGCCGCCGCCCCTCATCCCGACCTTCTCCCCGTGAGCACGGGGAGAAGGAGAATAAGTGAGGTCCGCGTTTGACTGAATCTCCCGACGCCTTCTACACGCGCCGCCTGCGAGAGGAGATCGACGGCGGCGAGCCTGAGCTCGCCATGCTCGGCTCGCTCGTCGGCAAGGGCGGTGTGGCTGTCGACATCGGCGCCAACGAGGGCATCTATGCGTACGCGCTGAGCGAGCTCGGCGCCGTCGTGCACGCTTTCGAGGCCAATCCGACATTCGCCGAATTTGCGAAGCGCTCTCTCGGCGCGCGCGCGACGGTGCATCAGCTCGCGCTGTCCAATGAGACGGGGCGCGCTTCGTTCTTCGTGCCGCTCGCCGAGGACGGCAGCGAGCTGCACCTCGCGGGCAATCTCAAGAACTCGCACAGCCAGTTCGAGCGCCAAACGGTGATCAAGGTCGAGGTGCGCACGCTCGATTCATTCGCGCTGACAAACGTGCAGCTCATCAAGGTGGACGTGGAAGGGAGTGAGCTCGAGGTGCTTGAAGGCGCGCGCGACACGATCCTGCGCGATCATCCCGCGCTGTTGCTCGAGCTGCTGTCGGGAACGTACAAGGACCCGCTGGCGGTGACGCGCGAGGTCTGTGAGAAGTACGGCTACTCGGCCTTCATCGTCGACAAAGGTAAGCGCATCGACGCCCTGACGACGATCGCAGCCCTCAACTCGAACACGACCTGGGGCACGCCGATCGCGACCCGGAACGTGCTGTTCCTCTGATCACTCGAAGAGCGACAACTGCCCTTCGGGCTCCTTGGCGGGCCCGCGCGGAATGCGGCGATAGCCGAAGCTCACGCGATCGACGAGGCCGGGATGGCGCGAGCGGAAGGCGGCTTCGGCCTTCTCGCGGCTCGCCGGGAACTTCTCGCCCCACCAGATGGCGTAGAGCTGGCGCGGGTCGCACCCATAGCGGGCCATGAGGTCTTTGCGCCTGACGCGCAGCCAGCGCGCGATCCAGATCTCGATGGCCTCCGCCTCGCCGAGCGGGCGTAGGGTCGCTTCGCGCGCAGGAACGCTCGGCAAGCGTGTGATGTCGGAAAGGGTAAGGGACGGGGAAAGCATCGGCGGCACACGACTTCGATGAAACGCATGAGTCGGCAAGTATCTTGACAGAACATTGCGGCAACGCAACGGCGATCCGCATGACCGCTCATCGTGTCACTGAGAGAATGCGCATTGCCTATCCTGCCGTGCAGTGGCACAGGGACCGGCGCCCTATTGAGCCGGGATCCCAGCGTGACATCTGCAACCTCCAATCCGCCCGCGCGGGCTGCCGCGATCCTGATCGTCATGCTCTCGGCGACGACGATCCTTTCGCAGTTCTTCCGCACGTCCGTGACCGTCCTCGCGCCGGAGCTGATCGTCGAGCTCAAGCTGACGTCCAAGGCGCTCGGCATGGCCAACGCGATCTTCTTCTTCGCGCTGATGGCCGCGCAAGTTCCGGTTGGCATCCTCTTCGACCGCATTGGCGTGCGATACACGGTCGGTGCCCTTGCCGTGCTCGGCGTCGTCGGCTCGCTCTGGCACGCCATTGTCCGCGACGGCAGCGAGCTGATCGCCGCGCGCTTCCTGCTCGGGCTCGGTTTCGGCGGCAGTTTCATGTCGGTCGTCGTGCTCTGCTCGCGCTGGTATCCACGTCAGCGATGGGCGCAGGCCATGAGCTGGGTGTTCGGCCTCAGCATGATCGGCGTCGGCATGGCGGGAACGCCGCTCGCCGTTGCGGCTGGGCTGGTCGGCTGGCGCACGACGTTCGTGATCATGGCCGGCGTGGCGGCGCTCGTCGGGCTGCTCTTCGTCTGGCTCGTGCGTGACGATCCGCCGGGCAAGGTTCCGGCGCCCAATCCGCCCGAAACGCTGGCTGCTGCCCTTGCCGGTTTCGTTGCAATCCTGCGCCTGCCGGGCCTCCTGCGCGTGCTCGGGCTTCAGACGGTCGCCTATGCCGTGATGGCGACGATCATGGGCCTGTGGGCCGGCCCCTATCTGCACGATGTCCACGGGCTCGACGCAGTGGCGCGAGGTAACGTGCTCATCGCCATGGCCGTCGCGCAATTCCTGGGCGTCTTCACGTTTGGGCCCATGGACCGCATTTTCGATACACGCAAGCGCGTGGCCATGACCGGCGCCACGGCGACCATACTGGTCCTGCTGGGACTGGCTTCGAACCCGCCGACAATCGTGGCGATCGCGCTGCTCATCGGCGTGTGCGCGACCTCATCCTACGGCGTTGCGGTCGTGACGCACGCGCGCACGTTCTATCCCGATCATCTCGTCGGCCGCGGTGCCACGACGGCCAACACGGCACAGCTCCTGGGTTGTGCCATGCTGCCCGTCGCGACGGGCTTCATCCCTTCTTGGTTCCCCGAGACGGCCGCCGGATATTCTCCGGTCGCCTATCAGTGGATCTTTGCTACCATTGCGGGGGCGCTCGGCGCGGGGCTTGCCATCTACGCTACGGCGCGCGACGTCCGGCCGAGCAGCCAGCTCGGACCGCCCGTGCCGGCAGAGACGGGCAGCAAAAGAAATACGTCGGGGAGCTGAGAGGAAACGCACCATGCGCACGCGAATGACCGAAGCCTTGACGTTGCCGCAGGATGGTACCGCAGGTGCGCTTGCCGGACGCGTGTGGCGCCCCGATGTGGAAGGACCATCGGTGATTGCCGTGCGAGCGGACGGCGTCTACGACATCTCGCGCCACGCGCCGACCATGCGCGACCTCGCCGAGCGGTCTGATGCTGCGGCGATCGTGAAGAGCGGTGCGGGCGAGCGGATCGGCTCCCTCGGCGAAATCCTCGCGAACACGCCAGACGTCTATCGCGACGCTTCGAAGCCGTGGCTGTTGGCGCCGATCGACCTGCAGGCGATCAAGGCGGCGGGCGTGACCTTCCCGCGCTCGATGCTGGAGCGCGTGATCGAGGAGCAGGCCAAGGGTGCACCCGAGAAGGCGGAGGCCATCCGCAAGCAGGTGCAAGCTCAGCTCGGCGGCGATCTGCGGTCGCTCAAGCCTGGCTCGAAGGAGGCACTTGCGCTCAAGCAGACGCTCATCGCGGCGGGCGCCTGGTCTCAGTATCTCGAGGTCGGCATCGGCGAGGATGCCGAGATCTTCACCAAGGCCCAACCCATGTCGGCTATTGGCCATGGCATGACGGCGGGCATTCATCCGAAATCGACGTGGAACAATCCGGAGCCCGAGGTCGCGCTGCTCGTCAATTCCAGCGGCGCGATTGTCGGTGCGACGCTCGGCAATGACGTCAATCTGCGCGATATCGAAGGCCGCTCGGCACTCCTGCTTTCCAAGGCCAAGGACAACAACGCGTCCGCGACCGTCGGCCCGCTCGTGCGCTTTTTCGACGGGACATTCTCGCTCGATACGGTGCGCGCGCTCGACGTGCATCTGACGGTGGACGGCCCCGAGGGTTTCCACCTGACAGGCAAGTCCTCCATGCGCGAGATCGCGCGCGATCCGGCCGATCTCGTCGGGCAGCTCATCGGCAAGACCCACCAGTATCCCGACGGCGCGGTGCTCTATCTCGGCACCATGTTCGCGCCGAGTGAGGATCGCGGCGAAAAGGGCATGGGCTTCACGCACAAGGTCGGCGATATCGTCACCATTCACGCCGATCCGCTCGGCGCGCTCGCCAATGTGATGGCGACGGCCGATCAGGCGCCGCCGTGGACGTTCGGCGCCGCCGATCTCATGCGTAATCTCGCCAAGCGCAACCTGATCTAACTGTGTCTAAGTCTATGTGCGCGTCTCTTGCTCCAGCACATTCCTCTCCCCTTGTGGGGGAGGCTAGGAGGGGGGATTGCAGAACATCAACTGTCGGGATTCCCCCCACCCCTGACCCCTCCCCACAAGGGGGAGGGGGATTCAAGCTTGGAGTTCGGAAATGTTCTTCATGGTCATCTCGACGCCGCGTCCCGAGAAACCATCGACGATGGTGCCGAGCCGCAAGGCCTACTGGGAGTGGCTGGCGCCGCTCGAAGCCAACGGCATGTGCAAGGGTGCGTGGGCGCGCACGGGGCGCGGTGCCGTGATCCTGTTCGACGTGCCGGACAACGAGACGCTGCACCGCCTCATGAACGAGTGGGCGGAAATCATTCCGGCGACGTTCGAGGTTTACCCGCTGATCGACACGGGTGCAGCCAAGGCTTTCCTCGGCAAATCGGGCGCATAAAGCAAACGGCCCGCCGCAAGGCAATGCTTGAGCGGGCCGTAGGCTTGAGGAACTCTCGGCTCAGCCGTAGATCTCCGGGTTCACCGCGTTCTCCTTGCGCGGCTTGCCGTCGAAGACCGCGAGCACATTCTTCGCGGCCTCCGCCGACATGCGCTCCATGGCCTCTGCCGTGACGCCGGCAATATGTGGCGAGGCAATCAGGTTCGGCAGCTTGAAGAGCGGGTTTGCCGAGTCCGGCGGCTCGCGGTCGAACACGTCGAGAGCCGCCGCCGGCAGCGTGCCGTCGGTAAGCGCGGCGTGCAGCGCCTTCTCGTCAATGATGCCGCCACGCGCGGTCGAAACGAGGTAGGCCGTGGGCTTCATGGCCTTCATCTGCTTGGTGCCGAACATGCCCACCGTCTCCGGCGTCTTCGGGCAATGGATCGTGACAAAGTCCGCGCGCGGCAAAGCGGCGTCGAGGTTCGTCACCGGCTCGCAACCGGCGGCCTTGATGGTCTCCGCTTTGACATACGGATCGTAGACGAGGACCTGCATCTCCATGGCCAGGCAGCGCTTGGCCGTGCGCGTGCCGATGCGGCCGAAGCCGACGATCAGCACAGTCTTCTCGAACAGGTCGTTGCTGATCATCGAGGGTTTGAGGCGATCGCCCCAGCGGCCTTCCTTGACGAGCGCGGAGAGCTCGGGCCCCTTGCGCGCGAGCGTCAGCATGAAGCTCATGGCGTGCTCGGCAACCGACGGCGAGTTGGCCGTTCCGGCGATCATCACCGGCACCTTCGCGGCCGTCATGCCCGGGATGTCGATGGCATCGTAGCCGACGCCGACGCGCGCGACGCATTCCATCGCGCCCGCCGCCTCGAGCTCGGCCGGGCGAAAGCGCGTCGCGCCGAGGATCGTCGCGTGAACCGGCGCGTGCTTCCTCAGGATCGCGCGATACTCTTCGTCCTGCGCCATGTAGGGGAACGGAATGGCTTCGACGTCAGGGCGCGATGCCAGGATTTCCTGACCGGCCTTCCCCATTGAATCCGTGAAAAGGACCTTCTTCTTGTTGGTCGCCATGTAGTTCCTCCTGGTCGTGGCGCGGCGCGGGAACAACCCCGCGGTAGTCTCAATCGACGTAGCGTACGCGGTCGGACGCGAGGATCTCCTCGATCCCCCCGATGTTCATGAAGCCATTCCTGATCTTGCCCTGTGTGGCTGCTTCGGCGGCGAGCACCTCCTCGACCGACGGCAGGATCGTATGGAGATGGATGCGCGGCAGCACGACGACGCCGTCGGCATCGCCGATCACGAGGTCGCCGGCCTCGACCGCGACGCCGCCGATGACAATCGGCAGGCCGACGCGGCCAGGGCCCGATCTGACGCACGAATTAGGCGTGATGCCGCGTGCGAACACGGGGAGCCCGACCGGCGCGATACCGGCGATGTCGCGTGCCATGCCGTCGATGACGATTGCAGCGATGCCCTTGGCTTTGGCGATCGCCGTCACGTTGTCACCGACGACGGCGGATTGGGTGAATCCTTCGGACGCCGCCATGATCACGTCGCCCGGCTGGGCGAGCGCGATGGCGCCGATGATCGCCAGGTTGTCGTTGGGGCCGGTCTCGCAGGTAATGGCCGTGCCGAGAAAGGTTGCGCTGGCGGGATCGACAGGCTTGATAGCGGCATCGAGGGCGCCGCGTCCCTGCATGGCGTCGACGGCCTGTCCCGTCTGCACACCCTTGAAACGGCTGAGCACGAAGGGATCGGGACGCTGCCACGTTCGGCGAATGGTCAGCAGTGGGGGATCCTTGAGCATGCGAGAAACCGTCCTTGAGTAGCGGTTGCCGTTTGAACGACTTGAACGCTTACGTGATGGTCTTCCTGCGCGGCTCGACGATCTCGAACATCCGCTCGAACGTGTCGAGACGCGAAAACAGAGCAAGTACTTTGTCACGCTCGCCGGTAATCGCGATAGCGCCTGAGCCAATCAACTCCGCGATCGTCGATTTCTCCGCGATGATGGCGTCGAGATCGGTCCGCTTGAGCGTGACGGTCGCGTCCGGCGTCGGCGCGAGTCGGCCTGGCGAGGTCGACAGCGCCGAGTTCGACACGATGACACAGAACTTCTCGCCGGTATCCGTGAACAGCCAGTTCTGGATGGTGCGGAAGCCCTCGGCTTTCGGCCCGTTCAGGCGTACGGCGAGATAATCGAAGAGCTGATCGGTCGGCAGCGCGCGCAGGATGTGCGGGCCGATCGGGGAGCGGGACGGCACCTTCGGCATGCCGTGCCTCAGCTCGAGGGCACCGAACAGATAGGCATTCCGCCAGGTGGAGCTCTCGGCGAGATAGCCGAGCTGCTCGAAGGTGTCGGCGAGCAGATTGCGCGCGGCAGTGTTGTCCGGCTCGGCGAACACGAGATGCGACAGAACCTGCGCGACGAAGCGGTATTCGCCTTTGTTGAAGTCGACGTGCGCGCGTTTCAGGATCGCGTCGGCCCCGCCCATGTACTCGACCATCTTGCGGCCGGTTTCGACCGGCGGCAGCGGATCGAGATTGGCCGGATTGGCGTCGTACCAGCCGAGATAGTGCTGATAGATGGCCTTGGAATTGTGCCGGATGTGACCGTAGTAGCCGCGCGTTGCCCAAGCGCCGTCGAGCGACTTCGGCGTGTCGATCTGCTCGGCGATCTCCGCCGGCTTGAGGCCGTGATTCATGAGGCGCACGGTCTGGTCGTGAGCGTAGCGATAGAGATCGCGCTGCGCCTCGAGGTGACCGACGACGCGGTCCCGGCCCCACACCGGCCAATGGTGCTGGCCGCTCAGTACTTCGGCCTCGTCACCCCAGAGGTCGATGGCCTCCTGGATGTACTTCGACCAGTCGAGCGAATTGCGCGCCTGGGCGCCGCGGAACGGCAGGAGGTTGTGGAAGTTGTGCGTGGCGTTCTCGGCGAGGTTCAGCGCCTTGAAAGCTGGCAGATAGAAGTGCATCTCGGCCGGCGCTTCGGTCTCGGGCGCCATCTGGAAGACGAACTCGACCCCATCGATGGTGCGCTTCTCACCTGTCCGGGTGATCGTGTCGTTGGGGAGCACCAGTGTTACACGCCCGGTGCTGATCGACTTGCCGAGTCCGCAGTCCACCTGCTGGGCTGGGCCGCGCGGAAGGAGTCCGCCGAATTGGTACTGTGCCCGCCGTATCATCGCGTTACCCGCGATCACGTTCTCGGAAACGGTGTGCTCGGTGAACAGGGCCGGCGCGACCAGCGGGATTTTGCGGGAAGCCACGTCCTTCGGGTCGACCACACCGGCCGCGCCGCCCCAGTGGTCGACATGTGTATGCGTATAGATCATGCCCGTGACGGGACGATCGCCGCGATGCCGGCGATAGAGCGCGAGCGCCGCGCCCGCGGTCTCCACGCTGGTCAGCGTGTCGACGACGATCACGCCGGTCTTGCTCTCGACGAGGGTCATGTTGGCAATGTCGAAGCCGCGCACCTGATAGATGCCGGGGACGACCTCGAACAGCCCGTGGTGGGTATTGAGACGGGCTTGGCGCCAGAGGCTGGGATTTACGGTTGCGGGCGCGATGTCGTCGCGCTGGAACGCGTAGGTCTTCATGGTCCAGACGACGCGTCCGGCGTCGCTGATGATGTGCGCATCCTCGATCGTGCCAAGGAACCCACGCCTTGCATCCTCGAAGTCCTGCGCGTCACCGAAAGGCAGTTCGTCGAGAACGGCGGCATTCCGCCGAACGACACTCTCCGCCGCTGGTTTGAGGTCGCTGCCCTTCGCGTCCTCCGATACTGGCATGGCCGTTTCCCCGTCGCTCCTCGGCGCCCGCGGCCTATCGGGCGGCTAAGCCCGCGTCCGATGCCATCTTCTGCGCTTGAAATTCAGTCAACTCAGTGCGGCGTACGCGGTCAATGTCATTCGACGCAGGCGTGCCCTGCGCGAACCCGCCAAGCCCGTTGCGGGCTCAGTCCTTGGCACGCTCCACGTAGGAGCCGTCCTCGGTCATGACGACGATCCGGGTGCCGGATTCGATGTGCGGCGGCACCATCACGCGGGCGCCATTCGAGAGCTTGGCCGGTTTGTAGGAAGAAGAGGCGGTCTGTCCCTTAACCACCGGGTCGGCCTCGACGATCTCGAACGTCACACGCTGCGGCAGCTCGATGGCGACCGGCTGGCCTTCGAAGAGCTTGATCGAGCAGCGCATATTCTCGACCAGCCACTGGGCGGAGTCGCCGAGCAGGTCCTTCGGGACGACGATCTGGTCATACGTCTCGGGCTCCATGAAGTTGAAGCCCATTTCGTCTTCATAAAGATAATCGTAGTCCTTCTCGTCGAGGAAGGCGCGCTCGACGGTCTCCGTCGTCCGGTAGCTCTTGACGATCTTCACGCCGTCAGAGATCCGGCGCATGTCGATATGCGTCGTCGGGGTGCCCTTGCCGGGGCGAATGCTTTCGGCCTTGAGGACGGTGCAGAGATCCCCGTCGATCTCGAGGACATTTCCCTTACGGACCTCGCTTGCGATAACCTTGACCACGAAACCGTTCTCCGTCCATTTCCCCGCTTGGGGCCGCTGAAAAATCGTCGATTGGCGGGTTTCATAGCTGTTTCGGGGCGCGAGGCCAAGCCGGGGGGCTAAGCCGGCCCCGGAAGCCAGATAGAGCAGGATCCTCTGACCTCATGACCGAGCGTTCGGCCCAGCACTCCGAACTGCGTCCATGGTGGCATCCGGACAAGCATGCCGACCGGCGGCCGTTCCTGCTGGCGCGCGGCCGGATCAAGGCCGCGTTGCGGGCCTGGTTCGAGGATCGCGGCTTTGTCGAGGTCGAGACCAGCGCCCTTCAGGTCTCCCCTGGTAATGAGGCGCATCTGCACGCTTTTTCGACCGAATGGCGGTCGGAGAGTGGCGACTTGGCCCCTCTGTACCTGCACACGTCTCCCGAGTTCGCCTGCAAGAAGCTGTTGGCGGCCGGCGAGCGGCGGATCTTCACGTTCGCCTCTGTCTATCGCAATCGCGAGCGCGGCGCGCTGCACCATCTCGAGTTTACGATGCTGGAATGGTATCGGGTCGGCGAGCCTTACGACGTGCTGATGCGTGACTGCGCCGAGCTGCTGGCGCTTGCCGCCGCCGCGGCCGAAACAGACCTGCTGACGTTCCGCGACGAGCCCGTGGACCCGACGGCCCCCCCGGATCGGCTGACCGTCGCCGAGGCCTTTCGCCGGCATGCGCGCATCGATCTGCTGGCGACGCTCGATGGCGCGGTGCCGGATCGCGACGGACTCGCGGCGCAAGCGCTCGGCGTGGGTATTCGCGTGGCTCCCGACGACACGTGGTCAGATATCTTCAGCCGTGTCATCGTCGATTGCGTCGAGCCGAACATCGGACGTGGGCAGGCGACGATTCTCATGGAGTACCCAACTGCCGAGGCAGCGCTCGCGCGGCCTTCGCCCAACGATCCACGCGTCGCCGAGCGCTTCGAGCTCTATGCCTGCGGCGTCGAGCTCGCCAATGCCTTCGGTGAGCTGACCGATCCGGCCGAGCAGCGGCGCCGGTTCGAGGCTGAGATGGCCGAGAAGCAGCGCGTCTATGGCGAGCGCTATCCGATCGACGAGGATTTTCTTGCTGCGCTCGCCATGATGCCGCCCGCCTCCGGTATCGCGCTCGGTTTCGACCGGCTCGTCATGCTGGCGACGGGCGCGCGCAGCATCGAGCAGGTGCTCTGGGCGCCGGTGGCCATGCCATGAGTGATCGGGGCACACAGCGGACGCTGCGGACAGCGCAGGATCTGCTCGATGCAGGCCTGATTGAAGCTGATGGCATCGAAGCGGCAGCCGATGTCGCGTCGCGCTACGCGGTCGCGATCACGCCGGCCATGGCGGACCTGATCGACCGCGCCGATGCCAACGATCCAATCGCGCGCCAATTCGTGCTGGACGCGCGCGAGCTCGAGACACGCCCTGAAGAGCTGGCCGATCCCATCGGCGACGATGCGCATTCGCCTGTGCCGGGCATCGTCCATCGCTATCCTGACCGCGTTTTGCTGAAGGCAACGCACGCCTGTCCCGTTTACTGCCGCTTCTGCTTCCGCCGCGAGATGGTGGGGCCGGGCGGAGAGCAGGCTCTGGCCGGACCGAAGCTAGCCGCCGCGCTCGACTACGTCCGCGCCAATCCGGCGATCCACGAAGTCATCGTGACCGGCGGCGATCCGCTCGTGCTCGCCCCGCGCCGCCTCGCGGAGATCGCGCGTGGTCTCGCGGCAATCCCGCACGTTCATGTCATTCGATGGCATTCGCGCGTGCCCATCGTGGCCCCGGATCGGATCACGCCGTCGCTCATCGACGCATTGAGGGCACCCGGCAAAGCCGTCTGGATCGCCATTCACACAAACCATGCGCGGGAGTTGACGGAAGCGGCCCGTGGGGCACTGCGGCAACTCTCGGCCGCGGGCTTCCCGCTCGTCAGTCAGACCGTCCTGCTCAAGGGCGTCAACGACGATCCTGAAATACTCGCGACGCTGTTCCGCGCGCTCATAGCCATCGGCGTGAAGCCCTATTACCTCCATCACGCCGACCTCGCGCCGGGGACGTCCCACTTTCGCACGTCCATTGCCGAGGGGCAGGCCATCATGCGAGCGCTACGGGGCCGCGTTTCGGGACTTGCCCTGCCGACTTACGTACTCGACGTTCCGGGCGGCTTCGGCAAAGTGCCTGTCGGACCTGACTACGTTAAGGAACACGGCGAAGTAGAGGATGTTTCTGGCACCCTCCATCCCTACCCCGTCGATAAGAACTGACTTTCTGCTACCTCCCCGCGCGGCTTCGTGTAATGTGCGCGCCGCCTCATAAAAGGTCAGGGGAAACGCCGTGGAATTCAAGATCGCCAAGCGCCTTCAGCGCGTCGAGCCGTCGCCGAGCATCGTTGCTGCACAGCGGGCGCGTGAGCTCAAGGCCCAGGGCCGCGACATCATCTCGTTGTCCGTTGGCGAGCCTGATTTCCCGACACCGCCGCACATCATCGAAGCCGCCATGGCGGCTGCCCAACGCGGTGAGACCAAGTACACCGCCATCCCCGGCACGCTGGAGCTGCGCACCGCGCTCGCCGCCAAGCTCAAGCGCGAGAACGGCCTCGACTACACGACCGACGAGGTCATGATTTCGACCGGCGGGAAGCAGGCGATCTTCAATGCCATCGTCGCGACCATGGAGGCGGGCGACGAGGCTGTCATCCCCGCGCCTTTCTGGATCGCCTATTCGGATTGTGTGCTCTACGCGGGCGCCAAGCCGGTCGTCGTGCCCTGCCCGGCCGAGACGAAATTCAAGATCACGCCGGAAATGCTCGAGCGTGCGATCACGCCGGCGACGCGCTGGCTCGTGCTGAATTCGCCGTCTAATCCATCCGGCGCCGTCTACACGCGCGAGGATTACCTCGGTCTCGCCGAGGTGTTGCGCCGCAACCCACAGGTCGCGGTCATGGTCGACGAAATGTACGAACATATCGTCTTCGACGGGCACACCTGCGAGAGCTTCGTCGCCGTTTGCCCGGATATGAAGGACCGCTCGGTCATCATCAACGGCGTGTCGAAGACCTATTCCATGACCGGCTGGCGGATCGGTTTTGCTGCTGGACCGGCCAAGCTGATCAAGGAGATGTCGAAGCTGCAGGCGCAGGTGACGTCGGGCCCATCATCGGTGGGGCAGGCGGCTGCGCTGGCGGCGCTCACCGGCCCGCAGGACTCCGTCGAGAAATACCGCGCCGCTTTCGAGGAGCGTCGTGACCTCATCGTCGCGATGCTCAACCAGGCGAGGGGCATCACCTGCGTGAAGCCGGCCGGCGCCTTCTATGCCTTTCCGAGCTGCGCCGGGCTGATCGGCAAGCGCACGCCGGAGGGCAAGGTTATCGAGAACGACCGCGATTTCGTCATGTATCTCATGAATGGAGAGGGGGTCGCGGCCGTGCACGGGGCAGCCTATGGTGTCTCGCCGCACTTCCGCCTGTCCTTTGCCGCCTCGACCGAGGACATTACGCGCGCTTGCGAGCGCATTCAGCGGGCCTGTGCGGCGCTGCGATAAACATAAACGACGGAGGAAACACGCATGGCCAAGCTGAGGGTGGGCATTCTGGGTTTCGGCGAAGCAGGCCAGAGCGTGGCTACCGGCTTGAAGAAGTCCGCGACCGCCGAGCATCCGATCGAGATTTCGACCTGGGACATCCTGCTGCCGAGCAACGAGAAGGGCGCGCCGCTCAAGGCCGCCGCCGACAAGATCGGTATTCGCACGGTCGGCAGCGCCGCGGAGCTCGCGCAGGCGAGCGACATCATCCTGAGCCTCGTGACGACCGATCAGAGCCTCGTCGCGGCCGGACAGATGGCGCCGCACATCGGCAAGGGTACGCTCTTCCTCGACTGCAATTCGACCTCGCCCGGCATGAAGCGCGATGTCGCCAAGACGATCACGGCGGGCGGCGGGCGCTCGGTCGAAGCGGCGGTCATGGATCTGGTGCCGCGCTCGCAGCACAAGGTGCCGATGCTGCTCGCCGGCAAGGATGCCGAGGAGCTGATCGGCAAGCTTGCGCCCTATGGCGTCGACATGAAGTCGGTCGGTGACGACATCGGCGCGGCCTCGACGATCAAGATGTGCCGCAGCGTGTTCATGAAGGGCCTCGACGCGATCCTCATGGAGTGCATGGTCGCGGCCGAGACCGCGGGCGTGACCGATCGTATCGTGTCGTCTCTGCAAGTGACGATCCCGGAAATCAACTGGCCGGTCTTCATCGGCAAGAAGCTCGGCGGTGCCGCGCAGCACTCGGGCCGGCGTGCCGGCGAGATGCGCGAAGTTGCGGCGACGCTGCGGGAGCTGGGCCTCGAGCCGACCATGGCCGAGGCAACGGCGCAGCGCCTGCAGTGGTGCGCCGATCTCGGCATGAAGGAGCGTGCGGGGGCGACGCGCGTGCCTTCGACGATCACCGAGTTCGTCGATGACGTGCGCGCCGGTCTTGCGGCGCAGAGCGCGCCGAAAGCTGCCGAATAGCGGATGCTGCGGATCACCGAGCTGCGGCTACCGCTCGACCATCCGGAGGAGGACCTTCGGAAGTCGGTGCTGACGCGGCTCGGGATCATGGCGGACGATCTCCTGAGCTTCAGCGTGTTCCGGCGCGCGTGGGATGCGCGCAAGAAGTCCGCAATCAAGCTCGTTTATACGATCGATGCCGAAGTGCGCGATGAAACGCGCGTGCTGGCGCGTCTGAAAGACGATCGCCACGTCAATCCGGCCCCCGATACAACCTACAAGTTCGTCGCGCGCGCGCCGGAGCGCGTGGAGAAGCGCCCGGTCGTGATCGGTACAGGCCCGTGCGGCTTCATGTGCGCGCTCGTGCTCGCGCAGATGGGATTTCGTCCGATCGTTCTCGAACGCGGCAGAGTGGTGCGTCAGCGCACCAAGGATACCTGGGGCCTCTGGCGGCGCGGCGTGCTCGATCCGACGTCCAACGCGCAGTTCGGCGAGGGTGGCGCGGGCACGTTCTCCGACGGCAAGCTGCACAGCGGCATCAGCGATCCGCGCCATCACGGCCGCAAAGTGCTCACAGAATTTGTGAAGGCCGGCGCGCCGGAGGAAATCCTCTACGTCGCCAAGCCGCATATCGGCACGTTTCGCCTCGTCACCGTCGTCGAGAACGTGCGGGCGGAGATCGAGTCCCTAGGCGGCGAGTACCGCTTCGGCACCAAGGTCGTCGACCTCGATCTCGCGGACGAAGGCGGCGGAAAGCAGCGCGTGCGTGGCGTCGTACTGGAAGATGGGAGCACACTCGAAGCCGATCACGTCGTGCTTGCGGTCGGTCATAGCGCCCGCGACACCTTCGACATGCTGCTCGCGCGCGGCATCACGATTATACCCAAGCCATTCTCCATCGGTGTGCGCATCGAGCATCCGCAGTCGCTGATCGACGCGTGCATGTTCGGGCCGTCGGCCGGAAACGCCATTCTCGGCGCGGCTGACTATCACATCGTGCATCACGCGAGTAACGGCCGCTCGGTCTACAGCTTCTGCATGTGTCCGGGCGGCACGGTCGTCGCGGCGACGTCGGAGCCGGGCTGTGTTGTCACGAACGGCATGAGCCAGTACTCGCGCGCCGAGCGCAACGCCAATGCCGGCATCGTCGTCGGGATCACGCCGGATGAGGATTATCCCGGCGGGCCGCTCGCCGGCATCGCATTGCAACGCCAGTGGGAGAAGAAGGCATTCGAGATGGGCGGCGGCACCTACGCGGCGCCGGCGCAGCGTGTCGGCGATTTCCTTGCCGGGCGTGCGTCGTCGTCACTCGGGGAGGTCGTGCCGAGCTACAAGCCGGGCGTCGTGCCGGCCGATCTCGCGCAATGCCTCCCCGAATTCGCGGTCGCGGCCATTCGCGAGGCGCTCCAGGCATTCGACAAGCGCATCCCCGGCTTTTCGATGGCGGATGCGGTGATGACCGGCGTCGAGACCCGCACCTCCTCGCCGATCCGCATTCCACGCGGCGAGGATTATCAGAGCGTCAACACGTGCGGCCTCTACCCTGCCGGTGAAGGCGCTGGCTTTGCCGGCGGTATTCTCTCGGCCGGCGTCGACGGCATTCGCGTCGCGGAAGCGCTCGCGCTCAATTTTGCCAGGGACTGAAGGCGGGATCGGTCGTTGTTCGCCAGGGCGGAATTTGGGACTCCGCCTTGGTGGAAGCGGCTTTCGGCGCTGCCTTTTGCGGCGCTTTCGGCTCCTTGCGTGGCGTCTGCACCGGTGCTGGCCGCATCGTGCGCAGACCGAGGCACCGGACGAAGGCATCCGAGTTGCCGAGCCGTGCGCGCAGCCGCGAGGCGAGAATCTCCGTGATGCGTCCCGGATCACCTGCATCGCGTGCGATCGGATTCGGCAGCGAGGCGGCAAGCAGCGTCGCCTCGTGAGCTGTGAGGCGTGAGGCCGGCTTGTCGAAGTGGTAGTACGCTGCCGCCTCCGCGCCAAAGATGCCAGGCCCCCACTCCGCGATGTTCAGATAGACTTCGAGAATGCGTCGCTTGGGCCAGAGCGCATCGATGGTCATCGCGACGGGGATCTCGATGGCCTTGCGGATGTAGCTGCGCGAAGGCCAGAGGAAGAGGTTCTTCGCCGTCTGCATCGTGATCGTGCTGCCGCCGCGCGATTCCCCCATAGCCTCGTACAAGGCAGGCCAATCGACGCCGCGGTGATAGCAGAAGCGCGCGTCCTCGGAGGTCACGACCGCCCGCTGGAGATAGGATGATATGCGGTTGATCGGCACGGGCGCATAGAGCACGGGCTCGCCAGTCAAATGGTTCGCAAGCATGAGCGCGGAGCGCGGCGGATCGATCCAGCGGTAGGCGACGATCAGGGCCAGCACGAGCACCGCATAGCCAACAGCGAGGCCGACGACGACCAACGCCGCGCGGCGAAGGCGCCCCGCCCATGGAGAGCGAGCCCGTGGGGTAGCGATGGGCGGCGGCGGGGCCGACGTGCGCTGTGGCGGTGGCAGCTGCGGAGATGGCGCGAGGATTTCCGGTGCGGCAGCGGTTGCCGCCTCTGCCCGCGGCGTAAACGCGTGCGCGTCAGGCGGCCTGACGAAAACGGGCGCCGCAAGCGCCGGAGTTGGGATCGCGCGAGGGAATGGCAATGCCGGCACAGAGGGCGGAGCTTCGGCCACAGGCTCGGCCGCCTGATCAGGCTCTGGTGCGGCCGAGGGTGGCTCTACGCTCGCAGGTGGGACCTCGGTCGCGATTTCTGGCTCAACCGCCGTTTCAATCTCAGGCTCGGCGGGGCTCTGAGGTGCTTCGATCGAGAGGCTCTCGACCGGGGGTGTTTCTACGTCCGGGGGCCGAGGTTCCGCAGCAAGCGGTTGCTCCGCCTCGTACGAGGGTACGAGCGGAGGCTCTTCGGTCTCGGAAGCAATTGCGGCTGGCGTTTCCGCAGCAGTCACGAAGTCCGGAATGGGGGGCGTGTCGACCGGTCCTGATACCGCAGTTGGATCTATGATGAGCACATCCCGGACGAGGGCGTGACGCTGGTCCAAGAACTCGATGGGCTGCTGGTCTAGGGATACCGCGTCGATCTGTTCGACTGCTGGAGGCGGCTTCTCGCCTGCGCTCGGGAGGTGTTCCACGAGATCGGGGGGCTGCGGCTTGGGCACTGCCGTATCTTCTGCTGCCGGCGATGCGTCGGAAGGCGCGTCGACAGCCGAGGGCTCAGGTTCCGTCGCTTGCTCTGCAACGGCCGCTTCGTGAACCTCCTCGACTGCCCGCTCCGGAGCTTCGGCCGAACCCTCGGCGAGGGCCTCTACGGGCTCCGCCATTATCTCGGGCGCCACCGCCAGCTCGTCCAGCGGTCGCACAGCGGAACCCGTCGGCGGCCCCGTGCGGGGGACGACGTCAGGCGGCTCGTCGCCCGGGCCGCCAGTGGGGGCTTTGTAGTCGCTCATGGTCCGCTTGTACTATCGAAACGCCCGTGACGCCTCGGAAAGAGCATCATAAGAATGGCGCCGCAGCGGCGCACGCTCCCAGCTGCCCCATGGTTCACGAGGAATACGACATGACATTCGAGGCGCGGCTGGGCGAGATCGCGGGGCTTGTGGAAAACCGGCTCGCCGGCCTGCTCGGCCAGGATGCGCTCGACGCGACGCCGCCGGTTCTGGGCGCGGCCATGCGCCACGCCGTGCTCGGCGGCGGCAAGCGCTTCCGGCCGTTCCTGGCGATCGAAGGCGCGCGTGCGCTCGGGCTCCCCGATGCCGCGGCCATGGATACGGCCTGCGCGATCGAGTGTCTGCACTGCTATTCGCTCGTTCACGACGACCTGCCGGCCATGGACAACGACGAGCTGCGCCGCGGCCGGCCGACCGTCTGGAAGGCCTTCGACGAGGCCATCGCCATCCTGGCCGGCGACGCGCTGCTGACCTTTGCCTTCGAACTGCTCGGACGGCCGACGACGCACGCCGATCCCGCCGTGCGGGCATCGCTCGTCCTTGGACTGGCCGAAGCCAGCGGTGGGGCCGGCATGGTCGGCGGGCAGGTGCTCGACCTCGCCTCCGAGAAGGGTGCGTCCGATCTGCATTCGCTCGAAGGTGTGACGACAATCCAGCGCATGAAGACCGGCGCGCTGATCCGCTTCTCGGCCGAGGCCGGCGCCATTCTCGCAGCCGCGGCGCCCGATCAGCGACGCGCACTGCGCGCCTATGGCGAGGCGCTCGGCGCCGCCTTCCAGATCGCCGACGACCTCCTCGATGCCGAGGGCGATGCCAGCGCCACCGGCAAGGCTGTCGGCAAGGATGCGGCAGCGGGTAAGGCGACATTCGTCACCGTGCTCGGCGTCGAGGGCGCACGCGCGCGTCTCGCGGAGCTGAATGCTGAAGCCCGCGCGGCACTGGCGCCGTTCGGTGCGGCGGCCGACCGTCTGGCGGCGGCGATCGACTTCGTCAGCAACCGGCGCGGTTGAGGGTGGCCATCTCCCGCGCTCCAATGCCATAGTGGATCAATCGGTCTCGATAGATGGACCAAGGCGAAGCTGGGAGGCATTGCCCGCATGAACTTCACTGAAAACGCCGGAAAGGCTGTGCTGCGCGCCGCCGGCATTCCGACGCCCGAGGGGGTCGTGGCGCACACGCCCGAGGAAGCCGCGGAGGTTGCGCACAAGCTCGGCAAGTGCGTGATCAAGGCCCAGGTCCCGACTGGCAAGCGCGGCAAAGCCGGCGGCATCAAGCTCGCGGCGACGCCCGAGGAAGCGGCGAGCCACGCGCGCGCGATCCTCAGCATGACCATCGGTGAGCACGACGTCGACCATGTGCTCGTCGATCCGCAGGTCAACATCGCGCGTGAGATGTACGCCGCCGTGCTCAACGATCCGGAGTCGCAGGGGCCGCTGCTTCTGTTCTCGCCTGAAGGCGGCATGGACATCGAGGAGATCGCCGACGAGCATCCCGACGCGCTGCTCAGATGGCCTATCAATCCCGTGAAGGGGCTGGACGAGGAGGCGCTGGTGGCGGCGGTGCGGCGCTACGATCCGCCGGCCGCGGGCGCCATCACCGACATTCTCGTCAAGCTCTACGAGGCTTATCGCGCGAGTGATGCGGAATTGCTGGAGATCAATCCGCTCGTGCAGATGCGCGATGGCCACTTCGTGGCGCTCGACTGCAAGCTGACCGTCGATGACAGCGCGCTCACGCGTCACGAAGCGCTTGCCCGCACCGGCACGCCCGACAAGACGACCGACCTCGAGGCGCGCGCCAAGGCGCTGCATCTCAAGTACATCGAGCTCGATGGCGAGGTCGGGGTGCTGGCGAACGGCGCCGGCCTCACCATGACGACCATGGATGCCATCCGGCATTTCGGCGGCAGGCCCGCGAACTTCATGGAAATCGGCGGCGACAGCTACACGAAGGCCGTCCCCGCGCTGGAAATCGTGCTCGCGAATCCGAACGTGAAGGCGCTGCTCGTGAACTTCTGTGGCGCCTTCGCGCGCACTGACGTCATGGCCGAGGGCGTGGTCAATGCGTGGCTCGAATTGAAACCAAGGATCCCAATCATCTTCACCATCCACGGCACCGGCGAGGACGAGGCCATTGCCATGGTGCGCGATCGTCTCGGCATCGAGCCGCATGACCTCATGGACGATGCGGTGAAGGCGGCAGTCGCCGCGGCGAAGGGGGCGCAGGTATGATCATCGGCGGCAACGAGACCGTGCTCGTGCAGGGCATCACGGGTAAGCAGGGCACCTTCTGGTCGGAACGCATGCGCGAGTACGGCACAAAGGTGATTGGTGGCGTGAACCCGCGGCGTGCGGGCGAGCGTCATCTCGATCTGCCGGTATGGGCCTCGGCGCAGGACGCGGCCAAGGATCAGAAGATCGACGCCGCCGTGATGTTCGTGCCGCCGTTCGGTGTGAAGGACGCCGCGCTCGACATCATCGCTGCCGGCATCCGCAAGATCGTGTGCCTGACCGAGCATGTACCCGTTCAGGACACGATGTACTTCCTCGCGGCGGCACGCGAGCGCGGCGCGCAGGTCATCGGCCCGAATACGGCGGGCCTCGTGACGACCGGCGTGAACTTCGTCGGCTTCATGCCGGCGTTCAATCCGCGCGTGTTTCAGAAGGGCGATATCGGCGTGATCTCGCGCTCGGGCTCGCTCGGCACGCTGCTCTGTCTCAACCTCGTGCAGGCTGGCCTTGGCATTTCGTCGTTTGTCGGTATCGGCGGCGATCCGATCATCGGCACGACGACGCGCGATGCGCTCGTATCGCTGGACAAGGACCCGGCGACGAAGGCGATAGCGCTCGTCGGCGAGATCGGCGGCGCCATGGAGGAGGCGGCGGCCGAATACGCGGCAACCATGAGGAAGCCGGTCGCGGCGTTCATCGCTGGTGCGGCGTCGCCACCGGGCAAGAAGATGGGCCATGCGGGCGCGATCGTGATGGGCAGCCGTGGCTCTTATGCGGGCAAGAAGGCGGCGCTGGAGGAAGCAGGCGTTACCGTCTGCGCGACGCCCAACGAGGTGCCGGGCGTGCTCAAGGCGCGCCTCAAGCGTTAGCTTCAGCGCGCGATCAGCCGCTCGATCGTCGGAATGAGCTCGTCATAGTGCTCGATGATGGCGTCGGGTGAAAGGTCGCGCACGTGCACGTCCGTATAGCCGAACGTCACCGCGATGACCGGGATGCCGGCGGCTTTGGCCGTGTCGATGTCCGTTTTGCTGTCGCCGACCATGATCGCGCGCTTGGGGTCGCCGCCGGCCATGCGGATGGTGCCGATGAGATGATCGGGGTGCGGTTTGAAGACGGGGAACGTATCGCGGCCCGCGAGCGCGGCGAAGCGTGCCCGCAGCCTGAGATCGCCGAGGAGCTGCTCCGAGAGGGCGGCCTGCTTGTTTGTGCACACGGCAAGCCGTACGCCTCGGGCGGACAGCAGATCGAGCGACGTCTCGAGCCCCGGGTAGGCTTGGCTCGTCGCCGCAATATTGGCCGTGTAGTAGGCGATGAACTCCCCGAAATGGGGGCCGCTCATATCCACGCGCACGCGCTGGCCGTGATGCTCGAAGCCCTTGGCGATCATGGCGAGGGCCCCGAAGCTGATCGTCGGCCGCAGGACGTCCGGCGGAACGATGCCGAGCCCCGCATTCGCCATGACATGGTTGGTGGCGGCGATCAGGTCGGGTGCGGTCTCGACGAGTGTCCCATCGAGGTCGAAGGCGACGGTCAGGTCTTGCATGAGCGGATTTCCTCGAGGTGCTTGCTCATGCAAGCTGACTGCTGTAGAGTGAACAGAAAGAGAACATGCGTCGTGGGGTCGAGATCGCCGATGATGCTGCGGCGCCTTCTGCCAGGAAGTCGCGAATTTGGTGCATAAGCATCGGTTCGGCGACGGGCCCGGGTCGGTCAGAGGCTCGATAACGCGTACTCTCTAATGGACGAATCGGGTTCCCGAAAGCCGCGTGATCGCGCGGCTGATGCTGCGCAGACGCGGCCAGGGAGCCAAGCAAAGGAGTAAGACCATGGCCGGTTCCGTGAACAAGGTGATCCTGATCGGCAATCTTGGCAGAGATCCCGAGATCCGCCGCACGCAGGACGGGCGGCCGATCGCCAATCTGCGCATCGCGACGAGCGAGAGCTGGCGTGACAAGAACTCCGGCGAGCGCCGTGAGAAGACCGAGTGGCACTCGGTCGTGATCTTCAACGAGGCCCTCTGCAAGGTCGCCGAGCAGTATCTCAAGAAGGGCTCGAAAGTGTACGTCGAGGGCGCCTTGCAGACGCGCAAGTGGCAGGACCAGCAGGGCCAGGAGCGCTATTCGACCGAGGTCGTCCTGCAGGGCTTCAATGCCGTGCTGACCATGCTCGACGGACGCCCGGGCGGGGGCATGAGCGACAATGCCCAGTCCGACTACGATAATGGCGGTAGCGGCGGTTACAGCGAGCCGCCGCGTCGTTCGGGTGGCGGTAGCGGGAGCCGCGGGGGTGGTGGCGGCTTCGACAAGAAGCTCGACGACGAGATCCCGTTCTGAGGCGGCTCGCCGCGGTCAGTTCGGCCCTGCGCCGATGCCGAGCGCGGGGCGTGTCGCATGGAGCCAGGCCTATTCCTTGATGACTGCGCTGTCGGACTGCTCAGCCACTTCTCAGATGGCAGGCGACAGCGTGGCCATTGGCGTCGGCCTTCAGCTCGGGCTTCACATTCGCGCAGAGCGGCAGCTCGCGGATCGGGCAGCGCGTGTGGAAGTGGCAGCCTGAGGGTGGGTTGATCGGGTTCGGCACGTCGCCCTGCAGCGTCACCCGTTTGCGCTTCGCGGTCGGATCGGGAATTGGCACCGCCGAGAGCAGCGCTTCAGTATAGGGATGCTTGGGGTTCGTGTAGAGATCGTGCGCCGTCGCGATCTCGACGATGCGCCCGAGATACATGACCGCCACGCGCGTCGAGATGTGCTCGACGACCGAGAGATCGTGCGCGATGAAGAGGTACGTGAGCCCGAACTGCTCCTGAAGATCCTCGAGCAGGTTGATGACCTGGGCCTGGATCGATACGTCGAGCGCGGATACCGGCTCATCGCACACGATGAGTTTCGGCTCGACAGCAAGCGCGCGCGCGATGCCGATGCGCTGGCGCTGGCCGCCCGAGAACTCGTGCGGGAAGCGGCGCATGTGATCGGGCTGCAGGCCGACGCGCTCCAGAAGCTCGATGACGCGCTCTTCGAGTGCCCTGCGATTGGCCGCGAGGCCGTGGATCACCAGCGCTTCGCCGATAATCGCGCCAACGGTCATGCGCGGATTGAGCGAGGCGAACGGGTCCTGGAAGATGATCTGCATGTCGCGAGCGACGGCGCGCAGCTCGCTCTTGCCCATGGCCGCGACGTCCTTGCCCTCGAACCATACCTCGCCTGAGGTCGGCTCGATGAGACGGAGGATGCATCGGCCCGTCGTGGACTTGCCGCAGCCGGACTCGCCCACGAGTCCGAGCGTCTCGCCCTTATCGATGTGGAAGCTGACGCCGTCGACCGCGTGCACGCGATCGATCACGCGCGAGAGGACGCCGCCGCGAATAGGAAACTGCTTGACGAGATTGTTCACGGTCAGCAGCGGCTTCGTCGTCACCGGCGCGGTTCCATCTGGGGACATTCGATTTCCGATTCCTTGCGATGTCCGATCAATCGTAGAGGATGCACGCGACCTTGTGTCCGGGCTCGATCTCGCGCAGCGGCGGCACCGCCTTGATGCAGGCCTCGCGAGCGAAGCGGCAGCGGGCGGCAAAGCGGCAGCCTGGCGGTGGCCTGAGCAGGCTCGGCACTGTGCCGCCGATGGCTTCGAGCCGAACTTTGTGCGTCGCCGCTGTGTCGATGCGCGGGATGGAGCGGATGAGGCCCTGTGTGTAGGGGTGGCTCGGCTTGGCGAAGAGCTGCTCGACGCCGGCTTCCTCGACGACCTTGCCGGCATACATGACGACGACACGCTGCGCCGTCTCGGCGACGACGCCCATGGCGTGGGTGATCAGCATGATGGCCATGCCGAACTGCGATTTCATTTCCTGCAGGAGATCGAGGATCTGCGCCTGGATGGTCACGTCGAGCGCGGTCGTCGGCTCGTCCGCGATCAGCAGCTTCGGATTGCACGAAAGCGCCATGGCGATCATCACGCGCTGGCGCATGCCGCCCGAGAACTGATGCGGGTAGTCATGGACACGCCGCTGCGGATTGGGAATGCGCACCAGCTTCAGCATCTCGATCGTTCGCTCGATCGCGGCTTTGCGGCTGAGACCCTGGTGGCGGCGGATGACCTCGGCGATCTGCTCACCCACGGTGAACACCGGATTGAGCGAGGTCATCGGCTCCTGGAAGATGATCGCGATCTCTTTGGAGCGGATATCGTCCATCTCCTGCGTTTTGAGCGGGATGAGATCGCGTCCCTGCCAGAGGATCTGGCCGCCGACGAAGCGGCCGGGCGGCATCGCGATGAGCTTGAGCACGGAGAGCGCGGTGACCGTCTTGCCACAGCCCGACTCGCCGACAACGCAGACCGTCTCGCCGCGCGAGATCGAGAGGCTTACGCCATCGACGGCGCGCACCATGCCGTCGTCGGTCTTGAAATGCGTCTCGAGACCTCGGATCTCGAGCAATGGCTGGTCCATGCGGTCTCCCAGATGCGCGGGCTCGCTGACGCTGTCGATGTGCGGCCTCACAGGACGCGGCGCGGGTCGAGGGCATCGCGCAGCCCGTCGCCGATGAAGTTGATCGTCAGAACGGCGAGGAAGATCGCCGCACCGGGGAAGAGCGCCCAGTGCGGCGCAAAGTCGAGGTTGTCCTTGGCGTCGAACAGGAGCCGGCCCCACGTCGGGATGTCTGGCGGGAAGCCGAGGCCGAGGAAGGAGAGCGTAGACTCGGCGATGATGGCTGCCGCGACATCGATGGTGCCGGCGACGATGACCGGGCCGAGCGCATTGGGCAGGATGTGGCGCACGACCTGGCGGACCTTCGAGGCGCCGAGCGCGCGCGCGGCCTCGACGAACTCCTTCTCACGCAAGGAGAGGAACTGTGCGCGCACGAGACGTGCGACGGGCATCCAGCGCAATCCGCCGATCACGATCACGATCAGGATGAAGGTGCCGCCCTCCGGGCCGAAAACACCTTTGAGTACATCCCGAAAGAGGTAGATGACCAGGAGGAGCAACGGGAGCTGCGGCAGCGATAGGAAAAGATCGGTGAGCCACATGAGCGCGCTGCCGACCCACCCGCGTGACATGCCCGCGACCGCGCCGACGATCGTCCCGACGACGATGGCGACGAACATGGCGGCAAGCCCGACGGCGAGCGAGATGCGGCCGCCGTAGATCATGCGTGCGAGCAGGTCTTGGCCGAGATCGTCGGTTCCGAAGGGATGCGCCCAGGTCGGCCCCTGAAGGGTGGCGCCGAAGTCGATGTGGTTGATCGGGGTGGTCCAGATGAACGGGCCGATAAGGATGGCGAGTACCATCAGGCCGAGAACGACGCTGCTTGCTACCGCGAGCCGATGACGCCGAAAGCGGCGCCAAGCCTCGCGGGCCGGCGAGTACACCGGCCCGCGTGCCGGCGCAGGCGCGGCCGCCTCAGCGGAAGGTGATGCGAGGGTCGAGCCAGCCATAGAGGATATCGGCGATCAGGTTGAAGAGGACCACGAGACATGCGAACACGAACGTCACGGCCATGATGACCGGCGTGTCGTTGGCGAGAATGGAGCTGATGAGCAGCGAGCCGATGCCCGGGATACGGAAGATCTGCTCGGTTACGATGGCGCCGCCGAAGATGGCCGGCATCTGCAGTGCGACGAGCGTGACGACCGGGATCAGCGCATTCCGCACGACGTGCTTGATGATCACGACGCGTTCGCCGAGGCCCTTGGCGCGGGCCGTCGTCACGTAGTCGAGGCGAATGACGTCGAGGACCGCCGAGCGCACGTAGCGAACGAGCGAGGCGCCTTGGAAAAGACCGAGCACGGTGATCGGCATGATCGCCTGGCGGACGTGCTCCCAGTACCACCGCCAGCCGGTGGCTTGAATATCGGCCTGATAGACGAAGGGCAGCCAGTCGAGCCAGATGCTGAAGATCAGAATGAAGAGCAGCCCCGTGAAGAACGTTGGCAACGAGAAGCCGATGAAGGCCAGCGTGTTCGCAATCTGATCAAAGACAGAGTACGGGCGCGTCGCGGCAATGACGCCGATGGGGATCGCGATCAGAAGGGCAAGGATCTGTGATGATCCGATTACGAAGAGCGTCACGCCCAGACGCTGCAGGATCAGGTCATCAACGTCGATGCGACTGACGAACGAGAACCCCCAGTCGCCTTGGGACATGGCCGTGATCCAGCGGACATAGCGGACGGCGACCGGATCATCGAGGCCGAACTTCGCCCGCAGTGCCATCCGGACTTCCGGCGGCACTGCAGGATTGGTCGCGAGCTCCTCGAAGGGATCACCCGGTGCGAGTGCAAGGACCGTGAAGAGCACGATGCTGATGCCGAGCAGGCTCGGAATTGCGATCAGGAGGCGCCGTAGGATGTAAAAGCCCATAAATCGTCGCTTCCGCTTGCGTTCAGGAGCCCGTCAGCAACCGTTCTTCACGCCTCCCTGTACCAGCGTGCGAGCGCCCACGTATCATTGTCCCAGCCGCTGACGTCCGCGCGCAGGGTCTTTGATCGCGAATGGGCGCGTGGTCGGTAGACCACAGGAATAATGGTGCCGTTCTCAGGGCCGACGACGATCTCGTTCATCTTGATGAACATCGCTGCCCGCTTCACCGGATCGAGCTCACCTTGCGCGTCACGATAGAGCTTGTCGTATTCCTCATTGCGGAAACGTGACGAGTTGCGGCCCTGCCACTTGTTGGCCTTCGTCGCGACCTCCCATGAGCAGTACTGATTCATGAATCGATCGGGATCTGGCTGCGTCATGGTCGTCGTGTACATCTGCATGTCGGCGTAGAACTTCGGATAGGTATCCGGGTTCGCGACGTCCGACGAGAAGAAGACCGAAGCGACGACCGACTTGATCTCGATATCGATGCCGGCCTGTTGAGCCGCCTGTTTCACGATCGCCTGGTTCTTCTGGCGCGGCGCATTGATCGAGGTCTGGTAGACGAACTTCAGTTTGACGCCGCCTTTTTCGCGGATGCCATCGCTACCCTTCTTCCATCCGGCCTTGTCCAGAAGCTCGTTCGCCTTGGCAACATTGAACTCGAACTTCGTGTTCTTCGACCGGTAGCGCTCCGGATTGTTGAGGAAGTTCGCGGTTGCCACGCCGGTGCGTCCGTAGATGTGATCCTCGACCGATTTGCGGTCGACGAGCAGCATCATCGCCTGGCGCACTGCGGGATCGGAAAACGCCGGATGCTTGGTCTTGATGCTCGAGCGCTCGCCATCGACCTCGGTCCAGGGATCAGTGGAATTGAGCTGGATGAATTCGATATTGCCGCCGGGCACGACATGGACCTGGCCTTTGCCGCCGGTCTCGAGCCGCTTCAGGATCTGGTCCTCAACCTGCATGTTCCAGGCGTAGTCGTATTCGCCTGTTTGCAGAACCGCGCGCGCGGCCGAGACGGCGTCGCCGCCACCCTTCATCTCGAGCGTATCGAAGTAGGGCTGATTGGGAACATGATAGTCCATGTTGGCTTCGGCGCGGACCATGTCGCCCGGCTTGAAGTCGACGAACTTGAAGGCGCCTGTGCCGACCGGCTTCAGGTTGGTCGGCGCCTCGCGCGACTTCGCGCCCTTGTAGTCGACGAAGAGGTGCTTCGGAATGATCATGCCGGCGGTGCCGACAAACGCATCGGCCCAGAACGGCGTCGGCTTGCTGAATATGACGCGCACGGTGAAATCGTCGACCTTCTCGACCTTCACCTCCTTATAGGAGCCGCTCGTAACGGTGGCGGTTTCGGGGTCCGACGAGAACTCCCAATTGAACACGACGTCATCGGCGGTGAACGGCTTGCCGTCATGCCACTTGACGCCCTGCTTCAGCTTCCAGGTCACCGACTTGCCGTCGGCGGCAAGGCCGCCGTTCTCACGGCTCGGAATCTCCGCGGCAAGGGCTGGCACGAGATTGCCGTCGGAATCCCAGCCGGCCAGCGGCTCATAAAAGATGCGAGAGGCGTCCTGATCCTTGGTGCCGGTCGCGAAGTGTGGATTGAGAAGGGTGGGTGCCTGCCACCACAGAAGGCGTAGCGCGCCACCGCCGCCGCGCTTCGTCGGCTTGTATTCGAACTTGGTGTCGGCGCGGGCCACGCCGCAGAAGTCCAGCATCTGGCTCGCCATGGGTGCCGTCAGCCCAAGGGCGACCATACGCGTGATGAAGCCGCGACGGGAAAGCTTACCGTCCTTCACGTCGCCGATCAGTGCGCGCAACTCAGTTTCTTTCATAGGGATCACTCCACGGGTTTGAGCTTGCCCGCTCGGCCGAGCTGCCCCTCGCACTCGGCACGGCGCAAAGACTTGTTCTTGCGGCACATCAAATCAGTCCGGCTTGGATCGGTCAATGAGGCTCGGAGGGATAAGCATATTGAAGGCTGCACTTTCTCTCCGCTAGATTTGCCGAAAGAACCGGCGACGGCCGCTCATAAAAGAAACAGTCTGGAGGGAGCACAACCATGGTTTCGACACTCGGCGAAATCCTACCCTTTGCGGCACGCCACTATGGCGACCGGACCGCTCTGGTAGTCGGCAGCGATCAGCTTACGTACCGCCAGCTCGACGCAGCCTCGAACGCCTTTGCCAACGGCCTTGTCGGCGCCGGCGTCAGGCCGGGCGATCGCGTCACCCTTTATGGACCCAATGCCATCGAATGGATGGTCGCGTACTTCGCGATCGCGAAGACGGGCGCCGTGGTCAATCCGATCAACGTCATGCTGACGCCGTCGGAGGTCGCGTTCATCGTTCAGGATTCGGGCGCCCGCGTCATCGTCGCTTCGGGCGACAAGGCCGAGCCGCTGATGGACCTCAAGGGCAAGGGCGAGCTCACCGAGATCGTGGCCTGGGGTGCGGCACCCCCGACGGGCGCCGTTCCTTTCGATCTCTGGCTCAAGCTCGGCGCCGCGAGCTTCGATCCCGTGCGGTGCTCGCCGAGCGATGTGGGCGCGATCTGCTACACCTCGGGC
>DATMRT010000144.1:0-4003 GCA_035565975.1 Hyphomicrobiaceae bacterium
TCGAAGGCCTTCGTGTCGGCGTCCTTGTCGCGCACGCGGCGCGTGGTCTGAACCGACTCCGTTCCCGCCTGCACGAGTGCCTCGACGTCGCGCACGTTCATCTGGCTGTCGACGATCTTCTTCGCGATCGCCTCGGCATCCTCGCGGCCGACGAGGGCGCGCGCGTGACCCGCGGTGAGCTTGCCGTCCTCGACCATGCTCTGCACGGTGATGGGCAACTTGAGCAGGCGCAGAGTATTGGCAAGATGGCTGCGGCTCTTCCCGATCACCTCGGCGAGGCGCTCCTGCGTATAGGCGTAGCGCTCGATCAGCTCCTGATAGCCGGCTGCCTCTTCGATCGGGTTCAGGTCAGCGCGCTGGACGTTCTCGATGATCGCCAGCTCGAGTACTTCCTGATCCGCAAGATCGCGCACGATGACCGGCACCATGTGCAAGCCTGCGCGCTGCGACGCCCGCCAGCGGCGCTCGCCGGCGACGATCTCGTAGCTATTGCTGCTACCGGGCTCCGGTCGCACGAGAATCGGCTGTACGAGACCCTTTTCGCGGATCGAGTCCGCGAGTTCGGTCAGCTCGTCCTCTTTGAAGGTTTTGCGCGGATTGAGCTTGCCGCCGCGGATCTGCTCGATCGGAACCATGCGCTGCTCGCCCTCGGGCGGTATGCGCGGCTGCGTGATCGGCGCATCGCCGATCAGCGACGCCAATCCCCGACCGAGCCTGCTCTTCTGCAATGGCGCATTCATAACCGGACTTCCCCCGCTTCCTTCAATGTCTCTCATGCCTCAGCCGCGTCCTGTTCGTCCGCGCGCTAAGCCGCCTTGTACTGGCGCTCGCGCTCGATGATCTCGGTGGCAAGGCGGATGTAGGCCTGGCTGCCCGCGCACTCGTAATCGTAGAGGAGGATCGGCTTGCCGTGCGACGGTGCCTCCGCGACCTTGATGTTCCGTGGGATCATCGTGTCGTAGACCTTCGGCCCGAAGAATTCGCGGACGTTCTCCGCGACCTCGCGCGAGAAGGCGGTGCGCGCGTCGTGCATGGTGAGCACCACGCCCTGGATCTCGAGACCCGGATTGAGCGTCGAGCGGATCTGGTCGATCGAATCCTTGAGCTGCGAGATGCCTTCCAGCGCGAAGAACTCGCATTGTACCGGCACCAGCACAGCGTTGGCCGCGACGAGCGCATTCAGCGTGAGCAGGTTCAAGGACGGCGGGCAGTCGATCAGGATGTAGGTGAAAGGCTGCTCGCCGGCGCGCGCGCGCTGCTCGGCGATGAGCGCGGCAACGGCATCGCGCAGACGATAAGGCTTGGCGCCGTCCTCCATCAGTTCGGACTCGAGGCCGACGAGGTCGGCATTCGCCGACACGATCGAGAGGCCCGGCACTGCCGTGGGCAGGCGCGCGGCGCTGAGCGAGGCCTGCGCCGTCATGACGTCGTATGAGGTGATGCGGCGTGCCTCGGGCGTGATGCCGACGCCGGTCGAGGCGTTGCCCTGAGGATCGAGGTCGATGATCAGCACGTTCTCACCGACGGCGGCGAGCGCGGTGCCGAGGTTGATGGCCGTCGTCGTCTTGCCGACGCCACCCTTCTGGTTGGTGATGGCCAGGATGCGCAGGCCATGCGTCCCAGAGTATCTGCCAGTCACGGGCCTAGCCCTCCGTTATCGCTCGCGGTCGGCGAACGAGCACAATTCTCGCAGCCTCGTCCGTGAGGCTGGGGATCGTCTCGACGTCGAACGCCCAGGCGGCGCGCGCGTCCGCGACCTCGGATTCCGCGCCCCGCCCCTTGGGGAAAATCCCAACGGTATCATCGCCGAAAAAGGGCAGGCTCAGGGAGATCAGGCGCACCAGTGGCGCCAACGCACGCGCGCTTACCACCTCAACCGGCGCTAGCATACCTTGAGTCGCCATTTGTTCTATGCGGACCGTTTGAATCTCCACAGAGGTTCCAGTCTGTCGGGCGACTTCGGCCAGGAAGGCGGCCTTGCGCCGGTCGCTCTCGACGAGAATAACGCGGGTTCCGGCCCCGTGGAGCATGATGGCGACGACCAACCCAGGGAATCCGCCGCCGCTGCCGAGATCGAGCCAGAGGCGAGGTTTCGGCGGTGCCAGGGCTACGAGCTGAGCGCTGTCGGCGACGTGGCGGTGCCAGACCTCGGGGAGAGTTGCATTGGCGACGAGATTGATCCGCTTCTGCCACTGGCTCAGTAGGGAAACGTAAATCCCGAGTTTATCGATGGTTTCACGTGAAACATCGAAGGCGCGGGCAAAGTCCTCGGGCCCCGAGATCAGCGGCAGAAGCGGACCGGCCCGGTCGCTCATCCGGCCTTCCGCCTCGAAGACGTTCGTGCCGATTTGCGGATGTGGGCCAATAGCAGCAGGAGCGCCGAGGGCGTCATGCCATCGATCCGGCCAGCATGGGCGAGGGTGGCGGGGCGGTGGCGCTCGAGCTTCTGGACGATCTCGTTCGAAAGGCCACTGATGTCGCCGAAGTCGAGGTCGGCCGGGATGGTGCGGGCCTCTTCACGCTGGAGGATGGCGACGTCGACCGCTTGGCGCGCGACGTAGGAGGCATAGCGCGCATCGACCTCGAGCTGGCGCCCGATGGCAGGCTCGAGGACACCGAGCTCCGGCCAGATCCGGCGGAGGCGCGCGAGATCGACGTCCGGGAAAGCCAGCAGCTCAAAGGCCGTTCGGCGGCGGCCATCGCGGTTGATCTCCAGGCCGTGGACGGCGGCCTGGTTGGGGCTGAGTTTGAGGCTGTCGAGTAGCGCGCGGCCGTCCGCCAGGGAGCCGCTGCGCCGAGCAAAGGCCGCGCGCCGCTCGGGGCCGACGCAGCCGAGGTTCTGGCCAATGGGCGTGAGCCGCTGATCGGCGTTGTCGACGCGCAGACGCAGACGGAACTCTGCCCGCGAGGTGAACATGCGGTAGGGCTCGGAGACGCCCCGCGTCACGAGGTCGTCGATCATCACGCCGAGATAGGCCTCGGTGCGGGAGATGGTGACGCCCTCGCCGCCGCCGGCATAGCGAGCCGCATTGATGCCGGCGAGCAGGCCCTGGGCAGCGGCTTCCTCGTAGCCGGTCGTGCCGTTAATCTGGCCAGCGAGGTAAAGGCCGGGCAGGCGCCTGACCGCGAGCGTCGGCCGAAGCTCACGCGGATCGACGTAGTCGTACTCGATGGCATACCCCGGCCGGCGGATCTGGACGCGCTCCAGGCCCGGAATCGTGCGCAAGAAGGTATCCTGGATTTCGGCCGGAAGTGAGGTTGAGACGCCGTTCGGGTAGACGGTGTCGTCGTCCAGGCCCTCGGGCTCCAGAAAGATCTGATGGCCGGGGCGATCGGCGAAGCGGACCACCTTGTCCTCGATCGACGGACAATAGCGAGGGCCGACACTCTGAATGGCGCCGGAATACATGGGCGCACGCGCCAGATTCGCGCGGATGATATCGTGCGTGTGCTCGGTCGTCGTGGTGATGCCGCACGAGATCTGCGGGCGCGTGATCCGCTCGGTGAGGAAGGAGAAGGGCACGGGATCGTCATCGCCCGGCTGCATGTCGAGGCTGGCCCAATCGATGGATGGACCGGCGAGGCGGGCGGGCGTCCCGGTCTTCAGGCGCCCCATGCGCAGGTCGAGCGCCGCGAAGCGCTCGGCGAGCTTGACGGCAGGCGCCGCGCCGAAGCGACCGGCGGGAATGCGCGTTTCGCCCATATGGATGAGCCCGCGCAGGAACGTGCCCGTAGTCACAACCACGGCGCCGGCTCTGAAAGCGCGGCCATCCGCCAGGATCACGCCGGAGACCCTGCCATCCGCGACTTGGAGGTCATCGACTCCACCCTCGACGACCGTCAGGCCTCCCGTCGCAGCGATCGCAGCCTGCATGGCCTGGCGGTAGAGCTTGCGGTCGGCCTGGGCACGCGGGCCCTGGACCGCTGGTCCCTTGGAGCGATTGAGCAGGCGGAATTGGATGCCTGCCTCGTCGGCCACGCGGCCCATGAGGCCGTCCAGGGC
>DATMRT010000145.1:0-3869 GCA_035565975.1 Hyphomicrobiaceae bacterium
TAGATACGCGCAAGGCTGAGGTCATGCGCCGCGCGCTTGCGGCCGGTGCGCAGATCATCAATGACGTTGCCGCGCTGACCTATGAGCCGGCGTGCATTGAAATCGCTGCCGCCTCGCATGTGCCCATCATCCTCATGCACGCGCAGGGCGACCCGCGCACCATGCAGGCGGCGCCGCGCTACGACAATTGCCTGCTCGACGTGTACGACTGGCTCGAGGCGCGCATTGCTGCGTGTGAAGCAGCCGGTATCGCGCGCGCCCGCCTCGTTGCCGATCCAGGCATCGGCTTCGGCAAAACGCTCACGCACAATCTGGAGCTGCTGGCTGGCCTTACGCTGCTACACGGGCTCGGCGTGCCGCTGCTGCTCGGTGCTTCGCGCAAGAGCTTCATCGGCATGTTGAGCGGTGTGAAGGCGGCGAGCGCGCGCATGCCGGGATCGATCGCCGCTGCGCTTCAGGGTGCGGCTCAGGGCGTGCAGATCCTGCGCGTGCACGACGTCGCCGAGACGCGCCAAGCGCTGACGGTGTGGGAGGCGATGCAGCGCGGCGCGCCTTAGGTGCTCTTAGCGCGGGCATATTCCCGCCAGCACGCCACGCCGAGCGCCGCGCAATAGATTCCAGAGGCGATGTGAAACAGGATCGAGCCGATCCAGCCCGTGGCGTGCGCGACGATCAAAGCATCGGCGAAACAGACGAGCGCGCCTAGTCCGAGCCATAGCGCAAGCCCTCGCCAGTCACGCCACAGCGCGAGCGCGACAACGATGAGGCCGAGCCACACATCGCGGAGCGCGATGACGTAGTGCAGATACGCCGGCGCGCCTGACAGTGTGCTGATGCCGAAGAAGCGTGCAGCCGAGCGCGGCACGAGCCCGAAACGCACGCCGATGAGCGCCAATGCGAGGCCCGCCGCAATCGCGAGCCCCTGCAGCCATTGCTGTCGGACATGGTCTTTCATCGGGGCTCGCACTCGGGCTTCTGTCATCCGCCCATGAGAAAGGGCCGGAGCATTCTCATGCCCCGGCCCTTGGCTTTGCCAGAACCATCTCGCGATGGCCAGATCTCTCGAAAGCCGCTTACTCCGCGGCTTCCTCTGTCGCGCGGCGGCGGCGGCGGACCGGCGCACCGGCACCCTCCTCGGGACCGGAGAGCGCGCGCTCGGCGGCAAGACGGGCCTTCTCGGCCGCAATCATCTCGTCGCGCTTGGCCGCCACACGGCGCAGGCGACGCAGCATACCGCCGGTGCCGGCCGGGATCAGACGCCCGACGATCACGTTCTCCTTCAGGCCCTCGAGCGTATCGACCTTGCCGTTGACGGCCGCTTCGGTCAGTACGCGCGTCGTCTCCTGGAAGGAGGCCGCCGAGATGAAGCTGTTCGTCTGCAGCGAGGCCTTGGTGATGCCGAGCAGAACGGGCTTGCCCGAGGCGGGACGCTTGCCCTCCTTGTGGAGACGCAGGTTCTCCTCGTCGAGCTCCGTCTTGTCGACCTGCTCACCCTTGAGGAGATGCAGGCTGTCACCCGGATCCTCGATCTCGATCTTCTGCAGCATCTGGCGAACGATCACCTCGATGTGCTTGTCGTTGATCGTCACACCCTGCAGACGATAGACGTCCTGCACTTCCTTGATCAGGTAGCGCGCCAGCTCCTCGACGCCCTTGATGGCCAGGATGTCGTGCGGGGCCGGATGGCCGTCGTAGACGAAGTCGCCCTTCTCGACGCGGTCACCATGCTGCACGGCAAGGTTCTTGCCGCGCGGGATGAGATACTCGACCGGCGCCTCGCTCTCGTCGTCGGGACGGATCGAAATACGCTGCTTGTTCTTGTAGTCCTTCCCGAACTCGACCGTGCCGGAGACCTCGGCGATGATCGCGTGATCCTTCGGCCGCCGTGCCTCGAAGAGCTCGGCGACGCGCGGCAGACCACCCGTGATGTCGCCTGACTTCGCTGAGGCGATCGGGATGCGTGCGAGCACGTCGCCGGCCTTGACCTTCGCGTGGCGATCGACCGAGAGAACGGCATCGACGGGAAGCAAAGCGCGCGCATCACCGCCACGCGCCAGCTTGACGTTCTTGCCGCCCTTGCCTTCCTTGATCACGACCGCCGGCTTCAGGTCCTGGCCGCGCGGGCTCGCGCGCCAGTCCATGATGACGCGATTGGTCGTGCCCTTGACCTCGTCAGTCTGCTCGTTCACCGAGACGTTCTCGACGAGATCCTCGAACTCGACCACACCGTCGGTCTCGCTCAGGATCGGCCGCGTGTGCGGATCCCACTGCGCGAGACGGGTGCCGCGCTTCACCGTATCGCCTTCGTCGACGTGCAGGCGCGCGCCGTACGGCACCTTGTGGGCAGCGAGCTCCTTGCCACCCTGATCGAAGATTACGATCGACGTCGCGCGCCCCATGGCCACAAGCATGTTCTGGCTGTTGCGAACGAGGTTGCGGTTCCTGATCCGCACCGTGCCGTTGAAGTTCGACTCGATGAAGGACTGGTCGACCGTTTGCGCCACGCCGCCGATGTGGAACGTACGCATGGTGAGCTGGGTGCCCGGCTCACCGATCGACTGCGCCGCGATGACGCCCACGGCCTCGCCGATGTTGACCGGCGTGCCGCGCGCAAGATCGCGCCCGTAGCACTTGCCGCACACGCCAATCTCGGACTCGCACGTCAGCACCGAGCGGATACGGATCTCCTGGACCTGCGCCTTCTCGACCAGCTCGATCTCGCGCTCTTCCATGAGCGTGCCCGAAGGAATGATCACCTGCTTGGTCGCCGGATCGAGCACATCCTCGGCCGCGGTACGGCCGAGCACGCGCGCCGAGAGCGGCACGATGACCTCACCCGAATCGACGACCGCCTGCACACTGATGCCGTGATCGGTGCCGCAGTCCTCCTCGGTGATGATGCAGTCCTGCGCCACGTCGACGAGGCGGCGCGTCAGATAGCCGGAGTTGGCCGTCTTGAGCGCCGTGTCGGCGAGGCCCTTACGCGCGCCGTGCGTCGAGTTGAAGTACTCGAGCACGGAGAGGCCTTCCTTGAAGTTCGAGATGATCGGCGTCTCGATGATCTCGCCCGAGGGCTTGGTCATGAGGCCGCGCATGCCCGCGAGCTGCTTCATCTGCGCCGGCGAACCACGCGCACCGGAGTGGCTCATCATGTAGACCGAGTTCACGGGGAGCTGGCGGCCGGTTTTCTGGTCGACCTGCGCCGCCGAAATGCGATCCATCATCTCCTTGGCGATGCGGTCGGTGCACTTCGACCAGGCGTCGACAACCTTGTTGTACTTCTCGAGCTGCGTGATCAGGCCGTCTTGGTACTGCTGCTCGAAGTCGCGAACCTCGGCACGCGTCGCCTCGACGATCCCGTGCTTCGTGTTCGGGATCACCATGTCGTCCTTGCCGAACGAGATGCCGGCCTTGAAGGCATGATGGAAGCCGAGACCCATGATGCGGTCGCAGAAGATCACCGTGTCCTTCTGACCGCAGTTGCGGTAGACGGCGTCGATGAGGCCGGAGATCGCCTTCTTCGTGAGCAACTGGTTCACGAGGGCAAAGCGCACGCCCGGCCGCTTCGGCAGAAGCTCACCGAGGAGCATACGGCCCGGCGTCGTCTCGACGATCTCGGTGATCTCGTTGCCCTCGGCGTCGTTCGAGATGACGCGGCCGCGGACCTTCGCATGCAAAGTCACGGCGCCGGCGTCGAGCGCATGGCGTGCCTCGGCGACGGAGCCGAGCAGCGTGCCCTCGCCCGGCTCTTTCTCGCTCATGATCGAGACGTAGTAGAGCCCGAGCACGATGTCCTGGCTCGGCACGATAATCGGCGAGCCGTTGGCGGGGTGCAGGATGTTGTTCGTCGACATCATCAGCACGCGCGC
>DATMRT010000146.1:0-3399 GCA_035565975.1 Hyphomicrobiaceae bacterium
CTTCGCCATGATCGAGCCGCCGCGCGACACAATACCTGTCACGCGATGCGCCGTCAGCGGCACATACGCCAGCCGCACGCCCGCATGGATCGTGAAGTAGTCCACGCCCTGCTCACACTGCTCGATCAGCGTGTCGCGATAAAGCTCCCACGTCAGCGCCACGGGATCGCCGTTGCACTTCTCCAGCGCCTGATAGATCGGCACAGTCCCGATCGGCACCGGCGAATTGCGCAGGATCCACTCGCGCGTGTTGTGGATGTTGCGGCCCGTCGACAGGTCCATGACCGTGTCCGCACCCCAGCGGATCGACCACACCATCTTGTCGACTTCCTCCTCGACCGACGACGTCACGGCCGAGTTGCCGATGTTCGCGTTGATCTTCACGAGGAAGTTGCGGCCGATGATCATCGGCTCCAACTCGGTGTGATTGATGTTGCACGGAATGATCGCCCGCCCGCGCGCGATCTCGTCGCGCACGAACTCCGGCGTGATGTGCTCGGGAATGTCAGCGCCGAAGCTCTCGCCGTCCTTGATCACCGCTTTCGCCCGCGCCAGCGCCTGCTTGCGCCCGAGGTTCTCGCGATGCGCGACGTAGATCATCTCCTTGGTGATGATGCCCGCCTTCGCGAACTCGTACTGCGTCACCGGCGCATCGCCGACACCGCGGAACGGCCGCGCCTTCGCCGGGAAATCGCGTGCGAGATGCTTACCCTTCACATTGCCGTTGTCTTCCGGCTTGATCTCGCGGCCGTCGTACTGCTCGACACCGCCGCGCTCGCGGATCCACGCCTCGCGATGACGCGGCAGGCCCTTCTCGACATCGATCTTGAAATTCGCGTCCGTGTACGGCCCCGAGCTGTCGTACACGCGGAACGGCGGCTCGCCCGACGCTTCCGTCAGCGTGATCTCGCGGAACGGCACGCGCACATCCGCCATGCCCTCCGGCGTGTCGTACACTTTCGCCGAGCCCGCGATGGCGCCCGTCGTCACTTCCGGGACCATGAGGTCCTTCTTGCGCGTGATCTTGTTCATCGAGTTCTCCCTGAGTGGCCCGCTCCCTGTTGCGGAGCCAGATAGCCGAAGTAGATGAGGACGCAGCCGAGCAGCAGCACGAACACGCCGTAGGAAACGACGAGCCCCGGCGTGAGCAGCGGCAGGACGATGTCGCGAAGCGTTGTACCGGACACGATCAGCCAGACGGCCGACTCGATCGCCGACCACCAGCCGAGGATCGTGATGATGAGGCGCCAGTCCGCAGCCCAGATGTTGTGCGCGAGGATGAGTGCCACGCCGCCGAGCAGTCCCAGCACGCACATGACGAAGATCACGGTCGGATTGCTGGCGACGTCCCGAAACACGCCGACGAATTCGACGCGGCGCATGAGAAAGCCGAGGCCGACGACCGCCAGGACCGGGCCCAAGAGCTTTGCGAGATAGATGGACTTGTCCATTCCCGTCCCTTCGCCGGCATGATCCGGATCAGGTTCAAAGGGTGCTCGCGTGGTGGCGTCTCGAGGCCAACGCGATCTCAGCCGGCTTCCACCGGCGCCCCTCGGCATTGGTCGTCATATTGAGGTCGGGACCGGGCCATTGCAAGGCCGTTCGCCGGAACGCAGGGCTACCCACCCGCCGGCGCATTGGGTTCGCAACCGCGAAATCGGCCAAAGGTCTCTGTTGCGCTGCAATATGACCCTCAGCTACTCTGCGAACGGACCGACCGAGCGCCGCAGGAAGCCTCTCATGCAGAAGCCCTCAAAGACGACCGAGCAGCCCTGGATCTTCCGCACGTATTCCGGCCACTCGACCGCCGCCAAGTCGAACGCGCTCTACAAGACCAATCTCGCCAAGGGCCAGACCGGCCTTTCCATCGCTTTCGACCTCCCGACCCAGACCGGCTACGACAGCGACCACATTCTCGCCCGCGGCGAGGTCGGCAAGGTCGGCGTGCCGATCTCCCATCTCGGCGACATGCGCACGCTGCTCGACGGCATCCCGCTGGATCGCATGAACACGTCGATGACCATCAACGCGACGGCCGCCTGGGTGCTCGCGTTGTACATCGCCGTCGCCGACGATCAGGGCGCGCCGCGCACGAGCCTCACGGGCACCATCCAGAACGACATCATCAAGGAATATCTCTCGCGCGGCACGTACGTCTTCCCGCCCGAGCCGTCGCTGCGACTCATCCGCGACACGATCACGTACACCTACAAAGAGGTTCCGCGCTGGAACCCGACGAATGTCTGCTCCTATCACCTGCAGGAAGCGGGTGCGACGCCCGTGCAGGAGCTGGCCTTCGCGCTCGCGACCGCCATTGCCGTGCTCGACACCGTCAAGAAATCCGGCGCCGTGCCGGACGATGAATTCGGCACGGTCGTCGGCCGCATTTCCTTCTTCGTGAATGCAGGTCTCAAATTCATCACCGAGATCTGCAAGATGCGCGCCTTCACGGAGCTCTGGGACGAGATCACGGCGGAGCGCTACGGTGTGAAGGACGCGAAGCACCGTCGCTTTCGCTATGGCGTGCAGGTGAACTCGCTCGGCCTCACCGAGCAGCAGCCCGAGAACAACGTCGCGCGCATCCTGCTCGAAATGCTGGCCGTGACGCTCTCCAAGAACGCCCGCGCCCGCGCCGTGCAGCTTCCGGCCTGGAACGAGGCCATGGGCCTGCCGCGCCCCTGGGACCAGCAGTGGTCGCTCAGGATGCAGCAGATTCTCGCCTATGAGACGGACCTGCTCGACTACGGCGACATCTTCGACGGCTCGACGGAGATCGCGCGCAAGGTGGCCGAGCTGAAGACGGAAGCTCTCGGCGAACTGCGCAAAATCGAGGAAATGGGCGGCGCCGTTGCCGCCATCGACTACATGAAGCGCGCGCTCGTCGACTCCAACGCCGCCCGCGTCTCGCGCATCGAGACCGGGGAGCAGGTCGTCGTCGGCGTGAACCGCTGGGGCGAGAGCGAGCCCTCACCGCTTTCGACGGGCTCCGGCGCAATCCTCACCGTCGACGAAAGTGTCGAGGCCGAGCAGATCGAGCGTCTCGTCGCATGGCGTGAGCAGCGCGACGATGATGCCTGCGAGAAAGCTCTCGTCGCGCTCGAGCAGGACGCCCGCGACGGCGCCAACATCATGGAAGCCTCGATCGTCTGCGCCAAGGCCGGCGTCACCACGGGCGAATGGGGCGCGACGCTGCGGCGCGTCTTCGGCGAGTACCGCGCACCGACCGGCGTCGGCAAAGTCTCCACCGCGAACGGCACGGATGTGGAAGCCGTCCGCCGCCGCGTCGCCGACGTCTCCGACCGTCTCGGCCGTCGCATCAAGCTCCTCATCGGCAAACCCGGTCTCGACGGCCACTCCAATGGCGCCGAGCAGATTGCCGTGCGCGCGCGCGACTGCGGC
>DATMRT010000147.1:0-12162 GCA_035565975.1 Hyphomicrobiaceae bacterium
TGTCGTCGCCGCCAAGGGAATTGCGCACTGGCTCTCGACGGCGCTGCCGTTGACCCTGCTCGCGCCCTTCCTCGGTCTCATGCTCAATCTCGACCTCGCCCTCTATCTGCCGCTCATGTCCACCATGCTCGTCGGCACGCCGGCGATCAGCTTCATCGGCACCATCGGTGCGGCGCTCACGTTGCGCAGCCGGCGCGGCAGCCTGCTGATCGCTTTGCTCGTGCTGCCGCTTTACGTGCCGACGCTCATCTTCGGTATCGGCGCCATTGCCTCGCTGCTGGGGCCGGGCGGTGCCGAAGCGTCGCTCATGATCCTCGGCGCGCTGTCGCTCGGCGCGCTCGTCCTCGGACCGATCGCCGCGGCGGCGGCCTTACGCGCCCAGCTCGGCTGAGGTCGCGGATGACAGAGCCTGCGTAGTTGGGCTATCAGCCCCGCTATGCTGCACGTCAACGACCTCACCTACCGTATCGAGGGGCGGCCGATCCTTTCGGGCGCCACGTGCGCGATTCCGTCCGGACACAAAGTTGGCCTCGTCGGCCGCAATGGCGCCGGCAAGACGACGTTGTTCAAGCTCATCATCGGCGATCTCGCGCCGGATGATGGCTCGATCACCATTCAGCGCGGATTGAAGGTCGGCCACGTCGCGCAGGAGGCGCCGGGCGGCTCCGAGACGCTCATCGAGTGGGTTCTGTCGCAGGATAAGGAGCGCGCGGCATTGCTCGCCGAAGCCGAGACGGCGACCGATCCGAACCGCATAGCCGCCATTCATGAGCGCCTCGGCGATATCGACGCGCATTCCGCCCCTTCGCGCGCCGCGCAGATCCTTTCCGGCCTCGGCTTCGATGAAGTCGCCCAGGCGCGCGCCTGCCGGGAGTTCTCGGGCGGCTGGCGTATGCGCGTTGCGCTTGGCGCCATCCTCTTTCTCGAGCCCGACATCCTGCTGCTGGACGAGCCGACGAACTATCTCGATCTCGAAGGCACGCTCTGGCTCGAGACCTACCTGCGCACGTATCCGCACACGGTCGTCATCATCAGCCATGACCGTGACCTGCTCAACCGCGCGGTCAATCACATACTCCACCTCGATCGCGGCAAGCTCACGCTCTATGCCGGCGGCTACGACGACTTCGAGGAGGCGCGCCGCGAAAAGCAGCGCCTCGAGTCGAAGCTCGCGAAGCGCCAGGAAGAGGAGCGTGCGCGCATCGAGGCCTTCATCATCCGCTTCAAGGCCAAGGCCTCCAAGGCGACGCAGGCGCAGAGCCGCATCAAGGCGCTGGCGCGCATGAAGCCCATTGCGGCGCAGGTGGATGAAAGCGTGGTGCCGATCCGCCTGCCGGCGCCGCAGAAGCTGCTGGCAAGCCCGCTGCTCAAGATCGAGGATGCTGCCGTCGGCTACGAGGCGGACACGCCCATTCTCACGCGCCTCAATCTCAACGTCGATCAGGACGACCGCATCGCGCTGCTCGGCCAGAACGGCAATGGCAAGAGCACGTTCGCGAAGCTGCTCGCGGGGCGGTTGCAGCCCATGTCCGGGCAGATGCTTGGCGCACAGCGCGTCAGTGTCGGCTACTTCGCCCAGCATCAGCTGGATGATCTGAACCCGAATTGGTCACCCTACGATCAGATCGCGGCGCTCATGCCCGATGCCACCGAGGCCCAGAAGCGTACGCGCCTCGGCACGTGGGGCTTCTCGCACGACAAGGCGGATACGAAGGCGGCGAACCTCTCGGGCGGCGAGAAGGCGCGCCTGATGCTGGCACTGACCGCCTTCCACGCCCCCCATCTGCTCATTCTCGACGAGCCGACGAACCATCTGGACATCGACAGCCGCGAGGCGCTCGTGCAGGCGCTCAACGATTTTCCAGGCGCCGTCATCCTGATCAGCCACGACCGCCATCTCATCGAAGCCTGCGTCGATCGCCTCTGGCTCGTGAAGGACGGCACCGTGCGGAGCTTCGAGGGCGACCTCGATGCCTACCGCGCGGATCTGCTCGCGGAGCGCGGCCAGCGCGCGCGGGCGCAGCGCGAGGAGAGCGCGGCCGCCGGCCAGCCGAAGACGGCGCGCGTCGATCAGCGGCGTGAGGCGGCCGCGCGCCGGGCCGAGACGGCGCCGCTCCGTCGTGCGGTGCAGGCCGCCGAGAAAGAGCTCGAACGGCTGACCGCCAAACGCGACGAGATCGATGCTGCGCTCGCCGATCCGCGTGCCTACGAGGATGCTGGCAAGGCGCAAAAGCTCTCCATTGCCCGCGCCGATGTCGTCCGCCGGATGGCCGTTGCGGAGGAGGCCTGGCTTGCGGCCTCGGCCGAATTGGAGGTTGCCGAGGTGGGTGCGTCCTAGGCGCACACCCTGCCCGACCCATGAATTTCTTGTCAGTTGACAGCGGGCGAAAGCGGCCCGAAGGTCGCCCGCTGATCGGCGGATGTGATGGCTATGCCACTCTGAGAGTTTGCGCCGGAATACGCCTAAGGAACGCGTAAATACAGCCTTATCAAAGGGTTGAGTTCGCGGCGGATTGTTCGCAGTGCAACCCGATCACAATGTCGTGCGAAAATTGTGGTGATCTCGCCACGCTTGCGCTGCAATGCCCTGATGGCATGCGCGGCAGGTTGGGGCCTGCCTCATTGGTGATCATGACCGGATGTTAACTGCCGTCGCGGGCGCCGGTCAGGGTAGATTGGCGACGTAGCAGGCCACCGTCGAAGTGGGACTTGAAGCTGCGGTTTCGAGCCGGCTCGAGGTGTGATTCACGGAACGCGGTGCGGCCTGCCGCATCCCTGTGCGTAGGAAAGTGACCATGCTCACGCGAGCCTTCGTCCATGTTCGCCCCCTGATCATCGGATTGCTCATGCTCTCACTCTCTCCCGTCACGGTGCTCGCAGCGACCGGTCCGCGCGCCACCGAGTTCACCCTGCCGAACGGCATGATGGTCGTCGTGGTCGAGGACCACCGGGCGCCCGTCGTTACTCATATGGTCTGGTATCGGGCCGGCGCCGCAGACGAGCCGCCGGGCACCTCCGGCATCGCCCATTTCCTCGAGCACCTGATGTTCAAGGCGACGGACAAGATCCCGGCAGGCGAGTTCTCGAAGATCGTCTCGCGCCTCGGCGGCCAGGACAACGCCTTCACGGCGCAGGACATCACGGCTTACTTCCAGCGCGTGTCCAAGGACCGCCTTCCCAAGGTCATGGAGATGGAGGCCGACCGCATGGTCAACCTCAAGCTCGATGAGAAGGAGGTACTGACCGAGCGTGACGTCATTCTCGAAGAGCGCCGCAGCCGCGTCGAGAACAACCCGAGCGCGATCCTCGACGAGCAGATGGGCGCCGCGCTCTATCTGGCGCACCCCTATCGCATCCCGGTGATCGGCTGGGAGCACGAGATGGCGAAACTCTCGCGCGACGACGCGCTCAACTTCTACAAGCGCTTCTATGCGCCCAACAACGCCATCCTGGTCGTCACCGGCGACGTCACGCCCGAGGAGGTGCGCGAGCTCGCCGGGGCAACCTACGGCAAGATCCCGCGCAATCCCAATGTGATGGCACGGGAGCGTCCCGGCGAGCCGCCGCATCGCGCCGAGCGTCGCATCGTGCTCAAGGATCCCCGCGCAGGACGGCGCACCTGGCACCGCCACTACATCGCGCCGGCCTACACCAAGGCTGCACCGGGCGAAGCCGAGGCTCTCGATCTCCTGGTGAAGATTCTCGCTTCCGGCCCGACGAGCCGCATCTACAGGAAACTCGTCGTCGAGGAGCAGGTCGCCTCGAGCGCCGGCGGCTGGTACTCGGGCACGGCACGCGACAGCGGCAAGATCGCCTTCTTCGCGGTGCCGAACGACGGCGTGCCCTTCGAGAAGATCGAGGCGCTGATCGACGAGGTCATCGCCGATGTCGCCAAGAATGGTGTCACTGACGAGGAGCTCGAGCGGGCCAAGAAGGCCTATCTCGCCGAGTACATCTACCAGAGCGACAACCAGGCTTCGCTGGCGCGCCGCTACGGTTGGGCGCTCGCCGTCGGTGCGACTATCAAGGATATCGAGGAGTGGCCGGAGCGGCTCTCGAAGGTTACGGCCGGCGAGGTGAGGGCGGCTGTCCGCCACCTCGATATTCTCAGCTCGGTCACAGGCGTGCTGCTCCCCGAGGCGCCGGACCAGCCGCCCGGCACGCGCTCATGAGAGAACTGAACCGAAAGGATTGAGGTGAGGACCAGAGGCAAACGCACCATCCGGCGCTCCGGCGCCAACCGATCTTGTTTCAACGTGTCGACAAAGCGAGGCTCCGTATCATGTCCAGTTCAGCACCCCTCCGTGGAAGGCTTTTCGTCCGCCCCGCCCGTCTTCCTGTTGTCGCATCAGCCATGCTGCTCTGCCTCGCGGCACCCGTCCTCACTGCCAAGGCCCACGCCATGAAGATCCAGCAGATCAAAAGCCCCGGCGGCATCGATGCCTGGCTCGTGCAGGAGCATGCCGTGCCGCTCATCGCGCTGCGTTTCGTCTTCGAGGGTGGCAGCTCGCAGAATCCTGCCGGCAAGGAAGGGCTCGCCAACTTCCTTTCGGCCATGATGGACGAGGGCGCCGGCGATCTCGACTCGCACAAGTTCCAGGAGCGCATGGAGGAGCTTGCTTTCCGCATGAGCTTCGAGGATGCGCGCGACGGCTTCTACGGCAGCTTCGAGACGCTCACTGCCAATCGCGATCCCTCCATCGAGATGCTCCGCCTCGCGGTCAACCAGCCGCGTTTCGATAGCGATGCTGTCGAGCGCGTGCGCAAGCAGCTTCTCTCCGGCCTCGCTTTTGCGGCCAAAAATCCGAACCGCGTTGCCGGCAAGGCGTGGAGCGCGCAGGCCTTCCACGGTCATCCGTACGGTCTGCCTTCCGACGGCACGCCCGAGACCATCGCCCGCATGACGCGCGACGATCTCGAGGGCTTCCGCAAGCGCAACTTCGCCCGCGATAATCTGAAGGTGGTCGCCGTCGGCGACATCAATGCCGAGCAGCTCGGCGCACTCCTCGATCGCGTGTTCGGCGACCTGCCGGCGAAGGCCGAGCTGACGCCGGTTCCGCGGACGACGCCCGAGGCCAAGGAACGCGTGCAGGTCATTCCGATGGACGTGCCGCAGTCGGTCGTGCAGTTCGGCGCGCCGGGGATTCCGCGCGAGGACGACGACTTCATGGCGGCCTTCGTGCTGAACCAGATCCTCGGCGGCGGCGGCTTCGCATCCCGGCTGACCGAGGAAGTGCGCGAGAAGCGCGGCCTCGCCTATTCGGTCTACAGCTACCTGCAGCCGTATCGTCGGACCGCGATCTTCGCGGGCGGCGTCGCAACGAAGAACGAGGAGGTCGGGCGGTCGCTCGACGTCATCCGCAGCGAGTTGCGCCGCATGGCCGAGGAAGGTCCGACACCCGAGGAGCTGCAGAACGCCAAGGACTATCTCACGGGCTCGTTCGCCTTGCGCTTCGACACCAATGCGAAGATCGCCAACCAGCTTCTCGGCTTCCTCTTCGAGGGCTACGGCATCGACTACATCGACAAGCGGAACGGGCTCGTCAATGCGGTGACGCTCGACGACGTCAAGCGCGTCGCGGCGCGCCTGTTGAAGGCGGATGAACTGATCGTTACGGTCGTTGGCAAGCCGCAGGGACTGGCAAGGCAGTAGGATCAGGCTCGGAACGAATTTCGGCCGGGCACGTTGCGTATTTTGGTGCCAATTCGAGAAGCCGACGCGCGAGCCAGTCCCGGCGCATCGGCTTCTCGATTGGCATGTGAGCGTGATTTCAAGGGGAGCTGAACTTATGGCCGATCCCGTCGAGCTGGACGTATCCGGTGCCGTGTCGGGTTCGGCCTCTCGGCAGCTCTATCATCAGAGCATTGCCGGTTGTCTCGATGGGCGCATCGGCGCCCATGGGCTGGATCGCGCGACGCTCTCCCGGTGGCTCGACCAAACATCCGAACCGCTGGCAAAGCTCAAAGCCGCGCACGCCGACGGCAGCCTGCCTCTGCTGCGTTTGCCGCGCGAGGATGCCGACATCGTTGCAGCCGAAGCGGCTTTGAAGAAGCTTTCGGCCGGCGCGAAGATGATCGTGTTCCTCGGCATCGGCGGATCGAGTCTCGGCGGCCAGGCGCTCGCGCAGCTCGCCGGCTGGAATATTCCCGGCGCAGCCGACGCCGAGCAACGCAGCCGCCCGCGCACGCGCTTCTACGACAATCTCGACGCGTCGACGCTTGATCTTGCCTTCAAGGACGTCGATCTCGCGACCACACGCTTCGTCGTCACGTCGAAATCGGGCGGCACGTCCGAGACGCTCGTGCAGGTGCTCGCCGCGCTCAAGGCCGTCGACGAGGCGGGCCTCGGCGCGCGATCGGCGGAACTCTTTCTCGGCATCACAGAGCCGGCGCGTCCGGGTGTGCGCAATGGTTTGCGCGAACTGTTGTCGAGCCGTGGTATTCCGATCCTCGATCATCCGACCGGCATCGGCGGGCGCTATTCCGCGCTGACGGTCGTCGGGCTGGTGCCCGCCATGGCGCGCGGGCTCGATCCGCGTGCGCTGCGCGGCGGCGCCGATGTCGTGCTCCAGCAGGCGCTGGCGGCATCCCACCCCTCTGCTTCGGCGCCTGCGGTGGGCGCTGCGCTCGCCGTTGCGCTCGCGCGCGAGAAGGCGACGAGGGTGATGGTCTTCATGTCCTATGCGGACCGCCTCCAGAGGCTCGGCGCCTGGTACGTGCAGCTTTGGGCGGAAAGTCTCGGCAAGGGCGGACAGGGCACGACGCCGCTCGGTTGCCTCGGTCCGCTCGACCAGCACAGCCAGCTTCAACTTTTTATGGACGGCCCGCGCGAGCACGCGCTGACCGTGCTCAGGGTCAAGAATGGCGTGCCTGGGCCGCGCATCGATCCCGCGCTCGCGAAAATCGCCGGTCTCGACGTCATGGGCGGGCGCACGGTCTCCGAATTGGTGGCGGCACAGGCGGAGGCCGTACCGGAAGCCCTCAATCGTGCGGGCAGACCAGTGCGGACAATCGATATCGAGCGGCTTGACGCGGCAACGCTCGGCGGCTTGATGATGCACTTCATGATCGAGACGATTCTCGCCGGCTGGCTCATGGGGCTCGACCCCTTCGATCAGCCCGCTGTCGAGCTCGCCAAGGTGCTCACGCGCGAGCGGCTGTCCAGGTAGGGGCATTGGCGGCCGCATCCCGCGCTCTGCGACGGGGGATAAGCGGCGCACATGGCCGTCCGCCAGCTCACACCGGAGACGATCAACCGCATCGCGGCCGGCGAGGTCGTCGAGCGCCCGGCGAGCGTCGTCAAGGAGCTCGTCGAGAACGCCATCGACGCCGGCGCGCGCGAGATCGAGATCGTCACGGCCGGCAGCGGGCTTTCACTCATCCGTGTCACGGACGACGGCTCGGGCATGGATGCGCGCGACCTCGCGCTCGCCGTCGAACGCCACGCGACCTCGAAGCTCAGCGACGAGGACCTCTTCAACATCACCACGCTCGGCTTTCGCGGCGAGGCTTTGCCCTCGATTGGCTCGATTGCGCATCTGGAAATCCGCACGCGGCAGTCGGCGGCGGGCCATGGCCTCGCCATCGTCGTCGATCGCGGCCGCAAGGGCGAGGTGCGGCCGGCGGCACTCAATGTTGGCACGATCGTCGAGGTGCGCGATCTTTTCTCGGCGACGCCGGCCCGCCTGAAGTTCATGAAGTCCGAGCGCGCCGAGAACCTCGCCATTTCCGAGATGGTGAAGCGTCTTGCCATGGCCCACCCGGAGATCGGTTTCTCGCTGACGACGGGCGAGCGCATGGGTTTGCGCCTTCCGGCTTGCGCGCCGGGGCCGGACGGTCTGCTCGCGCGCCTTGGCCGCATCATGGGCCGCGAGTTCATGGCGGATGCCCTGGCGCTCGACGGCGCGCGCGAGGGTGTGCGTCTTCACGGGTTCGTCGGCTTGCCGACGCTGAACCGGCCGGATGCGGGCTTGCAATTCCTGTTCGTGAATGGCCGGCCGGTGCGCGACCGCCTGCTGCTCGGCGCGCTGCGCGGCGCCTATGGCGATATGGTGCCAAAGGGACGGCATCCGCTGGTCGCGCTTTTCGTCGAGCTCGACGCGCGCCACGTCGACGTCAACGTGCATCCGGCAAAGGCGGAGGTGCGCTTTCGCGATGCCGGCGCGGTGCGTTCGCTGCTCGTCGGCGGCATTCGCGAGGTTCTGGAGCGCGCCGGGCATCGCGCGACCGCGGAAGGCGGCGCGCGGATGCTCGACGTGCTGGCACGGCGCAATGAAGTGTCATCGCCGCCCTCTTGGACTGCACCTCCGCCGTCACGTCCCAGCTATTCGGCAGGTTTCGGTGAAGCCATGCAAGCGCCGCTTGCGGACTTCGTCGTGGCACCGAGTGCACCTGTACCCCATGAGGCCGAGCTCTCGCCGGTTCCTGCGTCAGAGACTGCCGACCATCCGCTCGGCGCCGCCCGCGCGCAGCTTCACGGAACGTACATCGTCGCCGAGACGAGCGACGGCATCGTCATCGTCGATCAGCACGCCGCGCACGAGCGCCTCGTGCTCGAACGCATGAAGGCGTCGTTGGCGAACGGCGGCGTCAAGCGCCAGGGTCTGCTCATTCCAGAGATCGTCGACCTCGACGCGGACGAAGTCGCCGCGCTCGCAGAGGCTGCAGATCAGCTTGCCGAGTTGGGTCTGGTCCTCGAGCCCTTTGGTGCCGCGATCCTCGTGCGCGAGACGCCGGCGCTGCTCGGGCAGTGCGATGTGGCGGCACTGGTGAAGGATCTGGCGCGCGAGGTTCTGACCGAGGGGACGACGGGTCTTCTGGAAGCGCGCTTGGATGCCATTCTAGGCACGATCTCATGTCACGGCAGCGTGCGTGCCGGCCGCCGCCTCACGGGCCCTGAGATGAATGCGCTGCTGCGCGAGATGGAGGCGACGCCGCGTGCCGGGCAATGCAATCACGGTCGCCCGACCTACGTGCAACTCTCCCGCGCCGACATCGAGCGGCTTTTTGGGAGAAGGTGAAGACTTCCCCCCTCTCCCCGCGTGCGGGGAGAGGGCCGGGGTGAGGGGCGGCGACAAACGCCGTCGTTAGCGCACACTCCCGCCCCTCATCCTAACCTTCTCCCCGCGAAGGACGGGGAGAAGGGACAAGGGCGCGCTCGCGGTGAGCTATGTGCCTCTGAACCGCAACATCACCGCCTGCGTATCGCCCCAGGTGCGCTGATCGACGACATCGTACAGGTCAGGCACCGCGATATTCACGCCCTTGCGCTCTTCAAGCACGCACAAGGCACCGGGCACGAGCCATCCGCCATCCGCCAGCGCCGCAAGCGCTTTCTCGCCAAGGCCTTTGCCGTAGGGCGGATCGAGAAAGGCGACGTCATACGGCTGCATATTCCCCGCAGGCCCGAGGTCGGTCGCGTCGCGTCGCCAGACCTTGGTGACGCCGGTCAATCCGAAAGCCTCGATGTTACGCCGGATGAGTCCGCGCGCTTCCGCCGCTTCCTCGACAAACAGGCAGAAGGCCGCGCCGCGCGAGAGTGCCTCGATGCCCATTGCGCCGGTGCCGGCGACGAGATCGATGACGCGTCCGCCGTCGATGCGCGCGACCGGATCGCCATGCAGGAGCCAGTTGAAGACAGCTTCGCGCACGCGATCGGAGGTCGGGCGGATCGCCTCATCGCTCGGTGTCGCGAGATTGCGCCCGCGCAGCTTGCCGCCGACGATCCTCATGTCTCATCCTTCGGCTTCTTCGAGCGCGATCGCCGCGCCTCCGCATCGTTCTCGCGATCCGTGAGGCCAAGCTCGCGCGCGATCCGCGGGCCGAGCTGATCGGCAATGACCTTGCGGCGCACGGTCTCGACGGCGCCGGGCTCGAGATCGAGAAGCTGGAAGGGGCCATACGACACCCGGATCAGGCGGTTCACGTCGAGCCCGAGGTGGTTCAGGATCTTGCGCACCTCGCGGTTCTTACCTTCGCGCAATGCCATGGTGATCCAGATGTTGTGGCCCTGCTCGCGATCTACGCTCGCTTCGACTGGACCGTAGCGGACACCCTCGATCTCGACACCGTTCTTCAGCTTGTCGAGCGCCGCCTGCTCGACTTTGCCGTGTGCGCGCACGCGGTAACGGCGCAGCCAACCCGTTGCGGGCAATTCGAGATGTCGCGCGAGCGCGCCGTCGTTCGTCAGCAGCAGCAGGCCCTCGGTGTTGAGGTCGAGGCGACCGATCGACATAACGCGCGGCATCTCGGGCGGCAGCTTGTCGAAGACCGTTGGACGCCCTTCGGGATCGCGGTGCGTCGTCACGAGGCCGCGCGGCTTGTGATAGCGCCAGAGCCGTACGGGCTCCGCATCGGGCAGCGGCTTGCCATCGACCTCGATACGGTCACTCGGAGAGACGTCGAGGGCGGGGCTTGCGATCTTCTTGCCATTGACCTTCACGCGGCCCTCGGCAATCCACTTCTCCGCTTCCCGACGCGAGCAGAGACCGGCACGCGCCAGCGCCTTGGCGATGCGCATTTCTTCCGTCGGACGGCCCGAGGCGGGCGGCAGGTTGCGCGGGCGTCGCTGCGGCGCCGGAACGTGCAGCGCGCGCTCCGGCTCGGACGTGCGCTTGGCCGTCCGCGCGGGCTTTCGGCTGGCGGCCTCGCCCGTGCGCTCGCTCTTCTGATCACCTCTCGGACGCGCGCCTGGTGGCCGCCCGTAGGCCCCGCGAGCACCGCCGTCCCGAGGACCCCGCGGAGGGCGGGCGGATCGTGGCGGGCGCATGGTTTCCAACTCCGGGCTTGAGGCGGCGTCGCCTTGGCTGTATCGCGCTGCTTATGACATTCCCGAACGCAGCAAGCCATATGGATCGTGCGCTCGCGCTGGCGCGTCTGGCCGCCGATCTCGGCGAGGTGCCGGTCGGCGCCGTGCTGGTCGGGCCGGATGGCGCCGTCGTCGCGGAAGCGCACAATCTGACGCGCACGCGCAAGGATCCGACGGCGCACGCAGAAATGCTGGCCATTCAGCAGGCGGCACAACGCCTGCAGTCCGAGCGCCTCACCGGGTGCGACCTTTACGTTACGCTCGAGCCCTGCCCCATGTGTGCGGCGGCGATCTCATTCGCGCGCCTGCGCCGCCTCTACTACGGTGCGGCCGATCCGAAGAGCGGCGGCGTCGAATACGGCCCGCGCGTCTTCAGCCACGCGACCTGCCATCACGTCCCGGAGATTTACGCCGGCTTTGGCGAGATCGAGAGCCGCGAGCTGCTCGAGCACTTCTTCTCCGCCCTTCGCGAGAGCTAGTCGCCTCGTCCTCGTCGCCAAGCTCTGCCCGCCGCCGCGCGGCCTCGATGGCGATCAGCTCCGGCGCCGGCGTCATCGGATAAATGCCGTGCTCGGTAAAGAGCGCGCACAGGGGATCGCGATCGGCGACGACCGTCCGGTAGATCCAGCGGTAACCCCATGTGCCGTCGGCAATGCGGTTCGCGCGCGCCCGCCCGATCACCTCCGCTGCGGCCTCGACCTCGAGCCAGCACACGACGAGATGGACATACGTCTGCTCGTAGCTGCGCGCCCCTTCGGGCAGCCAGATCGGCGCCTGGGGGTAACGCCGCACGAGCTCGTCGAAGACCGGTTCCACCGGATCATGATCGGGCCCGCCGAGCAGTGAGAGATACCAGTGCATCTGCTCGTGCAGGTAGGTCGAGAGAAGGAGGTCCTCCGTCTCCGTGAAGCGCGTGCCGAGCGTGAGGATCGGATGGCTGTACGTCGGCCCCGCCGGCACGATGCGCACGTGCCGCGTGTACTCGAAGCGTTCGAGATCGTGACGGCGGCGCAGCGCGGCGAGCCACGTGCGGATACGCTCCGCCTCGCGCTCGGCTTCGCTCAAATCGATATCAATGCGGACGCCGTCGTCCGAGCCCGCCATCGTGTCCCCCAACAGATGCGCCGACCATGCCGGATCGGTTCATATGCGGGAATGTGGCGGCTGCAACACTGTGGATAACTCGATCGGTGCGGATAGCAGCGCGCGGGCTTGACGCGCGCTACCGTCTTGGGCGCACGGGCGAATTCAGTGCGGCGGTTGATCCTTGATCCCGGCTTCGCGCCGACGCTGGCGGGCGCGCCGGTCGAGCATGTTGAGGCCCTCGATGAGCGCCGAGAAAGCCATGGCCGCGT
>DATMRT010000148.1:0-83212 GCA_035565975.1 Hyphomicrobiaceae bacterium
CGGCCGCCCGCTGCCCGTCGACGACGAAGCCCGCATCGCTCTCATCGGTATGGCCGACGGCGATGGGCGCGCGTTCATCAATCTCTGCGAGGAAGTGCTCGCCGCCGTCGCGCCCGGCGAAGCGCCGCTTACGACGGCATCGCTCGTCGCGCTCGTTCAGCGCCGCGCGCCGCTCTACGACAAGAGCCGCGACGGCCACTACAATCTCATCAGCGCGCTGCACAAGGCGGTGCGCGGCTCCGATCCTGATGCGGCGCTCTACTGGCTCTGCCGGATGCTCGATGGCGGCGAGGACCGCCTCTTTCTCGCGCGCCGCCTCGTGCGCATGGCCATCGAGGACATCGGGCTTGCCGATCCTGCCGCCGTGACGCAGGCCCTTGCGGCGAAGGACACGTACGATTTCCTCGGCAGTCCCGAAGGCGAATTGGCGCTCGCGCAGGCGACGATCTATATGGCGACCGCGCCGAAGTCGAACGCCGCCTACAAGGCCTATGGCGCCGCCATGCGTGCGGCCAAGAACAACGGCAGCCTCGCGCCGCCGAAGCATATCCTGAATGCGCCGACGCGCCTGATGTCGGAGCAGGGCTATGGCGCCGGATACGAATACGACCACGCGACGGCCGAAGGCTTCTCCGGCCAGAACTATTTTCCCGACGAGATGGCGCGAGAGCAGTACTACGATCCGCCCGAGCGCGGCTTCGAGCGCGAGATCAGAAAGCGGCTCGCCTACTGGCAGAAGCTGCGCGACGAGAGGTCGGAGAAGTAGAATCCTTTTGGCCGGACGGTGTACCGCGCAACTTGCTCCTTCGAGTTCCTCCCCCCTTGTGGGGGAGGCTAGGAGGGGGGGATTGCAGGACACTACCAGCAGGGATTCCCCTCACCCCTAACCCCTCCCCACAAGGGGGGAGGGGGACTCTTGTCCGCCTGCAACGTTCGCTCAGACTTCATCCTCCGCGACCGCTTCGCTCCACGGGTGGTGCGGCTCCGTCGCGCCCTCGTTGCGGCCGCGCGAACGACGCACGGCGCCCGCAATGGTGAAGTTCGACGGATACTCGACGGGCTCGCCGATCACCGCCTTGAAGGACTCGGTCAGGGCGTCGATCGTCTTCTGCGGCAAGCGGCGGTCGATGATGATCGGCGCGACGTTCGAAATATCGAGGCGCGGCTCGTGGAAGGCCGTGTCGAGGTCGAAACCGAAATCGGTCGACATTGCCAAAAGCTGGAAAACCGCTGGCAGAATGCGCCGTCCACCGCAGCCGCCGATGGCGATCGTCGCGTCGCCGCCCGTCATCACGGCCGGAACATAGTTGGCGAGCGCGCGCGCATCCGGCGCGATCGAATTCGGGCCGCCGGGTATCGGATCGAACCAGTTGATGCCATTGTTCATCAGAATGCCGGACTGCGGCAGCACGATCCGCGAGCCGAACAGCGACAGCAGCGTCTGCGTCAGCGTCACCATGTTGCCGTCGCGATCGATGACGGAGATGTGCGTCGTCGACGTCGGTGCGGTCTTCTCGCCGGCGTCGCCCATGACCTTGAAGCGGTGCTTCCACCCGGCCTGCATGGCGGCGGCATAGGCGAGGAAGGTCTTGGCGTTCGGTTTCGATTCGGGCTTCTTCCGCAGCCGCAGAAGCTCGCGGAAGGCAACGGCCAGCGTCGGCCCACCGTTCAGCTCCGGCAGGACGTGGATCGTGCGATCGAAGTACGGGATCTTCAGCGGCTCGCGCTCGGGCGGCGCGACGGCGGCAAGATCCTCCTCGGAGAGATAGCCGCCCATGGCGCGAACGTCGTCCGCGATGCTCTTCGCGAGCGCGCCCTTGTAGAGCACTTCGGCGCCATCGGCCGCTATGGCTTTCAATGTCTTGGCGAGGCTCGGGCACGGCAGCCGCCCCATGGGACGCGGGTCCATGGCCGCCGTGACGTAGGGCGGAAAGCCGCCCGGCAGAAAACGCTCGCGCGCGCCTGGATCGTTGAGCAGATCCTTCATCGCCGCCCCGATAACCACCGCCGTGTGCCAGTCGACGGGCAGGCCTTCCTCGGCGAGTGCGATCGCCGGCTTAAGCAGATCGCGCCAGCGCTTCTTGCCATAGTGCTTGTGTGCGAGCGCGAGAAGCGCCGGCTGCGTCGGCGCGATCACCGCCTTGGGGCCGACCGTGTTGATATTGCCCTTAACCATCGGCCAGCCGAAGAGGTTGCCGGCCTCGATCCCGCCGGCGAGCTCGTAGTCTTTCGGCCTGAGCGTCTTGGGACTCCGCCCGCCACCATCGAATGCGCGGATCTTTCCCGTCTTCGCCTCGTAGACGAGCATGGCACCGACGCCGCCGATGCCGCTCATCCAGGGCTCGGCGACACCCACCGTCATGGCTGCCGCGACCGCCGCGTCGACCGCGTGGCCGCCCGCTTTCAGCACGCGCGCGCCCGCCTCCGACGCCATCCGGTTCTGTGTCACCACAATGCCGCCGCGCGATCGCACCGAAGGCTTCCGCACCGTGCGCTTGTGCGAGAAATTGGGCGAAACCGCACTCGTGGGCTTGGGCATGAGGACGTGACCTTTCAGGGGACTGCTGGAGAGATCGAAGGGAGGATGGCGCGGTCGGGCGTCGCTCAGGCCGCACCGAGATGCGCGATGAGGGCATCGAGCGTGGCGTCGGGCTGCTCGGACATCATCATGTGGCCGGCGCGTGCGAGTGTCACGCTCTTGGCGCCGCGCACGAGTTTTGCAAGTTCTGCAGCCTTGCGCGCTGGCGTCATCACATCGCTTTCGCCGGAGAGGAACAGCGTCGGGCACACGATCTTCGCAGCCGCATCGGGGCCGCTCTTCCACGCGTCACAGGCGGCGAGGTCGACGGCCAGCGACCCTGGCTGCGCCTGCCCGAGCAGCGCCCGCGAGCCGCCCGTGAGCCAGAGCCCCGGCGCCGTATTGCCGCCGAGCTTGGCTGGCGGACTGTGGCACCAGCCGGTCATCATGTCGTAGGCCGCCGGCGGATTCTCGCGCGCGCTCTTAAGCAGGTTCGGATGGACGGGCATCGCCGTCGCAATACCGAGCAAGGCCAGATGCGAGACCTTTTCGGGTGCCTTGGCTGCCGTCTCCAGCGCCACGATCGCACCCATGGAATGGCCGACCAGCGCCGCCTTGGCGAGGCCCGCCGCGGCCATCAGCGCCTCGATGAACGTGACCAGATCGGCAATCGACTCGCATGGCGGTCCCTGCGACCGTCCATGCCCCGGCAGATCGACGGCCAGCACCGACCAGCCGTGCCAGGCGAACCAGCGGCTCTGAAGCTGCCAGCAGGTATGGTCGAGCCCGGCGCCATGGATGAAGATCAGGGCCGGCCGATCCGGCGCGAAGGGCCGCCCGCCGGTGCCGGCGTAGACCTCGCGCCCGTCAACTTGCAGCAGCATTCGCCCGCCCTCTTCCGACCGCACTCCGATTGTGTCGTAGCCTAGCGAGGACGCGCGGGCGAGCGCAAGCTGCACGCGTGCGGCCTCAGACATGCTTGACCGCGGGCCGCCGACGCGGTTTCTCGGCTCGCCAAGCCCAGTGCAACGACCTCGCGAAAGCACCGCAGCATGCCATCCCGCCGCCCACGCCTCCACGATAAGGCGGCAGAGCTTTCCCCAGCACAGTCAGCCAGTGAATGGCCGCGCACGCCCGTCATGGCGGCGTTCATCGTCCTGTTCGCCGGCATGACGTGGCGGTGGATCGCGGGCATCGCGACGATCCCTTGGGATGCCAAGGCGCAGTTTCATCCCTACGTGCAGTTCATGGCGCAGAGCTTCGCGCGCGGCGACTGGCCGTGGTGGGACCCCTATGTCTTCGCGGGGCACCCGCAGATCGCCGATCCACAGTCGATGATCTTCGTGCCGCCTTTGCTCATCCTCGCGCTCGTCAACGGCGATCCAAGCTTCTGGGCCGTGGATATGGCCGTCCTCGCCGGCATGGCCTTCGGCGGCTGCGGGCTCATTCTCTATTTTCACGACCGCGGATGGCACTGGGCGGGTGCGCTCATCGCAGCACTGTCCTTCAGCTTCGGCGCAGCCATGGCGTGGCGCCTGCAGCACTTTGGGCAGGTGCTGAGCCTCGCCTACCTGCCGTGGCTTCTCCTCTTCATCGAGCGGACGATTGCGCGCGGCTCCTTTCTCAGTGGTGCTTTGGCCGGCGTGTTCGCAGCCCTCATCGTGCTCGGCCGCGACCAGATCGCATTGCTCGCGCTTTACGTGGCCGCCGGCTATGCGCTGTGGCAGCTCGCGAGCGCCGACGCGCCTGCGCGCACACTACGACGCGCGTTCCTGCCGCTTGTCGGCGGCGGCGTTCTAGGGATCGCGCTGATCGCGCTGCCCATTCTCATGACCCTGCTGCTTGCGGCCGAGTCCAATCGCCCTTCGATCGACTATATCGGCGCCGGGCGTGGATCGCTCCATCCGGCTCTCCTGCTGACGCTCGTTTCGCCGGATATCTTCGGTGCGGCCGGCGGCGACTTCTGGGGGCCGCCGAGTTGGACGTGGCGCGACACCGGTCTATTCACCGCGCAGAACGTGGGGGTTCTGTACGTCGGCGCGATCCCGCTGCTGCTCGTCGCGACGGGGCTGCTCAGCGGCCAGCTCTGGGCGCGGGAGATCCGTTTCTTCACGGTCGCGATCCTTGTCATCCTGCTCTACGCGCTCGGCTGGTACACGCCCGCCTTCCGCGTCATGTACGCACTCTTTCCCGGCGTCGATCTCTATCGGCGCCCCGCCGATGCGGTCTTTCTGATTGGCGGGCTCTTTGCCATTCTCGCCGGATACGCCGCGCACCGCCTGTTTGTTGTCCCGTGGCTCAAGCCGGGTCATGCCGCATCGATCGCCACCGCCCTCCTGCTCGTCGCCGCCGCGGGAGCCGCGGTTTTCTTCGGCTGGAGGTTCGACAAGCTGCCTCGCCTGACGCAGCCCATGGCGATTGCCGCAGGCATCTTCATCGCAGCCGCGATATTGATCGCCTGGGCACGCTCGCGTCTGGCGCTTCAGCCTGTGCTCGCGGGGCTTGTGCTGGCAGGCTTCACCGCTGCCGACCTTGGCTTCAACAACGGCAACAACGGCTCGTCCGCTCTGCCGCCGGCCATGTTCGAAGCCCTCGATCCTGCAACCCGCAACGAGACCATCACGTGGCTCAAGGCGCACGTCCGCACGGATGCCACGTATCGCGATCGCGTGGAGCTCGTCGGCATCGGATTTCATTGGCCGAATGCCAGTCTCCCGCATCGCCTCGAGAATACCGTCGGCAACAATCCCGTGCGCCTCGGCCTCTACACGCGTGCGACGGGCGTCGAGGATCACGCGGCGCTTCCCGATCAGCGCAAGTTTGCCCCTCTCATGCCCTCCTACCGCGCGCCCCTCGCCGATCTTCTTGGCTTGCGCTACATCGCCGCCGGCGCGCCGATCGAGACCATCGACAAGCTGCTGGCGCCCGGTGCGCTGCCTCTCGTCAAGAAGACGGCCGAGGCATGGATCTACGAGAACAGCGGCGCGCTGCCCCGCGTGATCTTCGCGACGCGCGCCGCTCCCGCGGACTTCGAGGCGATCCTCGAATCGGGCACCTGGCCCGGCGTCGATTTCCGAACGGCGGTGCTCATCGAGGGCGCGCCCGCGGATGCGCCGCCACGACGCCCCGGCACGGCGGCAATTCTCTCCTATGCCAACACGCGCATCGAGATCGAGGCGGACAGCCTCGACGGCGGCTACGTCGTCCTCAATGACGTCTGGCATCCTTGGTGGACGGCCGAGATCGACGGGCAGCGAACACCCGTCATCCGCGCCAATGTTCTCTTTCGTGCGGTTGCGGTCCCGCCCGGGCATCACCGCGTAACGTTCACATTCCGGCCCATAGAAGGTGCGATCAGCGCGCTCCGGCATCGTTGAGAACTGCCATGCCGAGGCGCCCCTCGACGCCAGCCCAACGGGCTGCCACAGTGCGCCCAGCATATCGCGCGGGATGATCCCGCCGAGCAGGAAGCCGCCATGACACATCTCATCAACCGCACCTTCAATCACGATTATCCGACCATCGCCTCCGGCAAGGGCGTCCGGCTCGTCGATACGAAAGGCAAGCGCTACATCGATGCATCCGGCGGCGCGGCGGTCTCGTCGATCGGTCACGGCAATGAGAAGGTGATCGCGGCGATCAAGAAGCAGGTGGACGAAGCGGCCTACGCCCATACGTCCTTTTTCGTCTCCCAGCCTTCCGAGGACCTTGCCGACTGGCTGATCGCGCGCGCCCCCCAAGGCTTCGGTCGCGTCGCGTTCGTCTCGGGCGGCTCGGAGGCCGTCGAAGCCGCCCTCAAGCTCGCAAGACAGGTGCACATCGAGCGCGGCGAGCCGCAGCGCTGTCACTTCATCGCGCGCCGCCAGTCGTACCACGGCGGCACGCTCGGCATGATCGCGCTTGCGGGGCCGCGGCCGACGCGCACGCTCGTCGAGCCAATGTTCGGCGAGAGCCTGGCCATCAGCCACATTCCGCCGTGCTATGCCTACCGCCACAAGCGCGAGGACGAGAGCGAGGCGGAGTACGGTCTGCGCGTCGCACGCGCGCTCGAGGACGAGATCCTGCGCGTCGGTCCCGAGAAGGTCGCCGGCTTCGTCGCCGAGACGGTGAGTGGCTCCTCGATCGGCTGCGCGCCACCGACGCCCGGCTACTTCAAGGAGATCCGGCGCATCTGCGACAAGTACGGCGTCCTGCTGATCGTCGACGAGGTGATGTCCGGCATGGGACGGACGGGCTACCTCTTCGCCATCGAGGAGGACGGCGTCTCGCCGGATCTCATCGCGATCGCCAAGGGCCTCGGCGGCGGCTATCAGCCGATCGGCGCCGTGCTCCTGCGCAACGAGCACTACGCCCCTCTTGCCGAGGGCTCCGGCGCGCTCAAGTGGACGCACACATACATGGCGCACCCGACAGCCTGCGCGGCGGCGCTCGCCGTGCAGCAGGTGATCGAAGAAGAGAACCTCCTCGCCAACTGCCGCGCGCGCGGCGCCGAGCTCAAGGAGCGCCTGCAGCAGCGCCTCGGTCAGCACCCGCATGTCGGCGATATCCGCGGGCGCGGGCTCTTCATCGGCATCGAGCTCGTCGCCGACCGCACGACCAAGGCGCCGTTCAAGCGCGCGCTGAAGCTTGCCGAGACCTACAAGAAGCAGGCCATGGTCAATGGCATGCTCTGCTATCCGACCGGCGGCAGCGCCGACATGGTCGAGGGCGATCACATCATGCTGGCACCGCCGCTGATCATCACATCCGAGGAGGTGGGCGAGATCGTCGACCTCGTCGAGCGCACGCTCAACGAGACGCTCGCAAAGGTCGAAAAGTGAGGAAGAGTTCATGAGCACCATTACGGCGGACGAACGACGCATCCTCGACGAGGTCGAGCGTGGCTTCGACGATGAGCTGGCATTTCTGGAGGGCCTCGTGCGCTGCCCGTCCGTGCGCGGCGCCGAACACACCGTGCAGGACTATGTCTTCGATGCGCTCTCGAAACGCGGCTATGACATGGACCGCTGGCGCGTTCGCGAGGAGGACATCAAGGATCATCCGGGATTTTCACCGATCGCGGTCTCCTATGAGAATGCGTGGGTGGTTGTCGGCACCCATCGCCCGAAGGCGACGAAGGGCCGCTCACTCATCATGAACGCGCACATCGACGTCGTGCCGCCCGGGCCGACGGACATGTGGACCTATCCGCCCTACGAGCCGGTCATCCGCGACGGCTGGATGTATGGGCGCGGCGCTTGTGACATGAAGGCCGGGCTCGCCGCAAACATTTACGCCCTCGACGCGATCAAGCGCGCCGGCTTCGAGCCGGCCGCGACCATTCACGTGCAGTCCGTCCCGGAGGAGGAGAGCACCGGCAATGGCACACTCGCGACATCCGTACGCGGCTATCGCGCCGATGCCGCGATCTGCCCGGAGCCGACGCATGGCCGGATTACGCATGCCAATGTCGGCGTCGTGTGGTTCTCGGTGCGCGTCTATGGCCGCCCGGCGCACGCGCGCGAGATGCAGGCCGGCGTGAATGCCATCGATGCCGCGTACAAGGTGATCGGCGCGCTGCGCGTGCTGGAGGAGGAGCTGAACGTCGAAGCCGGCCAGCACCCGCTCTTCAAGGACCTCGTCCATCCGATCAATCTCAACATCGGACAGATCGAGGGTGGCGACTGGAACTCCACGGTGCCGGCGTCGTGCACGGTGCACTGCCGTCTCTCGATGTTGCCGGGCACGCCCGCATCCGAGCTCAAACGCCGCATCGAGCAGACCATCAGCGACTTCTCGCGCAAGACGCCCGGCAGCGGCAACACGCCGCCTGTGATCAAGTGGACGGGCTTTTCCTGCGAGGGTTTCGTGCTGGAGCCCGGAAGCGACGCCGAGAAGACACTCGCGGGCGCGCACGAGGCCATCACGGGAGAGCCGCTCGAGCGGCAGGTCATGCCGGCTTATCTCGATGCGCGCGTGACGATCCTCTACGACAAGATCCCGACGCTCGTGTACGGCCCCGGCGGCCGCAACATCCACAGCATCGATGAGGCCGTTGAGATCGAGACCATCAGGCAGGCGACGAAATCGATCGCACTCTTCACCGCGCGCTGGTGCGGGCTTGCGCCGTTGAAGCCTGCTTGAAGGGGAAGCGCCCCATCCTCACGCGCCACGACAAATCCCTTCTCCCCGTAAGAACGGGGAGAAGGGAATGCGGGTGCGGAGGCGTTTGAGAGCCTACTTCCCCTTGAACTTCGGCGGGCGCTTTTCGGAGAAGGCGGCGCGGCCCTCGATCCAGTCCTCGCTGCGATTGATCGCATCGACCTGGGCACGCGCGATGCCCGCAATTTCGGTCGGGCCTTTCGGCAAGGTCTCGGCAGCAAACCGCTTCAGCATGCGCGAAGGCATAGGCGCCGTCTCGGCGATGCGACGCGCGTAATCCATGGCCGTCGGCATGAGCTGATCCAGCGGAACGATCTTGTTCGCGTAGCCAACCTCGTAGGCGCGCCGCGCGTCGATCGTATCGCCGACGAGCAGCAGCTCCATGGCGATCTTGTGCGGGATACGCGTGACGAGGTTCGAGATGAGACCGCCCGAGAAGGCGATCTTCACCTCCGGATACGAGAACTTGGCATTCTCCGCGACGACCATGATATCGCACATGGTCGTCAGAACCATGCCGCCACCAATGCACCAGCCCGCCACCGCCGCCACCACCGGCTTGTCGACCGGATAACCGATGCCGGGAATGCCGTGATAGAGGTGGTGCGGTACGGCCTTGAGATCGGCACCGGCCGAGAAGGCCTTATCTCCCGCGCCCGTCAGCACCGCGACACGTGCCGCGTCGTCGGCCATGAACTGCACCCAGCGGTCATGCAAGGCATCGACAATTTCGGTATCGAGCCGGTTCATCCGTTCCGGCTTGTTCATGGTGATGATCGCCACCATGCCGTCGCGCCTGTAGGTGACCGCCGAACTCTCGCTCATGACTTTCTCCCTGCACGGAGCCCGGTCGTTGCGACGCCCGACGCCTTGAACGCGGCGATCTCCGCGGGCGAGTAGCCGGCTTCGCCAAGAACAGCATCCGTGTCCGCGCCGGGCATGACCGGGAAGCGCTTGATCTCCGCGCCGCCGTGCGCATAGCGGATGCCCGACGCGATCAGCTCCACCTCGCCATGAGGCGAGTCCACCTTCTGTAGGATCGTGCGATGGGCGAGCTGCGGGTGCTTCACCACTTCGGCAATGGACCAGATGCGCGAGCACGGCACGTTCGCGGCAGTCAGGCGCTCATCCCACGTTGCCGCGTCCGCCGTCGCGAACACTTCCTCGATGATCTGACGCAGCGCCACCTCGTTCTCGATACGCGCCGGCCAGTCGACGAAGCGCGGATCGTTCGGCAAGTCGGGATGGCCGATGGCCTTGGCGAGCGCAATGAACTGCTTGTCGTTGTTCACGGCGAGCAGCAGATGGCCGTCCTTGACCTTGAAGAGATCGGCGGTCGGCAGCCGGCTCTGGGCGCGGTTGCCCGATGGGCCTTGCACGTGCCCGCCGACCGTGTAGTCCACGACGAAGGACGACATGAATGTCAGCGCAGAATCGAGCATGGCCACGTCGACGAGCTGGCCCTTGCCCGTATGCGTGCGCTGGTAGAGCGCGCTGGCGACGCCGAAGGCGAGCGACATGCCGCCGATCGCATCGCACACGGCAAAACCCGCACGCGTCGGCCCGCTTTCTTTCGAGCCCGTGATCGACATGAGCCCGCTCATGGCCTGGATCTTGCCGTCGTAGGCGCCGGTCGTGCGTTCCGGCCCCGTCTGGCCAAACCCGGAGACAGCCGCGTAGATGATGCGCGGATTGACCTTGGAGAGCGCCTCGTAGCCGATGCCGAGTTTGTCCATGACGCCGGGACGGAAGTTCTCCATCACGACGTCGGCCTTCTCGGCGAGCTTCTTCACGATGGCGATCGCGTCGGGCTTCGTGAGATCGAGCGCGATGTTGCGCTTGTTGGCATTGATCGCCATCCAGCCCGTGCCGAGCCCGCGATCGGCCCATTCCTTGTTCGGCGGACCGTACCGCATGTCGTCGCCGCCCGGCCGCTCGATCTTGATGACGTCCGCGCCGAGCAGGGCGAGCTGGTAGCTGCCGAATGGCCCCGCGAAAACCTGCGTGAAGTCGAGGACGCGTACGCCCGTGAACGGCTGGCTCATTCGGCCGCCCCCTTGAGCTTCATGTCCTCCGCGAGCTTGGCCTTGGCGATCTGCTTCTGCCGGTCGAACTCGGCACGCCGGCGCGCAATCTCCTCGGCCGACATGCGCTCGATGTTCGAGTAGTCGAGCTTCCAGTCGTGATTGTCGCTCCAGGGAATCGGGTTTTGCACGGTCGTGCGTGGCCCTGGCGCGGTCTCGAGGACGCGCAGCGCGAATTCGAGCGTCTTGCGCTGAGACTCCTTGTCCTTGGGCCTGCCGGCGGCATTGCCGAGCGGGAAATCACTGAAGGCGAAGCGCGGCACGCCGATGAACTCGACGATATCCTTCGCGCAGCCCATGACCACCGTCGGAATGCCGGCCGCTTCGAGCGCGCGCGCGGCGAGGCTGATGCTCTGGTGGCAGACCGGGCAATTCGCGCAGAGGATGGCGACATCCGCCTTGTCCTCGAGAACCCGCTTCACGATCTCGGGGCAGTCGACATCGAGTGTCGTGCGATGGCTGCGGTTCGTCGGGAAGCCGTGGACGTGTGGGGAGAGGCCACCGATCAGCCCGCGCTTGGCTGCATCACGCAGCGCCGGCAGCGGAAACCATGTGCCCGAATCCTCCTGCGTCGTGTGATTGCGGTCGATGCCGACGTGCGAGATGCGCGTGTCGTGGTCCTTCGACGAATCGAGCGAATAGACCACGTAGAACTTGGCGGCAGAATTGTATGGCGAGCCGGGCCCTTGGTCACCCTTGTCGGGCTGATAGAGCGCTGCCGTCGTGATGAGCGTGACTTTGGACTGGTTCAGCGGCTTCTTGAGCGGCGTAAAGGGTACGTCGTCGTAGTGCGCCCATTTGTAGGGCGCACCATAGCCGAGACCGACGTAGTAGTCGCGGATGCGCTTCCTATAGGGAATGGGCTCGGAATGATCGGGTGCGAAGCCGAAATCCTCGTCGGCAGGGACGCTCATGGGGCGATCTCCTCAGGGTTCATGTCTTTGAGCGCATTGTCGCCGTTTCGGGCGGGCGCGCAAGAGCACCGGCCCTGCCGCTGCGCAATCCTGCTGACCGGCAGCGGACTGCCGCCGGCGCTTCAACGCCCGGTCCAGTTCGGTTTGCGCTTTTCAGCGAAAGCCTTGGGGCCTTCGATCGCATCCTCGCTGTTGCGATGCGCGACATACGCCGGATAGCGCATGTTCTTCATGCTTACTTCCAGAACCGGGTTGTCGAGCGATCGCATGACAACCTGTTTGGTCGCGCGAATGCTCATCGGCGAGCATTCGAGGATCATGTCGGCCCAGCGGCGCGCCTCCTTCATGAGGTCCGCGTGCGGCACAACGGCCGTGACGAAGCCGAGCTCATAGCCCTCGGCCGCCGAGACATGGCGCCCGGTCAGCATCATGCCCATGGCTTTCTTGAGCGGGATCTGCCGCGCGAGGCGCTGCATGCCGCCGGCCCCCGCGGAGAGGCCGACGCGCGGCTCCGGCAGCGCGAACTTCGCCTTGTCGGACGCAATGATGATGTCGCACGCAAGCGCGATCTCGAAGCCGCCGCCCATGGCAACGCCGTTCACCGCAGCGATCAGCGGCTTGTCGAGATCATGCCGGTTCGTGAGGCCACCGAAGCCCGAAGGCGGCGAAGCGGGGCGCGCACCCGACTTCGCGCGCAGTGCCGCATGATACTTGAGGTCGTTGCCGGCCGAGAAGGCGCGATCGCCGGCACCGGTCACGATCCCGATCCAGAGCTCCGGGTCGGCCGCGAAGGCGTCGAAAATATCCGACAGCTCCTGGCTGACCATCGGATGCACGGCGTTCATCACCTCGGGACGATTGATCGTTACCGTCAGGATGCGGCCATCCACATCGACCTTTGTGAACTCGCCGTTCTTCAGCGCGCTCATGCGTTCCTCCTATACGACGACCGGCTTGACGTTCGCGAGCACCCAGGACGCGAGCCCCGTCAGCGCATGATCGCCGTGCACAGGCCCGCAAAGCTGGATGCCGACCGGCAGCCCTTCGACGGCCATGAGGGGCAGCGTGATCACCGGCATGCCGATCGCCGACGTGAAATAATTGCACGCCGCGTTGCCGGTCGTGCGCACTTCATTGCCGCCGGGCGGGCCGGAGTGCGGCGCGATACCTGGCGAGGCAAGCGCGATCACCGCATCGGCATCGACCATCAGCTCGGCGTGACGACGCCGCATGTCCTCGCGCCGCAGGACAGCCGTGCGATAGGTTTCGAGCGTGTAGCCTTCCGCACGCATGAGGCGCTCGCCGAGGCTGGTCGACATCTGACCCGGATAACGCTCGGCGAAGTTGCGCCACGACCAGCGCGCTTCCCAGCCGCACGTTACCGCGGTACCGGCGCCGGCCGCCGAGATCGACTGCTCGAAGGCCTCGACCTTCGGCGCGGTCTTGCGGGTGATGATCTCGACGCCAGCCTGCGCAAGGCTCGCGCACATCTTCTCGAAGGCCTGATGCGTGGCGCCGTCCGCGACCGACCAGCCCTCGGTCTCGACGGCGATCAAGCGTCGGGGCTTGCGTGGTGCCGCGGGTGCTGGATCGCCATAGAGACCCGGCGAGCCCGGATCGCCGCCGGCATCAACGCCGATCTGCCACGCGCAGGCCCACATGTCCTCGATCGAGTTCGCGTGCGGGCCGACCGTCGACTGGCTGTAGCCCTGCCGTTCGCCGCGATTGAGCGCGCCCTGCGTCGGCTTCAGCGAGATGTTGCCGCAATAGCTCGACGGACGGATGATCGAGCCGCCGACCTGCGTGCCGAGCGCGAGCGGCACCATGTCCGCTGCGACGGCCGCAGCCGAGCCGGACGACGAGCCGCCCGGCGTGCGGGCGGGGTCCCATGGATTGGTCGTCGGTCCGGGATGAGACATGCCCATCTCGGTCGTCACGAGCTTGCCGAGGATGACCGCGCCGCCGCGACGCAACGCCTGCACGGGTGCCGAATCCTCGCCCGTCATGCGCCCCTTCATGGCCGGCGTGCCCATCTCGGTCGGCATGTCCTTGGTCGCCATCAGGTCCTTGATGCCGATCGGGCAGCCGTCGACAGCGGAGAGCGGACGGCCCGTCTTGTAGCGCGCGCCGGACTCATCTGCCGCGCTGCGCGCACCATCCAGATTCGTGCACACCCAGGCCTGCACGACGGGCTCGCGCGCCGCGATGGTTTCGAGACAGCGCTCGAGATACTTGCGCGGTGTATCACTGCCATCGGCGAACGCGCGGACGCGATTCGAGAACGTCAGCCGCCGCGCGGCGGGATCATAGGCAGGCCCAGACATGGATGACTCCCATACTTCGAGCGAAGCACGCTCAGACGTCGAAGAACACGGTCTCGTCCGGCCCCTGCATATGGATGTCGAGGCGATAGACGATGCCGGCGGATGAATCGTCCCTCGTGGCGATCAGAGTCTTCCGGCGTTCAGCCGGCACGCTCGCAAGCACGGGATCGCGCGCGTTTGCCGCCGCCTCATCCGAGAAGTAGATGCGCGTGTAGGCATGAAGCAACATGCCGCGCGCGAACAGAATGACGTTGATGTGCGGCGCCTGCTCGCCGTCCACCGAGCCCGGCTTGATCGTATCGAAGATGAAGCGTGACTGCGGATCGGTCCCCGTACCCATACGCCCGAAGCCACGAAATCCGACATTCGAGCCGCGCGGATCGGCCGGGTGCGCATAGCGGCCCTGTTCGTCGGCCTGCCACAGCTCGAGCATCGCATCGGGCACGAGTTCGCCCTTGCCGTCGAGGACGCGCCCCTCGATGCGGATACGTTGTCCCGGCGTATCCGCATCGGCCATCGCGCCGTCGGCAATGCTCTTGAAGTCGTAGCCGTACTGCTCGGGCGTCAACCCGTAAGCAAAATACGGCCCGACTGTTTGTGACGGCGTCTGTCGCAACTTGCTCATGGTTCTCACTCGATCGGTGTCTGGCGGCGGCCGCGCAGCACGAAGTCGAACTCATAACCGAGCGCGAAAGACGGCTCGGTATGCTGGAGCATGAACTTCGAGATGAGCAGTTCGCGGCAATCCGCTGGCGTGCCCATGTAGATCGGATCGAATGCGAGCAGCGGATCGCCGGGGAAATACATCTGCGTCACGAGGCGCGTCGCCAGGCTCGGCCCGAAGAGCGAGAAGTGGATGTGCGCCGGGCGCCATGCGTTGTCATGGTTGCCCCAGGGATAGGCTCCGGGCTTGATCGTATAGAACTTGTAGCGCCCCTCGCTGTCGGTAACGCAGCGTCCCGCACCGAGGAAGTTAGGATCGAGCGGCGCGGGATGCTGGTCGGCGACATGCACGTATCGGCCGGCGGCATTGGCCTGCCAGATCTCGATCAGCATGTTGGGTTGCGGGCGCCCGTTCTCGTCGAGCACACGGCCGGTCACGATAATGCGCTCGCCAATCGGCTCCGCGTCCTTGACGGCGTTGCGCGTAAGATCCGTGTCGAGGGCACCAAGGCGATCGTGGCCGTAGACGGGGCCAGTGATCTCCGAAAGCGACTGGCGGATCGGGATCAGCTTCTTCGTCGGCGCGCGCAGCACCGTCGATTTGTAGTCCGGATGCAGATAGGGCGGCTGCGATGACCAGTCCCGCGGCGCGTAGCTCTCCGACATCGGCCCTCTCCCTCGATTATTGCCATTGCCTTGTTTTCCAGGAGCTTATCAGCAGGCCAGCGGGAGAAACAAGCCAGCGAGCCATGCTCAATAGGGCAGCCCGACATAGTTCTCGGCAAGGGATGCGGCCGCATGGCGCGAGGTCGTCACATGATCGAGCTCGGCCGCACGGAGCTTCTCCGCAAAGGGCTCCGCATTGGGGAAGCGGTGGAGCAGCATGGTCATCCACCAGGAGAAGCGGACCGCCTTCCAGACGCGGGCGAGCGCGCGAGCCGAGTAGGCATCGAGAGCGGCGGTCGAGCGCTCGCCGTAGAACTCGCGCAGCGCCTCGAAGAGATAGTGGACGTCGCTCGCCGCGAGATTGAGGCCCTTGGCGCCGGTCGGCGGCACGATGTGGGCCGCATCTCCGCAGAGAAAAAGACGCCCGAAGCGCATCGGCTCGGCAACGAAGGAGCGCAGCACCGCAATGGACTTCTCGAAGGAGGGGCCGGTCTTCACGGCGTCGGCGGCGTCGGCCGGCAGGCGTCGGCGCAGTTCATCCCAGAAACGCTGGTCCGACCAGTTCTCGACCTTCTCGTCGCCGTCGCACTGCACGTAGTACCGGCTGCGCGTCGGCGAGCGCATGGAGCAGAGCGCGAAGCCGCGGTCGTGGGTCGCGTAGATCAGTTCGTGGCTGACCGGCGGCACATCGGCGAGAATGCCGAGCCAGCCAAACGGATATGATCGCTCGAATGTCGAGATCGCGCGTTCGGGTGCGGATCGGCGCGAGATGCCGTGATAGCCATCGCAACCGGCGATAAAATCGCAATCCACGCGATGCGTCTTCCCATCGTGGACATAGGTCACGTAGGGCGCATCCGTATCGAAATCGTGCGGGGTGACGTCGGCGGCTTCATATACGGTCGCCGCACCTGCAGCCTCGCGACCGGCCATGAGGTCCGCCGTCAGTTCGGTCTGGCCGTAGACCACAACCCGCTTGCCGCCGGTCAGAGCATGAAGATCAATGTGGTGGCGGCGGCCGTCGAAGGCGATCTCGAAGCCGTCATGCTTCAGGCCCTGCGCCTCGAGCCGCCCCGCGAGCCCCGTCGCCCGCACGAGACCGACCGTGCCTTCCTCGAGCACACCGGCGCGCACGCGGGAGAGCACGTGCTCCTTGCTGGATCGCTCGAGGATCAGCGCGTCGACGCCAATGCCGCGCAAGAGCTGACCCAGCAGCAGTCCAGCCGGACCCGAGCCGATGATGACGACTTGCCTGCGCATCCTGGGAAGCCTCCCGGTCCCGGCAATTTTTGTCCCTACGATACGGGCCGGTTAACCTGCAGCCAGTCTATCTGGGAATCGGGCGCGAGCCAGCCCACCATTCGTAGGACGAGCGCGAAATGAGAAATCTGATCACGGACATCGAGGGGCTGCGCGTCGGGCACGCCCACGACCCCGCCGTTGCGAGCGGCGTGACGGCGATCATTGTCGACGTCGACAACGTGGCCTCCGCCGCCATGCGGGGCGGTGCGCCCGGCTCGCGCGATACCAGGCTGCTCGACCTGGAAATGAGCGCCACGGGGATCAACGCTGTGATCTTGTCGGGTGGCTCGCTGTTCGGGCTCGATGCCGCGGGAGGAGTCGTAAATTGCCTGCGAGAGAAAGGCGCCGGCGTCCGAATTGGTTCGATCAATATTCCGATCGCGGTGCAGGCAACCACCTTCGACATGCTGAACGGCGGCAACAAGAATTGGGGGCGGCGCCCGCCCTATTGGGAACTCGGCTGGCAGGCTGCGGAGCAAGCAACCGCCGGAGAATTTGCGCTCGGAACGGTCGGTGGCGGCTACGGCGCCACAACGGTTACGCTGAAGGGCGGCGTCGGCTCGGCGAGCATGGTGACCGCGAGCGGCTTCACGGTCGCCGCCATCGCCGTGGTCAACGCAGTGGGCTCAGCTACCATTGGCATTGGGCCGCACTTCTGGGCGGCACCTGTCGAAATCGGCGCAGAATTTGGGGGTCTCGGCAGTCCCGCGCACCTGTCGGACGACGATCGCGCTCTGCGCATGAAAGGCGGCCGGCAACCCGCGACCACTATCGGCCTCGTGGCAACCGACGCGATCCTCACCAAGCCCCAGGCCAAGCGCATGGCCATCATGGCCGATGACGGCCTCGCCCGCGCCGTCCGGCCGGCGCACGCGCCGATGGACGGCGACACGGTGTTCGCGCTCGCCACGCAGAAAAAGCCGCTGACCGATCCGGTGCCGGACCTTACCGAGATCGGCATGGCCGCAGGCGACTGCCTCGCGCGCGCCATTGCGCGTGGCGTCTACGAGGCCACCGCACTCCCGTTCCCCGGCGCGTTGCCGGCTTGGCGCGACAAGTTCGGAAAGTCGGCCTGAGCGCTCTCAGAAGCGCTCGGCGCGATAGGGGTGCGGGTCGGTGAATGGCTTCTCGCCCGTCATCATTTCAGCGAGCAGACGGCCCGTGACCGGTCCGAGCGTGAAGCCGAGATGGTGGTGGCCGAAGTTCATCCAGAGGCCTTTCTTGCCCGCAGCCTGACCGATGACCGGCAGCATGTCGGGGAAACAGGGGCGCCGCCCGAGCCAGGGCTCAGCCTCGACGCGCTCGGCAAGCGGGAATGCGGCGCGTGCGAGCGGCTCCACGCGATCGAGCTGCACAGGATTGGGCGGCGCATCGCGCGTCGCGAACTCGGCGCCTGTCGTAATGCGGATGCCTTTCGTCATCGGCGCCATGGCATACCCGACCGAGGTATCGATGACCGGCCGGCTGAGCGTCGCGTTGCCCTCGGCGCGATAGTGCATGTGATAGCCGCGCTTCACGCCGAGCGGCAGCTTGAGCCCTTGCGCGCGCGTCACCGTGTCGGACCAAGGCCCCAGCGCCACGACGACATCGGGCGCCGAGATCCAGCCATCGCGCGTCGCGACCTTCCATCCGGCGCTGTCCCGCGTCAGCGAGCGCGCCTCGCCCTCGACCAGCGCACCACCCCGCCGCACGAAGAGATCGCCGTACGCCTTTCCGAGCGCACTCGGATCGGCAACGCTGCAGGGATCGGGCAGGAAGATGCCGCCGACGTAGACGGACTTCAGGTGCGGCTCCATCTCGGCGAGCCCGGCGCGATCGACCGGCTTGGCGACGACGCCGTACTTGGCCTTGACCTCGGCGTCCTCGCGAATCGCTTTCTCCAGCCCCTGCTCGTTGCGGTAGAGGCGCAGATAGCCCGTCCTGCGGATCATGCCGATCACGCCGGCCTCGTTCATGAGGTGCTCGTGCTCATCGACGCAGCGCGTAACGATCGGTGCCATGGCGCGTGCGGTCGAATGCATCCCTTCGGGCGTGGACCAGCGCCAGTACTTGAAGAGCCACGGCGCGACGCTCGGCAGCGATGACCACTGGAAGGACGCCTCAGTCGACTGGTTGCGCGCGTGGCGCAGGATGGTCGCCCACTCGCGCGGGAAGAGATAGGGCACGATGCCCTCGGCCTGGATGATGCCGGCGTTGCCGTAAGACGTCTCCTCGGCCACACCGCGCCGGTCGACGAGCGCCACCGAACGGCCGCGCTGCTGCAAATGCAGCGCGGTGGACACGCCGACCATGCCGGCGCCGAGGACGATCACATCTTTGCTCATGGGGGATGGGTCCGGTGCAGATGAATTCCTGGAGCTCTGTGCCTATCAATCGCGTATCTGGTCGTGTTCGCTCCCGGGGCTCGCCTCTTCCGGACGCCTTTTCGCTGCGCCGGCGGCCCGGCACAGTGCCTACCCTTCCAGCTTCCAATTGTCAGCCCCCGATGGCAATAGTCCATTGGCGCCGGCCCGTCATGCGCAGAGACATGCGGCCAAAGGTCGGGCGCGGCCACATCGACGGGAATTTTAAGACCATGACCGCGGACAGCAATCTCAGGATCGACGGCAAGCGGCTGTGGGACAGCCTCATGGAGATGGCGAAGATCGGCGCGACGCCGAAAGGCGGCGTTAACCGCCTGACGCTGACCGATCTCGATCGCCAGTCCCGCGACCTCTTCGGCGATTGGTGCCGCGCCGCGGGATGTACGATCGCGATCGACAAGATGGGCTCCATGTTCGCACGCCGCGCAGGCGCGGACGACAGCCTGCCGCCGGTTCTCATCGGCAGTCACCTGGACACGCAGCCGACGGGCGGCAAGTTCGACGGCGCGCTCGGCGTGATGGCGGCGCTCGAAGTCGTGCGCTCGCTCAACGATCTCGACATCAAGACACGCCACCCGATCGAAATCTGCATGTGGACGAACGAGGAAGGCTCCCGCTTCGCGCCTGCCATGATCGGCTCGGGCGTCTTCGCCGGCGTGCTCACACTCGAGGAGGCGTTGGCCACGACAGATCCCGAGGGCAAGGCCTTCGGCGAAGAGCTGGACCGGGTCGGCTATTCGGGACCTGAGAAGGTCGGCGGGCGTCCGATCCACGCGCTTTTCGAGCTTCACATCGAGCAGGGACCGATCCTGGAGGAAGAAGGCATCGACATCGGCATCGTGACGGCCGCCAACGGACAGAAGTGGTATGAGATCACGCTGACGGGCGTCGAGAGCCACGCCGGTCCGACGCCGATGAACCGGCGCAAAGATGCACTCGTCGGCGCCGCGCGCATCGTCGAGCTGGTGAACAAGATCGGCCACGATCACGACCCGAGCGCCTGCGCCACCTGCGGCATGGTCGAGGTCTATCCGAACTCGCGCAACGTCATTCCTGGACGTGTCTTCATCACCGTCGACTTCCGCCATCCGGACGGCGAGAAGCTGATCTCCATGGATAAGGCGCTGCGCGCAGGCCTCGAGGAGATCGCCGCGCGCACGGGCGTCACGGCCGAGATCAAGATGGTCGCCGATTTCCCGCCGCAGCCCTTCGAGACGAGCTGCGTTGCCGCCGTCCGCAATGCCGCGAAGAAGCTCGGCTATTCGACACGCGACATCACCTCGGGTGCCGGTCACGACGCGGTCTATATCGCACGCGTCGCTCCCGCCGCGATGATCTTCACGCCGTGCATTGGCGGCATCAGCCACAATGAATCCGAGGACATGACGCCCGAGTGGGCCGCCGCCGGCACCGATGTGCTGCTGCACGCGGTGCTCGAAAAAGCCGAGGTCGTGAGCGGGAAGGCTTAGCAAACATGAGGCTGGCCTCGTCCATCCTCCCTCATGGCGGAGGTTAGGAGGGCGGGATTGCAGAGCAATAGTTCTCGGGATTCCCCCAACCCCTAAACCCTCCCCATAAGGGGGAGGGGGATATCGTCCGCATCACTGTCGTGGTGTCTGCGTGTTCGCCGCCCGCGGCGTGGTCGTCGTAACGGGCGCCGCCGTCCCCGGCATGCTCCAAAGCGTGTTGGCGCCTGCATCGCCGCCCATGAAGGTCGTCGGGAACGTCCCGCCCCACTTCTCGACCTTGCGATACTCGACGACAAGCGGGTTCTGCGCGAGCGCTGCGCCCATCACCTTGATCGCCTCGGCCTGAGCTTCGCCCTGCACCTTGATCTCGTAGGCCCGGCCGTCCGCACGTGCCTTGTCGGCGTCGCGCTGCGCCTCGGCGCTTTGCGTGACCTGCGTCGAGGTCAGGCGCTGGCGCTCGAGCACGAACTTCTCGGTCTCGGCCTGCTCCCGCGCGACCTGCTTGTCGCGAATGGCCTTCGTGTACTCCGGCGGAAAGCCGATGTTGACCACCGAGAAGCCCGTGATCTGCACGTCGTCGGGCATGCGCTTCGCAAACGTGTCCATGGAGCGATCGCGGTACTCGGTGCGCTTGCGGAGGAGGTCATTGACTGTATAGGCGCTCGTCACGCCTTTCACGGCATCGTTCAAGCGCGGCAGGATGATGCGCTTCTCGAACTGATCGAGACTTCCGAACTGGATGTAGAGCTCTTTGACGTGGTCGCGCTTCACCAGCCAGTTGACGGTTACCTGGATGGGAATTTCGAGCGGATCCTGCGAGGCCGCCTCCAGCGTCATGGCGAAGGCACGCTCGCGCACTTCCATCTCCTCAACGGTATCGGCCCAGGGCACTTTGATATTCAGGCCCGGATCGACCACTTCGATCACATTGCCGAAGCGCTTCACGATGCCGACATGGCCCGCATCGATCCGATAAATGCCGAGCCAGATGGTGATGAGGACCAACGCGGCAATGAGCGCCAGTCCAACGCTGCCGAGCTTGAGGGTTGGAAAGCCCGGCCGTCCCTGCCCGCCTGATCCCTGCGTCGATGGCGTTGTCCGCATGATGGATGCTCCTGCAAACTGGCGAAGTGAATGAGAGACCTAGTTCCCGGCCACGCCGGATTTGCGGCCGCGCATAGCAAAGCCGCTCCCCTGAGGCGAGGGAGCGGCGTGCTACGCGCGAATCACTTTTTCGCTTAACTAGGGCGAACTTAGGAGCTTGGGGTTAACCCACTGGTTAACTCATGGTCGCGAGCTGGACCGCAAGGCCGCATGCCGCCTCGTATTCCTTGAGGTCGATCCACTCGTCGACCGTGTGGGGCTCGTTCTGGCCGGCCCCGAACGTCACGGTCGGAATGCCGTGACGGACCAGCCAGTTGGCGTCGAGCCCACCATTGGCGACCCGAATCTCCGGCTTGATGCCTTGCGCGGTCACGGCCTCGATGGCCCGCTTCACGACCGGCGCATTGTCCTTGAGGCGGAAAGGGTAATAGTCGGTGTGAGAGATGAACTTGGCCTTGCCGGATTGTCCCTGGACGTTGGTGACGCCGGCTGCAGCCTTGGCAAAGGCGGCCTTGTAGGCAGCCGTGATCTCCTTGTGGAACTTGGCATCGTGGCTGCGGCTCTCGCCGCGCACGCGCACATAGTCCGTCACGACGTTGGTTGCATCGCCCGCCGAGCCGCCATTGGCGCCCGCAACGACACCGACGTTGCTCGTGCCGACCTTGTCGCCGTGCACGACCTTGCCGAACCAGCCGCCGCGGCGCACTTCGGCAAGCGCCTCGGCAAGAATGAGTGTCGAGCTGATGCCGCGTTCGGGCGCGCCGCCGGCATGCGCGGCACGTCCGCTGATCTCGACTTCCCAGCGATCCGCTCCGACCGCGCCGACGGTCACGTACGATGCCGAGCGGCCGTCATAGTTGAAGCCGATGCGCACGCCGCCGAGATCCTTCGGATCGACGAAGCGCGCGCCCCAGAGCCCGCTCTCCTCGCGCACCGTGAAGAGCAGCGTCAGCGGCGGATGGTCGAGCTTCTGCGCCGCGAGTTCCGCGGCGAGCGTCACGAGCACACCGCAGCCCGTACGGTTGTCGCCACCGAGGGCAGTGCGCACGGTGTTGACGATCTTGCGCCCCTGGATCTTGGGCTTCGCGCCTGCGCACAGCGGCACCGTGTCGAGATGCGTCATGAACAGGAGGCGCGGGCCATTGCCGAGGCGCCCGCGTCCGGGAAGGTCGACGATCAGATTGCCCGTCTCACACGGCACGGGAATCCGCTTGTGCGCATCGTCGAAGCGGATCGCCTTCGCCGGCACGCCCACTTCCTTGAGCGCCGCGACGACCTCCTTGCCGATCGCCGCCTCTTTTCCGGTCACGCCTTCCACGGCCAGGAACCGCATGAGGCGATTCACGGCTTGAGCATTGTCGACCTTCTGCATGTCTAGTGTCCCGATGCCGAAGTTCGCCAGATCTCGACGCTGGTGTCCCGAGCGAACTTCGGAATCGAAAGGGACACTAGAATTATAGTCAGATCGAGAAATTCTCTCGGTACCGTGCCACCTGGTAAGGCGAATTTCTCGATCATCACACTAGGATGCTCTCTCAGGACGCTTTCTTGCGGTTCTTCTCGAGCCAGCCGTTGACCATCGAGACGGTCTTGTCGACCTCGGGATTCGAGCGCCCTTTCGAAGCGGCGATCGATTGCACGAGCAGGTCGACGCGCTCGATGTTCGGCGCGCCGGCGGCAAGCGCGCGCGCCGCGGACGACGGCGTCAACAAGGACTGCGCGGCCGCGGCGTATTTCTCGAAGGGCACCATGTCGGCCTTGTTTGCGCCGAGCGAGACGCAGAGATCGACGACCCAGTCGTAGACGGCCTTGCTCGCCGCAGGATCGGAATGCACCGCCTCCTTGATCGGCCGAACAGTATCCTGCTGTACGCAGCGATAATTGCCCGCGAGCAGCATCGCCCACTTCGCGAGCGGCACGAACACCGAGTCGTGCACCTTGAGCTTGACCGGGATCTCGATCTTCTCGCCGCCGATATCGAAGCGCGCGGCCTCGATGTCCTTCTCCATCTGCTGAAGGATGGCCGTGTGCTCGGGGTTCTCGAAGCGCGCCGACTTGAAGTTCGTCGGCAGGCGCACCTGCAGCACGTTGACCGGCTCCTCGGGCGGACGGAACGCCTGCGGGTCCGGGCTGCAGAGCGTCATCATCTTGGGATCGAAGGCATCCCACACGGTCGCGTCGGTGTAGGCGTGGCGCAGTTTGCTGACGTCGAGCCCGGGAATGCGCGCGAGATAGGGCAGCGGCGGCATGTTCATGATCGACATGCAGGGGCGGCCGGACTTGGCGACGAGTTGCAGCAGCTCGCGGGCGCCGGGCGTGCGGTACTGCGGCTCCTGCATGGCGAGCGCGATGAGATCGAACTCCTTCGGATCGACGCTCGCCGGGCCGGCCGCGGTCACCTTGCCCGGCAGTTTGCGACTGTTGATCTCGACCAGGCCCTCGCGGCCACGTACCGGGATTTTGACGAGCGCGCCGTCGGCGTTGATTTTCTCCACTTCGGCAGGCAGGCAGACGAGCACGGTGTCGTGCCCCGCCATCGCCAGCTTCGTACCGAGCAGCGACCCGTAGGACGCGCCCATGACCAGCGTCTTGTATTTCTTCGCCATTGCGAGCCCTTTCCGGTCGTTCCCCGCGAATCACGTTTTTCTGGGAGCCGCGTTGCGCGGTCCGAATGCATCAGAGGTTAGTGCCGTGTTGCCACACGCGCAACGATTGCGCGCGCCACCGCGCCCGGCAGCACCAAACCGCAGCGAAACCTGTGTATTTGCGGCCAAATTCGGGCACGGCGACGCACCAGGCCACAGTTTGGTAACACTTTGCCGGCAAGACCTTCTTGACCATACGGCCGCTGTGGCGCGGCCGCTAGTGCGTTTGCCTGCAAGAGCGGCTACGGCATCAGCGCCACTGCACGCGCCGCACCTTGGGGGATTTTCAGCACTCGTGCTCGACGGGCGACCCATGCTCAACAAGACATCGATGCGACTTTGGGCCGGCGCACTGGCGCTCGGTCTCGTTCTCGGTTTCGGGCATTTCCCTGCCAGCGCCCAGATCACGGCCCTTGACCGTGATGGGGCGCCGATCGTCCATGCAGCGCCTGCGAACGAAGGCGATGCCACGCTGCCGAGCGCGGAGCTGCCGCGGCTCCGGCTTGCCCAGGCCGGGGGCGGGTACGTCGAACGCGACAACCTCGATCCGCCACCCTATCGGCCACCCTACGAGACCGGCCGGCAGGTCCCGTCCTACGGCGGCACGCGCGGTGGCGATGCCTACAGCCCGCCACCCGCACCGCGACCCGAGCCGTATTATCAAACGCCGGCGCCACCGCCTCCGCCCTATCGCGAGGCGACGCCGTACCGTGGCGACGGATATGCGCCGCCGCCGCCGCGCGGCGGGGATGTTCCGCTGCGGCCGCCGCCCGGCCGAGGCGGCTATTACGACGAAGACCCCGGCGACGGCACGTTCTCGATGCACGAGATCACGCGCGCCGGCCACGGCTTCTTCGGTGCGGTCAGTCAGGGTCTCGCGGGCGTCATCGAGTACGCCTTCCGCAAGCAGGGCCGGCCGAACGGATACATTCTCGGCGAGGACCTCGGCGGTGCCTTGGTGGCTGGTCTGAGATACGGCCGCGGCACGCTCTACACGCGCGATGCCGGTACGCATCCCGTCTACTGGCAGGGCCCCTCCATCGGCTACGACGCCGGCGGCGACGGTTCCAAGACCATGATCCTCGTCTATCGGATGCGCGATCCCCACGATGTCTACCAGCGCTTCGGCGGCGTCGAGGGCTCGGCCTACGTCGTAGGCGGCGTCGGCATCAACTTCCAGGCGAACGGCGAGATGGTGATGGCCCCGATCCGCTCCGGGATTGGCCTTCGCATGGGCGCTAATATCGGGTATTTGAAGTACACACGTCACCCGACCTGGAACCCCTTCTGAGGTGGCGGCCGGCGCCGGTACAACCTGCGGTGCCTGCCAGCACTCTGGGAGGGATCGGTGCGATGCGCGGCTCCGATACCGCTCGACGGTGTCGGCGCAGGCATTCGAACCGCCGACCGGGACGTTTCCCGATGAGCTGCCGGGCCTCTGGCGGAGACCTCGGGGGGGACTGTCGCCCGGCTTCATCGCTCGGGATGAACGGTTGAGCAGACCGAGGGTGCGGGGCCGAGGAATACAGGCTTGATCACGATCCAATCAGTGATGTTCCTGGCCCTTGGCTTTCTTGCCGCGAGCCTGCTGTGGCTCCTCGCTGCGCCGGGTTTCTGGTCCCGCGCGGTGCGCCTGACGACCGAGCGGTTGCGCGAGTCCATGCCCCTCTCAGAGGCGGAGATCCGCGCCGACAAGGATCGGATGCGGGCCGAGTACGCGCTCAAGATCCATCACCAGCAGGTCGAGCTCGACGAGACCAAGCTTGCCGCCGCCCGCCAGCTCATCGAGCTCAACCGCCGTGATGCGCGAATCAACAGCCTCGAGACCGATGTCGAAGCGCTCAAGGCCTCGCTCGAGGGCGCCATCAATGCGCGCAGCGTCCTCGAGCAGACGGTTGCCGACCGCCTGCCGCGCCTCGAGGAGCGGCTCGTCGAGGCCAAGCGTCATCTTTCCGGCCGCGACGAGGAGATCGCGAGCCTCACGCGGGCTGCCGAGCGGCAGGCCCGCGCGCTCGCAGAGGCCAGCGCTATCAACGAGCAGTTGAAGCGCGAGGTTCAGACACTCACGACAGCCCTCGAGACGGCTGGCGCGAAGACGGGTACCGGCGCTGCGGACGGCAGCAGCGATGCCGTGGTTGCCATGCGCGCCGAGCTCGACGTTCTGCGCACCCGCTCACGCGAGCAGAGCGCTCTGATCGACCGCCTGCAGAAAACAATCGCCGAGACGGCCGACGCAGTGCCACGCGCGCAATCGCTCAACGGCAGCAAGCCGACGGCACAGCAGCGCTTCGATGCGGTGGCCAAGAGAACATCCGACGACAGTGAAAAGAAGCTGCGCGAGGCGCGGGCACTTGCCGCAAGTCAGGAGCAGGAGATCGAGCGGCTCAAGGCAAGCATCGCCGTCCACGAGAAGTCAGGCAGAGTTGGCGGCGGCGAAAGCAACATCGCACTCAAGGCAACCATCGGCGCGCTCGAGGAGAAGGCCATCCAGCAGGAAGCCATCATCCAGGCGCTCAAGAGCGAGGTCGCGGCTCTTCAGGAGCAGCTTACGCGCGAGGCCGCAGACCATGCCGCAACGGTCAGCCGTCTCGGCAGCGGGACACAGCCACTCGGGGATGCCAGCGCCTCGCCTCCCCGCGAGCGCCGCGCCATACCACGCCTCACGCTTGCCGAACGCGTGGCTCAATCCCGGCGCGACGCCGAGGGCGAAGCGGCCAACGATGCCGGCCCAAGCGAAGAAACGAAGATCGCGCCCGCGCCGGAACCCGCCGTTTCAACGACCGGTGGCGAAGGTGGCGCCACGGCGCCGAGCGCGCCCTCCGATAGCGCTGCCGCCGCCGAACCCAAGGAGTCCGGAGAGGACCGTCGCAATCCACGAATAAAATCCCGCCTCCTCGACCGGATCTCGAATCTCTCGAAAGCCTAGAACCCGGCTTTTGGCGCTCGGGCACACAAATGCCGCAGAGTGTCAGGAACATAGCGAGCGACCACCACACCTATCGCGCATTGCGGCTCCGCCGCCCAGGTCACCTTGATGAGCACACGACAGCGCTTCACGCACGAGACGTCGGGCGAACCAGCAATTGGGGCGGCACGCCTGCTCTCTCGCGCCGTCGACGGCGGAACGTCCCCCATCGAGGACATTGCTGCCCGCCGCCTCCGCGAGCTTGCCGAGCGTGTCTCGCATGCAGTGTTGCCGGCATCCGCCGCGGACGATGACGGCAAGCTCGAAGAGGCAGACGCCGAGTTCGATCCGGTCTCGCTGGCGACTATCCTTGCCCTCGGCCGCGACCAAAGTCCCGATACGCCTGCCGAGACGCTGACTGAAGCTGCCGAGGCAGTGGAAACCGTCGTGCCGGTCGCCGTGGTCACGAGTGCCCCATTCTTGCCGGTCGCAAACGACGACGAGGCCACGCCGCCCCCAGTCCTCGCAACGCTTGGTAGCGATGTGATCGACGAGCCCCCTCAGGCCGAAGCGGAGGTCTTGGAGGCAATCGTTGAAATTCAGCCGACACTTTTCTCCGGCGACAACGCTCCGGAGGGAGCCAGCGATGACGACGGCGACGGCGAAGCATCGCCGGCCGCCGATACGCCGCTGATGCTGGCGGACCAGTCAGCACCAGACATCCGCCTTGTCGATCTGATCCGCCGCCAACAAACCCTGCTCGATCAGTTGAACAGCTTCCCGCCTTCCTATGAGGCGCTGGACCAAGCGGGCGAGCACGCCGAGCCGGAGGCAGAAGAGCCGGCGCCGCGATCGCTCGTCGAACAGTTGGCGCCGCCGCCTGCTCCTGCGCCGGCCCCCGCGCCGGCGATGCCCGCTCAGGAGACACCGCCGCCGCTGCCGCCGTTCGAGATCGCTGCGCTGCCGCCGCCACGGCCGCCGAAGTCGGCAGCGCGGGAGCGGCGCGACGAGCCGTCCGAGGCCGAGCTTCCCCGGCAGTCGCCCATGATCATCCAGCGTGCGCGCGCGGAGCGTTCCGGACGGCGCGTCGGGCCCGCCGTGGCAACGCCGCCGAGCGCCATCCCGGCCTTTCTCGGTGGCCTCGCACTCGCGCTCGTCGTTGCCGGCGTCCTGTTCGCTATTCTCTGACCGCTGCTGATCCTCCCTCACTGTGAGCGCCTCGCGCCGGACGATCCGCCGCACGACGCTTCGCCGCGCCTGGAAGGATCGAACGAGCCGGCCGAATTGTGTATGGAGAACGGGCTGCCCAACGCTCCTTTCAGGAATGCGCCCCGTGCCGGACGGATCAGGACGATCGCTCGCCGATGATTCCACACGCGCCGTGCGCTGGTGGCTTTATGGCGTCGCTGCGCTCGTCTTCGCGCTGGTCGTCGTTGGCGGGGCGACGCGGCTCACGGATTCCGGCCTCTCGATCACCGAATGGCGCCCGATCGTCGGCATCATACCGCCGCTCACAGAAGCCGACTGGCAGGAAGCGCTCGCGAAATACCGCGAGATTCCCGAGTACAAGCTCGTCAACAAGGGCATGAGCCTCGAGGCTTTCAAGTTCATCTTCTGGTGGGAATGGGCGCATCGTTTCCTCGCCCGCATGGTCGGCTTCGCCTTCGCCATCCCGTTCATCTATTTCGCGATCCGGCGCCGGATACCGGCGGGCATGTCGTGGAAGCTTGCCGGCCTCTTCGCCCTCGGCGGACTGCAGGGCGCCATCGGCTGGTACATGGTGAGCTCAGGCCTCGTCGAACGCGTCGATGTCAGCCACTATCGGCTCGCGCTTCATCTCACCACTGCCTTCCTGATTTTTGCGCTCCTGCTCTGGTCCGCGTGGTCGCTGCTGCCGCGTGCCGAGGTCCATCGCGGGCGCCCAGTGTTGCCGCGCCATCGCCGCATCGCCCGCCTCCTGCTCGCGCTCGTTTTCCTTCAGGTCGTTCTCGGCGCACTCGTCGCCGGGTTCAAGGCCGGCCTCACGCACAACACATGGCCGCTCATGGACGGCCACTTCATCCCTGATGGCCTATGGGTGATGACACCCTGGCACCTGAACATCTTCGAAAATGCCACGACCATTCAGTTCAACCACCGCATGGTCGCCTACCTCATCGTCGCGCTCGCGCTATGGCAGGCAGCATCTGTCGCGCGGTCTGACGATGGGCGCCTAGCGCCATCGGCGCTCGCGCTCGTCGCCGGTGTCCTGGTGCAGGCCGCGCTCGGTATCTGGACGCTGCTCGCCCATGTGCCGCTCGGCCTCGGCCTCGCGCATCAGGGTGTCGCGGCTGTCGTGACGGGCATCGCAGCCTGGCACCTTTTCATGGCGACGCGGCCGGGCCCTGCTGTCTGACGGATTTCGGGCAGTTTCGGGAAACCTGAAGAAACCGTCCGACGCCGCAGTGGGGAGGGAGGTGTGTGGCGATGCGGCGCCGGACAGTTCCTTCCGGTAGCGGCCCATCGATGATCCGCGCACGCTCTGCAGGCTCAGTACGCGTACACGCTCGGGCCACCGGCCGATACACCGTCCCCATGAGCGGGATGGGGATTGCACCGACCTGCTCCGCCAGCCCCCCCGGTAGGGCGCCGACGCGAGAACCGAATTCGTTGGCGACGGCCCGATCTGCTGCAACGCGAGACTATGAATGCAGCACCGGAACCGCCGCTCGTTCCTCAGGTGGGCATCTTGCTCGATTCCGGTCTCCGCACGATCCCGGAAGGGAGGGTTTGCCGCGTCCTGAAGAGGCTTCATCAAGCCCCTCAATTGCGACAGCACGCGGTCGAATCAGCGGCGTTCAGACGGCTGCCACTCACGTCTCGACTCAGCGTCGCAATAGACGTCGCACGAGCAGAAGGATTTAGTTGTCGCGGCGAGAAGCCTGCGAGCCGACGGATGCCAGAGCAGAAACGGCCTTCTGCGCGGCGTCTCCGAGACGCACCTCGGCGAGTGCCAGATCCGCCCGGCCTGTGAGCCGGGCTTCCTCGAGCAAGGGCATGCGCTCGGCGCAAGGAACCGAGACCGTCCTGCCCGTCACGCGATCGAGCGCCAGCGTCGTGCAGTTCGGCAGCCGGGACGGAAGGGCCAGCCGGGCGACGACGCTCACCTTCGGTTCCGGATGCTTGAGGACGGCATTGCCCAGCATGTCCCAGACGCCGATGACCTGCCAGAAGATCGCCCCGATCAGAAAGCCGCAGAAGCCCCAAGCCATCAATGCCGCTCGCCCTGCAAAGGCGCCGGGACCAGCGACCTCGCGCACGAGATCGTCGAGCCGTGGCGGCGCACCGTCAGCAGCGCGCGCAGATGCGGGCGAACGCCGGCCAAGCCCAACCTGCGCTGCGGGCGAAGGTCCGTTCATCCTCATGTGAGCGCTCGAATGCACGCATCCGCTCCCGAAGCCGCGACCCCGTTGTCGGAAACGATGTTGGCCTCGTTCAATTGTGTCGACAAGATGGCCATCTGTCGACAGGCAATCGAACGGCCATTTATCCACAGGCGCGCTGCGGGGTACGCCGCCCTCAGATGCCTCGGCCGCGGCTGATGGGCGCCGCCCTGCCGCGCACGGGCGGCACGTACATGCTCGAGGCGCGGCAGAGACGGCTCTGGTCCTCATTGCGGCCGCACCGCGTCGGCGATCCCTCACGGCTGAAGCAGATGCGCACCTCGCGCAGCCGGTTGCCCGCCCCGCCGCAGGATACCGCCATCATGTCCGGCTTGAGGGTCGGATTGGCATCGACGAAGGCGCCGACAACCGCCTCGGGCGAGATCGTGAAATCGCTGTTCGGCATCACGAAACGCGGCGGGATCGTCACCGAATTGTAGAGGCGTCGGGCAAGGCCATAATACCCCTCCGGCGCGAGACCCGAGCAGGTGCCGTGCTTGCGATATTCGTGAATGACCAGACGCGAGCTCGGCATGATGTCGAGCATGCTGTCGATGAGCGGCTGCGGCACGAAAGGCCGTTGGCGCGTCCGGCAATTCTCCGGCCATCCGCGCTCGTGCTGCGGCCATAGCCCGTGCAGGACGAACGCGTAGCGCCGGCCATCGCGGCGGTGGCATTGCGGGTCATAGCTGTTGCGCGGCAGCGACGCGCAATAGGTCGGGCTCCAGGAGAGGACCAGTGCGTAGTAGTCGAAGCGGCCCGGAACATTCCGCTCCTGGTCGCGCCGCTCGTAAGGCGCCCGACCGCCCGGTCCTGTGCCGTACTGCGCAGTGGCTGGCAGAGGCGCGAGCAGCAGCGCGGTCAACATCCAAAGCACGACGCGTCTCATCAGACATGCCCTCCAAGTGCGCGCGTTTGACGACTTCCGGCCGGCGCCTCGGCCGCAAAGGCGTGCACTATATCCGGCACGCCGCGCCACGCAACCGAACCGCCGCAGCCATCTACTCGGCGGCCGCCAGCCGGTCGAGCATGCGGCGAACGGCGACGATCTGCGGCCCCTTGCGCGTCAGATACTCCGAGCCCGAGTATCCCCACCAATCCCAACATCCGTAGGGATTGGCCGTGCTGGACTGGGCTTGCGGCATGAGGACGATCAGCCGGTTCGGCCCCGCCCATCGGGCATAGCCGCTGTCCTCGATAAATGCGTCGCCGACTTCCGCGCGCGACTGCCGGCAGCCGTGGAAGACGACGTGCACGCGGCATCCGGCCTCTTGGCGACAGCGCTCCGGCATGAGCACGACGCCCTCGCGCGCGAGCCCATGATCGATGAGATCGCCCGTGAAAGCGTGCTGATCGAAGACGAGCCGCTCGACGCTGGCCGCTGAATCCGGCGGCGCCAGCGGCCCGAGCAGATAAGCGAGCAGATCGCCAGCCTGATCGTAGGCGCAATCATTGATGAAGGGCCGGGCCGAGGCACCGCACGAGCCGCCTTTGCCTTTGGCGATGAAGCCGTGACCGGCCGGCACGTCCGCGATCCGTTTGATGCGGTCGGCCGGCACGCCGATGCGCTCGTAGAAGTGAAGTGCCGCAAGCCCGATCTCAGGCAGGACCGTCTCGTCCTTGGTGCCGGAGAACAGATAGATGCGGTCACCCGCCGTCGCCTCGATGGGATCGATGCGTCCCTCACGCGCGAATGCCTCCGCCTGCTCGGCGAGTTGCTGCGGGTTCGGCACGCCCCAGGCGGCGAGGTCATTGCCCATGCAGCCATTGATGGCGCGCGAGGCATTGATCAACGCGGAACCCGGGCCGACGATGCCACGCGTATAGACGCTCTGCGCACAGCCATAGGGACCGCCGGCGACCAGCGCCGCGCCAGTCACGATCTTGTTGTGCGCCAGATGGACCTGCCCCGCCATGTAGGCGCCGGAAGAAACCCCCGATACCGTCGTCCCGTCGAGCCGCGCGCGGACAGCAGGCAGGTTCGGGACATCGGGCTGGCACGCGGCCAGCAGCGCGAGCAGTCCGATGCCGGCCACCGCGCCAAGCTTGCGGACAAAATACCTGGCGAGCCGCAAGTTCATGCCGACGCCTCCCTGCCGAGCCCCGAATATATGGCAGCCCGAAATTGTGTCTCCATGACTTCCCTATCACAGCTCGTGGCACCGGCCACCGACATCAGCACGAACAGATGCCGGGCCCGTGAATGTCGCGCGGGCCGCGGCGCGAAATGGCCCGGAACTAACCGCAAATTCAGTCCGCGCTCGCTGGCGGCTTCCACTCCCCCGCCGGGCTCAGTAGGCTCATGGGCGGCACCGGCCCACGCGGTGCCGAGGACACTCCGGGTCATGTCATCAGCCGCACCATCGACTCCCCTCGTCGCACTCGATGCCGTCGCCATCGATACAGAGACGACCGGCCTCGACGTGAGAACGGCCCGGCTCATCCAGTTCGGCGCCGTCCGCATCCGTGCCGGCGCCGTGCAGCCGAGCGAGCAGATGACCCGGCTGATCGACCCTGGCGTCGACATTCCGGCTGAGGCCAGCAAGGTGCACGGCATCACCGCGCGGGACGTCGTCGGCGCCCATGATTTTGCGACCTTCGCGCCGGACATGGAGGCTTTCCTCGGCGGCGCGGTCCTGATCGGACACACCATCAGCTACGACATCGCAATCTTGAAGCGCGAATATGAGGCCGCCGGCCGGCCCTGGTCGCCGCCGCGCGTGCTCGACGTCCGCCTGCTCGCCCGCCTCACCGCCGCGGCCGGCCCGCACGACGATCTCGACAGTATCTGCAGCGCCCTCGGCGTCGAGATCGAGGGCCGACACAGCGCCATCGGCGATGCCCTGGCCGCCGCGCACGCCTTCGTCGCGCTCATCCCGCACCTCCGCGCGCGCGGCATACGCACGCTCGCCGAGGTGGAAGCCGCTGCACGCGTACGCGCCGAGCAGGACGCGCGGGCCGCAGGCGGCCTCCTCGTCCCCGAGCTGCCGCCCGCCGCTGACCGTACGCGCGTCCTCGTCAAGGTGGACAGCTTTCCCTACAGGCACCGCGTGCAGGATGTCATGAGCGCGCCGCCCGTCATGGCTCCCGGCGCGACGAGCCTCCAGGATGCGATGGCGCTCCTCCTCGAAAAGCGCGTGAGCTCACTCTTCGTCTCCTCATCGGAGCGCGGCGCCGGCATCGTCACCGAGCGCGATGTTCTGCGCGCCGTCGCCCGCGGCGGTACCGCAGCGATGTCCCGGCCGATCGACGAGATTGCCTCCCGCCCGCTGCACACGGTCGAGCAGGACGTCTTCGTCTACCGCGCCATCGGCCGCATGGACCGGCTTTCCATCCGCCATCTCGGGGCGGTGGATCATGACGGCGCCCTCGTCGGCGCGCTGACCACGCGCAATCTCCTGCGCCACCGCGCGGCCACGGCGATGATGCTTGGCGACCAGATCGACAGCGCGCCGGACGTCCCCGCGCTGGCGCAAGCCTGGGCCCAGCTTCCGCAGATGGCGCGGATGCTGCTCGAGGAAGATGCCGATGCGCGCCTCGTCTCGTCCGTCATCAGCTCGGAGATCTGCGCGCTCGCCGGCCGCGCCGCACGCCTGGCGGAAGAGCAGCTCGTGGCTGCTGGACGCGGCGGCCCGCCCGTTCCCTATGCGCTAATGGTCCTCGGCTCGGCCGGGCGCGGCGAAAGCCTGCTCGCCGCCGATCAGGACCACGCCATCGTCTATGCCGAGGGCACGCCCGACGGCTCGCAGGACCAATGGTTCGCGGCGCTCGGCGAGGAAGTCTCGAATATTCTCGATGCGGTCGGCGTCCCCTTCTGCAAGGGCGGCGTCATGAGCAAGAACGCGGCGTGGCGCATGAGCCGCGCGCGCTGGATCGAGACGATCGATCGCTGGATCCACCGCCAGCGCCCCGAAGACCTGCTCAACGTCGATATCTTCTTCGACGCGGTTGCCGTCCATGGGGCCGTCGATCTCGTCGAGGATATTCTCGCGCACGCTTACGACGTCGGGCGCCGCACGCCATCATTCATCAAGCTGCTCTCCGAGAATGCGCGTGGCGCCCGCGCGCCGCTGACGATCTTCCGCAAGCTCAAGACGGACGCCAACGGCCGCATCGATCTCAAGATGCACGGCCTCTTCCCGCTCGTCGCCGGCGCCCGCGTTCTCGCGATCAAGCACGGCATCCGCGCCCGCGCTACATCCGAGCGTCTGCAGGGCCTGATCGACTTGGAGCTCGTGGACGCGGGCGAGGGCGCGGCGCTCATCGCGGCTCATCGCACCATTCTGACGGCGATGTTGCAGCAACAGCTCAAGGATGGAGAGCAGGGCATTGCCCTCTCTTCCCGCGTTGCGCCGGAGACGTTGAGCGAGCGATTGCTCACGGACGTGACGCGCGCCGTCACGGCCGTCTCGACGATGAACGACCTCGTCTCCGAGGGCCGCTTCTGACGCGAGCGCCGTTACGCCGCCACGCCGTGCCGCGCCGCGAACGCGGCAAGCTCGGGATGCGGAAGCGGGCTTTCACGCTGGAGGAAGGCGAGGAGTTCGATCTCGTTGGCGTCGAGCTTGCCGTCCTTGCCCAGGTTCTCGATCAGCCATTGACACTCGGCATCATCGATCCGCTCGTTCGTGACGATCTCGAGCCGCTGGCGTTCGAGGCGAGCCAGCGCGCGCTCCTCGCTCGACTGCATCCGGAACGTGCTCCACACACTGCCGGCGCCGCCGGCCACCATGCGGCCGAGAAACTTGCCGATGCGCTCGCGCGCGCTCGTGCCTTCTTCGCCCGAGCCGATCGTATCCGCCAGCAGCGCACCTGCACCGCGGGCATCGGCATCCTTGGCCCAGACTTCGATCCTGAGCGCTTCCTCGCGCGGCGGGATATGATGGCCGAGGCTCGCCAGCACTGAAGCGCCGACAGCCTTCACAAACAGCTCCGTCCATGCCGGCGAGCTCTTACCCCGCGCCAGCGCCTTGTTGATCGCGATGAGGACCTCGGCCTCGGCGCGCGTGACCGCGATGCCGCCATCGCCGGCGAAGGCATAAAGAATGCGGCGGATCAGATCGATCTCGCTCTGCCCAATCGTGCCCGCTGGCAGCATCTGGCCGGCGCGCGTCACACCGACGCCTGAGATCACCGCGTCGCGAACTTGGCCGAGCGCGAACGCCGCGAGGCTCGGCGGCGACCAGCGCGCCTTGTCGAGCACGTTGAGCAGCAACTCGAGTTCGGTGTTGGTCGCGATATGGCCATCGCGGCTGATGCGCGCGACGAGCCAGTCCGCCTTATCCACGACGATGTACCCGTCGGGCTCGGACTGATGGACGACGTAGTCGGTCAGCGCCTCGATGAAGAAGGGCGCCCAGGTGGCATCGGTCACGCGACAAGCGCTGTTGAGCGAGAGAAGTGCTTCTGCTTCCGAGGTCGAGATCGTGCCGTCTTCGTTGAACGCACGGCGCATCGCCGCAACATCACTGTCACGAATGCTTCCGCGCGCACTGATCTCGTCAACTGCAACGCCATTCAAAATACCCATAGCGCCTCACCCAGGACCGTGACCAACGGCCTGAAGCTAGGAGCATATGGTTACTGTTCCGGTAACAGGGATGTCAGAGACACGCACAATGTTGCGTCCACGGAACACGCGTGGACGAGAAGGACGCGTCTCTCACGGAAGCGCGCCGGTCCCACATCTGCGCGGCCGGCGCGATACGCTCAGCCCGAGATCTGCAGGTTGATGGCCTTGGGACCTTTGCCGCGCTTGTCGGGTTCGGTCTCGAAGGAAATGCGCTGGCCTTCCGCCAGCGAACCCACACCTGAGCGCTCGACGGCCGAAACGTGCACGAAAACATCCGCACCGCCTTCGTCCGGCTTAATGAAACCATAACCTTTTGTCTGATTGAAAAACTTGACGACGCCCGTCTGCCGCATGCCTGCAATCCTTCTCCACGAGGGTGGTGAGCAGCCCGTGCCTTCCGCTCAGGAGACGAGTAGCGCCCCTCGCATAACCATGCCCGCGCGCTTGCCATGCCTTTGAGCAGGACTGCGCTCCGTTGCATGTCGGCGCAGGCACACCAGCCCGCATCAAAAAATATCCGACCGTCAAATCATGCGGGCAAAGCACAATTACGTGAAGCTACGGCAATAAGGCAGCGTGCCGAAAATACAGGCAAACCGCTCCTTTTCGAGGTCCCGATCATCCCAATTGGGTGACCTGACCGCGTGCGCCCTTGCCGTCGCCGAGCCGCTCCGCAAGGACCGGCAGCAGCACCGCGAGGTCGGCTTCGAGCGTGTATGGCGGGTTGATGACAACGAGGCCCGATCCATTCAGCCGATCGGTGTCCACCGGCTCGCGCAGGAGCAGCTCGATGGCAAGAGTCTCGCTCGGCGCGATATTCCCGATCGCCTGATGAAACCGCGCGATGGGCCGCGGGTCCTTGATCGGATACCAGAGCAGATAAACGCCGCCGGCAAATCGGCGGAGCGCATTCTGCACTCCCTCCTGGAGCCGCTCCAGTTCGCCCGCCTGCTCGAAGGGTGGATCGACGAGGATGACGCCGCGGCGCTCCTTCGGCGGTAGCTGCGCCTTGAGCGCGAGCCAGCCGTCGAGGCCGAGCACCTTGGCGCGCCTGTCGCCGGCCAGCGCCTCGCCGAGCAACGCCGCATCCTCCGGATGCAGCTCGTTGGCGACGAGACGGTCCTCGGCACGCATGAGCGCGAGGGCAAGGCAGGGCGAACCCGGATAGCGCCGGAGCTTGCCGTCCGGATTGCAGGCGCGCACAGCTTCGAGATAGGGCGCGAGCAGCGCAGCGGCGGCGCCGGGCAACGGCGCCACGCCCGAGCCCTGCTCGCCCAGGAGCCGGCCGATGCCGCCCCTCCATTCGCCGGTCTTCTCGGCGGCCTCGCCCGTGAGGTCGTACATGCCGATGCCGGCGTGCGTATCGATCACGCGGAACGGCGCATCCTTCTTCGCCATGTATGTGAGCACGAGCGACAACACCGCGTGCTTCAGCACATCGGCGAAGTTCCCGGCATGGTAGGCGTGACGGTAGTTCATGCGCTCAGCGTCGAGCACCTATGCGGCCGTCTTGTCAAGGCGCGGCGCGGCCCCGTTATCCGCGAACCTTTTCATGCGGCTCGCCGAAACGTCCGGACATAGCACGTGAATTGTTCTCGTTTGAGATTCCAAAGCTTCATGAGATAGGTGATGTGTCACAAACGTGCCGCGCTCGCCCGTCGCTCCGCCCGCCACCGGCCAAGTCCCAGATCCATGCAGAAGTCTTTCGAACCCGTGGTCTCCCGCCTCTCCTGGTGGCGGGACCCGATGTATCGCGTCGTCCATGCGGTCGGCATCACGCAGATCACGGCTTGGGGCACGGCCTTCTATTGCCTCGGCGTGCTGGCCCATCCGATCGCCGACGAGCTCGGCTTCAGCCGCAGCTTCGTGTTCCTCGGCTTCACGGTCGCCATGCTCGTGCAGGGCCTCGTCTCGACCCACATCGGACGCCTCATAGACAGGTGGGGCGGGCGTCAGGTCATGAGCCTTGGCGTGATCCTCATCGCCATCGGCCTCGCCGCTCTGGCCATGGTCTCGCACTGGGTCGCCTATCTGGCGGTGTGGGCGTTTCTCGGCCTCGCCATGCGCATGTCGCTCTACGACGCGGCGTTCGCTGCGGCGGTTCAGGTCGCGCCGAGCCGCGGGCGGAAGGCGATCTCCTACCTCACGCTTTATGGCGCCTTTGCTTCCTCGGTCTTCTGGGTCGTCGGGCACCAGCTCGACGTGGCCGTGGGCTGGCGCAACACGCTGCTCATCTTCGCCCTTATCAACCTCGTCGTCTGCCTGCCGCTCAACTGGTGGGGCCTCTCGATCCGCGAGGCGAAGCCCGAGAACGGGCCGGCCGTGACGATGGCAGCGCGTCCCGTTGACGGCGCGCCGCTGGAAGGCCGCGCCCGCACCATCGGCATGATTCTCTTCGCCCTCATCATGTCGCTCAACGGCTTTGTCTTCGGCGTCGTCTCCGTCCAGCTCGTGCCGCTGTTCGAAACCGCCGGCATGGCGACAGCAACCGCCGTCTGGATCGCCTCCCTCAAGGGCTTTGCCCAATTCGGCGGCCGCATCGTCGAGATCGTCTTCGGTCGCAACCTGCATCCTTTCACCGTCGCCCGCTTCGCGATTGGCGCGCTGCCGTTCTCGCTGATCCTGCTGCTTTTCAGCGGTGGCGCTTTCGCTCCGATCCTCGCCTTCACGCTGCTCATGGGTGCCTCGCAGGGCGTCATCACGATCGTCCGCGGTGCCGTCCCCCTCGCGCTGTTCGGTGCCGAGGGCTACGGACGCGTGCTCGGCCTTATCGCGACGCCGATCCTCGTCGTCAGCGCGCTTGCGCCGACCGTCTACGCCTTCATTCTCGATACCTGGGGCAGCGCAGTCGGCGTCACGATCCTGCTCGTGAGCTCGTTGATGGCCATGGTCGCCATCGAGCTCATGGGCCGCTGGTATCGGAAGAACCAGAACGGCGGCTGAGGCCACTCGCGTCTCACCGCAGCTTACGCTCTGCCAATAGAGCACCGCGGGGCCCCCTGGTGGGAGGAGGTCTTACGAGCGCGCTACGTCGAGCGCGGGCGGATCACATGGTTCTGCACACCCACGGCCCCGAGTTGCGGCCGCTTCGAGCTCACCATCCCTGCATTGACGCCCGCCCAGCCGATCTCGCCGGAGAGCCGCCCATACTCGATCTTCGGGCAGCGGTTCATGACGACCTTGAGACCCGCGGCCTCCGCCTCTGCCGCCGCAAGGTCATTGCGGACCGAGAGCTGCATCCAGATGACCTTCAGGCCGAGCTTCTCCTTGAGCGCGATCGCCTCGCGCACGACCCCGAGCGCAGCATCGGAATTGCGGAAGATGTCGATCATATCGACGGGCTCCTCGATCTCGCCGAGGCTTGCCGCGACCTTCTGGCCGAGGATCTCCTGGCCCGCGAGTCCGGGATTGATCGGGATCACCTTGAAGCCCTTGCCGATGAGATACTTCAATACGAAGTAGCTCGGGCGATTGATGTTCGCCGAGGCGCCGACCATGGCGATCACTTTCGTCTCGTTGAGGATCGCGGCGATATAAGTGTCGTCGTAGCGGTCGTGGTTCATGGTGACTGAGGGGCCTTCGGCGGCGGCAGTTGCGGGCGGCCGTGCTCGTCGAGCGGCCAGAACGGGTTGTAGGCGATCTCCCACAGAAATCCATCCGGATCCGCGAAGTAACCGAGATAACCGCCCCAGAATGCCTTGGCCGCGGGTCGCGTGACGCGCCCGCCATGCTCAGCGGCAAACGCCATGGCCGCATTCACCGCCGCCTCGCTCTCCAGATTGATCGCGAGGGAAATGCGCGGATGCCCACTTCCGGTCGGCATGTCGACTTCGGCATCCTTCGCCAGATCCTCGCGCCCCCAGACAGCGAGCACGACGCCGTTCATGTCGAAGAACGCGACGCCTTCGGTATCGCCGCCGGAAGCACGAAACCCGAGACCCTCATAGAAGCGACGCGAGGCCTCCACGTCGGCGACGCCGAGCGTGACCAGCGACACCTTCTGCGGGATCATATCAATCACCCTTCCACGCGGGCGGCCGCTTGTCGATGAAGGCGCCGATGCCCTCCTCGGCATCACGGTGCATCATATTGCGCACCATGACTTCGCTTGCGTATGCATAAGCATCAGCAACCGGCTTCTCGATCTGAGCGTAGAAGGCTTCCTTGCCGATCCGGATCGTCGCCGGCGACTTGCTCGCAATGACGCGCCCGAGATCGAGCGCGGCATCGAGCGCACGCCCCTCGGGCACCACGCGATTGACGAGCCCGTAGTCCGCCGCCTCGCGCGCGCCCAGCATCTCGCCGAGCAGCAGCATCTCCATGGCCCGCTTGCGCGGCACGTTGCGCGAGAGCCCAACCATTGGCGTCGAGCAGAAGAGTCCGATATCGACACCGGGCGTCGCGAACTTCGCCGCCTCGCCCGCGACAGCCAGATCGCACGTCGCAACGAGCTGGCACCCCGCCGCCGTCGCAACACCTTCGACGGCAGCAATGAATGGCTTGGGACTGCGCATGATCGACGTCATCACGGCCGCGCAGCGCGTCATGGTGAGCGCGTAGAAGGCGCGACCGCGATCCTCATCTCGGCGATGCGCCGTCAGCTCCTTGAGATCATGCCCGGCGCAGAATGCGGGCCCGGTCGCCGCCAAGACGACAGCGCTCACATCGTGCGCGCCCGACAGCCGATCGATCGCGGACTGCAGGGCGAGCAACAAGTCGAGGCTCAGACTGTTGCGCGCTGCCGGGCGCGCGAGCGTGAGGACGGCGACGGCATCATGGCGTGCCTCGCTCAAGAGCGGTGCGTCACCCTTTGCCGTGTCCTTTGGCGGTCCGCCGTCCTGCATAGCGGCATCCCTGCGCGCATGCGGTGGCGCCGATCCGGCGCCACCTCCACTTACTGCTGCCCGAGCGCCTTCTCCAGCGCCTCGCGATGCTTCGAAACCAGCTCGATGTTGCTCGGGAACTTGACCGGCGGCGTGTTCTTGAGCGCGTCGTTCAATTCGTCGAGCATCTGCTTCTTCTCTGCCGCACTGATCTGCGTATCGGCATTGATCTCGGCAATCTCCTTCTTGATGAGCTCGATCGGGTCGGTGTACTTGCCCGTATCCGGATCGATGCCGCTCAGGATCACCGATATATTGTAGGCAACGTCGTCGTACTCGGTATAGTCCTTGAAGCCGTGCTTGCGCGCAATCGCATCGAGCTCGGCCTGCTGCTTGTCCGTCGGCGCGGTGCCTTCCTGCGCGGGATTGCGCTCGATGAACTGCGTGATGTCAGGCTGTGCTGCAATGAAGCCCTGGATATGCTTTTCGGTGAGCTGAAGTTGATTGAAAGCCTCTTGCGCGCTCACCGCGGGCGCGCCGATGAGCGACATCAGGCCTATTGCCACTGCCGAAGCAAACGCGGCAAGAGTTCCAAACCTGCTGAACATGGGGAGCTTCTCCTCGTTCGAAATCCCGAGCCTGTGTCGTTTGTCTGAGTGGATCGTCTAGCATTGGCCTCGACGCGGGCGTGCATATAGCAGATCACGTGAGTGGGACGCCATTAAGGATGTCAACTGATAACCCACAACCGAGTCACCTTTCTGTCACAGCGGTCACAGAGCTGATCGATGCGTCTTTCCCTCAGATCCACGCATCAGGACGGGTGATGGAAATCGAATCCGTCGGACCCGACACCGCCCGCGTCCGGATGCATCTCACCGAGCGCCACACGCGGCACGGCGGCACGATATCCGGTCCGGCCATGTTCACGCTCGCAGACTTCTCGATTTACGTAGCGTTGATCGGCCGCCTTGGTTCCCCGGCAATCCCGTCGGTCACCAGCAATCTCAACATCACGTTCCTCACGCGGCCGCCCGCGCGCGACGTCATCGCGGAAACGCGGCTCGTACGCGTCGGGCGCCGTCTCGCCTATGCGGAGGTCGCACTCTATTCCGATGGCGGCAGCGAGATGATCGCCCACGCGACAGGCACTTACGCGATCCCGTCGCCGGCCCCAAATCAAGAGGTAAAATGATACCTTCTCTATGGTATCCTGTTACCGCGCACTCATGTCATTGAATTCATTTCGATAATTCGCTCTAATCCGTAGTGAATTCCATTGACGGAGTACGTTTCGCAGCCTAGAAGGATGCGCGCGGCGCTCGATCCCTCGCCGGGATCGCGCCGCGTCTCGTTTGCGCCGTAGAGGTCGCACGCCGCGCTCCACGCTTGCAACGCGAACCGAACCGAACTGACCGAGAAGAACTCTGGCGACCGCACGGGCGCCGTACTCGAAGGGCCAAGCACATGAAAACGTACAGCGCCAAGCCCGGCGAGGTGGAGAAGAAGTGGGTGCTCATCGACGCCGAGGGTCTCGTCGTTGGCAGGCTCGCCGCTCTCATCGCCACCCGCCTCAAGGGCAAGCATAAGCCGACCTATACGCCGCATGTCGACATGGGTGACAACGTCATCGTCGTCAACGCCGAGAAAGTCGTCTTCACCGGCAACAAGTACGAAGACAAGAAGTACGAGTGGCACACGGGCTATCCCGGCGGTCTCAAGACCCGCTCGCCGCGCCAGATCATCGAGGGCAAGTTTCCCGAGCGCGTCGTGTTCAAGGCCGTCGAGCGCATGCTCGCCCGTGGCCCTCTTCAGCGCCGTCTGATGACCAACCTCAAGGTCTATGCCGGTCCCAACCATCCCCATGAAGCGCAGCAACCGACCAAGCTCGACATCGCCGCGCTCAATCGCAAGAACAAGAGAGACTGACGCCATGACCGCAGATGCAAAGTCGCTCGAGGACCTTGGGGGCCTCACCGGCCAGACCGCGGAAGCCGCCGCTCCGCTGCACGTCCAGAAGCTCGACGCTCAGGGTCGTGCCTACGCCACCGGCAAGCGCAAGAACGCCATCGCGCGCGTCTGGGTGTCGCGCGGGCACGGCAAGATCACGATCAACGACAGGGACGTGACGACATACTTCGCCCGCCCCGTGCTGCAGATGATCCTGAAGCAGCCACTTGTCGCAGCAGAGCGCGTCGATCAGTACGACATCCGCGCCACGGTTACGGGCGGCGGTCTTTCCGGTCAGGCCGGTGCGGTGCGCCACGGTCTCTCGAAAGCCCTCACCTACTACGAGCCCGAGCTTCGCGCCGTGCTCAAGAAGGGTGGGTTCCTCACGCGCGACAGCCGCATCGTCGAGCGCAAGAAGTACGGCAAGGCAAAGGCCCGCCGCAGCTTCCAGTTCTCGAAGCGCTGATCAGCCCGCACACAAGCCGCAAAGCAGAACGGCCCGCCGATTGGTTCGGCGGGCCGTTTTCTTTTTCTCGCTCGGTATATCGTCAGGACATTTCGCCGCCGGTGACGCAATTGATCGGCCGCAGGTGCACGCAGCTCGAGTTGCGCGGCTTCAGGAAGAAGCGCTCCGTCATGTTGAAGGCGGATTTGATGAAGTAGTTGAAGATCAGCGGCGTGTAGTTGTACCGCGCCTCGGACACGATCACGCTCTCGCCGGCAACAAGCAGGCCTTCCGGGATGTCGTGATATTCCTCACCGCGCGGATGTGGCGTGCCGGCGTTGCTGTCGCGCGACCAATCGATCGTGTAGATCAGAACGCTCGGATTGCCCGGCGTCCCTTGCGCAATGACGCTCAGGACTTTCACGTAGAGCCGCTGGATATCGTACGGCAGAATGAGCTGCTCGACGATCTTGAGGTCGCGATCCACCTGCTCGGGTGTGAGGCCCGAGTTTGGCGCGCGTGCGATGAGATCGGCGGTCGAGCTCGCCGCCAGCGTGAGGCGCCGGTCGACAGTGAGCGCCTGGCTGAACTCGATGGTGCCGACGAACAGGAAGAACATGATCGGCACGATCATGCCGAATTCGACCGCAGCCATGCCCTTCGTGTCGCGACGCAGGCGAGCAAGGATGCCGCGGCGGCGGCCGTCGTGCCGCCATGCCGAAAATCGCGTGACGAGGTTCCTCATCGTTCGGCGCTCATCAGTTGAAAGGTTCGGTGCGGAACGTAGTCGCGGCCTGGATGAGGCGCGAGCCGTTGCCCATGTTGCCCAGATTCAGATAGGGGATCTTCGAGGCGAGGCTCCACTCGTAGCAGACCCAGATCAGCACGACCTGATCGGCTTCGCCGGGCGCGTACGATGTCACGTCGCTCAGATTGCCGTCGCTATCGAGGCACTGCGCCGTTGTGCCAGGCCCGATGGCCTCGGAGTCCGGAAAATTGAGGACATTCACCCGGAGCTTGTTCACGCAGTCGACGAAGCCCGGCACCAGCTCGCAGACTTTCTCCTTGAACTGCTGTCCCGTCATCCCACCCTGCTGAACCTGGCCGGTGCGGATAAGGCGGCCCGTGCGCTCGACGGCGTTCTCGAGTGAGAAGGTCGTGAAGAAGTAGAGGCCGACTCCCATGATGCCGAACAGCAGCATGAGGAACGGACCGGCGACAAATGCGAACTCGATCGCCGTCGTGCCCGAGGCATCGCGACGCCAGCGCCGCGGCAGCGACCAGAGGCTGTCCGAAGAGGACCTGGAAAAGGGCAGCATTGGCGTACGCCTCACTGGTTCACGCCCTGGAGAATCGTGCCAATCAAATACGAGAATGTTGAATCATCGCTTAATCCGCCGTCAGTGATTGCCGAATGGTTAGCGAATTGCTGGCAAAGCGATCTATTGCCCGCTCGATCCGACCTGCTGAGAAATTTTATCCCCGCACGCCATGCGGCATGAGAAACTGGCAAGTTCTCGTCAAAGCATATGCTGACGTAGTTGCGATTTTTTCTTCATTCCCAAAGAATTTCGTGAATCTATTATTGACATCGCAACGATAGTTCGATACAAATTGAGTATAGCGTGAAAAGCGTCGGACGAGGCTTCCGCCGGTTTCGACCACACGGACACGCTGCCCCTCAGACAATCCTGGTGCCTGCATGACCGGCTCGGCTCAACCCGACTGGCAGCGGATCCGTCGTCTGTACGTCGCCGGCGCGCAGTCGCTTGCCGCCATCGCCGAACAGCACGGGGTCTCTGTTCAGCGCATTGCCCGTCGTGCCCGCAACGAGGGCTGGCCCCCTCGCTCGCGGCGCACGCCCGGCGCGCGCGACGGACCACCTCGAAAACCCTCGAAGCCGCCTTCGACAGAGACCGCTCCTCCCAAGCGATCGGCCGGCGACGCGAAGCCGCCGGAAACACAAGACGCCAAAGCAACCGCGACTTCTTTGAAAGCCCGGCGGGCTCTCGTCCGCCGCCTCTACAAAGCGATCGATACCAAGCTCAAGCAGATGGAAAGGCGCATGGCACACGACATGGCCACGAAGGAAAGTTCCTCCGACACCACGGCCGCAGACCACGAGCGCGACACCCGCGCCATCGGCGCCCTCATCGCCAATCTCAGCCGCGTAACGGAGATCGAAGCTGACCTCGAGCGCCACCCCGGATCCGAAAGCCCCGCCTCCAGCCAAGGCGCCCAGCACGCTGAACGCCAACTCGCCGACGAGGCGGAGCGCTTCCGCCGAGATGTTGCGGAGCGTCTTGCTCGACTTGTCCGCCCGGCCTGAAGCCGAGCGCGAGGCCGCTCTCGCCACGCTCTCCGCGCCCGAGATCATCAGCCTCGCCCACGACTGGCAGGTCTGGGCCCGTGAGGATCAGCTCGCTCCTGTCACGGCGACCGATAACCGGCCCTGGCAGACCTGGCTCATTCTCGGCGGCCGCGGCTCCGGCAAGACCCGCGCCGGCGCTGAATGGGTCCGCGCCCGCGCCCTCGGTCTCCATGCCAACGAGTGCGAGCCGGCGCGCCGCATCGCGCTCGTCGGGCTCACGATCGCTCAGGTCCGCAGCGTCATGATCGAGGGCGTTTCCGGCCTGCTCGCCGTCCATGCGCCGCACGAGCGACCGCACTACGACGTTTCGCGCAATCAGATCCAGTGGCCGAACGGAGCCATCGCCCAGATGTACGCTGCCGACGATCCCGACAACCTGCGCGGCCCGCAGTTCGACGCCGCCTGGTGCGACGAGCTCGCCAAGTGGCGCCGCGCCCAGCACGCTTGGGACATGCTTCAGTTCGCGCTTCGTCTCGGCCATCAGCCGCAATGCGTCGTTACGACCACTCCGCGCCCGATCCCGCTCCTCAAGAAGCTGATGGCCGACGAAGTGACCGTCACATCCCGCGCCAAGACCACCGACAACGCCGCCAACCTCGCTCCCTCCTTTCTCTCCAGCGTTCTCAAGCGCTACGGCGGCACGGCCCTCGGTCGCCAGGAGATCGACGGTGAGATCGTCGAGGATCGCGGCGGCGGCCTCTGGCGCAAGAGCTGGCTTGATCAGCACCGCGTTGCCGCGCCGCCCGAGCTCGCGCGCATCGTCGTTGCCGTCGACCCGCCCGTCACATCGAACACCAACTCCGACGCTTGCGGCATCATCGTCGCCGGCCTCGGCGAGGACGGTCGCGCCTACGTCCTCGCCGATCGCACCATCCGCGGCCGCGAGCCGACCGTCTGGGCGCGCGCGGCCATCGCCGCCTACCGTGACTTCGCCGCCGACCGCATCGTCGCCGAGGTCAACCAGGGCGGTGATCTCGTCGTCGGCGTCATGCGCCAGGTCGATGCTTCGGTGCCGATCCGCGCCGTACGCGCCACACGCGGCAAATGGGTACGCGCCGAGCCGGTCTCCGCGCTCTACGCCGAAGGTCGCGTGATCCACGTCGGCGAGTGGCCGGAGCTCGAGAGTCAGATGTGTGCCTTCGGTGCCGACGGTCTCGCCCAAGGCAAAAGCCCGGACCGTCTCGATGCGCTTGTGTGGGCGCTCACCGATCTCATGCTGACGAACCCGCGCAGCCCAACCATACGGACGCTCTGAATGATCTCGACATCCATTGCGACCTCCCTCCGCGCCCTCATCGGCGGTTGGGGGCGGAGAGCCATGCCACGCGCGGAAACCAAGGCCAGCGCCGTCGGCCCGCTGATCGCGCTCGACACCCTCCGCCAGCCGGCCTGGACACCGCGCGACTACGCCGCCTTTGCGCGCGAAGGCTTCATGGGCAACGCGATCGTCTATCGCTGTGTGCGTATGATCGCGGAGACCGCCGCTTCAGTGCCGCTGCTCCTCTACCGCGGCGAGGAGGAGATCGAAGCGCACGCGCTTTCCGAACTCATCAGCCGCCCCAACCAGGCGCAGGTGGGACCGGAGTTCCTTGAGGCGCTCGTCGGCCACCTGCTCGTCGCCGGCAACAGCTACATCGAGGCGGTTGCCATCGACGACGAGATCCGCGAGCTGCACGTCCTGCGCCCCGATCGCATGAAGGTCGTGCCCGGTTCGGACGGCTGGCCCGAGGCCTACGAGTACACCGTCGGCGGCCGCTCCGTGCGCCTCTCCGGCGATTGCGCACCAGGCGTACGCCGCATCCTGCACATGAAGCTCTTTCACGCGGCGCACGATCACTACGGCATGAGCCCGCTCGAAGCTGCCGCGACAGCCATCGACCTGCACAACACCGCGACGCGCTGGAACAAGGCCCTCCTCGACAATTCCGCTCGTCCGTCCGGCGCCCTCGTCTACACCGCGCGCGACGGCAATCTCACGACCGAGCAATACGAGCGCCTGAAAGCTGAGCTGGAGCGGGGTTTCCAGGGCGCCGCCAATGCCGGCCGGCCGCTCCTCCTCGAAGGCGGCCTCGACTGGAAATCCATGTCGCTCTCGCCCAAGGACATGGACTTTCTCGAAGCCAAGAACGCCGCTGCCCGCGAGATCGCGCTCGCCCTCGGCGTACCGCCCATGCTGCTCGGAATTCCCGGCGACAACACGTATGCGAACATGGCCGAGGCCACGCGCGGCTTCTGGCGCCAGACCGTCATCCCGCTTGTCGGCCGCACCGCGAAGTCACTCTCGCGCTGGCTCGCGCCTGCCTGGGATCCCGATCTCGAGCTGCGCCCTGATCTCGACGCCGTCGAGGCGCTCTCGCCAGAGCGTGAAGCCCTGTGGGCCCGTCTCGACAAGGCCTCCTTCCTCACGCTCAACGAGAAGCGCGCCGCCGCCGGTTACAGCCCGCTCGCCGAGAGCGACGCTCTTTAGAATTCGCCACTATCCAAGTCCGCCGAGATGATTTCCCCTCCCCCTTGTGGGGAGGGGTTAGGGGTGGGGGGCATCCCGCCGCCCATTGCCCCGCACGCCCACCCTTCGCAACCTCACATCAATTCGGAGCGTTCCATCGTGATCGAATCCCGATCCGCGACCCCTCGACGCGCGCTTCCGCACGAAGCGAAGTTCACGGCTCTCGACATGAAGAGCGTTGCCGACGACGGTGCCTTCGAAGGCTATGCCTCGATCTTCGGCCGCCAGGATCTCGGCCGCGACGTCGTCATGCCGGGCGCCTTCCACGACACGCTTGCCGCGCGCGGACCGAGCGGCGTCAGGATGCTCTTCCAGCACAATCCGGCCGAACCGATCGGCATCTGGGAGACGCTGGCCGAGGATGCCAAAGGGCTCTTCGCGCGCGGACGCCTCATGCCGACTGTCGCCCGCGCCCGAGAGGTGCTCTCGCTCATGCGTGCCGGCGCGATCGACGGTCTCTCGATCGGCTTCCGCACCGTCAAAGCCCATCGCGATCGTTCGCGCGGCGTGCGCCGCATCGAGAAGGTCGATCTATGGGAAATCTCCATCGTCACGTTCCCGCTGCTGCCCGAGGCCCGCATCGCCACCACCAAGGCACGGCCATTCGCGGGCACGCCGCCCTCGGAACGTGAATTCGAACGCTGGCTCACGCAGGACGCTGGGCTCACGCGCACCGAGGCCCGCGCCGTCCTCCGCTCGGGCTTCAAAGGATTGGCCGCGTTGCGGGATGCCGCGGCCACTCCATCCGATACGGCGCGGCTCGCTAACCGATGCGCCGCCGTTGCTGCCTACCTCCGCTCGACGCCTCTCATCTGAAGGACTCCTCCCACATGACCGCCTCGACCCCGAGCCTCGAAACCAAGAGCAGCTCCGACCTCCATCACGCGCTCGACGACCTCCTCCGCGCCTTCGAGACCTACAAGGAAGAGAACGAACGCCGCCTCGCCGACATCGAGACGCGCGGTGCCGCCGACCCGCTCACCACCGACAAGCTCGATCGCCTCGACCGTGCGCTTGATGATCACAAGCGCCGCCTCGACGATATTTCGCTGAAGTCCGCTCGTCCTCAGCTCTCGTCCGCCGCCCCGAGCGCGCATCTCGCCCGCGAGCATCGCACCGCCTTCGACGGCTACATCCGCAAGGGCGAAACGAGCGGCCTCCTCGATATCGAGAGCAAGGCACTTTCGGTCGGCTCGGGTCCCGACGGCGGCTATCTCGTTCCCGCCGAGACCGAGACGACCGTGAACATGGCCCTCAAGGAGATCTCGCCGATCCGCCCGATCGCCAGTGTCCGCCAGGTCTCGGGCTCGGTCTTCAAGAAGCCGTTCTCCATCGCTGGCGCCGGTGCCGGATGGGTCGCGGAAACGGGCACACGCTCGACCACGACCTCGCCGACGCTCGCCGAGCTCTCCTTCCCGACCATGGAGCTCTACGCGATGCCGGCCGCGACTCCGGCACTGCTGGATGACTCCGCCGTCGACATCGACCAGTGGATTGCCGAGGAGGTTCGCTCCGCCTTCGCCGAGCAGGAGGGCACGGCCTTCGTCACGGGCGACGGCAGCAGCAAGCCGACCGGCTTCATGCACTACGACAAGATCGCGGAAGCGAGCTGGGAGTGGGGCAAGATCGGCGCCATCAAGACCGGCAACGACGCGGCGTTCCCGGCCAGCAATCCCGGCGACAAGCTGATCGACTTCGTCTACACGCTCAAGGCCGGCTATCGCGCCAACGCACGCTTCGTCATGAACCGCGCGACCCAGGCCATCGTCCGCAAGCTCAAGGACGGCGATGGCCATTACCTCTGGCATCCGGCCATCAGCCCCGGCGAGTCGCCCTCGCTCATGGGCTTCCCCGTCACCGAATCCGAGGACATGCCGGACGTCGCTGCCGATGCCTACGCGATCGCCTTCGGCGACTTCCGCCGCGGCTATCTGATCGTGGATCGCATCGGCATTCGTGTCCTGCGCGACCCCTACTCGTCGAAGCCGTACGTGCTCTTCTACACGACCAAGCGCGTCGGCGGCGGCGTCCAGGACTTCGACGCGATCAAGCTCCTGCAGTTCGGCGACTGATCCCGCCTCCGCTCCGTCTCGGTTGAGCCATGTGGCCGCTTCCGTGCTCCCCTGCGGAGCCGGCCGCACATGACCGTCGAATCCGACCAGGCATTCAGCGACTGCCGGCGATCTCGCACGCCCCGGCTTGTCGTCGCCTCGTTGGTCGCGTCGGCGCACGCCTCCTCCCGGCGTCGCACGCACATCGACCGTCGGCCATCCGAGACGTTGGCGGGCGGCACCGGCCCATCCCCGCAGCCGGTGCCGCCCGCGCAATTTCGCAATCAACTTGCTTCCTTCGTGAGGTCGCCATGACCACGACGCTCCTCATTGGACCGACTGTCGAGCCGGTCACGCTCTCCGAAGCGAAGGCGCATCTGCGCGTCGACTCGAGCGCCGAGGACACCCTCATCCAAAGCCTCATCATGGCCTCGCGCCTCCACATCGAGGCTGCGCTCGATCTTGCGCTCATCACGCAGACCTGGCGAGTTCAGTTCGATCGCTGGCCGCGCTCGCGTTCTCTCAATCTCCCGCTTCGCCCTGTTCAGAGCTTAACTGCGGTAAGGGTCTTCGACGATGCCGACGACGATGAGGCGCTCGATACCTCGACTTTCATCCTCGACGGCACGGCCCACCCCGCCCGTCTCATCCTGAGCGGCCGTGCAAGCCTCCTGCAACCGACGCGCGCCGCGAACGGAATCGAGATTGATTTCGTGGCCGGCTATGGCGACGCGCCCGCCGACGTACCGCAGCCGATCCGCCAGGCACTGCTCCTGCTCACGGCGCACTGGTATGAGAACCGCGAGCCCGTCGAAATCGGCGCGTCCGCGACGATCATTCCCGCCACCGTCTCGGAGCTCCTCTCGCCCTATCGCCGGAGGCGTCTCTGATGCGACCCGCCATCGGCCGATTGCGCCATCGCCTCACGCTCGAGACCGCGAGCCGCACGCCCGATGGTGGCGGCGGTGCCGTCGAGACCTGGACCGCTGTTGCTCAAGTATGGGGCCGCATCGTGCCGACCGGCGGCACCGAGATCGCTGATGCCGACGGCATCGGCGGCCGCCTCTCGCACGAGATCACGATCCGCCACCGAGCCGGCGTGACGCCTGCCATGCGCTTCATCTCCGGCAGTCGCCGTTTCGAGATCATCGCCGCGATCGACATCGACGAGCGCCGACGCTGGCTCAAGTGCCTCTGCATGGAACGCGATCTATGAAAATCACGGTCTCCGTCACGGGACAGGATCAGCGCCGCCTCGCCGACCGCGTCGAACAGCTCGTCCGCGCGCGTATCGCCACCGCGCCACCGCAGTCCGAGCAGGACGCGCCACCGCCATCGACGCAGCAGCAGCCCCCGGATCTCAGGAGCTAATTCATGTCCAGCGCCGCCTGGGATCTGCAGCAGGCCGTTCACGCAGCTCTCGCCGCCGATAGCGGCGTGCTTGCTCTACTTGGCAGCGCGCGCGTCTACGATCACGTTCCGCAAGGCGCTGCCTTCCCTTATCTCGCGCTCGCCGGATTCACCGTCCGCGACTGGGCTACCGGCACCGAGCCTGGCACCGAGATCATCTTCACGATCAACGTCTGGTCGCGCGCTGCCGGTCACAAGGAGGCGCTCCATCTCGCCGAGGCCGTCCGCGCCGCGCTCCACGACGCGCCACTCTCGCTCACCGACCATCACCTCGTGAACCTCCGCCACGAGTCATCCGAAACACAACGGCAGCGCGACCGCGACACCTACCGCATCTCCGCCCGCTTCCGCGCCGTGCTCGAACCCTCGGCCTAACCCCAAGGACCCCACGCGATGGCTGCTCAAAAAGGCAAGGACCTACTCCTCAAGATCGACACCACCGGCACTGGCTCGTTCTCGACCGTCGCTGGCCTGCGCTCCCGCTCCATCTCCTTCAACGCCGAGACCGTGGACATCACGCACGCCGAATCCGCCGGCGAATGGCGCGAGCTGCTCGCCGGCGCCGGCGTCAAGAGCGCCCGCATCGCCGGCGCCGGCATCTTCAAAGACGAGACGTCTGACGCCACCATCCGCGCCTATGTCTTCGACGGCACCATCCGCGAATGGCAAATCGTCATTCCCGACTTCGGCACGATCGAAGGCCTCTTCCAGATCACCTCGTTCGAGCTGTCCGGCCGCCACGACGCCGAGGTCGCCTTCGAGATCGCGCTCGAGTCCGCCGGTATGCTCACCTTCACTGCGCCATAAGAGGACCGCCCGATGGCCAACCTACACCGCGGCGAGATCGATGCCGTCCTCGACGGGCAGCCGCTACGTCTCTGCCTGACACTCGGTGCGCTCGCCGAGCTCGAGTCGACCTTCGGCGATGAGGACATGCTCGCTCTCGCCGAGCGCTTCGGTCGCGGCCGGCTCAGTGCCCGTGATGCCGTGCGCATCATCGGCGCAGGCCTGCGCGGCGCCGGTCACCAGTTCACCGACGACGCCGTTGCGCGCATGCGCGCAGAGGGCGGCGCCGCCGGTTTCGTCGATATCGTCTCGCGCCTCCTCAACGCCACCTTCGGCGCTGCCGAGGACGCGCCTATGGCCAAGGCCGTCGAGGCGCCGGCATCGCCGCCCACCGACGCCGGGAATACCAACGGCCCTTTCCCTGGCGCGACGTAATGCGCATCGGCCTCGGCGTACTGCGTCTCGCGCCAGCCGTTCTCTGGTCGATGACACCGCGCGAGTTCGCCGCCGCACTCGAGGGCGCTCTTGGTCCGCCGCCAGGTCACGACGCACTCGACCGCACGTCGCTCGCCGGCCTGATGGCCCGCTATCCGGACACGTGAGCGGGTTCCCCTCCCCTTGTGGGGAGGGGTTAGGGGCCGGGGGATTCCCGCCAGCGTCTGGTGTGGATTTCGCCTCTCGATAAGGAACACGGGATGCCCGACAACATCGCCGACTGGCAGATCACTATCGCTGCGGATACCAGCAGCCTCCGCAACGAGCTGCAGCGCACGTCCACCATCGGCCGCCAGTTCAGCCGCTCGATGATCTCCGCCTTCGAAGGCATCGCCGTGCAGGGACGCTCACTCGGCGATGTTGTCCGCAACCTCGGCCTCAGTCTTTCGCGCATGGTGCTGAGCACCGCGCTGAAGCCGCTCGACAAAACGGTCGGAAGCCTTCTCGGCAACATCTTCGGCAGCGGCATGGGCCTCGGTTTCGCCAAGGGCGGCGTCCTGCAACAGGGAACGCCGATCCCATTCGCCAAAGGCGGCGTCATTGCCTCGCCGGTTGCCTTTCCTCTGGCCGGTGGCCGCACTGGCCTTGCCGGCGAGCGCGGCCCCGAAGCCATCATGCCGCTCACCCGTACTGCAGACGGCCGCCTCGGCGTCGCCACCGCCGGAAGTGCCGCATCGAGCATCACCATCAACATCGCGACGCCCGACGTCGAGAGCTTCGCGCGCTCGGAAACCCAGATCGCCGCCCTCGTCGCCCGCGCGCTCGGTCGCGCCGAACGCAATCTCTAACGCCAGGCGCGCTCCATGAGCTTCCACGAGATCCGCTTCCCGACCGCCATCTCGCGTGGCGCCTCCGGAGGCCCTGAGCGACGCACGGACGTCGTCGTTCTCGGCTCAGGCCACGAGGAGCGCAACAGCCGCTGGGCGGACTCGCGGCGCAGCTACAATGCCGGCTACGGCATCAAGACGCTCGACGATCTTCACGCTGTCATTGCCTTCTTCGAGGAACGGCGTGGTCGCCTCTATGGCTTTCGCTGGAAGGATCACGCCGACTTCCGCTCCTGTCCGCCCTCCGGAACGCCGACCGCACTCGACCAGACGCTCGGCGTCGGCGACGGTGAGACCGCCGCCTTTCAGCTTGCCAAGCGCTACGGCGCCGCGCACGCGCCCTGGTCGCGCCGTATCACCAAGCCCGTTGCCGGTACCCTCCTCGTCGCTGTTGATGGAACCCCCCTCCCCGTCGGCACGGCCGTCGCAGTCGATACCGCCACTGGTCTTCTCACCTTCGCGCCCGAGCACGTTCCCAGTGAGGGCGCCGTCATCACCGCCGGCTTCGAGTTCGACGTTCCCGTCCGCTTCGATACGGACAAGCTCGAGGTGAGCCTTCAAGGCTTCTCTCACGGCGCCATTCCGTCGATCCCGATCGTGGAGATCCGTCTATGAAACAGCTCGACGACGCGCTTGCCGCGCATCTCCAGTCCGGCGCCACGACGCTCTGCTGGTGCTGGCGCCTCACCCGGCGCGATGGGACAAAGCTCGGCTTCACCGATCACGACCGCGATCTCGCGTTCGACGACACGATCTTCGAGGCCGCCAGCGGCTTCACCGCCAGCGAGATCCGTGATCAGGTTGGCTTGAGCGTCGACAACCTCGAGGTGACCGGTGCTCTCATCTCCGACCGGCTCTCCGAGATCGCGCTGGCTGCCGGCGACTTCGACGATGCCGCCATCGAGATCTTCCGCGTCAACTGGCAGGACACCAGCCAGCGTGTCCTCATGCGCTCGGGCTCGCTCGGCGAGGTGCGCCGCACGGGCACGGCGTTCAGCGCCGAGGTTCGCGGCCTTGCGCACTACCTCCAGCAGCCGAAGGGTCGGCTCTTCCAGTACACATGCGACGCCGACCTCGGCGACACCCACTGCAGCGTCGACCTGACGTCGCCGGCTTACCGCGCCGACGCCACCGTCCTCGCGATCACCGGCACACGTCGCCTCGTGGCTCATGGCCTCGATGACTACGACTCCGGCTGGTTCACGCGCGGCATCCTCGCCTTCACATCGGGCGCCAACGCTGGCCGCGCCATGGAGATCAAGAGCCACACGCACCGCGGCGGCCTGGTCGAGATCGAGCTCTGGCAACCCATGGGCGAGCCGATCGCCGTCGGCGATGCATTCACCGCGACCGTCGGGTGCGACAAGCGCCTCGACACCTGCGTTGCGCGTTTCGCTAACGCGATCAACTACCGCGGCTTCCCGCACATGCCCGGCAACGACTTCATCACTGCCGTGGCTCAGCCCGGCAGCACGCCGCGCCCCGCAGGCAGCGCTGCCGAAATCGGAGGCTGATCTCGTGGGCTATTCGCGCGAAGACATCGTCGCCGAGGCGCGGCGCTGGCTCGGCACGCCCTATCATCATCAGGCGAGCGTCTGCGGCATCGGCACCGACTGCCTCGGCCTCGTGCGCGGCATATGGCGCGCGCTGCATGGCGTCGAATCCGAGACCGTTCCCGCCTACTCGCGCGACTGGGCCGAGGCAACAGGCGCCGAGACCATGCTCGCCGCCGCCCGTCGCCATCTGATCGAGTGCGAGCGCGACTTTATCGCCGCTGGCGACGTGCTCATCTTCCGCTACCGCACCCACGCCGTCGCCAAGCACGTCGGCATTCTCTCCGGCCCTGCGTCGATGATCCACGCCATCGAGGGCCGCGCGGTCGCCGAAGTGCCGTTTGGTCAGTGGTGGCGCCGCCACCTCGCTGCCGCCTTCTCTTTTCCCGGGATCGACTCCTGATGGCCACGCTTGCTCTCGCAGTTGCTGGTGCGGCCGTCGGTTCGGCCTTGCTGCCGACCGGCATCACCGTGCTCGGCGCGACGTTTACCGGCGCCATGATCGGCGGCCAGGTAGGCGCCCTCGCCGGGAGTTACGTCGATCAGGCACTTCTCGGCGGCTCGGGGCAGTCTCGCGCACGCGGCGGCCCCCGCCTCGACGATCTCCGCGTCACGGCTTCGACCGAAGGCGCGGCTGTCCCTCGCGTCATCGGCCGCGCGCGCCTCGGCGGCCAGGTCATCTGGGCCTCCTCGCTCGAGGAGGAAGTCATCAAGAACAGCAGCGGTGGTGGCAAGGGTGCCTCCGGCGGCAGCGCGAGCACGCGCAGCTATCGCTACTACGCCAACTTCGCCGTTGCGCTCAGCGAGGGCACAATCACGTCCATCGGTCGCGTGTGGGCGGACAGCAAGGAGCTGGACCTCACGCAGATCACCTGGCGCCTTCACACCGGCACGGAGGACCAGCCACCGGACGATCTCATCGTCGCGCACCTCGGCGCCGCCAACGCACCCGCCTATCGCGGCATTGCCTACGTCGTCTTCGAGCGCCTTTTGCTCGAGCCCTATGGCAATCGCCTGCCGCAGCTCTCCTTCGAAGTCTTCCGCGCCGTCGATCCTTTCGAACAGAGCGTTCGCGCCGTCGTGATGATCCCGGGCTCGGGCGAATTCGTCTACGCAACGACCCCCGTCACGCGCCGTGTCGGCCCCGGCCAGACCGAGACGGAGAACGCGCATACCCTCCAGGGCGATTCCGACTGGAGCGTCTCGCTCGATCAGCTTGCCGCCACCCTGCCAAACGTCGGCGCCGTCTCGCTCGTCGTGAGCTGGTTCGGCACGGACCTTCGCGCAGAGCACTGCGAAATTCGCCCCGCCGTCGACAACGACGACAAGAGCACGAGCCCGCTTTCATGGCGCGTCGCCGGCCTCACGCGCAGTACCGCACCGTTGATCAGCCGCCACGACGGCCGACCCGCCTACGGCGGCACACCGTCCGATCAGACCGTCATCGCCGCCATCCAGGATCTCAAGGCGCGCGGACATAAGGTGACGCTCAACCCGTTCATCCTCATGGACGTGCCCGCCGACAATACGCGTCCCGATCCCTATGATCCCGACCGCCTGCAGCCCGCCTATCCTTGGCGCGGCCGCATCACGGTTCATCCTGCACCGGCGGTCGAGGGCTCGCCGGACAAAACCACCGCCGCCGCCAGCCAGATCGCCGCATTCGTCGGCGCGACGGAACCGCATCACTTCTCTACCAGCGGCCAGCAGGTCAACTACACCGGCCCCGCCGAGTGGTCCTTCCGCCGGATGATCCTGCACTACGCGCATCTCGCGGCGGCAGCCGGCGGCGTCGACGGATTCATTCTCTGCTCGGAGCTTCGCGGCCTCACGCAATCGCGCGACTCCGCTTCCACATATCCGTTCGTCGCGGCGCTCGCGGCACTCGCCGCCGATGTCCGCGCCATCCTCGGCTCCGAGACGAAGATCACCTACGGCGCCGACTGGTCGGAGTACTTCGGCCATCATCCGAACGACGGCAGCGGCGACGTCTTCTTCCATCTCGATCCGCTGTGGGCATCCTCCGACATCGATGCCATCGGCATCGACGCCTACTGGCCGCTTGCCGATTGGCGCGATGGTCGTGACCACGCGGACTGGATCGCGGGTCGGCGCATGCAGCACGATCTGCGCTACCTCAAATCCAACATCCACGGCGGCGAGGGCTATGACTGGTACTACGCCAGCGATGCCGATCGCGATCTCCAGGTGCGTACGCCGATTACCGACGCGCACGCCGGCAAGCCCTGGGTCTTCCGCTTCAAGGACATTCGCTCATGGTGGGACAGCGCGCACTTCGATCGCCCCGGCGGCATTGAGAGCGCCACGCCGACCGCCTGGATTCCCCAATCCAAGCCCTTCTGGCTCACGGAGATCGGCTGCCCCGCCATCGACAAAGGCGCGAACCAGCCGAACGTCTTCGTCGATCCAAAGAGCGGCGAGAGCGCGCGCCCCTACTACTCGACCGGCACCCGCGACGACCTCATTCAGCGCCTCTATTTGCGCGCATGGATCGAGGGCCTCGATCCCTCGCACGCCGGCTATATCGAAAATGCCAATCCGACTTCGGCGCTCTATGGCGCGCCGATGATCGACCTCGACAACATCTATGTCTACGCCTGGGACGCGCGGCCCTATCCCGCCTTCCCCAACAACCGGCTCGCCTGGGGCGATGGCGAGAACTGGCGGCATGGCCATTGGCTCAATGGCCGCATTGCCAGTCAGCCACTCGATGCCGCGGTCGGTGACATTCTCAGCGCCCACGGCTTCGCGCGCATCGACGCCGACGCTCTCGTCGGCGTGGTTCCGGGCTACGTCATCGACCAGATCATGTCGGCGCGCGAGGCTCTGCAGCCCCTCGAGCTCGCCTATTTCTTCGACTCGATCGAGAGCGGCGGCCGCATCGTCTTCCGCCATCGCGGCATCGACCCGCCCGCACTTGCGCTGAGCCCCGACACGACCGCCGAGCTCAAACCCGGCGCGGAGCTCATCACTCTCGTGCGCGCCCAAGAGACGGACCTGCCGGCTTCCGCCCGCATCTCCTATGCTTCGTCCGAGCGCGACTATCGCCGCGCCGTTGCCGAAGCCCGCCGCCTCGTCGGTGCCAGCGGCCGCGTCTCGCTCGCCGAGCTTGCAATAGTCATGGAGGCCGATCAGGCCGCGCAGATTGCGGAGAGCTGGCTCTTCGAAACCTGGGCCGCACGTGAGCGGGCACAGTTCGCGCTGCCGCCGAGCAGCATCGTCCTCGAGCCCGGCGATATCGTCGCGCTCGATGGGCCAGGAGATGACCGTCTCTTCCGCATCACCGAAATCGGCGACCACGGCGCACGAGAGATCGAGGCGATCCGAATCGAGCCTGAGGTCTATGCGCCGGTTGCGGCGGCGCCGCGCGATGCAGATCCGCCGCTCGTCAGCCTTGCTGGCCAACCAACAGCCGCCTTCCTCGATCTGCCGCTGCTGCTCGGCAATGAACCGCCCGATGCCGGCTACTTCGCCGCACTGATGCGGCCCTGGCCCGGCGCCGTCGCGCTCTACAGCTCGCCCGATACCTCGGGCTTCACGCTGCGCGCCCTCGCCCCCGAGCCCGCCACTATGGGCGTGACCCTCGACGCCTTGCCTCCGGGTCCGCCGAGTCGCTTCGACAAGGCTGCGACCCCCCGCGTTCAGCTCGATTTTGGCGCTCTCTTATCCGTCAGCGATCTCGCGCTCTTCTCCGGCGCCAACGCCGCCGCCATCGAGCACGCGCCCGGCCGCTGGGAGATCATCCAGTTCCGCGACGCAACGCTCGTCGCGCCCGCAACCTACGCCCTCTCCACGCTCATACGCGGACAGCAGGGCACTGAAGGCTTGAGCGATATGCCGCTGCCCGCCGGCGCGCGTTTCGTTCTCCTCGATTCCGCGCTCATGAGACTCGACCTCGCGCCGGCCGAGATCGGCCTGCCGCTCAACTGGCGCTTCGGCCCTTCGAATCGCGATATCGGCGCACCGTCCTACGACATGGCCGTCCACGCCTTTGCCGGTATCGGGCATCGCCCGTTTGCACCGACGCACGTCCGCAGCCACCGGGACGAGGACGGCCTTCACATCAGTTGGATCCGCCGCACGCGCATTGGCGGCGACAGTTGGGACGGCGCCGAGGTTCCGCTCGGCGAAGCAAGCGAACGCTACGAGATCGATGTCCTCGACGGCGACGCCGTCGTCCGCACCCTCACTGCCTCAGATCCATCGACGCTCTACACCGCCGCGGATCAGGCCGCCGACTTCGGCATGCCGCCGGTCGCGATCACCATCCGCATCTGCCAGCTCAGCGAGAGCCATGGCCGCGGCAACGCCGTCACTGCCGTCCTCTAATCCGCCCAACGGAGCTTTACATGCAGCAGCCATCCTGGATGGCCGAGGCCTGGCGCGAGCTCGGCCAGTCCGAGGTTCCCGGAAGCGCCCACAATCCGCGCATCGTCGCCATGTTCGACGAGCTCGGTTATCCGGACCAAAGTGATGAGACGGCTTGGTGCGCCGCCTTCGTGGGTGCCTGCCTCGAGCGAGCCGGTATCTCGAGCACGCGCTCTCTCCGCGCCCGCACCTACCTCGAATGGGGCGTTCCCGCGGACGATCCCGCTGTCGGCGCCGTCGTCGTGCTCGAACGCGGCAGCGACCCTGCTCTCGGTCATGTCGGCTTCCTCGTCGGCATGACGGACACCTCCGTCATGCTCCTCGGCGGCAATCAGTCGAATGCCGCTACGGTCGCAACGTTCGACCGCGAGCTCGTTCTCGGCTTCCGTGTCCCCGAGCCGCAGCAAGCCGCGCAACCAGGCAATCAGAAGTTCGATCTTGCACTCGACCACGTGCTCGCAATGGAAGGCGGCTGGACGGACGATCCGCACGATCCCGGCGGCCCGACCAACAAGGGCATCACGCTTGCCGTCTATGCGCGAGAGCGCGGCATTGAGATCACCTCGGCCAATCTCGCCGAGCTGAAATCGGATCTTCGTTCGATCCCCGACAGTCTCGTCCGCAGCATCTACGAGACGCGCTACTGGCAACCCGCGCGCTGTCCGGCACTCAGGCCATCTCTCGCGCTCATGCACTTCGACGCCAGTGTCAATCACGGCGTCGGTGCCGCAGCACGCTTTCTTCAGGAAGCGCTCGGCGTCGAGATAGACGGCGAGATCGGTCCGATCACGCTCCGCGCCGCTGGCATTGTCGAGCCCCGTCAGACGCTCGCGCGCTACGCCGCCATCCGCCGTCAACGCTACCGCGCACTGCCGCACTTCTGGAGATTCGGCCGCGGCTGGCTTCGTCGCGTCGAAGCCACCCTCGCAGCCGCAACCCCACTCATCCCACCCGCCAGCACCTCCCCTTCAACCGAGGAGAACCCCTACATGACCGGCCCCAACGACGCCCCGACCACCAAGCCCGATGCTACGATCGATACCAAGGGCTGGTGGCAATCGATGACCATCTGGGGAACACTGCTGACCGCGATCACGACCGTGCTTCCGCTCGTCGGCGTCACGCTCGGCATCAGCATCACGCCCGAGCTTGCCGAGGAGATCGGCCAGAATGTCGTCGTGGTCGTTCAGGCTCTCGGTGGCCTCATCGGCACGCTCATGGCGCTCTTCGGCCGCGCCCGCGCCACTGCATTGCTGCAGGCCCGCTCATCCCGCGCGAGCAACTGATGCGGCGGTCACGCGCTCACTTGCGGCGCTGGCGGCGTGCGCGATACTTCGCGGCCCAGCCCTCGCGCGTCTCCTGCTGTGCCCGGCCGAGCGCGAGCGCATCGGCCGGCACATCCTTCGTGATCGTGCTGCCGGCCGCAACATAGGCGCCATCGCCAATCTTGACCGGCGCCACCAGCGCCGAGTTCGAGCCGATGAAGACGCCCGCGCCTACATCGGTTCGATGTTTCTCGAAGCCGTCGTAATTGCAGAAGATCGTGCCCGCGCCGATGTTCGCGCCGGTTCCAACCCGTGCGTCGCCCAGGTAGGCAAAGTGGTTCGCCTTCGCGCCGGCTTCGATCGTCGCGTTCTTTACCTCGACGAAATTGCCGATGTGCACATCCGGGCCAATATCGGCGCCGGGCCTCATGCGCGCATAGGGCCCGACGATCGCGCCCTTGCGAATGACGACGGTATCGCGCCTCTTGTCGTCATGTCCGGCCATGTAGCAGTTCGCGTGCAGCGTCACGCCGTCTTCTATGGTCACACCGGGCCCGATGACGACGTTCGGCTCGATCACCACATCGCGGCCGATCACCGTGTCGTAGCTCAGCCAGACCGTCTCGGGCGCCACAAGCGTTGCGCCGCCGAGCATGACCTGTTGCCGCCGCCGGCGCTGCCAGATTGCCTCGGCCGCTGCGAGTTGCGCCCGGTCGTTGATCCCCAGCACCTCGTCTTCGTCGCACGTGACGACGCGCGCGCCATAGCCTTCGCCGAGCGCCAGCTCGATGGCATCCGTCAGATAGAGTTCCCCACTTGCGTTGGCGGCAACGATCCGTCGCAGAAGTCCCACGAGGTCCGGTACCCGGAAGGCCATCACCCCGGCATTGCACAGGCGCAACTGCCGCTCCGCTTCGCTGGCATCCGCGTGCTCCCGGATGGCGACCAGGGCTCCGCTTGCATCGGTGAGCAGCCGGCCATAGCCCGTCGGGTCAGCCGCCTCGAAACCCAGCACGGCTACTCCCGCGCCCTGATCGAGTGCGCCCCGCATTCGCTCGAGCGTCGTCGCCGTCAGCAGCGGCGTGTCGCCATAGAGGACGAGCACATCGCCCTTGTGCCCCTCGATCGCCGGTGCTGCGGCGAGCACCGCATCCGCCGTCCCGCGACGTTCGGCCTGAATGAACGTCTCGATGGCCGGCGCGGCCACCCGCCCTTCGGCGGCGACGTCCTCCATCCCCGGACCAATGACGAGCGCCAGCCGCTCCGGCGTGAGGGCCCTCACCACCTCCAGCACGTGACCGAGCATCGAGCGCCCGGCGATCTTGTGCAGCACCTTGGGCACGGTGGAGCGCATGCGCGTTCCTTGACCGGCTGCCAGCACAATGGTGAGGAGGGGTGCGGCCATGACGTGCTTCCCTGATACGACTTCGGTGCATTCTCGCGAGCGCGCTGCAAGACCCGAGCCGCCTCCATCTGGCAACCTCCGTGGGGCACGTCAATTCCGCCCTCACGCCTTGCCCACCTGAAAGTCACCCGGACCGCGCCTCCGCACGCGAGCCGGCCGGCGGCACGAGCGCCCAGCCGAGTTGCGGAGGCAAGCTCCGCCGCTTCCGCCAGGTAGCGCTCCACGGCCCTCCGCCCCGTGTTTCCTCCATGAGACGAGATCACACCTCGCCTGCCTTCCGCGCCATTGCGCGTGGCCCCTTCCCTCGCCCCCATCACGCACGCGTTAGCCTTAAAGATGCCCCTTGACTTCCACGGTCCGGCCATGAAAAAGAACGATCGTTCGTTTTTGCTGCGGCGCACAACGCCCCGCCGAGGGTACCGCCACATGGCCAAGCTCAGTCCCGAGACCCTGCGCGAGCGCAGCGACCATATTCTTGATGCCGCTGGGCGTTGCTTCGCTCGCGCGGGCTTTCACCGCACGACCATGCAGGACATCTGCCGCGAGGCGGAGGTCAGCCCGGGTGCGCTCTACATCTATTTCAACAGCAAAGAGGCGCTCATTGCCGGCATCAGCGAGCGCGAACGCGCCGAATTTGCGGCGCGCTTCTCCGAAATGCCGATCGGCGACGACTTCATGAGCGCGCTCGCCGAACTTGGGCGGCAGTTCCTTGAGGACCCTCCCCACCGCCGGCTTCTCTGCATCGAGGTCGGCCTCGAAGCGACCCGCAATCCAAAGGTCGGCGAGATCCAGAAGTCCGTCGAAGTCTTCATCCGCAGTTCCTTCCACGACCTGTTCACGAAGCTCAAGGCGGAGGGCCGCATCGCGCCCGTCTTCGACATCGACACCGTCGTCGACGCCTTCCTGACCATCGCGGACGGCATGCTCTGGCGTCGCGCCGTCGATGAGAACTTCAGCGCCGAGGTCGTACTGCCACCGCTGCTGCACGCCGTCGCCGCACTCCTGCGTCCCGTATCCGTCGAGACCAAGCCATGAAGAAGAAGCTCGTCCTCTGGGCACTTCCCGTGCTGATCGCCGGCCTCGGTGCCGCCGCTTACACGACCGGATTCCTGCCGAAAGCCGCCGCACAAAAGAATGCTGCGCCGGCTACGGCCCCGAATATCCAGACCAGCGTGAGCGTCGCGCGCGTCGCGCCCCATGCCTTCGTCGAGACGCTCGTCCTCAGCGGATCCCTGGTCCCGCGCGAGGAGATCCTGATCGGTCCGGAGATCGAAGGTTTGCGCGTCCTCGACGTGCTCGTCGATGAGGGCGCCGAGGTCAAGCGCGGCCAGGTTCTCGCGCGGCTGGTCACCGACACGCTCGATGCGCAGCTCGCGCAAAACGAAGCAGCCCTCGCCCGCAATGCGGCCGCGACGGCACAAGCCCGCAGCGCAATTTCTGAAGCCGAAGCCCGTCTCAAGGAAGCCAAGAACGCCATCGAGCGCGCGCGCACACTCAAGGAAGCTGGCCATGTCTCCGATGCTGTCTTTGATCAGCGCGAATCGGCCTTCAAACTTGCTGAGGCGCAGCTCGTCGCTGCCCGCGACGGTCTGAAGGCCTCCGAGGCGGATCGCGCAAGCATCGAAGCGCAGCGTCGCGAGCTGCTCTGGCGGCGGTCCAAGACGGACGTCACCGCTCCCACAGACGGTGTCATCAGCCAGCGGCGTGCGCGCGTCGGCGCGACTCCCGTGCTCGTTTCCCAGGAACCGATGTTCCGCATGATCGAGAACGGCGAGATCGAGCTCGACGCCGAGGTGCCGCAGGCGCATCTCGTCCGTCTCGCTGTTGGACAGAAGGCGCGCATCGCCATTCCCGGCAATGGCGAGGTCGATGGCAGCGTGCGGCTGATCTCGCCGTCGGTCGATCCGGCCACCCGGCTCGGTCGCGTGCGCATCCTGCTCGGCAAAGACCCGAACCTGCGCATCGGTACGTTCGCCCGCGGCGAGGTCATCGTCGCCCGCGGCATGGGGCTGGCGGTGCCGCGCTCGGCCGTGCTCTTCGGCAAGTCGGGTCCGAGCGTCCAGGTCGTCGAGAACGACACCGTCGAAACCCGGCCGGTGACGCTAGGCCTTGCCGAGGCGGATACGATCGAGCTGCGAAGCGGCGTCAGCGAAGGCACGCTGGTCGTCGCGAAGTCGGGCACGTTCCTGCGCAATGGGGATCGCGTTCGGCCCGTGATCCTTCCCCGCACGGTTGCTGGCGGACACTGACCCATGAACGTCAACATCTCGGCCTGGTCGATCCGCAATCCGGTTCCGCCGCTCACGCTCTTTCTCGTGCTGATGGTGCTCGGCGTGCTCGCCTTCCGCGCACTGCCGATCACGCGCTTTCCGAACATCGACGTTCCGATCGTGCGCGTCCACATCTACCAGACCGGCTCGGCGCCGGCTGAGCTCGAGACGCAAGTCACGAAGCGCGTCGAGGATGCGATCGCAAGTGTCAACGGCGTCAAGCACATCACCTCGACCGTCACCGAGGGCATCTCGCTGACCGTCATCGAGTTCCGTCTCGAGACGAACACCGATCGTGCGGTCAACGACGTGAAAGACGCGATCGCGCGCATCCGCTCCGAGCTGCCGCGAACGATCGAAGAACCCGTCGTCGCGCGGCTCGACGTCGAGGGCCTGCCGATCGTCACCTATGCCGTGCGCGCGCCTGCCATGACGCCCCAGGAGATTTCCTGGTTCGTCGATGACGTCGTGATCCGCACACTTCAGGGCGTCAAGGGCGTCGGCGAAGTGCTCCGCGTGGGCGGCGTCAAGCGCGAGATACGCGTCGCGCTCGATCCGGCCCGCCTTCTGGCGCTCGGCATCACGGCCGGCGATGTCAATCGCCAGCTCCGTGCCACCAACGTCGATCTTGCCGGCGGCCGCGGCGAGATCGGCGGCCGCGAGCAGGCCATCCGCACGCTCGCAGGGCAGACCACGGTCGCAAACCTTGCCGCCACGATGATCGCCCTTCCCGGCGATCGCAAGGTGCGGCTCGATGAGCTCGGCACGGTATCGGATTCCTTCGAGGAGCCCCGCGCCTTCGCGACGGTCGACAAGGACCCGGTCGTCGCCTTCTCGGTCACGCGCGCCAAGGGCGCCAGCGACACGACCGTCTCGGCCGACGTTCACAAAGCTATCGGCGAGCTCGCCAAGCGCTACCCGGACGTGCAGCTCTCCCTCATCGACACGACCACTACCGCCGTGCGCGGCGCCTACACGTCGACCATGCAGACGCTGATCGAGGGCGCCCTCCTCGCCATCGCCGTCGTCTTCCTGTTCCTGCGCAACTGGCGCGCAACCATCATTACGGCCGTCGCACTCCCGCTCTCGATCATCCCGGCATTCTTCGTCCTGCACGCACTCGGCTTCTCGCTCAATCTCGTCAGCCTGCTCGCCATCACCATCGCGACCGGCATTCTCGTCGACGACGCGATCGTCGAGATCGAGAATATCGAGCGCCATATGGCCATGGGGAAGCCGCCCTATCGCGCCTCGCTCGACGCCGCCGACCAGATCGGCCTTGCCGTCATCGCCATCACCATGACGATCATCGCGGTCTTTACGCCGGTGAGCTTCATGGGCGGCATTGCCGGGCAATACTTCAAGCAATTCGGCCTCACCGTCGCGATCGCGGTGTTCTTCTCGCTCATCGTGGCCCGCCTGCTGACGCCACTGCTCGCAGCCTACTTCCTCCGCCCGCGCCCGCACAGCGATCACGAGCCGCTCTGGTTGCGCGCCTACAGCCGCGTCGCGCGCTGGTCCGTGCGCCACCGCTTTCTCACGCTGCTTGCGGGCCTCGGCATCTTCGCGGGTTCAATCGGCAGTTTCTTTCTGCTGCCCTCGGCGTTTCTGCCGACCGACGACACTGGCCGCATCCTGCTCGCGGTCGAGCTGCCGCCCGGGTCGCGTCTCGAGGATACGCGGCGCGTCACAAACGAGCTTTCCGATCGCATCAAGCGCCGCCCCGAGGTCGTGAGCGTCTTCGTGACGGGCGGCCAGGTGCTGGGATCGGGCGCCGAGGTTCGCAAGGCGACGCTGACGATCAACCTCGTCCCGAAGTCCGAGCGCAAGCAGGCGCAGCTCGCGATCACGGAATCGCTGGGTGCCGAGCTCGCTTCGGTTCCGGACATCCGTTACTGGTTCCTGCGCGACAACGGGCAGCGCGCCTTCACGGTCGTTGTCACCGGGCGCGATGGCGCCGAGGTGGATCACGTGGCGGCCGGCCTCACGTCCGATGCCAAGCGTGTCGTCGACAAGCGCGGCAATGCCATGCTGCTCAACGTCGTCTCGACGGCGGAGCTTGACCGTCCTGAGCTGCTCGTCGTGCCGCGCAGCGAGCTCGCCGCCGACCTCGGCGTCTCGACCGAGGCGATCTCGGAAGCCGTCCGCATCGCCACGATCGGCGATATTCCAGCCGCGCTCGCGAAGATGAACATCGACGACCGGCAGATCCCCATTCGAGTGCAGCTCACCGAGGACGCGCGCGGCGAGCGCAGCACGCTCGAGAACCTTAAGGTGCCAACGGCGTCCGGCGGCTCGGTGCCCCTCAGCGTCGTCGCCGACTTCAATATGAGTCAGGGACCGACGGCCATCACTCGCTTCGACCGCCTGCGGCAGGTGGTGATCGGCGCCGACCTTGCCGGCGAAACGCCGCTCGGCGATGCGCTCCAGGCTGTGCTCGCGCAGCCTTCGGCACAGAACCTGCCGGCCGGCGTGGAGGTCCGCCAGTTCGGCGACGCCGAAGTGATGGCCGAGGTGTTCGAGAGCTTCGCCTACGCAATGGGCGCTGGCGTCATGATGATGTACGCGGTGCTCGTGCTGCTCTTCGGCTCATTCCTTCAGCCGGTCACGATCCTCTTCTCACTGCCGCTGTCGATCGGCGGTGCCATCTTCGCGCTTTATGTCACCAACAATGCCGTCAGCCTGCCGGTCGTCATCGGCATCCTGATGCTCATGGGTATCGTGACCAAGAACGCCATCCTGCTCGTCGATTTCGCCGTCGAGGAAATGGCCAAGGGCGTGCCACGCGCCGAAGCCATCATCGATGCGGGCCGCAAGCGTGCCCGGCCGATCGTCATGACCACGATCGCCATGGTCGGCGGCATGGTGCCTGCCGCGATCAATGCCGGCGACGGCGGCGAGTTTCGCGTGCCGATGGCGGTCGCGGTCATTGGCGGCCTCCTGTCCTCGACGCTGCTGAGCCTGCTCTTCGTGCCCGCCGTGTTCGCTGTCATGGACGATGTCTCACGGTTCATGTGGCGGATCTTCGGACGCTTCGTCGGCCCGGGCGAAGAGTCCCGTCGCGAAGATCAGGACGCAGCGGGGGACGTCCACCAGCACTCCCTCGATCAGAGGTCCGGTCCCATCGCCGCAGAATAGGTGTTTTTCCCGAGGCGACCTGCCGTTGCCCCTGATCGACGCGGGGCATACGGTACGCACACTGCCCAGGTATGTAGCGGGAGTATGCGACCATGTTCGACGCCAAGAGCCTACTCGAGATGATGGTGCAAGGTGCAGCACCGAGTGCATCCCAGTCCCGGTCCGGTGGTGGCGGTCTCGAGGATCTTCTCGGACAATTGCTCGGCGGTGCCGGCGCGCAGGCGGCGCCCTCACGCGGCGGAGCCAGCAGTCCGGGTGGCATTGGCGGCCTCGAAGATCTTCTTCGCCAGTTCGGCGGCGGTGGTGGTGCTCCCGCGAGCAGCCGGGCCGCTGCGCCGACGCCGAACGCCGCGCCGGGTGCCGGCCAGAGCGGCGGCAATCCTCTCGATGATCTTCTGCGCAACCTCACCGGTTCGCAATCGGGCGGGCAGGGTGGCTTACTCGATGTTCTCGGCCAGATCCTGGGTCAGGCGACAGCGGGCGTGAAAGAAGGCGCGCAGCGCGTCGACGACGCGACGGGCGCGTCGGGCCAGCTCCGCGACATCCTCACGCGCACGACCGGCAAGACGCCCGAAGAGCTGATGAACTCTGCGAAGGAGCTCGTCGAGAAGAACAAGGTCGGTGCAGGCGTCGCGGCAGGCGGTGCAGGCGCCGTCATCCTCGGCACGCAGACGGGCCGGGCGCTCGCAGGCAGCATCCTGAAGCTCGGCTCGCTCGCGCTGATCGGTGGCCTCGCCTACAAGGCCGTGCAGAACTATCAGGCCGGCAAGCCCGTGCTCGGCGGTCCGCAGGCCCTTGTCGAAGCTCCGGCGGGATCGGGCTTCGAAAGCCGTGCCATCACCAACGAGGCCGCGCTTCTTTACATCCGTGCCATGATCGCCGCTGCTGCAGCGGATGGACGTCTCGACGAGACCGAGATGAGCAAGATCATCGGCGGCCTCAAGCAGATGGGTCTCAACAGCGAGGCCGAGGAGTTCCTTGCGAACGAGCTCAACAATCCGGCCACGACCGAGGAGCTCGCCAGCAGCGTTCGCGGCGATCCCGAAGCCGTGCAGGTCTTCACCGCGGCTCGTATTGCGATCGACCTCGATACGTCGGAAGAGCACGACTTCCTGGTACGGCTCGCCAATGATCTCGGCCTCGATCGCGAGCTCGTTGCGCACATCGATTCGACGGCGCGGCAGGCGGCCTGAGCTACCAATCAGCCGCCGAACAGCACGGCGTGCATGATGCGCCCGGGCACGAATGTGAAAATGCCGGCGATGATCAGCGCGCCGGCAAAGAGGCCGATCATCGAGCGCTTGTGCCCGCGAATGTTACCGCGCCGAGCATACATGACCGCGACCGGCACGAAGAGGATGACCCAGATCGACAGCAGGTGGATGACGCTGAAGCCTTGCCACTGGTTGATCTGGTGAATCCAGAACGAGTTGCCGGCGATCAGCAGCATCAAGCCAACCCAGACGTAGCCGAACGCCCGGTGCGGCCCGTCGCCCTTGATGCGCGCGAATTGCACGAGACCGAGAACGAACGCCGTCATCGCGGCGAAAGCGTGCATCTGAATGGCGGGGCTCGCCGAGAGCAATGGCTGAAGCGTCATGACACCGCCTGTACCGCCCTGATCTCCGCCGGGGGATCGAAATCCTCTGGAATGCCCGCGAGCCCGACCTTCTTGAACCAGCGGCCGAGCGACGGCGACGCCGTCAGCACCGCAAACGGTATCGCTACGAGATAGCCCGCCGTCAGCGGTAAGCTCCACCAGAATACCGCCGGCTCGATCAGCCACAGCAGGCCGCACACGATCACGCCGAACAGCGTCTGTGGCCAGAGCGACCGCACCGCCGTCGTCCACGAGATGCCATAAGCATCGCGCGATTGCCCGCCCCACACGACCGACTTCCCGAACGCGAGGCCGATCATGAAGATCGACGTACGGATCGTCGAGATCGCGCCCTGCAGGAACGAGAACACCAGCTCCAGGACCGCGGAAACCGCAAACCGTAGAGGGCCACCGTAGCGCGCCACGCCACCCTTCGTCAGAACGGCGTCGATGAGCCCCGCGATCTTCGGGCTGAGGTACATGACGAAGAACAAAACGTAGAGGAAGATCGCCAGCCCCTTCGGATAGTCGGCGATCGACTGGCCTTCCCATGCCGCAATCGGCAACAGCGCGATCATCAGCGTCCACGCCGGAATGCCGATGAACATGAGGATCGCCCACAGGAGCTGGAACCGGCTCATGGCGTAGAGCCCCGGCAGGTCCAGCAGCTTGATGTACTGCATGTTGCCCTGGCACCAGCGCACATCGCGCTGCGCGAAGTCGAGCATGGTCGGCGGGTTCTCCTCCCATGAGCCGTTCTCGACCGGCAGCACGCGCACCTCATAGCCGGCGCGCCGCATCAAGGTCGCCTCGACCTGATCGTGCGACAGCACATGGCCCCCGAGCGGCGGCTTTCCCGGCAGCAGCGGCAAATCGCAGCCTTCCACGAACGGCTTGATCCGCACGACAGCATTGTGTCCCCAGAAGGGACCGCAGTCGCCCACCCACCACGCCTGACCCATGGTGTAGGAGCGCATACCGTGGCGCATGCCGAACTGGAAAATGCGCGCGAAGGCCGACGACGAAGGCATCCCGACGACCAGCGACTGCAGGATGCCGATCCGCGGATGCGCCTGCATCATGCGCACGAGCCGTACAATGGCTGGCCCCGCCATCACGCTGTCCGCATCGAGCGGCAGCATCAGCTCGTAGTCCTTGCCCCACCGCTCGCAGAAATCGCGGACATTGCCGGCCTTGTAGCCCTTGTTCTCCTCGCGGCGGCGGTATGTGATCCGCGCCGCATCGGCGTCCTCGGCCTTCCACGCTGCGATCGCCGCTTCCTCGGCGGCGGCCACTTCCGGCCGGTTGGTGTCCGAAAGCACGAAATAGCTGAAGGCCGAACCTTCGCCCGTCGCGTCGATGCTCTCCTTGACGATGCGCAGGCGGCGAATGGCGCGCGCCGGATCCTCGTTGCGCAGTGTCATGAAGACAGCCGTCTTGATGGTGATCGGCGTCGGCACGTCCCCCGCGCCGGCATAAGGCGCGACGGCGCCCATCGGGTCCTTATGGAAGTGCAGCAGCCAGAGCCCGATGACCGAATTCCAGAAGCCGACGACCGTCCACGGCGTGCCGAACGCGAAGCAGACGAACATGATGATATCGACGACCGTCCAGCCGCCTGCTCCGAGCACTTGCGCCCCGAGCCAGAGCATGGCGAGCCATGTCACCACGTTAAGCACCATCATGATCAGTCGGCGCCGGCTTAGCTCGGCGTTTGCCTGAAGCCCCGTCGGTACGCTAAGGCTTGAGGCATCTGCGAGCCGCGCGCCGCGTGGCGCCGCATCATGTACGTTGTTGGTCATCGCTGTGCTTGCTGGGATGTTGAGGGAAGGCCCGGTTCAAGGACGGGACGCGACATACCGGACCGATGATGGCTGACGAGTCCAGAAATACCTCGGGAGAAATACCTCTGGCCAACGCCGCTCCGACCCGATCGTTCCCGGCTGCCGATCCGCCGCACGCCGCCCGTGCCATCTGGTACACGGCTCCGGGCACGGTGGAAATACGCTCGTGTACCCTTGCACCGGTAGAAGCCGGCCAGGCCATCGTTCGGACGGCCTTCAGCGGCATCAGCCGCGGTACCGAGCGACTGGTCATCAGTGGCGCCGTCGGTCAGCAGGAATGGGAACGCATGCGCGCGCCCCTGCAAGAGGGCGCGTTTCCCTTCCCAGTGAAATACGGCTATTGCGCGACCGGCACCGTGGAGGAAGGCCCCGACGCCCTGAAAAACCGCGCCGTCTTCTGCCTGCACCCGCATCAGGACCGCTTCATCGCACCGGTGGAGATGCTGGTCCCCGTACCGGAGGACGTTCCGCTCCGCCGGGCAACTCTCGCCGCCAACATGGAGACGGCACTCAATGCGGTCTGGGATTCGGGCGCTAGTGCCGGCGACCGGATCGTCGTTGTCGGCGCCGGCATCGTCGGGACGCTGGTCGCGTACTTGGCGGCGCGCCTCCCGGGCGCGGACGTAACGGTTGTAGATGTCGCGGACCGGGGCGGCATCGTCACCAGTCTCGGCGCCCGTTTCACATCCCCCGCCGACGCGCCGCGCAATGCCGACGTCGTCTTCCACACCAGTGCCTCGTCGCCGGGCCTCGCAACCGCCCTTGGATGCGCGGGTCTCGAGGGGACAATCGTCGAGCTCTCCTGGTATGGCGACAAGAACGTGGTGGCCCCGCTCGGCGGCGCGTTTCATAGCCAGCGTCTGCGGCTGCAATCCTCCCAGGTCGGACAGGTCTCGGCTGGGCGCCGCCCCCGTTGGAGTTACCGCCGCCGCATGGAGAAGGCCCTCGAGCTTCTCGCTGACTCCGCACTCGATGCGCTCGTCACCGACGAGATCGCATTCGACGACGCGCCCGTCGCCCTGCCGCGCATTCTCGCGCCGGGCGCGTCCGGTCTCGCACCGGTGATCAGGTACTGAAGCCCATCCAATCAGCGCCCAGCAGCAGCGCGATGGCGCCCGCAATGATGGCAGTCACCGAAACCATCGCCAAGAGCCGGCCCATGGCCGCTCCGCCGATCGACCACGCCAATGCCGTCTTGGTGACCGTATTCACTGCAACGGCGATGAAAATGGCAATTGCCGCGGTGTGGGCATCGCCCCCGGCGCCACGGGCCATGGAGAGCGTTATGGCATCGACATCGGCGATGCCCGATACGGCGGCCACAAGATAAGCACCGGCCGAGCCAATAGCACTTGTAAGCAGCTTCGTCGTCAGCAGCACGACCCCGAGCACGGCGCCGAATTTCAGCACGGTTCCGAGCTCGAACGGGTTCTCCAGCTCGATTCTGCCGCCGCTCGCCTTGCCTTCGTGCGTGCCACGCAGCATCAGCACAACACCGCCAAGCGCCAGCACGGCCGCAATCACTCCCATGGGCGGCGCGACCACCCTCAGGAGACCGGGATTGATTACGCCCGTAACCACCAGCACCCGCGCCGCCATAACCGCGCTCGCGAACAGGACGCCTGACGCGAGCAGCGTGCTCTGGTCTCGATTTTCGCGTGCTACCTTGGCGAGCGTCAGTGTGGCCGCGGTCGATGAGGCGAGGCCTCCTGCGAGGCCGGTGATCGCGATGCCCTGCCGATCTCCCGCCAGCTTGACGGCGACGTATCCAACGAAGCTGATGAATGCGATCATGATCGTCATCAGCCAGATCTCGTAGGGATTGAGAGCATCCCATGGATCGACGGTGCGATGCGGCAGTAAGGGAAGCAGGATGAAGGTCATGGCCAGCAGTACGAGAGCCGACCGAATCTCCTCGCGCGTCAGGCGCTGAAGCCATCCGTGCAGGACTGATTTCCAGGCGAGAAGGACGGCGGTCGCGACGCCGCCGGCTGCGGCGGCCTCGATCGATCCGAGAACGGCGAGCGCCCCCAAGGCAAATGTCAGCATCGCCGCGACCACAGTCGTCGCGCCGAAAGTCCCGTCCTGCGCAATCTCGCGATAGCGGAAGAACGCGAAGATTATGGCGTAGACACTAAATGCGGCGCCGAGAGCTATGCCGCCGCCGCCGTCACCCAATGCCTTTGCAATTGCGCCCCAGACACCGCCCAGCAGACCGCTCAGTGCGAAAGTCCGCAGTCCCGCAGTGCGATAACCCTCCTCTTCCTCGCGTTCGCGCCAGCCACGCTCGAGGCCAATCAGCAGACCAACGGCCAACGCAACCGACAGGCGCTGAAACAGGTCGAAAGTGTCCATTTCCTTGCCATCGATCGATTGGGCGCAACGTCCGAGCGCAGGCATTCGTTGCCGATGAGCGTACTCCCGGGCTACTAGAACGCCAACAGATTGCCCTGACACGGAACGAGACAGCTATGAGCGCAACATCCATCAGCAAAGCACTGACGCCACCCGATATCCAGTCGCGCAAGAGCGGCACGCCGATCGCCTGCCTGACGGCCTACACCACGCCCATCGCACGCATCGTCGATCGCCACTGCGATCTCATCCTGGTCGGCGACAGCGTCGGCATGGTTCTGCACGGGCTCCCGTCAACCGTCGGCGTGACGCTCGACATGATGATCATGCATGGCCAGGCGGTGCGGCGCGGCGCCGAGCGCGCGCTCGTCGTCGTCGATCTGCCGTTCGGTTCCTACGAGGGAAGCCCTGAGCAGGCCTTCCGCAGCGCCGCACGTGTCATGGCCGAAACGAGCTGCGGCGCCGTCAAGCTCGAGGGCGGCGAGAGCATGGCCGAAACCATCCGCTTTCTTACACGACGCGGCGTCCCGGTCATGGCACATGTCGGTCTGACACCGCAGGCGGTCAACACCTTCGGCGGCTACAAGGTCCAGGGACGAGGGGCCGGCGCCGAGCAGATACTCCAGGACGCCAAAGCGGTCAGCGACGCCGGAGCTTTCAGCGTCGTCCTCGAAAAGGTGACGGAGCCGCTCGCGCGGACCATAACCGAGTGCATCTCCATACCAACGATCGGCATCGGCGCGTCCGCCGCATGCGACGGCCAGATCCTCGTGATCGACGACGTCCTCGGCATCTTCACCGATTTTCGGCCGAAGTTCGTCAAGCGCTACGCCGAGCTCGGCCGTGAGGCAGATGCTGCAGCCGCAAAGTATGCCGCCGAAGTGCGCGAGCGCCTCTTTCCCGGCCCGGAGCACGTCTTCGGCGAGGCGGCAAAGCGGAACCCCTGAAGTTTGGCGGACGCAGGCGCGCTTGCGCCGCGCCGCTCCGGCGGCCATGATCACCACATCCCGAAGCTGCGGATCTCATGAACAAGGAGCACACCATGGCCACCATGCGCTATCGCACGCTCGGACGCAGCGGGCTCAAGGTCTCCGAGCTCTGCCTCGGCACGATGATGTTCGGCGGCCCGACAGATCAGGCCGAAGCCCAGCGCATTGCCGACAACGCTGCCGAACTCGGCATCAATTTCATCGACACGGCCAACGTCTATGAGCAAGGGCGCTCAGAGGAAGTAACGGGGCGCATCATCAAGGCGCGCCGCAATCATTGGATTCTCGCAAGCAAGCTCGCCCAGCCGAGCGGGCCAGGCCCAAATGACCGCGGGCTCTCCCGTCGACACATGGTCGAAGCGGTCGATGATTCTCTGAAGCGCCTCGGTATCGACCACATCGACATCGAGTATATTCACCGCGTCGACCCGAGCGTGCCGTGGGAGAGCGTGGCCGAGACCTTCGGCGACCTGATCCGCGCCGGCAAGCTGCGCTACTGGGGGCTCTCGAACGTTCGCGCCTGGCACATTCCCGCGATCGACGCGGCTTGCCGTGCCGTCGGAGCGCCGGCACCGATCGTGCTCCAGCCCTACTACAATCTCATGAATCGGATGCCGGAGGTCGAGGTCTTGCCGGCCGCCCGCGCGTATGGACTCGGTGTCGCGACCTACAGCCCGATCGCGCGCGGCATCCTGTCGGGGAAGTACCAGCCGGGCAGCAACGCGCCACCGGATACGCGCGCCGGCCGCAATGACAAGCGCATGATGGAGACGGAATGGCGGCCCGAGTCGCTTGCCGTCGCTGCGAAGCTCAAGGCGCATTGCGATGCCAAGGGCGTGAGCCTGATCCACTTCGCAGTGGCCTGGGTGCTCAACAACTCAGCCGTGACCTCGGTCATCGCCGGCCCGCGGACCTTCGAGCAGTGGGCCGTCTATCCAGGCGCGCTCGATTTCACGTGGACGAAGGAGGATGAGGCACTGGTCGACAGCCTCGTCAGACCCGGTCATCCTTCCTCGCCGGGCTACACCGACCCCGGCTATCCGATCGAAGGTCGTTTCGCAAAAGTCGTGTGACTATCGGACGAGGCGCGCCGTCGATCGCAAAATGTCGGCGGCCTCCTGGACCATGCGCGACATGATCGTCTCCGCCGGCTCGACAGCGTCGATCAGGCCAAGCGCCTCGCCGGCGATGATGGGCGCGAAAGACGGATCGCCGGAAGCGATCGCGGCATGCACGCGCTGCGTCTCCGGCGGACGATTGGCCCGAAGCTCGTCCTCCTTGCCGTGCCAGCGATCGGTGAATGCGTTGCGCACGACGCGAATGTTGAAGCGGTCAGGCCAATAGCGCTCGCGCACAATATCCGTCGACGACGTGCGGAGCGTGTCGTCCCCGGTCGCCTCGACACCGGCCGTCTGCACGTTCGGATGCACCAGGGCCTCGGCGGCAGCCCAGAACCGCGTGCCTACCACGACGCCATCGGCGCCAAGCGCAAGTGCGGCCGCGAGCCCACGCCCGTCGGCGATACCGCCCGCAGCACAAAGCAACGTTTCGGGCGCCTCTCGTGTCAGCAGGTCGGCGATCTCCGGCACCAGTGTGATCGTCGCGCGTCGTGCGCCGTGGCCACCTGCTTCGGTGCCTTGTGCGACGATAACGTCGGCGCCCGCCTCCAGCGCCTCGATGCAGTCGTTGCGTGACTGAACCTGGCAGAAAAGCAGCGCTCCCGATGCCTTGATCGCTGGCGCGAAGGGGCGTGGATCTCCGAACGAAAGGAACATCGCGGCCGGCTTGTGCGCCAGCATGACGTCGAGCAGATGTGGTGCCTGCGCCAGCGACCACGTGATGATACCACCACCGATGCGCGTATTGCCGGCCTCCCGGAACTGCTGCTCGATCCATGGGGCGTCGCCGTAGCCGCCCCCGATGAGGCCCAAACCACCGGCGTTGGTCACCGCGCTGGCTAGCGCCCCGCCTGCGGCCGTCCCCATCGGCGCCAAAATGATCGGATGCCGGATCCCGAGCTGTTGGGTCAGTCGCGTTTCAATGCGCATCCACATGCGCCTTTCCTGCTTCAGCCGTGCCTACCGCCCCTTGAAGACAGGGCGCCGTTTCTCCATGAACGCGCGGCGGCCTTCCACGTAGTCCTCGCTCCCGAAGCAAGCATTGATTGCCGCCTCGAGCGCCGCAGTATCGCGCTTGTCGGCATCCTGCGTCGCGGCATGGATCGCGAGCTTCGCGGCCTTGATCGTCAGTGGCGCGTTGTCGGCGATCGTGGCCGCATACTTGCGCACGTAGGCTTCGAGTTCCTCCGCCGGCACGACCCGGTTGACGAGGCCCATGATGCGTGCGTCCTCGGCCGTGAAGCGATTGGCCGTAAAGAATATCTCCTTCGCAAAGGCCGGTCCGACGATGTCGACGAGGCGCTTGATGCCCGACGCGCGATAGCCGAGACCCAATCGCGCTGCCGGCACCGCGAAGAAACTGTCGTGACCGCAGATGCGGATGTCGGTGTTGAGGGCAATGGCAACGCCGCCGCCGACGCAGAGACCGCGGATCATTGCAATGGTCGGCTTGCTCACGTTCGTGATGGCGGCCTGCGCCGTTGATCCGGCCTGATCGTAGACGCGGATCGTCTCCTCGCGGTCGCGCTTCTTGTCGAACTCCGAGATGTCGGCACCGGAGACGAAAGCCTTATCGCCCGCGCCCGTAAGTACGATCACGCGTACCGCCGGATCCGCCTCGAAATCGGCAATGATCTTCGGGATCGCAACCCACATCTCATAGGAGACGGCGTTGCGTTTCTCCGGCTGGTTGAAGATCATCCAGCCAATGCCGCCCTCCTTGCGCGCGAGCATCTTGGTGGTGCCAAGGTCCATGGTGAAATCCCCAATACCGGTCGGAGGTCCGCGCGCTGGCTGCGGCTGGCGCAGCCGGGGAGAAGACCCGGCGAATTGCACTCAGAATGAAACTATCCTCGGACGTCGTGCCATTGGCAATCGCGCGCCAGCATAGCAGCACGCATGGATTGCGCGGCTGCCGGCCGAGCTCAACAAATTAGCGAGCCGATTATGTCAATCTAACCATCGACGCGCGGCGGATGCCTGCCCGTCGCATGACGGCCCCGTGGATCACGGCGCGCGCCATGCGTGACATAAATGTCACGACAAGGGGCGCCGGATCTGCCGCCACGGCGGTGACGACGAAGATCTTCAACCTGCCGCGCGCACCGCGTCGGTGATCTTCTTCGCAGCATCGGCGAGATTGTCTGCACTCAGGATCTTGAGTCCGGACTCGGCCATGATCTTCTTACCGAGGTCGACGTTCGTCCCTTCCAGGCGCACCACGAGAGGCACCGTCACCCCGAGTTCCCGCGCCGCCGCGACCACGCCTTCCGCGATGATATCGCAGCGCATAATGCCGCCGAAGATATTGACCAGAATACCTTTCACAGCCGGATCATTGAGAATGATCTTGAATGCGGCCGTGACCTTCTCCTTCGACGCCGAGCCACCGACGTCCAGGAAGTTTGCAGGCTCCATGCCGTGCAGCTTGATGATGTCCATGGTAGCCATGGCGAGACCCGCACCATTGACGAGGCAGCCGATCTGGCCGTCGAGTTTGACGTAAGAAAGATCGTACTTCGACGCCTCGACCTCGGAGGGATCCTCCTCCGCGAGATCGCGCATCGCGACGATGTCCTTCTGGCGGAAGAGCGCGTTCGAGTCGAAATTCATCTTGCCGTCGAGGGCGATCAGATTGCCCTCCTTGGTCACGACGAGCGGGTTGATCTCGAGCAGCGCCATGTCCTTCTCGACAACCATGCGGTAGAGATCGCCGATCAGTTTCACGCACTGCTTGACCTGATCGCCCTCGAGACCGAGGGCGAAGGCGACCTTACGGCCATGGAAGGGGAAATAGCCGGAGGCCGGGTCGATCGAGAACGTGAGGATCTTCTCCGGCGTGTCGTGGGCCACCTGCTCGATGTCCATGCCGCCTTCGGTCGACACGATGAAGGCGACACGGCTGGTCTCGCGATCGACCAACGCCGAGAGATAGAGCTCGCGGGCGATGGCCGAGCCGTCCTCGACATAGAGCCGCTGAACCTTCCGGCCCTCCGCGCCGGTCTGTACGGTGACCAGCGTGTTACCCAGCATCTGCCCGGCGAAAGTCTCGACCTCCTCGATCGACTTGGCGAGCCGAACGCCGCCACCGCTCCCTGCCGCCGTCTCCTTGAACTTGCCCTTGCCGCGCCCGCCGGCATGAATCTGGGACTTCACCACCCAGACGGGACCCGGGAGCTTCTTGGCTGCCTCGACGGCCTCGGCCACCGTGAACGCGGGAAAGCCCTGGGCCGTCGGCACACCGTACTGCCGATAGAGCTCCTTGGCTTGGTACTCGTGGATGTTCATGGCATCGTATCCCCGTGGTGGCGTCGGCAGCTAGTGCCCCGACTCCGAAGGCGGAATCTATCGCGGCACCAGAAGCATAAACTTGCTGGCGTGATTCAGATCAGGAAATTCGCTCCGGCACCCTGCCGCGAGATAAGGCGAATTTCTCGATCATCACGCTAGTTTCCTTTAGCCCGAACGGGCCGGACAAGAAAGGGTGGCTTTCGTACAGATCGCGCGCGGCGCATCCACCATAAAGTCTAGGGAGGTCTCGGAAAATGTCGCTCACGGGTCAGGCTCTCGCCGAACGGGAAGAGCTGTTCAAAGCGTTCGGCCGCGCCTTCTTCAAGAAGGACGTCGAAGCCCTCTACCGCGTCGTAACCCCGGATTTCCAGTGGCGGGGGCAGGACGAGAGCGGGGCGCCGCGACTGCTCGCCAGCCCTGAGGCCATCCGCGCGCATTTCCAGCGCCAACAGGAGGTTTACAGCGCTCAGCGCTTCTCGGATGTCGTCTACCAACACCTCCCCGACATGTCGTTCATGACCTTCCGGCTGACTGAGACACGACGCTCGGATGGTGCCGTCAGCGACCATCAGGGCGTCGAGGTCTATACGTTCAAGGATGGCCGGATCGCGCTCAAGGACGTCTACCGCAAGCCCGCATGACGCGCCCGGAAGGCTATTGCCAAGCCCCGACCAGCGTCCGGAGATAGCTGTTCTTCAGCGCCTCCCGATGGGCACGCCGCTTCTCCCGCAGCGCGGTCCGCTCGTCGGCCTGCTTCTGCGCCTTGGCGTTTGCCGGCCTGACGGTGCGTTTCTCGATCGGCTTTGGCTCGCGCGCGACCCAGCCGTAGTCCGTCCGCTCAGCGCGCGATGGCGAGGGCGGGCCGACCGGCTCCCTGCGCTCAACTCGCGCAACCGTGCGGCCCGAAGACGGCGTGAAGTGAGTGCCGCTGGCGGGCGATCCATCTGCCGGCGTGGAAGCGGCCACCACCGGATCGACGGGCTGCGCAACCGGAATGCCGCATCGGCTGGTGTCGAACTCAGCCGCCTCTGGCTTACCCGGCTCGATGCGCCGCAGTGCCCCGTCATTGCGCATGCTCTGCGCAGCCTTCGCCACGACATAGCGTTGACCGCAAATGCCGACGCGGGGCGGCAGCCGGGTCTCTTCGAATGCGTCGTAGCCGACTTTGAGGTCCTGCCAGAAATCCATCCAGGGGCTCTCCGCATGAGCTGCCATGTTGGCCTCCGTCATGCGGAACGGGAACACGTGGACCTGGAAGCTGGTCTGATGACGGCGCAACGCCGCGGCGGCAAGGCGGTAGATCACCTGCTGAACGGCCTGGGTCATCGCGAAGCAGCCCGTCGATGAGCAGCCACCATGCACCAAGATGTAGGAACCGGTGCGATCGAGGCGCTTGTCGTGCAGGTTTGGATAGCCGAGGTTGAACGCATTCCTCCAGCGACCGAGGTGGCGCATCTGTCGGCGCCCCACCGTGTAGAAGCCCTCGGGGCTCTGCTTGTCGCCTTCACGGAGCTTAGGGCCAAGCGTGCCGGTCCAATGGCAGATGGGAAATGTCGCCTGCAGGACGTAGCTCGCCCCCTTGCGCATCCACAGCTCGAGCTCCGACTCGGCCTTGAAGATGCGGATCAGGATCGGCGATCCCTCCGTGAGGCCCTTGTCGGCGAGCCACTCCGATAGGTGGCTGAGCTCCGGAGCACTGGCGGGCGGCAGAGTACCGCGCACAAAAGCGCGCTGGCGCTCGATCCGGTCGGGAGCGACGTCGTCCAGCTCGACGACAAGCGCGCTCGTCGGCGCGACGAAGGTCATCAGGGTAAGGATGAGAGCGACCAGGAACCGGGTGCCGATTGCCCCCCATGCAGTTGGAAGGCCGATCACACCGGTATGGTACTTGGAGCCGTACACCACGCCGCCCCTGCCGCAGTTACGCCACAATTCCTCTCGTCCAGGAACCATAGGCCCATGGGAGGGACAAGCCCGCGCGGCCTCGTCAGGCGCGGAATGATCAGCGGGTATCGCAGACGCGCCACACTGGTACGGCGGCCGGTTTGCTCGCTGAATGCACGGAATATTATGGCGAACCCGCCACTTCGAGAGGCGCGGTGAGTCGGCTTATCGGTTACCGGCCTGCGAGGGTGTCTCGACCGGTTTGGCGCCAAGCTCGAAGAGCTCGGGAGGAATCCCGAGGCTCATGCGCTGCCCGGCGCCCGGCATCGCGCTCATGAGCACGTCGCGCTTCTTCAGGCCGGGAACGACGACCTGCGGCATCATCGCGACCTTGTCGCCGGGACGCGGCACGAACGGCTGCGGTCGGGCGATCTGATACGCGGGGCAGCGGCCCTCCGGATCGATACGCCCACCACGCGGGTCGCGGAAGTCCGCATTGACGATGTAGCGCCGCTCGCAAACCGAAATCTTGGGAGGCTGCCGGGAGATCTCGAAGTAATCGTAGCCTTCCTTGAGCGTCTGCCAGAACCGGTAGTGCGGGCTGTTGCGGTGGCGCGCCATGTTCTCGTCGGTCATGCGGAACGGAAAGGCGTGCACATCGAAGGACTCGTGCCCGGCATCGAACTGCTCGCGCGCCAGGGCATAGATCTCCTCGACGAGGCCATCCGTCATTGCGTAGCAGCCCGCCGACGTGCAGTTGCCGTGCACCATCAGGAAGTCGCCGGTACGGCCGTTCGCGCGGTCGTAAGCGTTCGGGAAGCCGATATTGAACGCGAGATGATAGTTAGACTTGGGGTTCATCTGGCGCTTGGTGATCGTGTAGAAGCCCTCGGGCGCCTGTTTGTCGCCCTGGCGAATTTTCGGCCCGAGCTCTCCAGACCACGTGCAGATCGGATAGGTCTTGAAATGATAGAAGCGCCCGTCGTCGCGGGCCTTCCAGATCTCCAACTCCGACTCTTCCTTGAAGATGCGCACGAAGATCTGCGTGTCGGCGCGCATGTCCTTCTTGCCAAGGAGCATCATGGTGTCCTTGGACAAAGGTCGCAGGTGTGCTGGAACGATCTCGCCGCCGCAAGCCGCGAGGAAAACGGCCGACAGCGCGGCAACGACGGCCATGCCGAGTACTTGGCTGTGCTTAGCCATGGTTCCCCTGATGATCGAAGCAGTACGCAGTGCCCCAGGGCGCACGTTGATCACCATAAGGGATTTGTTTACGTTAAAATTCCGTTAACAACAAGTGCATTGACGAAGTCGGGCGCGATTGGCGCTTGCAAGTTGCATCTAAGATATTTCTTTCAGGGGTTGCGTATGAGAACCTTTTTTCTTGCTGCTGTGATTGGCTTTTTGATTGCGCTCTACGCCGCATCGGCTTGGGAGAACCCAGAGTGGTCCTCCGAAGAAATAGCGACCCGTTCTCAGCCGAATGCGAGCAGCCACCCGCCGCGGACCAGATAGACGACGCTGATCCCGACGACGATCCAGCGGCTCCAGCGCCGGAAGCCTTCGTTGGTCATGCCAAGCAGGACCTTCGCCGCCAGCGACGTTCCTGCGATCGCGAGCGCGATCGCGCTGACGTACTGCCACATGGGAAGCGTCATATCCCAGGCCGCCGCGAACGTGCCGAAGTAGGCGATCCGTGCGACGTGACCGAACGTCTGGCAGACCGCCTTCGTCGCCACGACGGACCGGCGGTCGAGCAGGCTCTTCTGGAAGAAGAGGTCGAGGATATGGCCGGCTGCCCCCGCCAGGAGCTGCAGCGTCATCACGATGAGCCCTGCGATGGGCGGCGCCCACCGCCGTGTGATGTCGGGCGTGAAGCCCTTCGGCAGCACATCGACAATAAAGACGATCGAGCCGAGCATGAGGTAGACGACGGCCTTGTCGGGCAGGAACGAGATCAGCCGCATGATCACGAACGCCGCGCCCGCGCCGACCAGATATTGCCGGACGATGTTCCACTCGACGAGCCGCCACCAAAGCGTCGCGCGCCAGCCGTTGGCGCCGAGTTGGATGATCCCGAACAGGACCATCGCCGGCGCAACATCGAGAAATACGAGCAGGATGCCGAGGAGGATCAGCCCTCCGGCCATGCCGAACACGCCGGAGATGAACGAGGTGACGAGGATCGACGCGCCGATAAGCCCCGCCGTCGCTACGCCGATCATGCCCGCGCTCCGGCACAGCACGGCACGCCAGCCGACATCGTCGGACGGCACCCGGCTCCATGCTTTCGATCGGCCCCCCGCACCGAGAGAGCGCTACTGGAACTTGCGCAGGAATTGCGCGCGCGCTGAC